>NZ_JBHVIX010000021.1:70773-133929 GCF_042799415.1 Streptomyces sp. NPDC057694
GGGGGGGCGGCCGGAAGGGGGTTCGAAAAAACAAAAACTGACCCAAGGGGTTCCGAGGGGCGACCCACACAGGAACTCGGGGGGGGGCCGCCCGTTTCGTGTACGGGGAAAGAATTTCGGCGAGGCGGCATAGCGGGGGGCGTTCACAGGCGTCACCAAGGTCAGGAGCACCACAACGGTGGTGGGGGAAGTGAAGGTGACGATGGATGGCGTGCACGACCAGAACGCGGAGAGTTTCCGGGAGTTCGTGGCGAGCCGGTCGTCGGCGCTGCTGAAGACGGCCGTCCTGCTGAGCGGCGGTGACCGGCACGCGGGCGAGGATCTGCTGCAGAACGCGCTGATCAAGGTCGCGGGGAAGTGGAACCGGGTCGAGGATCCCGAGGCGTATGTGCGCCAGGTCCTCTACCGGCAGCAGATCGGCCGCTGGCGGCTCAAATGGCCCAAGAGAGAAGTGAGTTACGGGGAGGTGCCGGACGGCGTCGGAAGTGAGGGGAGTACGTCCTCGGCCGAACTGCGGGTCGTCGTGCGCGAGGCGCTCGGCCGGCTCACCGCCCGTCAGCGCACCGTTCTCGTCCTGCGTTACTTCGAGGACCTGCCCGAGGCGGACGTGGCCCGTCTCCTCGGCGTCTCGGTGGGAACCGTGCGCTCCACCACCCACCGCTCCCTGGCCAAGCTGCGCGGCCTCGTGCCCGACCTGGCCGGGTTCGGCCGGGCCGAGGCCGAGCAGCCGCCGTCCCGCGACTACACGCCCGTGGAGGTGCGCCCGTGAACGTCGACGAACTGCTCAAGGAGGCGCTGCGCGAACAGGCGGCCGATGTCGGACCCGCGCCCGTCGACCTCGCCGACCGGGTGTTCGTGACGCGGCGCAGGCGGCGCACCCGCGCCGCCGTGGCCGCGGCGGTGGCCGTCACCGCCGTGGTCGCCGCAGCCGTGGTGGTGCCGCGTACCGGTGGCGGCGAGGACACCAGGCCCATGGACGTGATCGGCCCCGCCGATGTCATCGCGCACCCGGACCAGTCACCGCCCAAGGACGTGATCGCGGCCGGTCGGACCGCTCTCGCGTCGTTCTCCACGACCAAGCAGGTCGTGTTCAAGAACGGCGACGGCGAACTCAAGCGGACGTACGGGGTGTTCGACCCCACGACCAGGACGTACCGCAAGACCACGAAGTGGTCCTGGCTCACCGTCGCGCCGGGCATGCGCACGGCCGCCGTCCTGGAGCAGAAACTGCCGGCCGAGCGGGTCGGTCTTCTCGACCTCGCTACGAACAAGGTGACGCGCTGGATCCCGGTGAAACAGGGGGTCGCCGGGATCGCGTTCTCACCGGACGGCAACAAACTCGTCGCCACCACCTACGGCAAGAACCCGGACCACCTCTACAAGGAGGTCGAGGTCGACGACGGCAGCGGCAAGACCATGCCGGGGCTGAGCTTCGAGTCGTCGAGGACCGGTTTCGCGATCCTCGACGTCGGCACGGGGCGCGGCGACTGGCACCGGGTCACGGAGAACAAGGACACCAACGCCCGCCAGGACTTCGCGTTCAGCCCGACCGGCAGGCTCGTGCACGCCGGGGTCATGACGGGCGGGGTGCCGGAGCAGTACTTCGATCTGAAGGGCCGCAAGGCGGCCGTGCCGGGCAACGAGAAGTACACCCAATGGTTCGTCGAGGCGGGGCTCTCACCGAACGGCAAGCTCGTCGCCGGTGACTTCGCGGGCAGCGGCAACACGATCGCCGTCGCGGTGAACGACGCCAGGACCGGCAAGCTCGTCGAGAAGCTGCCCGCGCAGCAACTGCTCGCCTGGGCCGACGACAAGCGGCTCGTCGCCTGGGGCTGTGACCCCAAGAAGTGCAACGGCAAGGGGGAGTTCCACAACCAGCTGCTGCTGGTCACCCTCGGCAGCAAGAAGGCCGTCGCGCTCAGCGACTTCCGCAAGGCGTCGGACGACTATCCCGGACGCTGGAGCCCCGAGTTCACGACGCGCTGACCAACGCGTCGTAAGCCCGGAGCAGCCCGTCGGTCACCTCGTGGCCGGCGGGCCGCAGGGGTGCCCGGACCGGGCCGCCGCCCGGCAGGCCGAGTGCGGCCAGGAGGGCCTTCACGGTGACGGTGCCGGGCAGCCCCGCGTTCATCGCCGCCTCCGTCAGCGGCACGGTCAGCCGCTGGCGGCGGGCGGCTTCGGCGGTGTCGCCCGCGTCGTGGGCGTCGACGATCGCGCGGAAGGCGCGGGGGACGGCGTTCGCGACCGTCGAGACGTATCCGGCGCCGCCCAGCGCGTACAGCGCGAGGACGTACTCGTCGCAGCCCGTGTAGTACGCCAGATCGGTGGCGGCCATGACCTTCTGGGTTCCGAGCAGGTCGTACGCGCAGTCCTTCACGGCGACGATCCGGGGATGCGCGGCGAGCCGGATCATGGTCTCCGGCTCGATCCGGGTGCCGGTGCGGCCCGGGATGTCGTACAGCATCACGGGTACGTCGACGGCGTCGGCAAGCGCGCGGAAGTGCGCCTCGACGGCGTCCTGCGGCGGCCTGCTGTAGTACGGGGTGACCGCCAACAGGCCTTCCGCCCCTGCTTGTTGGGCCTGTCGTGCCAGGGAGAGGGTGTGCCGGGTGTCGGACGTGCCGATGCCCGCGAGGACCGTGGCGCGGCCGTCGACCGCCTCGCGCACCGCCCGCACCAGGTCCGTCTTCTCGGCGTCCGTCGTGGTGGGGGACTCCCCGGTGGTGCCGGACAGCACGAGCCCTTCGCAGCCCTCGGTCACCAGCCGGTCGGCCAGGCGCTGCGCGGCGCTCAGGTCCAGGGCGCCGTCGTCGGTGAAGGGGGTGACCATGGCGCACAGGGCGCGGCCGAACGGGCTGCGGGGGCTTTGCGGGGCGCGGGTGTTCATAGGTGCAGTTTCGGCCGCCCGACGGTGAAGCTCCACTTAAATCTGCTACGAGGTGTCGTGAAGCATCGCTTAAGTGAGAGAAGAGTGATGCGATATTTCGTGTTGACTTGGCCGGTTCTAGCCGCGTTTTGGCCCGAAAGAGTTCTTCAGGGGGGTCGGCCGGAATCCGATGAACTGCACAGCAGGTGTTCTGAGTTGATGTGGTTCACGCGGTTCATGTGGGTCACGCGGTTCGAAGAGGGGTTCTGGTGCGAGACGTGGTCCTTGCCCTGACCATGCCCGCGCTGATGTGCGCGAGTGGGATCTACGCGGCCGGCGCGGCCTGGTGGCGGCGCAGGCGTCCGGCGCCACCGCCGTACTCGCAGGCCGGGCTGCGGCTCGCCGGCGAGCGGGCGGTCGTGGTCGCCGAGGCGATCGTGGCCGACGAGTACGCGCTGTGCGCGGCTGACATAGGGTTCCCGGATGATCGAAGTGCCGGAGGCGTTCGCGCGCGGGACCGTCGCCCGTGAAGGGGCGAGCGGAGCGGCTTGGATCGCCGAACTGCCTTATATCGTCGACCAGTTGCTGGAGCGGTGGCAGTGCGTGCCCGACGGTGGTGTGCTGCACGGCGGAGTCGGGGTCATCGTGCCCGTGCGGCGCGGGGACGGGACGCCCGCGGCCCTGAAGGTGTCGTTCCCGCACCACGGCAACGTCCATGAGCCCGACGCCTTCGAGGTGTGGGACGGGCGCGGGGCCGTCCGGCTCCGCGAGCGCGCCGACGACCGGTTCGCGATGCTCCTGGAACGGGTGGCCGGGACGACCCTCGCCGAGTGCGGCGACCCCGACACGATGATGACCGTCGCGGGCCGCCTCAGTCACCGGCTCGCCGTGCCCGCGCCGCCGGAACTGCCCCGGCTGCGGGACCGTGCCGACGAGTGGGAGGCACAACTACTTGCAAATGCGGCCGAGTTGGCGCATCCCCTGCCGTCACGGGTGGTGGCGGCCGCCGTCGAGAGCGTGCGCGATCTCGGGCGCGCCCAGCCCGATCTCCTCGTCCACGGCGACCTGCACGCCAGGAACATCCTGCGCGCCGAGCGCGAACCCTGGCTGGCCGTCGACCCGAAGGGGTGCGCGGGCGACCCCGCCTACGACGCGGGTACGGCCATCAAGGCACACCTGCTCTTCCTTCTGGCGGAGGACGACCTCGCCAGGGCCGTCCGGCGCAGCATGGACATCTTCGCCGACGCCGCCGGACTCGACCGCGACCGCGTCCGGCGCTGGTGCCAACTCCACGCAGTCCAGGCCACGTTCTGGGCGCTGCGGCACGGCCCCGGCCGCGAGCGCGCCGGTCTCGACCGGGACGGCATCGTGGAGCTCGCCGGACGGCTGGCAGCACTGCTCACCGAGGAGATCTGAGGCCCTGCTGCCAAATCGCCCAGTATGCGCCACCATGAAGGCGTAGCTCGCAGGCCGTTCAGGGGAGGCACCATGAGGCTGGGCAAGGCACTCGCCACCGGGATCGCCGAGGAAGCGCCGCGGGAGGCCGCCGAGGTCGCCGCGGAGCGCGAAGTCATCGTGGACAAGCGGGAGTCGACGGCCGAGGCCGGTGCGCCGGAGCCCATCGAGGTGCCGGCCGTCCGATGAGACTGCGGCTCCCCGAGGAGAGCCCGAAGCAGCCGCCCACCGGATTCAAGATCGCCCACCCCGTGCTCCACACGGACGGTGGGCGCGCCGGTTTCCTGGGCGTCTCGCTCGGCGCCGCCGCGCCCTACGGAGTGCTCGACGAGGCGCGGTGCGTGTACGGGCGGCGGCACCGCGTGCCCCACCGGCGCTGCGACTGCGGGTTCCACTGTGTGCACGAACGTGCCGTCGCCGAGGGGCTCGCGGTGCTCGCCGAGCACCGCAAGACGGTGCTGCTCGAAGTCTCCGTCCTCGGCCACTACATCCGGTTCGAGCGGGGCTTCCGCTACGCCCGGCAGCGGGTGCGCACCATGACCGTGGGGCC
This sequence comes from Streptomyces sp. NPDC057694, assembly GCF_042799415.1. Taxonomy (NCBI): domain Bacteria; kingdom Bacillati; phylum Actinomycetota; class Actinomycetes; order Kitasatosporales; family Streptomycetaceae; genus Streptomyces; species Streptomyces sp. NPDC057694. Next base: position 75,645 of record NZ_JBHVIX010000021.1, read on the forward strand.
GTGCCCGTGCGGCGCGGCGGCCTCGGTGCTCGCCGACGCCGGATGGGGGCGCGACGGCCAGCGGGCCCTCGAAGCGGCGTGCGGCGGCTGTGTGGGCGGCCGGGCCCGCTGGACCCTCGCCACGTTCGCCGACCTCGCGGGACAGGGGCTGAAGGTCGTCGCCGCCCCCGGCGCCCAGGGCGCCGATGACCTGGTCGGCATGCCCGAGCTGGTCGCCGAGGCGGCCCTGCTTCAGGCCCGCCTCGACTGGTTCCAGGGGCAGCTGGGCCGGCTCGGTGAGGCGCAGGGCGGAGGCGGGCCGGAGACGCGGTGAACGGACCGGAGGCGCGGTGACCGGGCCGGCGTGGCCCCGGCCGCCGAACCGGTCACTCCGAACAGAATCCCCGTCTGGACAAAAAATGTTTTCGGTGCGACGGTGGAGTCATGTTCGACGTCACCGTCATCGAGGATCCGGCCGCCGCCGCGGTCTCGCTCGACCCCGTACGCGCCCGGCTGCTGGCCGAGCTCGCCGCGGGGCCCGCGTCCGCGGCGATGCTGGCGCCCAAGGTCGGCCTGCCGCGACAGAAGGTGAACTATCACCTGAAGACGCTGGAGAAGCACGGCCTGATCGAGCTGGCGGGCGAGCGGCGCAAGGGCAATGTGACCGAGCGGCTGATGCGGGCGAGCGCGGCGTCGTACGTGATCTCGCCCGGGGCGCTCGGCGCGGTGCAGCCCGACCCCGACCGGGACCGCGACCGGCTCTCCGCACACTGGCTGATCGCGCTCGCCGCCCGCCTGCTGCGGGACATGGGCGCGCTGCTCACCGGCGCCGCGAGAGCCCGCAAGCGGCTGGCGACGTTCGCGCTCGACGGCGAGGTGCGGTTCGCGTCCGCCGCCGACCGGGCGGCGTTCGTGGCGGAGCTGACCCAGGGCGTCGAAGGGCTGATCCGCAAGTACCACGCGGCGGATGCCGCCGACGGGCGCGACCACCGCCTGGTGATCGCCCTGCACCCCAAGGTCCGTGACGAGGAACCCCGACTGCCCACCAGCAACCAGGAATTGACGGAGTGACAGGCCATGGCTGACGAGAAGCGGCACGCCGAGAAGGCGGACAACGGCAAAGAGTTCGAGATCCCCCGCGAGTTCGAGGTGGGCGCCTCGCCCGAGCAGGTCTGGGACGCCGTCACCCGGCACACCGACGGCTGGCAGTGGCCCATGGAGTACGAGCCGAAGCAGGGCGGCGCGGGCCCCTTCAACTCCGTACTGACCGTGTGGGACCCGCCGAACCGGCTCACCGTCCGCTCCGACGACCCGGACGCGCTGCCCCCGTTCCAGACGAGCAACCAGCTCGACTACACGATCGAGGCCCGGGACGGCGGCGCCCGCTCCTGGGTGCGCTACGTGCACAGCGGCATCTTCGTCGACAACTGGGACGACTACTACGACGGCGCCGACAAGCACACCGACTTCTATCTGCACACGCTGCGCCAGTACGTCACGCACTTCGCGGGCCGCACGGCCGCCTTCGCCACCCTCGACGGCCCGGTGACCTCGGCGAACGGGGACGCGCTCACCGCCGTGGGCCGTGCGCTGAACCTGCCCGACGGCGCCGCGGCGGGTGCGCGGGTCCGGGTCCAGGGCCCGGACGGCACGACCCTGGACACTGTTCTCGACTACCGCAACGACTGGTTCATCGGCCTGCGCACCGACAGCGCGCTCTACCGCGTCTTCGGCCGGGGCCGCTGGGGCGCCCCGGTCGGCATCACCGTCCACGACTTCGCGCCGGACGCCGACGCCGAGCGGAACACGGCCGACTGGAGCGCCTGGCTCACGGCGGTCTTCAGCTGAGCCGGGCGGACCCGGAGGTCACGGCCGCAGGCGCAGCACCTGCGGGTCGTGGTCGCTGATCTGGTCGTGGAACTCGCTGTTGATGTGCACGCTGTCGTACGCGAACGAGCCCTTCCTGATCGAGGGGCTGACCAGGATCTGGTCCAGGACCTGGCTGTTGCCCTGGTAGTCGTACGTGTAGCGCTCGCTCTTCGGCAGCGACTTGATCGCCGACCAGAGCGCGCCGCCGTCCTCCAGGAGCTTCGCCGTCCCCGAGAACTCGAAGTCGTTGATGTCGCCGAGCGTGATCACGTCGGCGTCCTTCTGGACCTTGAGGATGTCCTTCACGAAGGAGTTCACGGAGGTCGCCTGCGCGTGGCGCTGCGTCTCGGAGCTGCGCGTCGGCGGCTGGTACTGCGAGGTCAGGCCCTGGTCGCCGCCCTTCGACGCGAAGTGGTTGGCGATGACGAAGACGGTCCTGCCGCGGAAGGTGAACTCGCCCGCGAGCGGCTTGCGGCTGTTCGTCCAGGCGGTGTTCGCCGGGTCGATCCGGCCGGGGGAGGCGGTGAGCGCGGCCTTGTTCTTCCCCGCGCGCGTCACGCCGACCGCCGTCGTCGCGTCGCCGCCCGCGCGGTCGGTGAAGGACACCCGCTCCGGGTTGAACAGGAACACCTGCCGGATGTTGCCGCCGGGCTCGCCGCCGTCCGCGTTGTTCACCGGGTCGATGGAGCGCCACTCGTAGCGCGGGCCGCCCGCCGCGACGATCGCGTCGATCAGCTTGCCCACCGTCACGTCGGCGGCGACGGTGCCGTCGTTCGTCGCGCCGTTGTTGTCCTGGATCTCCTCCAGGGACACGATGTCGGGCGAGCGCAGGTTGTCGACGATGGCGGCGGCGTGCTCCTCGAAGGTGGCGTCGCCCGGGTCGAGGTTCTCGACGTTGTACGTCGCCACGGCCAGCTCGCCCGACTTCTGCGCGCGGGTCGTCTCGCGGGTCAGCCCCGACTTCTTCAGGCTGCCCAACTCCCGCGCCACGAGCGTGTATCCGCCGAACGAGTTGTAGTCGAGCGGGCCCTCGGTGGTGCCGGTCAGGACGTCACCGACATCGGCCGTCGGGAAGTCGGCGGTCGCGCCGAGCGACTGGACCTGGAGCCGGCCCGAGTTCTGCGAGGTGTACGAGCCGTAGCGGGAACCGCCGCGCTTCGTCGCGTTCTCGTGCGGCTTCACCGTGACCCACAGCTCGGTGTACGGGTCCGACGCGGTCACCACCCGCGACGAGCCGATCCGGACGTTCTGGCCCTCCAGGGACTCGTAGTAGTCCAGGGTGTACTTCTTCGGCTGGAGCGTCAGCCCGTTGACCGAACCGTTCGCGGCGCTGTCGCCCGTCGCGGTGTACGCGTCCGGGACCGACTTCGCGCTGATCGTCGTCACCGGGACCGCGTTGCCGGACGAGACGACCGTCACCGTCGGCTTGGTTATCTCCGTGAGCGACTGGTTTCCGGACGCGGCGCCGCCCGGCACGTACTCGGTGACCGTGCCGGAGACGGTCACCGCGTCACCGGCCTTGACGGTCGGGGTGGAGCTGGTGAAGACGAAGACGCCCTCACTGGTGGCGGGGTCCGCGTCCGGGTTCGGGTCCTGGAACCAGAACCCCTTGGACGAGCCGTACGTGCGGACACCGGTCACCACACCGGCGACGTCCGTGACCGCCTGGCCGGCGAGCGGGGAGACGCGGGTGCTGCCCTGGATGTCGTGGATGGCGACCGCGGCGGCGTGCGCGGGGGCCGTCACCACGACCGCGTAGGTCGCGCAGCACGCGGTGGCGACGGCGAGCGCGGCCAGCCGCGAACGGGTACGCGCGGAGTGCACGGGCGATACGGACGATACGGATCTGCTCGACAAGGGATGCCTCCGGGGGCGTGCGTGTGGCGAGCGCCGGGACGAGGGTGGAGCGTGAGCGGGCGGGGCACGGGCCCCGTCCGTTTCTACGTCTACGTCTACGCGCGTCAATCTCTTTCCTGGGCAGGGGAGTTGTCAAGGTTTTCCGGGTGTCCCACAGGCGAGCGAAACCTGACGGGTACATGAACTGGGCGGCAAAGGGTCAAATCCGTCTACGCTGAGCCGTCGCAACGTATGACTCTTGTACGGCCCGAGGAGAACCAGCCGATGTCAGACAGCTCCCCCCTGCCGCCGGTGCGGCTGCCCGCCGAAGCGGAGCTGGCGCGGGACGCCCTTGCCACCCCCCTGCTGTCGCGCGCGGTGCAGCTCGCGCGCTGGGCCGGACCCGACACCCGGGTCGGCGCGGGCGGCGAACTCGTCGAGGAGCAGCTGCCCGCCGCCGCTGCCGAACTGGGACTCTCCGGCACCGGTGACGACGACGGCGAGGCCGTCGCGTACGCGAGCGAGGCGTGGCGCATCGCCGTCGACACGGGGCTCGTGGAGATCGTCGACGAGGAGGAGGGCACCGTCACCGTCGGCGACGAGCTGGGTGTGCTCACCTCCGGCGGCCCGGCCGACGTCCTCGGCCTGTGGCTCGGCGCGCTCGACAGCGTCCTGGCCGACGCCTCCGTGCCGGACCTGGACGACCTGGTCGACGCCATGGACCTCGAAGGGGGCTCCGGCGAGATCGACTTCTCGCAGCTCGACTGGGACCCCGAGGCGGAGTCCGAGTTCCTGGAGGGCGTCCTCGGCAATCTGTATCTGCTGACCGTCGCCGAGGGCGGCGCGGGCGACGGGCCCGTGCCGCTGCCCGCGCTCGCCGCGTCGATGATCGTCCCCGACGACATGGGGGAGCCCACCGACGACATCCTGGAGCAGGTGTCGGACGCGATGATGCGGCTCGACGACCAGTTCCGGCTGCTCGGCCCGGTCGGGCTCGTGGAGTTCCAGCCGGTCGACGAGGCGCTGATGGCAGACATCGACGAGGCGGCCGAGGCGGCCGAGCCGGTCGACGACTCCGACGTCTCCCGCTACGGCATGGTGCGGCTCACTCCGCTCGGCCTGTACGGGATCCGGGCGCGGATGCTGGAGGCCGGGGTGGACGCGCCGGCCGTCGGCGATCTCGCGGACAAGGGCGCCGACGTGCTCCTGGACAGCACGTCCGGGTTCCCGCAGGCGGCCGCCCAGGCCGAGATCGAGCAGTGGGTCGCACGGCGTGAACCGCTGGGCGCGGCGCGGGAGTTGCTGGCGGCGGCGCGGGGGGCCGACGAAGGCGCGCCGTTGCGCAGGCTGCGGTGTCAGCAGGCGCTGTCCCTGGTCGGGGCCGAGGCCGAGCCCGCGCTCCGGGAGGTGCTCGACGATCCCGAACTCGGGGGTCTTGCCCGGGTCTGGCTCGCCGAGCACGGGTTCGCCGATGTGCCCGCGCCCTCGGAGGACCTGGTCTTCTGGCTCACCGTCGACACCATCGCGGCGCAGCTCTCCCTGGAGGGGAACTCGGACGAGCTTCAGGCGCTGGTGGAGGGGCTTGCGGCGCAGCACAGCGGGTTCTTCGCGGCGGCGTGGCGGGTGGAACATCCTGCGACGCCGGATGTTCTGGAGGCCATGGGGCGGCTGCACCCCGACAAGAAGGTTGCCAAGGAGGCGCGCAAGGCTGCCTTCAAGGCTCGCTCAGCGGCGCAGTAGGGGTGGTTGTCGGTCGGCTGACGGCCGGTGGGGGCTGGTCGCGCAGTTCCCCGCGCCCCTGACAGATCTGCGTCTGCCCCACGGGGTTCGTCGTCGGGTGCCGGCCGGTGGCCGCTTCTCGCGCAGTTCCCCGCGCCCCTGGGAGCGAGCTTCGCTCGCCCAGGGGAAGGCGCGCGTAGCGCATGCCTTCAGGGGCGCGGGGAACTGCGCGACCAGCCCCCACCGGGCCCGCGGTCGAAGGACGGGCACGGGCGGGCCGGGGCCCGGGATGCTCCGGCCCGCCCTGGTGGTCGCTAGCCGAGATAGCGCGTCGTGTGCTTGAAGGACGACGTCGCCCCGTCGAAGCCGTACGTGCCCCGGTACGCCGGCGGATTCTGGTACTCCCCGACGATCGTGATCGTGTTCGCGCAGGAGCCCTGACCGGCCCGCTTGGCGTCGATCCGGATCGAGTCGCCGATGAAGCCGCCCGTGATGTCCCACGGGGCCCCGCAGATCCCGGACGTGATCTGACCCCCGGTCACCACGTAGGGATGCGTGTTCGGATTGACCTTCGCGGTGAGGGCGAAGGTGACCTGCCCGTTGTTCAGCTCCAGCTTGCAGTCGACCGACACCGCCTCGGCGGACACGTCGGCCTGCGCGGCGAACGCCTCGTCGCGGGTCTTGACCTCCGCGCCCTGCGGGTTGTGGAACCGGTGCTCGGTGCGGGACTGGCTCTTCTGCCTGCGTGCCTGAGTGGTCATGACGTCACCCCCTATGCCAGCTGCTCGGCGATCTCGACGCGCAGCAGCGCGCGGACGTTCTCGATGTGGTTGGCGACCGTGACCTGCGAGGAACCGGCGAACAGCAGGCCCACCGCGACATTGTCGAGGGACGTCACCAGGGAGCCGGAGTCGCCGCCGGCCGAGATGTTCGTGGTGAGGACCTGGTCCTTGAAGCGGGCCGTGCCGGCGGTGCCGTAGTTGACGTCGATCGTCGCGTCGACCGCGATGATCCGGCCGAAGGAGATGTTCGTCGTGCGGCCCGTCTTCTTCACGAGGTCGCCGACCGCGACATTGGCCTTGCGGCGCCAGGCCCGCGGCGCTCCGCTGAAGTACTGCTCGCGCGTGGCGTCCTGGAACTGGACCTCGCCGAGCGCGCAGTCGACCACGTTGTTCTGCTGGTCGAGCGGCGTCTGCGGGGCGAACTGGATGGTGATGAACCGGGACAGCGTCGCGATCCGGTCCGCGGGGCTGGTGCCGCCGTCGAACGTGCCGGGCTGCACGATGACGCTGCCCAGCTGCGCCCGGTTGGAGTCGGCGAGCACATGGTTGTTGGAGAGGATGTAGAACTTGGCCGGGGTGCCGAGGCCGGGCCCCGGCGGGTCCACGGTGGCGCCCGGCAGGAAGTCGTAGACGACGCTGCCCAGCGTGCCCGCGGTGATGGCCACGTTGCCGACCGAGAAGCCGGCCGGGCACGGGCGCATCCGGCGGACCAGGACCTGCGGCTCGAAGGTCGCGAGGCCGCCCAGCTCCTCCAGGAGCGGCTGGCTCAGGCCGCCGAGCTGCTGGCCGACGCCGCCGTCGGGCCCGTAGCCGACACCTTCCTGCTGGTGCGGTCCGGCGCCCGGCCTGCTCTGCCGCCGCTGGGCGGAGATCTGGCCGACGGCCACGATGTCGGTGGGGGTGCCGTCGTCCATCTGATGCGGGATCACATCCCGCTCGGGCAGCATGGATTCGGGCACTTTCTGGGTCACGAAGACCAGGACGGCCGGTTCACCGGTGGGCCGGCCGTCGACCCATTTCACGCCGTGGCCGTAGCCGACCACATTGGCCAGCGGCTGTTCGCGCCGCAGGAAGTCGTTCTGTGCCTGCTGGCGGGAGCTGTCGCTGAGCTGACCGCCGGCGGGTCCTCGCATCAATTCGGGCTGGCTCACGCCAGACCACCTCTTCCCCTGACTGCACATGCATGCGGGGGTCCCCCGGAGCCGGTCAGCGCTCGCCGGGTGTCTCGTCCTGGGCGCGGACGTCGCCGATCGCGAGCACGCGCACCGGTACGCCGTCGAGCTCCTGGGGAACCACGTCGTCCGCGGGAAGCCGGTCACGGGGCACTTTGCGGGTGACGAAGACGACGATCACGTCCGCCCCCGAGTGCTCGTCCCTCCCGATCCCGACTCCGGTGACATTGGCCAGCTTCATCAGCCGGCTCTCATGGAGGCCGCGCGCCCGACGTGCGTCCACTCGGCTCGCCACCCCCTCGACGGGTGATGCGGTGATGCAGGTAGGGACTGTCTATTGCCGCACGGAAAGGTGGTCAAGCCGTTCTGCGTGAAATCTTGGGTTTACGTAGGAGATGCGCCTGTTGACCTTCTTTACGAAGATTCTTCCGATGTCTGCGGGAAAGCGCTGTCAGATCCGTCAGGTCCGCAGATAGGAGGCGCCGTTGAGGTCCAGGACGGTTCCCGAGGCCCACTGCGCCCCGGGCGACGCCAGCCACAGCACCGCCCCGGCGATCTCCTCCACCGAGGCGACCCGGCCGAACGGGCTCTGCGCCCGCACCTCGTCGGTCAGCCGGTGCGCGACCCGCTCCGTCTCGATGAACCCGGGCGCCACCGACGCCACCCCGATTCCGTGCGGCGCGAGCGCGACCGCGAGGGACTGCCCGAGCGCGTGCACGGCGGCCTTCGTCGCCCCGTACGCCGGGTGGTCGGGCTCGCCCTTGAAGGCGCCGCGCGACCCGACGTTCACGATCCGGCCCCCCGTGCCCTGCTCGATCATGCGCCGGGCGGCCAGATGGCTGAGGTTCGCGGTGCCGAGCAGATTCACCGCCACATGCCGCTGCCACAGCTCCGACCACTCCTCGTACGAGGTGGTGGCGGGCGGGTGCGGAAGGTTCACGGCCGCGTTGTTGACGAGGACGTCGATGCCGCCGAGTCCCTCGGCCGCCCGCTCGGCGATCGACGCGGTGCCGGCCGGGTCGGACAGATCGCCCCCGACGAGCACGTGCCCGGTGCCGGGGAGCGAGTCGAGGGTGGCGCGCGCCTCGGCCTCGCGGGAGCCGTAATGCACGGCCACCCGGTCGCCGCCCGCCGCGAACGCCTGCGCCAGCGCGCGCCCCAGGCCGCGCGAGGCGCCGCTCACGAGCACGCGCCGTCCGGATTCCGGCAGGTTCACTGAAGTCATGAAAGGGAGCCCCTCGGCTTAGGACGGTGTTCAACCGCCGTTTATACGCGAGCGAGAACGTGTGGCCGAAACAGGCCCGCCCCCCGCCACACCATCATCACGGGAGACAGCCACATGTCGCTCACTCGCAGGGACTTCGCCAGACGCTCCGCGGCCACCGGTGCCGGAGTCGCCCTGGCCGGCTCCGTCGGCGCCCTCGCCACCGCGCCGAACGCGCTCGCGGCCACGGACCACGGTCACGACCACGACGACGACCACGGTCACGAGCACGGACACGAGCACGGCGTCGGCTACGGCCCGCTGATCCCCGACCCGGCCGGGCTCCTCGCGCTGCCCGCCCACTTCTCGTACAAGGTCATCACCTACAGCGGGAAGACCAGGCTGGAGTCCGGCGAGTTCACCCCGTCCAACCACGACGGCACCGCCACCTTCGAGGGCCCGCGCGGCACCACGCTCCTCGTCAACAACCACGAGCTGGCCGGCGCCCGCGCCGACTGGCCGCACCCGGTGCCGCTCACCGAGGGACTCGTGTACGACACCGGCGCGGCCGGCGGCTGCACGGTCGTCGAGGTGCGCCGCGGCGGCGAGGTCGCCGAGTGGGTCGGCATCGCCGGTACCGCCACCAACTGCGCGGGCGGCTCCACCCCCTGGAACACCTGGCTGACCTGCGAGGAGACCGAGGACAAGGCCGGCTCCAAGGGATTCACCAAGGACCACGGCTACGTCTTCGAGGTCGACCCCGCCGACCGCCGCGCCAACCGCTCGCCCAAGCCGGTCAAGGCGCTCGGCCGGTACGCCCACGAGGCCGTCGTCATCGACCCCAAGCGCGGCGACGCCCTGCTCACCGAGGACGCCGCGAGCCCCAACGGGCTGCTGTACCGCTGGGTGCCGCCGCACGGCTTCAAGCACGGCCGCGGTCGCCTGCGCACCCTCGCCGACGACGCGGGCGTCCTCCAGGCGTTCAAGTGCTTCGACTCCGGCGGCCGGTTCGTCGACGACCTCTCCCGCGCCACGAAGATCGGCACGGTCTACGGCGTGGACTGGGTCGAGGTCCCCGACCGCGACGCCAAGACGGTCTCCACCCGCAAGCAGTTCAAGGACGGCGAGGTCACCCGCGCCCGCAAGCTGGAGGGCATGTGGTGGGGTGACGGCGGCGCGTACATCGTCTCCTCCTTCGCCCGCACCGAGAGCCCCGTCCAGCACGACGGCCAGGTCTGGTTCTACGACCCCAAGCGCCGCACCCTCACCCTGAAGGTGCTGCTCGGCGTCAACCCGGACCCGTCGGTCGACGGCGCCTTCGACGGCCCGGACAACATCACCGTCTCGCCCTACGGCGGTCTGGTCATCGCCGAGGACGGCGAGGGCGTCCAGCACCTGTTCGGCGCGACCGAGAAGGGCCGTACGTACCCGATCGCGCGCAACGAGCTGAACATCGGCTCCGCGGACGACCCGGAGTACAGCGAGTTCACCGGCGTCACCTTCTCGCCCGACGGACGCACGCTGTTCGCCAACATCCAGACGCCCGGCATCATGCTCGCCATCACCGGCCCCTGGAAGCGCCAGCGCTAGTCACTACCGCAGCGGGTCCACCGGCGGCGCCTCGCGTTCCGAGGCGATCCGGTGGACCCGCCTGCGCACCGCGTACCAGCCGATCAGCAGCGCGGCCGCGATCGGGATCAGGGTGAGGACCGTGTCCCGGCCCGCGCCGTCCGTGTCGAACCACATCATCACGACGACCGCGAGCAGGAAGGCGACCGTCGACAGCTCGATCCACGGCGACGCCCACAGCCGGAACGCCGGCCGGTGCACCAGGCCCTGCTTCGCGCGCCGCACGAACAGCAGATGACAGATCATGATCATCGACCAGGTGGAGATCACGCCCAGCGAAGAGATGTTGGTGACGATCTCGAAGGCCTTGTCGGGCAGCCACGCGTTCAGCGCGACACCGAGCAGCGCCACCACCGCCACCAGCAGGATCCCGCCGTACGGGACATGGCTGCGGCTCATCCGCGCGGTGAAGGACGGCGCCGAGCCCGCCATCGACATCGAGCGCAGGATGCGGCCGGTCGTGTAGAGCCCGGAGTTGAGCGACGACAGCGCGGCGGTCAGCACCACCAGGTTCATGATGCCGCCCGCCGACGGCACCCCGATCTTCGACAGCACGGTCACGAACGGGCTCTCGTTCGCCGAGTACGAGGTCCAGGGCAGCAGCAGCGTCAGCATCACGACCGAGCCGACGTAGAAGATCGCCACCCGCCACATGATCGAGTTCACCGCCCGCGGCACGACGGTCGCCGGATCGGCGGTCTCGCCCGCCGTCACGCCGACCATCTCCACGGCCGCGTAGGCGAAGATCACGGTCTGGGTGATCAGCACGACCGGCCAGATGCCCAGCGGGAACATGCCGCCGTTGTCGGCGATCAGGGAGACACCCGCCGCGTGCCCGTCGATCGGCTCGCGCGAGACGAGGAAGTAGATCCCGATCAGCAGGAAGATGATCAGCGCGGCGACCTTGACGATCGCGAACCAGAACTCCATCTCGCCGAAGGCCTTCACCGAGATCAGATTGACCGTGAGCACGATTGCCAGGGCGATCGCCGCGAGCACCCACTGCGGCACCGAGGTGAACAGCGACCAGTAATGGACATAGACCGCGGCCGCCGTGATGTCCGCCATTCCCGCCGTCGACCACTGCAGGACGTACATCCAGCCCGCCGCGAACGCGCCCTGCTCGCCGAGGAACTCGCGCGCGTAACTCACGAACGAACCGGACGACGGTCTGTGCACCACCAGTTCGCCCAGCGCCCGCACGACGAAGAAGGCGAACACCCCGCACACGAGATAGGCGATGGCGAGCGCGGGCCCGGCCTTGGCGAGATTGCCGCCCGCGCCGTAGAGCAGACCGGTGCCGATCGCCCCGCCGATCGCGATCATGCTGATGTGCCGCGGCTGGAGCGTCTTGCTGTATCCGAGGTCTCCGGCGTCGGCGACGCCCTCGGCGGTGGTCGGGTCGTCGAGGCCTGAATCTGGATTCCTGTCCTGGTGCACGCACGGAACTCTCGCAAAATAAATGCCTGGCACGGCTGTTACGCGCCGCCGTACAGTCGTTCTTGTCCAGGTGCGACAGGCAGGACCTACTTCCACTCATAATGGGGAGGCCGCGGGTTCGATTCCCGCCGCCGGTATTTCCGTGCCGGTGTAGCTCAGTGGCAGAGCACCATCCGTCGGTTCCGCCGGCCTTGATCTCTGGACGCATGCATTTCCTCGGAAAGCGCAGTACATGGTGTGTGCCCGGTGCGCAGACAACGGGTACTTCTGGATCTGGCGGTTGCGGGTTCGAATCCCGTCGGTGACTTCGGGTTGCCGTAGCTCAATCGGGTAGAGCACCTGACTGTTTCCGTCGTCGATTCCTGACCTCGGGCACGCTCCATGCGCTGCGCTTTTCGTGTGCGCGAACGAAGAATTCAGGGGGGAGAATCGACATGGCCCGTTACAACCGCAAGGGCGCCAGAGCGGCGCTGCGTTCCGTCGTCCGCACCACCGGCCGCACCGTGCCCACGCACGAGGGCGGCACCGGATTCGGGCGCGACCCCCGCTCCGAGCTCTTTCTGCTGGCGGTCGCCAACTTCGTCTCCCAGCGGACCTTCTACGAGGACGGCGCGGACCGCGACGACCGGTTCGCCGCGCTCGTGCGCGCCCTCGCCGTGAGCGACCCGGAGTGGACCGCGGGTCTGCTCGGCTGGCTGCGCGGCGAGGGCAATCTGCGCACCGCGTCCCTCGTGGGCGCCGCCGAGTACGTGAAGGCACGGCTCGACGCCGGCGCGGGCGACGGACCGTCGAACCGGGCGGTCGTCGCCTCCGTGCTGCGCCGCCCCGATGAGCCCGGCGAGCTGCTCGGCTACTGGACGCAGACGTACGGACGGGCCGTCCCCAAGCCGGTCAAGCGCGGCATCGCCGACGCCGTGCGGCACCTGTACCACGGCAAGGCGCTCCTGAAGTACGACACCGCGTCCAAGGGCTACCGCTTCGGCGACGTGCTCAATCTGGTGCACGCCTCTCCCGACCCGGCCAAGCCGTGGCAGGGCGAGCTGTTCCGGTACGCACTCGACCGGCGCCACCACCCCGACACGGCCGCGCCCCCGGCGGGCAGCGACGTCCTGCGCGCCCACCGGGAGCTGATGGCCCTGCCGGTCGCCGAGCGGCGCTCCGTGCTGCTCGCGCCCGACGGCGCCGAGCGGCTCGCGGCGGCGGGCGTGACGTGGGAGGCGCTGGCCGGCTGGCTGCAGGGCCCGATGGACAAGGCGGCCTGGGAGGCCGTGGTCCCGTCCATGGGCGCGATGGCGCTGGTCCGCAACCTCCGCAACTTCGATGAGGCGGGCGTCTCGGACGAGGTCGCGTCGCGGGTCGCCGCGAAGATCTCCGACCCGGCCGAGGTGGCGCGCTCGCGGCAGTTCCCGTTCCGCTACCTCGCCGCCTACCAGCACGCCCCGTCGCTGCGCTGGGCGTACCCGCTGGAGACGGCGCTCGGCCACTCGCTGGCCAACGTGCCGTCCCTGAAGGGCCGTTCGCTGATCCTGGTGGACCGCTCCGGCTCCATGTGGGGTCCGCTGTCCGAGCGGTCGCAGCTCAACCGCGCGGACGCGGCAGCTGTTCGGCGCGGCGGTCGCGCTGCGGGCGGAGCGGGCCGACCTGGTGCAGTTCGGCACGGGCAGCACCGACGTCATGTACCGCAAGGGCGAGTCCGTCCTGAAGGTCCTGGAGCGCTTCGGGAACCTGGGCGGCACGAACACCGCCGAGGCGGTCCGGCGCCACTACCGCGGCCACGACCGGGTGCTGATCGTCACGGACGAGCAGGCGCGCTACAGCAGGCACGGCGACCCGACCGGGCAGGTTCCGGCGCGGGTCCCCGTCTACACCTGGAACCTGGCTGGGTACCGGGCGGGCCACGCGCCCTCCGGTGCGGCGAACCGGCACACGTTCGGCGGGCTCACCGACGCGGCGTTCCGGATGGTGTCGCTGCTCGAATCCGGGCGGGACGCGGACTGGCCCTGGACGTAGCGGGGTCGAGCGGCTCGGGCCGCTCGACCCGGCTCCTCGTCCGCCGGGTCAGCCCGGTTGCCGGGCTCCCGTTGTCTGTGGCTGGTCGCGCCCCGCGGCGGAGCCGCTGTTCGGTACGGCCCCGCGCCCCTTCCGGGGCCGTAGCCCCACCACGATGACCAACAGAGCCCCCATCGCGATCAGGGCGCCCACCTCGAACGCCCGTGTCGCCCCGTGCACCAAGACCGCGTCCGCCGACCCGTGGGCGTGGCGTGTCGCTGTGCCGTACACCGTGACCAGTGCCGCCAGGCCCACCGTGCCGCCCAGCCACTGGAAGGTCTGGAGCAGGCCCGAGGCCGCGCCCGCCTCGGCCGGGGTGATGCCCGTCAGGATCGTCGCGTTCAGCGGCATGAAGCTGAGGCCGACGCCCACGCCGAGCAGCAGCATCGGGCCGAGCAGCCCGCTCGCGAAGCTGTCGGTGGCGGCGAGGCGACTCAGCCAGGCGCCGGTCGCGATCATCAGCAGGGAGCCGGTGACCAGGAGCGGCTTGGCGCCGAAACGGGCGAGCAGCCGGGGCGCGCACCGCACCGTCACGAACACCGCCGCCGTCAACGGCAGGAACGCGAATCCTGCCTTCAACGGGCTGTAGTCCAGCACCTGTTGGACGTAGAGCGTGAGGAAGTAGAAGGCGCCGAAGTTGCCGGCGGGAAGCAGCAGGATGATCGCGTAGGCGGCCGCACGGTCGCGGTCCCTGAAGAGGGCGAGCGGGGCGATGGGCTGCCGGGCGCGCGACTCGACCCAGAGGAATCCGGCGAGCAGGGCCGCCGCCGAGAAGAAGCAGGTCAGGGCGAGGGGATCGGTCCAGGAGCTGTCCGAGACGCGGATGAAGGCGTAGACGAGGAAGAACATCCCGGCCGTGCCCGTGACGGCACCCCCGGTGTCGAAGGAGTCGAACCGGCCGCTGTGGCGCGGGGTTTCGCGGACCACGCGCGGCAGGGCGAGCGCGAGTGCCACGCCGATCGGTACGTTGATCAGGAGCGACCAGCGCCAGGACGCGAGGTCGGTGAGGGCGCCGCCGAGCACCAGACCGATGGAGGCGCCGATGCCGGCCATCGAGGAGTAGACGGCGAGGGCGCGGTGGCGGGCCGGTCCGTCGGCGAAGTGCATGGTGATCAGGGCGAGGGTGCTGGGCGCGATCAGGGCGGCGCCGACGCCCTGGACGGCGCGGGCGGCCAGCAGTAACGCGCCGTCGGTGGCGAGCCCGCCGCACAGCGACGCGGCGGCGAAGACCAGGACGCCGGTGATCAGCGTCCTGCGGCGGCCGAGGATGTCGCCCGCGCGACCGGCCAGGAGGAGCAGGCCGCCGAAGGCGAGGGTGTAGGCGTTCAGGACCCAGGACAGGCCGGTGGGTGTGAAGTCGAGGGTGCGCTGGATGTCGGGCAGCGCGACGTTCACGACGGTGGAGTCCAGACCCACCATCAGGTAGGCGGTGACGATGAGGGTGAGGACCGCGCCGGGGCGCGCTACGGTGCGGTCCCGAAGGTCCGTGGATGTGGTGGCGGGCGGTGCGGAGGACATGCTCGACTCCCGTACAGGGACGGTGGGTTGAGAGGCGCGCGGGCAGCCCGGACTGCCCGCGAGATGAAGCGGGGACTGTCTCCGTTTAGCTCCGGCTAACATACGGAGACAGTCCCCGGTTGTGCAAGGGGTTCTCGAAGGCGCCCCCGGAGGAGGCAGACATGGCCCAGGTGGGAGCGGCCGGGCGACCGGCGAAGCCGAAGCGCGCGGACGCGCGCCGCAACTACGAACGGCTCCTGAAGGAAGCCGCCGCCGCGTTCGCCGAGAAGGGCCCCCAGGCCTCGCTGGACGACATCGCCAAGCGGGCCGGCGTCGGATCGGGCACGCTCTACCGGCACTTCCCGACGCGCGAGGCGCTCATGGAGGCCGTGTACGTCGACCTCTTCGAGGCGCTGGCCGAGCGGGCGAGGACGCTGGGCGCCGAGCTGCCGCCGGGGGACGCGCTCTTCGCCTGGCTCGGGGAACTCGGCGAGCAGATCGTGCAGGTGAAGGCCCTCAAATCGCTGCTCGGAGCGGTCGTCGCCGAGAGCGGGGCACCCCTCGTCATCCAGTGCGGCGAGTGCCTCAAGAGTGCGGCGGCCGAGCTGCTCGCCGCGGCGCAGGAGGCCGGCGAGATGCGCACCGACCTGACCCATCTGGAGCTGCTGCGCCTCAATCACGCCGTCGTCGAGGCGGCTCAGCTGGCCGGAGGCGACCCGGAGGGCGTGGCCCGCTATCGGCGGCTGATGCTGGAAGGCCTGCGGACATCCGCGTAGAAGGCCTGCCCGCGGCCGCGCAGGAGTGGGCCGGGCAGAGACGTGGAAGCGGGCCCGGGTAAGAGAACCGTAGAAAAGTCTTCGGTAAGGGAACGGTAAAGCGGAGCCGCTCGTTACCTGGGGCATGACCGCTATGACCCCCGGCTCGAACATCCCGCTCACGGCGCAGCGCGTGGCGGTGGACGTCTCCGCTCCCGTGCGGCTCGACGTATCGGGCCTGCTGCTCACCGCCGACGGCAAGGTGCGCTCGGACGACGACTTCATCTTCTACAACCAGCCCGCCGGCCCCGGTGTGACGTACGCGTCGGGCGGGGGCTCGGCCCCCGACTCGATCACCGTGGACACCGCGGCGGTGCCGCCCGGCATCGAGAAGATCGTCGTCACCGCGAGCCCGGACGCCGAAGGACAGACGTTCCAGGGCATCGAGCCCACGGCCACGATCCGTGACGCGGCCGACGGCTCGGTCCTCGCCACGTTCACCCCGCCGCAGCTCGGCGCCGAGACGGCGCTGGTGATCATCGAGGTGTACCTGCGCAACGGCGCGTGGAAGGCCCGCGCGGTGGGCCAGGGGTATGCGAACGGGCTGGCGGGCATCGCCACCGACTTCGGCGTCTCCGTCGAGGAGGAGCCGGCGGCTCCGGCCGCGCCCGCCCAGGCCCCGGCCGCCCCGGTGACGACGCCGCCCCCGCCGACCACGCCGCCGGTCGACCCGCGCCTCGCGCCGCCCCCGCCGCAGACCGCGGCTCCGGCGGCCCCTGCGGCGCCGCCCGCCCCCGCGCCGGGCGCCGGGAAGATCAACCTGGACAAGGGGCGCGTCTCCCTCCAGAAGAACCAGACGGTGTCCCTGGTCAAGGCCGGCCGGCCGCTGCTGAGCCAGGTCAAGATGGGCCTCGGCTGGGAGCCCGCCTACCGGGGCAAGGACATCGACCTGGACGCGTCGGTCATCGCATACGGGCCGCAGCGCAACCACATCGACAGCTGCTACTTCGGCAAGCTCTCGATCGTGAACGGCGCGATCAAGCACTCCGGCGACAACCTCACGGGCGAGGGCGGCGGTGACGACGAGGTGATCGTCGTCGACCTGGGCCGGCTCCCGCAGGAGGTCACCGGTCTGGTCTTCACGGTGAACTCGTTCTCCGGCCAGAAGTTCACCGAGGTCGCCAAGGCGTACTGCCGCCTCGTCGACGCGGCGAGCGGCGAGGAACTGGTCCGCTTCGACCTCACGAGCGCCGAGGCGCAGACCGGCGTCATGATGGCCAAGCTCATCAAGCAGTTCACCGGCGAGTGGGAGATGACCGCGATCGGCGACTTCGTGAAGTCGCGGACCGTACGCGGCATGGTGAAGCCCGCGGCGCAGGCGCTCTAGCCCGGCAGCACTGCGCCGAACAGCTGTGGCCGCCCGCGCCCCCGGGCGGCCATCGGCGTACCGTGGGCGCGTCGAGACACCAGGAGGCCTGCCCATGGCGCACGTTCAGGCGGTGACCGCGGGACTCGCGGGGATCCGGGAGGATCTGGCCGCGTTCTACCAGGACCTGCACCGGCACCCGGAGCTGTCCCTCCAGGAGACCCGCACGGCCGCTCTGCTCGCGCAGCGGCTGCGGGACGCCGGGTTCGACGAGGTCGCCGAGGGCGTCGGCACCACCGGAGTGGTGGGCGTGCTGCGCAACGGCGAGGGGCCCGTGGTCATGCTCCGCGCCGACTTCGACGCGCTGCCCGTCGAGGAGAAGACCGGCCTGCCGTACGCCAGCACGGAGCGTGCCGTGGACCACGAGGGCCGCGAGGTCCCGGTGATGCACGCCTGCGGCCACGACATGCACGCCGCCTGTCTCGTCGGCGCGGCCACCCTGTTCGCGCAGGCCCGCGACGCGTGGTCGGGGACGCTCCTCGTCGTCTTCCAGCCGGCTGAGGAACTCGTTCTCGGCGCCCAGGGAATGATCGACGACGGCCTCTTCGAGCGGTTCCCCGTCCCGGGCATCGTCCTCGGCCAGCACGTGGGACCGCTGCCCGCGGGCTTCATCGGGTACGGCACGGGCCCCGTCATGGCGGCGGCCGACTCCCTGCACGTCACCCTGCACGGCCGCGGCGGCCACGGCTCACGTCCTGAGGCGACCGTCGACCCGGTCCTGATGGCCGCGCACGTCGTCACCCGGCTCCAGGGCATCGTCGCCCGCGAGGTCTCCCCGGCCGAGCCCGCCGTCGTCACCGTCGGCCGGCTCCAGGCGGGCACGAAGGACAACATCATTCCCGACCGCGCCGAGCTCGGGATCAACATCCGCACCTACACCCCGCAGACCCGCGACCTGGTGCGCGCCGCCGTCGAGCGGATCGTGCGCGCCGAGTCGGCGGCCGGCGGCGCCGTCGCCGAGCCCGACCTGGTCTGGTCCGGCGCCGCGCCCGCCCTGGTCAGCGACCCCGACGCCACGAAGACCACGATGGCCGTGTTCGCCGAGCACTTCGGCGAGCAGCGCATCCAGACGCTTCCGCTCGTCACCGCCAGCGAGGACGTCGGGGTGTTCGGCGACTTCCTGAAGGTGCCGACCGTCTTCTGGTTCTGGGGCGGTCTCGACCCGGAGCCGACGATCGCCGCCTTCCTGGAGGGCCGTGCGGACCAGCTCCCCAGCAATCATTCGCCGTTCTTCGCGCCGCTGGTCGAGCCCACGCTCAGCACGGGCGTGGAGGCGCTGGTGCTCGCCGCCCACACCTGGCTGAGCCGCTCCTGAACCGTCCCGCTACGGCACGACGACGATCTTCCGGCCCACGCCGGACGCGAACTGGTCGAGGGCCTGCGGGTAGCTGTCCAGCGGGAGCCGGTCGCTGATGAAGACGTCCGGGTCGAGGACCCCGCCCGCGAACAGTTCGGCGGCCCGCTCGTAGCTGTGCAGCACCGCCATCGACCCGGTGATGGTGATCTCCTGGTTGTAGATGCGGTACGGGTCGATGGTCACCCGGGTCGCGTAGTCGGCGACGCCGAACTGGAGGAACGTACCGGCCTTGGAAACCCGGCCGAGGCCGTCCTGGATCGCCGCCGCGTTGCCGGTCGCGTCGATGACGACGTCCCAGCCGATCGGCCGGTCGAGCTCGTCGGGGTTCGCCGCAGAGGCGGAGACGCCGAGCCGCTGGGCCGTGGCGAGCCGGTCGGGGTTGAGGTCGACGACGTCGACGCTCGCGGCGCCGGTCCGCTTGGCGAGCTCCAGCATCATCAGGCCCATGGTCCCCGAGCCGTAGATCAGCACGTGCGCGCCGAGCCGCGAGTTCAGCACGTCGTAGCCGCGCACCGCGCAGGACAGCGGCTCGATGAGGGCCGCGTCCTGGGTGCGTACGTGGTCGGGCAGCCGGACGCAGTTGGCGACGGGAGCCAGCGCGTACTGGGCGGCGCCGCCCGCCGTGGTCACGCCGATCGCGGCCCACCGCTCGCACAGGTTGCCGCGCCCGGCCCGGCAGAAGCGGCACTCGTGACAGTGCAGGGAGGGGTCGACGGCGACCCGGTCGCCCACCCGCACCTCCGTGACGTCGCGGCCCACCTCGGCGACCGTGCCGGCGAACTCGTGGCCCGGCACCACCGGCAGCGTGGGCGCGAACTCGCCCTGGCGGATGTGCAGATCGGTGCCGCACAGCCCGCAGGCGGCGACCTCGACGACCACGTCCCGCAGTCCCGGTGTCGGGTCGGGCACCTCGCCGACGGTGACCTTGCCGACGGACTCGACGATCGCTGCCTTCATTTCACTGCTCCCAACGACAGGCCCTGGACCAGCTTGTCCTGGGCGGCGAACCCCGCGGCGAGCACCGGCAGGGAGATCACGAGCGACGCGGCGCACACCTTCGCCAGGAACAGTCCCTGGCTGGTGATGAAGCCGGTCAGGAAGACGGGCGCGGTCTGGGCGACGACCCCGGTGAGCACCCGTGCGAAGAGAAGTTCGTTCCAGCTGAAGATGAAGCAGATCAGGGCCGTCGCCGCGATGCCGGGCAGCGCGATGGGGGCCACGACCCGGGTGAGGACCGTGGGCAGCCGGGCGCCGTCGATCTGCGCGGCCTCGATCACCGCGACCGGCACCTCGGCGAGGAACGACTGCATCATCCACACCGCGATCGGCAGGTTCATCGACGTGTAGAGGATGACCAGGAGCCAGATGTTGTCGAGGAAGTCGGTGTTCTTCGCGAAGAGGTAGATCGGCAGCAGTCCGGCGACGATCGGCAGCATCTTCGTCGACAGGAAGAAGAACAGGACGTCCGTCCACTTCTTCACCGGCCGGATGGCGAGGGCGTACGCGGCCGGGAGCGCGAGGATCAGGACGAACAGGGTCGAACCGAGCGACGCCACCAGCGAGTTGATGAGGGCGGGCCACGGGCTCGCGCCGCCGCCCGCGCCGAAGAAGTCGCGGTAGCCGTCGAGGGTGAGGGCGGCGGCGAAGGACGGCGGGTTGGTCGCCGCGTTCTCCTCCGAGTGGAAGGACGTCAGGACCATCCAGGCGATCGGCAGGAAGAAGACGATGCCGAGCAGCCAGGCGACGAGACCGAGTCCCTTGCCTTTGAGGACCGTTGCGAAGTTCATCCGCGGCCCACCTCCTCGCGGAACAGCGACGACACGACGCGCAGCGCGAACGTCGCGATGATGATGGAGCCGATGACGACGAGCACGCCCGCCGCGGAGGCCAGGCCGTTCTCGTGGGCCTGGTAGAAGGTCTGGTAGACGGTGTAGGGCAGGTTCGCCGTGCCCAGGCCGCCGGAGGTGAGGGTGAACACCGCGTCGAAGTTCTGCACGATGTAGATCGAGCCGAGCAGGGCGCCGAGTTCGAGGTAGCGCCGCAGGTGGGGGAGGGTGAGGTGGCGGAAGATCTGCCAGGGGCTCGCGCCGTCCATCCGGGCCGCCTCGATCTGCTCGGCGGAGCGTGACTGGAGGCCGGCGAGCAGGATCAGCATCATGAACGGCGTCCACTGCCAGATCAGCGACATCTCCACCGCGAGCAGCGGCGTGTTCGAGATCCAGTCGGGCTGGGGGCCGCCGACGTAGTGCAGCAGGCCGTTGAACAGGCCGTACTCGGGGTTGTAGAGGACGTGCTTCCACAGCAGCGCGGCCGCCACGGGCACGACGAGGAACGGCGCGATCAGCAGCGTACGGACGATGCCGCGGCCCTTGAACTTCCGGTCCAGGAGCAGGGCGAGCGCCAGCCCGGCGACCAGGCTCACCACCACGACGGTGACCGTCAGCAGGATCGTCGTCAGGACCGACTTGCGAAGGTCGGGATCGGTGAGCACCTCGGAGTAGTTGGCGAAGCCGGTGAAGTGGCGGGCGTCGGGGTAAAGGGCGTTCCAGTCGAAGAGCGAGATCACCAGCGTTGCCACGAAGGGCAGTTGGGTGACGACGATCATGAAGACCAGGGCGGGCAGGAGCGGCGCTCTCGTGGCCCAGGCGCGCAGCCTTTGGGGCGGGCGTCGGCTCGCGGGCGTCTGCGGGGCGGCCACGGGGGCCGAGGTCACGGTCGTCATCGGCCCTCGTACTCCTTCGCGATCTCGGAGGCGAGTTTCTGGGACTTCTTCAGGGCCGAGTCGACGGACTGGCGCCCGGCGACGGCCGCGCTGATCTCCTGCGAGACCTTGGTGCCGAGGTCGGTGAACTCGGGGATGCCGACGAACTGGATGCCCGGCGCGGGCCGCGGCTGTACGCCCGGGTCACGCGGTTTGGCGCCCTCGATGGCGGCGCGGGTCTGGTCCTGGAAGGCGGCGGCCTCGTCGCGGTACTGCGGGATGTCGTACGTGGAGGCGCGCTTGCCCGCGGGGACGTTGGCCCAGCCGAACTTCTCGCCGACGAGCTTCTCGTACTCCTTGCCGGACGCCCAGGAGATGAACTTCCAGGCCTTGTCGGGGTTGTGGGACGCCTTCTGAAGGCCCCACGCCCACGTGTACAGCCAGCCGCTGGACTTCGTCTTCACGGTGGGCGCGGCGACGTACCCGATCTTGCCCTTGACCGGCGACTTCGCCGATTCCAGGGACCCGGCGGCGGACGTGGCGTCGTACCACATGGCCGTCTTGCCCTGGGTGAGGTTGTTGAGGCACTCGGCGAACCCGGACTGCGCGGCGCCCGACTCGCCGTGCTTGCGTACGAGGTCGACGTAGAACTGCGTCGCTTCCTTGAAGCCCTTGTCGTCGAGGCGCGCCGTCCAGTCCTTGTCGAACCAGGTGCCGCCGAAGGTGTTCACCACCGTCGTCAGCGGCGCCATCAGCTCGCCCCAGCCGGGCAGGCCGCGCAGACAGATGCCGCGCATGTCCTTCTCGGCGCCGTCGGCCTTCGCCGCGAGGTCCGCGACTTGGCTCCAGGTCGGGTGCGCGGGCATCTTCAGGCCCTTCTTCGCGAAGACGTCCTTGCGGTACATCAGGAAGGACGACTCGCCGTAGAAGGGCTCCCCGTAGAGCTTGCCGTCGTCGCCGGTCAGCGACTGGCGCATGGGCGCGAGGATGTCCTGCTGGTCGAAGCCCTTGTCCTTCTTCACGTACGGGCCCAGTTCGTGCAGCCAGCCGTTGCGGGCGTAGATCGGGATCTCGTAGTTGGAGAGCGTCGCCACGTCGTACTGGCCCGCCTGGTTGGCGAAGTCCTGGCTGATCTTGTCGCGGACGTCGTTCTCCGGCAGGACCGTGAAGTTCACCTTGATCCCGGTCTCGCGGGTGAAGTACTTCGCGGTGAGTTTCTGCAATTCGGTCATCTGCGGGTTGTTCACCATCAGGACGTTGATGGAGTCGCCGCCCCCGAGTCCGCCCGCACCGGCCCAGCAGCCGGACAGCAGAGGGGTGAGCAGCGTCCCTGCGGCGGCCGTCGCGAGCAGGGCGCCCGGCGGCCTCCGTCGGCTCTGGGTTCGCATGGATGCTCCTGGACTTCTGTCGCGTATAAGGATGAAACGCTTCGCTGACGGGTGTGCGGGTCCGACTCCCGCGCATCGCACGGCAGTTGACGGTTCGTCCGGCGGTCAGGCGCGGATGACCTGCGGTCCCATCAGCGAGTAGCGGTGTGCTTCGGACACGGGCAGGTGGGTGCTCGTCACGATCGTCTCCAGGGCGCCCACGGGCGCGAACCGGCAGAAGCTGACCGCGCCGAACTTGGTGTGCACGCCCGCGAAGACCGTGCGCCGTGCCGCCCGGATCGCCTGCGCCTTGACCTCGCTGACCGCCGGGTCGGGGGTGGTCAGGCCGTGGTCGCGGCTGATGCCGTTGGCGCCGATGTAGGCGAGGTCGATGACGAAGCCGGCGAGCATCTTCGTCGTCCAGTGGTCCACGGTGGCCAGCGTGCCCGCGCGGACCCGCCCGCCGAGCAGCAGGACGGAGGTGTTCGGTGCCTCGGCCAGTGCGCCCGCCGTGGCCAGGGACGCCGTGACGACCGTGAGTGGCCGGTCGTGCGGCAGCGCCTCCGCGATGAGCTGCGGGGTGAACCCCTCGTCGACGAAGACCGTCTCCGCGTCGCCGAGCAGGTCGGCGGCGGCCGTCGCGATCCGCCGCTTCTCCGGTACGTGCATGGTGGTGCGGAACGCGAGCGTCGTCTCGAACCCGGCGCTCTCCACCGGGTACGCCCCGCCGTGCGTGCGCCGGACCAGACCGTGGTCCTCCAGCGCGCGCAGATCGCGGCGGACCGTCTCCTTGGCGACGCCCAGTTCGGCCGCGAGCTCGGTCACGTCGACGCTGCCGGTGCGGCGTGCCGCGCGTACGATCTCCCGCTGCCGTTCCTCGGCGCTCATGTCGCCCCTCCGTGCCCGTGGTGCCGTGGTGCCCGTTCGGGCCCGGTGGGGCCCGCTCCGGAATTTCTACCGGCGCGGAGGGGTGGTGACCAGGTCTGTTGCGGAAGCGATACTGCCCGTTTCTGTCTGTTTCGGGGCGTGGCTGCCCGGCTCGGACCAGGGCGGGAGCCCGGGATCATGTGGGTTCGGGCGGGGTGGATGCCCGTTCAGGGGGCCGGACCGGCCCGGATGGTGACCGGATGGGGCGCGGGCGGCGCTCGGGTCAGTACGGCCAGATCGGCGGGTCGTTGATGAAACGCCCGCCCATGTACCGGTGTGCCGGGTTCTCGTCGGAGAGCGGGCCGAACTCCGCCAGCAGCTTCTCCGCGTACACCTCGGAGTCGTCCTGCGGCTCGTAGCCGAGGGCGCGGGCGCTCGAAAGGTCCCACCAGACGCGGGTGTTGGCGGAGGAGCCGTAGACGACCGTGTGGCCGACGCCCGGCGCGGACAGGCCCGCGTGGAAGAGGCGGGCGCCGTCGGCGGGGCTCATCCAGACCGACATCATGCGGACGTCGGTGGGCTCCCTGAAGCAGGACCCGATCCGGACCGACACCGTCTCGATGCCGTGCTCGTCCCAGTAGTACTGGGCCAGGTCCTCGCCGAACGACTTGGACAGGCCGTAGAAGGTGTCGGGGCGGCGGAGCGTCGAGACCGGGACGACCGGTTCGCCGTCCTCGGTGCGCGGGCGCGCGGTGTAGCCGATCGCGTGGTTGGACGAGGCGAAGACGACCCGGGGGGCCGTGCCGTCGGCGCGGGAGGCGCCCTCCGCGCGGACCGCCTCGTAGAGCCGCTGGGTGCCCTTGATGTTCGACTCGACGATTTTGTCGAAGGTCGACTCCAGGGAGATGCCCGCCAGATGCAGGACGCCGTCGACGCCACGGACCGCCTCGCGCAGCGCCTCCGCGTCGTTCAGGTCCGCGACGATCGCGTCCGGCGCGTCCGGCACGGGGCGGACGTCGAACAGGCGCAGGGTGTACCCGTGCTGCGGCAGCAACTCACGCATCAGGGTGCCGAGTCCGCCGGCGGCGCCGGTCAGCAGGATCGTGCGGGGCGCGGAGGGGACTGACATGTGCGTGATCTCCATGTCCATGCGTGAGCGGCATTCACATTCGTGGACACGCTAAGGAGGCGGTCCGGCTCCGTCAAGAGTCTGCCGCAGGTCCGCCCAGTTCGGGCGCTTGACCGCCTGCTTTGGGGCGGCTTACGGTGAGTGCGTTCAGAAATATAGACGCGGATCAGAAACATGCACATGTGTGCGTGCAACGCTCAGGGAGAGCCCGTGACGTCAGCCGCCCTCGCCGTTCGACTCGGTGTCCCGAGTGGCCCGCTCTTCTTCCCGGTCACCCCGTACGGGCCGGACGGCGCCGTCGACCTCGACATGTACCGCACCCATGTGCGGCGCGGCGTCGAGGCCGGGGCCGCCGCCGTCTTCGCCTGCTGCGGCACCGGGGAGTTCCACGCGCTGGCCCCCGAGGAGTTCGAGGCGTGCGTGGCCGCCGCGGTCGAGGCGACGGACGGCCGGGTGCCGGTGGTCGCGGGCGCCGGATACGGCACCGCGCTCGCCGTCCGCTACGCGCGCGCGGCCGAACGGGCGGGCGCGGACGGCCTGTTGGCGATGCCGCCCTATCTCGTCGTCGCCGGGCAGGAGGGCCTGCTGCGGCACTACACCGAACTGGCCGACGCGACCTCCCTCGATGTCATCGTGTACCAGCGCGACAACGCCGTGTTCACCCCGGAGACCGTCGTCGCGCTCGCCCGCCACCCGAAGGTGATCGGGCTCAAGGACGGGCTCGGCGACCTCGACCTGATGCAGCGGACCGTGAGCGCGGTACGCGCCGCGGGCGTGCGCGACGACTTCCTCTACTTCAACGGACTGCCGACCGCCGAACTCACCATGCTCGCCTACCGGGGCATCGGCATCACGCTCTACTCCTCCGCCGTGTTCTGCTTCGCGCCCGAGATCGCGCAGGCCTTCCACACGGCGGTGAACACCGGCGACGACACGACCGTGAACGCGCTGCTCGACGGCTTCTACCGGCCGCTCGTCGAACTGCGCAACCAGGGCCGGGGCTACGCGGTCGCGCTGGTGAAGGCCGGGGTACGGTTGCGCGGGCTCGACGTCGGCGAGGTCCGCCCGCCGCTGCACGAGCCGACCGAGGACCATGTCAAGCAGCTCGCCGAACTCATCGAGCGGGCGGCCGAGTTGCTGGAGTCCGCACGTCCGGCATCCGCGAGTGAGGAGCAGGGCGCGTGAAGACCTCCGCCTTCGTCTATCCCTGGGACGTCGTCGGCGACCCCGAAGCCGCCCGCCGCATCGCCGGCCTCGGCGTCCAGCAGGTCACCCTCGCCGCCGCCTACCACTCCACCCGGGCCCTCACCCCGCGCCATCCCCGCCACCGCGTCGTCACCGCCGAACATGCCTCCGTCCTCTACCCGGTCGACGAACAGCGCTGGGCGGGAGCTGAGTTGAGGCCGTACGCCGCGGGGGACTGGGCTCCGGGCGACGCCTACGGCGAAGCCGCGGCGGCCCTCGCCGACGCCGGTCTGGAGGTGCACACCTGGGTCGTCCTCGCCCACAACTCCCGCCTGGGCGCCGAACATCCGGACACCTCGGTCGTCAACGCGTACGGCGACCGCTACCCGTGGGCCCCCTGCATCGCCCAGCCCGCCACCCGCGCCTACCTCGTCGCCCTCGCCGCCGAGGCCGCGACCCGGCCCGGCGCGCGCGGCACCGAACTCGAGTCGCTCGGCTGGTACGGCCTCGCGCATCTGCACGCCCACGACAAGACGGGCGGCGTCGGCCTCGGGGAGGCGGCGCAGTACCTGATGTCACTCTGCTTCTGCTTTTCGTGCCAGGCCGGATACGTCGAACACGGTCTGGATGCGGATGAGTTGAGCGCTGCCGTGCGGGCCGCGCTGGAACCCGTATGGCGGGGCGAGGCCGTCGACGACGGCTGGGGGAGCGTCGAGAAGCTGCTCGGGGCCGAGACGGCCGGCGCCACCCGCGCCTACCGCGACGCCACCGCCCGCGGCCTCCAGGAAGCCGCCGTCGCGGCGGTACGGGAAGCGGCCCCCGCCGGCTTCCAGGTGCTGCTGCACGCCGACCCGGTCTCCTACCACTGCGGAGCCAACGCCGGCGTGGACCCCGCGCACATCCTCTCCGTCGCCGACGGGGTGGTCGTGCCGTGCACGGGCGGCGCCGGGCTGCTGCCCCCCTTCGCCGCGCAGGGCAGGGGAGTGGTCGCCGCGAACCTCACCGTCGTCCGGGGCATGGGCGGCAGCCCCGGCACCCTTGCCGCCGACGCGCGGGCCGCGCGCGACCTGGGCGCCAGCGAGCTGCGGCTGTACCACGCGGGGCTGGCGTCGGACGCGGACCTCACCCTCGTCACGGAGGCGCTCGCCGGGCTCTGAGCCGGGACCGATGAGTTCCGGGCCGCGGTGGGGTCTGTACCGGTGAACACCGGACATCACGCCTCACCGGAAGGGTCACCATGAGTGACACGACAGTGGACCTCAGCCCCCAGGCCCGGATCGTCACCCGGCTCGCCCACGGGGTCCGCGAGGACCAGCTCGACCTGCCGACACCCTGTCCCGACTACGCGGTACGCCATCTCGTCGGCCACATCGTCGGCCTGGCCGACGGCCTGCGCGCGACGGCCCGCAAGGAGCGCGCGGACGGCGACGCGGCGCAGCCCGGCAGCACGCTGCCCGACCTCGACCCGGACTGGCGAGCCGCCCTGCCCAAGGCGCTCGACGAGCTGGCCGAGGCCTGGCGGGACCCCGCCGCCTGGGACGGCACGACCCACGCGGGCGGCCTCGACCTGCCCGGCGCCGTCGCCGGACTCGTCACCGCCGACGAACTGGTCGTGCACGGCTGGGACCTGGCCCGCGCCACCGGCCAGGAGTACACCCCGGACGAGGCGGCCCTCGGCGCGGCCCACGCGCTGCTCGCCCCCGCCGCGGACGACAGCGAACGCGGCGGCCTGTTCGGACCGGTCGTCGCGGTGCCCGAGGGCGCCTCGCTCACCGACCGGGTCATCGGCCTCAGCGGCCGCGATCCCGGCTGGCGACCCTAGGGCGTGTGTCGAAAGTCCTGGCTGCCCCGCGGCGTCTGGCACGCACGCTCGCGGCGTTGCCGAAACGCCCTAA
Source organism: Streptomyces sp. NPDC057694 (assembly GCF_042799415.1). NCBI lineage: Bacteria > Bacillati > Actinomycetota > Actinomycetes > Kitasatosporales > Streptomycetaceae > Streptomyces > Streptomyces sp. NPDC057694. Next base: position 103,503 of record NZ_JBHVIX010000021.1, read on the forward strand.
TAGCTCCGCTATGAGGACGCTCCGGCGCCTTGCGATCGCACGCACCAGACGCCGCGGGGCCCGCCCTCCGGGCGAACGCCAGGACTTTCGACACACGCCCTAGGCCGCGTTCCGGCGAGACCCGCCACCATCACCGCCCTCCGCCCCAACTCATCTGAGTTGGGGCGGACTTCTTTTGCCGGAAGCGTTGACGAAACAAGTTCGTGCTTCTAGCTTCAACGCGTCGTACTTCGTACGTCATATATGAGACGCGATACGTGATACACCGAGAGGCGCGCATGACCTCTGTGCCCATCCCGATCCCCTCCCGCACCCAGTTCGTCCTGGAAGAGATCAAGCGCCGTATCCTGACCGGCCAGTTGAGACCCGGACAGGCCCTGGTCGAGACCGACCTGGCCGCGCAGTTCGGGGTCTCCAAGACGCCGGTGCGCGAGGCGCTCAAGACGCTCGCCGGGACCGGGCTCGTCGTGATGAACCAGTACAAGGGCGTCACGGTGCGCATGGTGGACGCGGACATGGCCCGCGAGGTCTACGACGTGCGCCTGCTCCTCGAACCGGAGGCCCTGCGCCGCACCGTGCGGCGCAAGGCGTCCCTCGACGACGCCCGCGACGCCCTGCGGGCCGCCGACACCGCGGCCGACACCGCCCAACGGTCGCTGGCCAACCGGGAGTTCCACCGCGCCCTCTACGTCCCCTGCGGCAACCCGCTGCTCGGCAAGATGCTCGACGAGGTGCGCGACCAGGCCGCGCTGGTCTCCGCGGTGGCCTGGGCCGCCGACCCGTCCTGGGAGCGGGAGGCCGCCGAGCACCGGGAGATCCTGGAGCTCGCGCTGGCCGGTGACGCACAGGGCGCCTCGCGCGCACTGCGGGACCACATCGCGTCGTTCGTGCAGCGGGCCTTCCCCGAGGCCGGCGAAGAAGAGGGTGAGCAGCACTCATGACAGCGCCGAAGGCTTCGTTCGAGATTCAGCGGGCCGCGCTCGCCGACGTCGTGGCGATCCCGGTGACACCGTTCGCCACAGACGGATCCGTGGACGAGACGGTCCTGCGGACCCTGCTGCGACGGCTGCTCGACGGCGGCGTGCGCATCCTCACGCCGAACGGCAACACGGGCGAGTTCTACGCCCTGACCGCCGCCGAGCGTCGCCTGGTCACCGAGGTGACCCTGGACGAGGCGGGCACCTCGGCCACCGTCCTGGCCGGCGTCGGCCACGACGTGCCGACCGCGATCGAGACCGCCCGGCACGCCCAGGAGCACGGCGCCGCCATGGTGATGGTGCACCAGCCGGTGCACCCGTACATCTCCGAGGCCGGCTGGGTCGACTACCACCGGGCCATCGCCGAGGCGGTGCCCGGGCTCGGCGTCGTCCCCTACATCAAGAACGCCACGCTGCCGGGTGCCCGGCTCGCCGAACTCGGCGCGGCCTGTCCGAACGTGATCGGCGTCAAGTACGCCGTCCCGGACGCCGCCCGCTTCGCCGCCTTCGCCCGCGACGCCGGCCTGGACCGCTTCGTCTGGGTGGCCGGGCTCGCCGAGCCGTACGCCCCCTCCTACTTCTCGGCCGGCGCCACCGGCTTCACCTCCGGTCTGGTGAACGTCGCCCCGAGCGTCTCGCTGTCCATGATCGAAGCGCTTCGATCCGGCGACTACCCGGCCGCCATGAAGGTCTGGGAGCAGATCCGCCGCTTCGAGGAGCTGCGCGCCGCCGACTCCTCCGCCAACAACGTCTCCGTCGTCAAGGAGGCCCTCGCCTCGCTCGGCCTGTGCCGCCGCGAAGTGCGGCCGCCCAGCGCGGAGTTGCCTCAGGCGGAGCGCGCCGAGGTCGCGGAGATCGCGGCGGGGTGGTCGATATGACCGGCCCGAGCCGCGCACGGCTGACCCCGGAACAGCTCCGCTCCCACCAGTGGTACGGCACCGAGGGCGCCCTGCGCACCTGGTCGCACAACGCCCGGATGCGCCAGCTCGGTTACGAGTCCGAGGAGTACCGGGGCCGCCCGGTCATCGCCGTCCTCAACACCTGGTCCGACATCAACCCCTGCCACGTCCATCTGCGCGAGCGCGCCGAGGCGGTCAAGCGGGGCGTGTGGCAGGCGGGCGGCTTTCCCCTGGAGTTCCCCGTCTCCACGCTCTCGGAGACGTACCAGAAGCCGACCCCGATGCTCTACCGCAACCTCCTCGCCATGGAGACGGAGGAGCTGCTGCGCTCCTACCCGATCGACGCGGCGGTGCTGCTCGGCGGCTGTGACAAGTCGACGCCCGCGCTGATCATGGGTGCCACGTCCGCCGACGTCCCGGCCCTCTTCGTGCCCGCCGGGCCGATGCTGCCGGGCCACTGGCGTGGCGAGACGCTCGGCTCCGGCACCGACATGTGGAAGTACTGGGACGAGCACCGCGCGGGCAACCTCACCGACTGCGAACTGCGCGAGTTGCAGGGCGGGTTGGCGAGATCGCCGGGCCACTGCATGACCATGGGGACCGCGTCCACCATGACCGCCGCGGCCGAGGCCCTCGGCATGACACTGCCCGGCGCGTCCTCCATCCCTGCCGTCGACTCCGCGCACGAGCGGATGGCCGCCGCCTCCGGGCGCCGCGCCGTCGAGCTGGCGTGGACCGCGCTCAGGCCGTCCGAGATCCTCACCGGCGAGGCCTTCGACGACGCCGTCACCACGGTGCTCGGCCTCGGCGGCTCCACCAACGCCGTCATCCACCTGATCGCGATGGCCGGCCGCGCCGGGATCGCGCTCACCCTCGACGACTTCGACCGCATCGCCCGCACCGTGCCCGTCCTGGCCAACGTGCGGCCCGGCGGACAGACCTACCTCATGGAGGACTTCTACTTCGCCGGCGGACTGCCCGCCTTCCTCTCCCGGATCACCGATCTGCTGCACCTCGAACGGCCCACGGTGAACGGCACGTTGGCCGACCAGCTCGACGGCGCCGTCGTCCACGACGACGACGTCATCCGCACCCGGGACAACCCGGTCGCGGCCGAGGGCGGCGTCGCCGTCCTGCGCGGCAACCTCTGTCCCGACGGCGCCGTCATCAAGCACATCGCCGCCGAACCGCACCTGCTCAAGCACACCGGCCCCGCCGTCGTCTTCGACGACTACAAGACCATGCAGCGCACCATCGACGACGCGGAGCTGGGCATCACCGCGGACAGCGTCCTGGTGCTGCGCAACTCCGGCCCCAAGGGCGGGCCCGGCATGCCCGAGTACGGCATGCTGCCCATCCCCGACCACCTGCTCAAGCAGGGAGTACGGGACATGGTGCGGATCTCCGACGCCCGGATGAGCGGCACCAGCTACGGGGCGTGCGTCCTGCACGTGGCCCCCGAGTCCTACATCGGCGGCCCGCTCGCGCTCGTCCGCACCGGCGACAGCATCACCCTCGACGTGGCCGCCCGGAGCCTTCGACTCAACGTAGAAGAAGACGAGTTGGCGTCCCGCCGGGCCGAGTGGAGCGCGCCGCCCGAGCGGTACGAGCGCGGCTACGGCGCGCTCTACAACGAGCAGATCACGCAGGCCGACACCGGCTGCGACTTCGCCTTCCTGGCCCGGCCGGGCCAGGTGCCGGATCCCTACGCGGGCTGAGCCCGCCGCCGTGCGGGGCCCCGGCCCCACATGATCGACATCTCGAACAGCGTCTGTAAAGCGCTTTCTGCCCAGGTGGGTGAAGCGCTTCACCAGTACCGACCTGAGCCACTGAGAACGGAGTTCCCGTCATGGCCCAAGCCGCAGCCGTGGCCAAAGCCCCGCCGGCCGGACCACCGGCCCGGCGCCGCCGCCGCACGTCCGCCACCCCGCGCAGGCTGCCGTATCTGCTGATCGCGCCCGCCGGTCTGCTGATGCTGGGCTTCATCGCGTACCCCGTCATCAGCGTCTTCTACTACAGCCTGCAGAACTACAACCCCACCAAGCCGTGGCGGAACGGCTTCGCGGGCTTCGACAACTTCGTCACCGCCTTCACCAGCGACCCCGACTTCTGGAGCACGCTGGGCTTCAGCCTCCAGTGGGTCGTGGTGCAGGTCGTCCTGCAACTCCTGCTCGGTCTCGGGCTCGCGCTCGTCGTGAACCAGACGTTCGTCGGCCGCGGTCTCGCCCGCGCGATGGTGTTCTCGCCGTGGGCCGTCTCCGGCGTGCTCACGTCGTCGATCTGGATGCTGCTCTACAACTCCCAGACGGGCATCACCCGTTACCTCGCCGACGCGGGCATCGGCAGTTACGGGACCTCGTGGCTGTCCGACACCGCGACCGTCTTCCCGGCCGTCGTCACCGCCGAACTCTGGCGCGGCGTACCGTTCTTCGCGATCCTCATCCTCGCCGACCTCCAGTCCGTCTCCAAGGACCTGTACGAGGCCGCCGAGGTCGACGGCGCGAGCCGCATGCGGCAGTTCTTCCACATCACGCTGCCGCACCTGAAGGACGCCATCATCCTGTCCACGCTGCTGCGCGCGGTGTGGGAGTTCAACAACGTCGACCTGCTCTACACCCTCACCGGCGGCGGCCCCGCGGGAGAGACGACGACGCTGCCGCTGCGGATCGCCTCCATCGCCGTCGACAGCCACGACTTCGGCTACGCGTCCGCGCTGACCTCCATCGCCTTCGTGATCCTCCTGTTCTGCTCGATGATCTATCTCCGCCTGAGCAAGTTCGGGGGCGACGACAAGTGACCGTCAAGGAAGCCCAGTTGACCGCCACCACGACCGCCCCCGTGCGCCCGGCGCCGGGCAGGCGCCGCCCGGAGATCAAGCCGTCCAAGAAGGGGGCGTCCTGGGAGGACGTGCCGCGCTGGCAGATCTACGTGCCGCTCGGCGTGTACCTGCTCTTCACGCTCGTCCCGTTCTACTGGATGCTGCTCTTCGCGTTCCGGCCCACCGGCTCGACCTCGCTCGTGCCGTGGCCGCTCACCTTCGAGCACTTCGACAAGGTCTGGAACGAGCGGGCGTTCGCCACCTTCTTCCAGAACAGCCTGCTCGTCGGCGTCGCCTCGATGTTCATGACGACCGTCGTCGCCCTGGCCGGCGGCTATGCGCTCGCCCGCTTCAACTTCAAGGTCAAAAAAGCCTTCATGCTGGCGCTGCTCTGCTCGCAGTTCATCCCGGGCGCGCTGATGCTCGTACCGCTCTTCGAGATCTTCGCCAACCTGAAGATGATCAACTCGCTGGGCAGCGTCATCATCGCCGAGACCGTCTTCCAGCTGCCGCTGACGATGATCCTGATCAGCGGCTTCATCCGGAACGTGCCGCCCTCCTTGGAGGAGGCCGCCTGGGTCGACGGCTGCGGACGCTTCCGCGCCTTCTGCGCCGTCGTCCTGCCGCTGCTGCGGCCGGGGCTGATCGCCGTGGGCTCCTTCGCCTTCGTGCACAGCTGGAACCACTTCCTGTTCGCCCTGATGTTCCTCTCGGACCAGAGCAAGCAGACGATCCCGGTCGGCCTCGCCACCCTCATGGGCGCCGACTCCGTCGACCTCGGCGCGCTCGCCGCCGGCGGTGTCGTGGCCGCCCTGCCCGTCGTGATCGTCTTCGCCTTCATCCAGAAGTGGCTCGTCACGGGCTTCAGCGCCGGGGCGGTGAAGGGATGACCACCGAGATTCCGGTTCCCGTCGTTCTCGCGGGTGCCCGCGGACACGGCCGCTGGCACCTGGACAACATCCGGCGGCTGGCCGACGCGGGCCTCGTCACCCTTGCCGGAGTCTGCGAACTGCAACCGCTCCCGGACTCCGAGCTGGCCGGTCTCGGAGGTGTGGCCCAATCCCCGGACCTCGGCGACCTCCTGGACCGCACCGGCGCCCGCGTCGCGGTCGTCTGCACCCCGATCCCCACCCACACCGATCTCGCGCTGACCGCCGCCGCACGGGGCGTGCACCTGCTCCTGGAGAAGCCGCCCGCGCCGTCGTACGCGGAGTACGAGCGGATGGCCGCCGGGGTCGCCGAAGCCGGTGTCGCCTGCCAGATCGGCTTCCAGTCGCTGGGCTCGCACGCCGTGTCCCATGTACGGGATCTCGTACGGGACGGCCTCATCGGCGAACCCCTCGGCATCGGCGCCGCCGGCGCCTGGGCCCGCGACGAGGCCTACTTCCGGCGCGCGTCCTGGTCCGGGCGGCGCAGGCTGCCGGACGGCAACGGCGGCTCCGTCGACGTGGTCGACGGCGTCCTCACCAACCCCCTCGCCCACGCCGTCGCCACCGGCCTCGCCCTCGACGGCGCGACCGGCGCCGACGACCTGACCGCCGTCCGCACCGAACTGTTCCGCGCGAACGCCATCGAGGCCGACGACACCTCGTACGTCTCGATCACGACCCGCACCGGCTCGCGCGTCACCGTCGCCGCGACCCTGTGCGCCGAGCGGCCCGACGAGCCCTATGTCGTCGTGCACGGCAGCCACGGCCGGATCACCTTCTGGTACAAGCAGGACCGCGTCCTCGTCCAGCGCGCCGGACACGGCCCGCAGGAGACCACGCACGCCCGCACGGACCTCCTGGAGAACCTGGTCGCCCACCTCACCGACCCGGCCGGGGCCACCGAACTCCTCGTCACCCCCGCCGCGACCGGCGCCTTCATGCGGGTCGTCGAGGCGATCCGCCGCGCGCCCGACCCCCGCCCGCTGCCCGCGTCGGCCTGGCACACGGTGCCCGGCGGCGGGGGCGACGGCACCGTCCGCCGGGTCGTGCCCGGCATCGACGGGCTCGTCGCCGCCAGCGCCGACACCCTCACCGGCTTCGCCGGGCTCGGCGCCGACTGGGCCCGGCGGGAGACCGGCCCGGCCCGCACGGAACAGGAGGCCGCCCGATGAACCGGCTCGCCGCCGCACCCCTGACCCTGCACTGCGCGGGCCGCCCCGTCGCCCGCTACGAGGTGCGCGCCGACCTCGGCCGACGGCGCTCCCCGCGCCCGTTCCTGCACCCCGTGACCACCCTCGCCGGCATCCCCGTCACCGAGTGCGGGCCCGCCGACCATCCGCACCACCTGGGCGTCGGCGTCGCCGTGCCGGACGTCGACGGGCACAACTTCTGGGGCGGCCGCACCTACGTGCGCGACCAGGGCCCGACCGAACTCGACAACCACGGCGAGCAGCGGCACCGCGAGTTCAAGCTGTGCGACCCGGACGGGTGCGTCGAGGACCTGGACTGGATCGCGGACACGCGCGTCCTGCTGCGCGAGCGCCGCACCGTCGCCGTGACCCGGCTCGCCGACGACGCCTGGGCGCTCGACCTCACCTTCGCGCTCACCAACCCGGGCCGCGAACCGGTCACCGTCGGCAGCCCCGCCACCAACGGCCGCCCCGGCGCCGCCTACGGAGGCTTCTTCTGGCGGGCGCCCAAGGAGAGCGCCGCCCCGTCCGTGCGCACCGCCGACGCCGAGGGCGAGGACGCCGTGCACGGCCGCCCCGCCGACTGGCTCGCCCTGACCGGCGACGGCTGGACGCTGGTCTTCGCCGGGGCCACCGCCGAGACCCGGCGCGACCCGTGGTTCGTGCGCACCGCCGAGTACCCCGGCGTCGGCTCCTCGCTCGCCGCACGCGAGCGCCTCGCGATCGCCCCCGGCGACACCGCCGTACGCCGCGTCGTCACGGTCGTCGCCGACGGCCGCCTCGACCGCGAACGCGTCACCGCCCTGGTCAGAAAGGCGGTCTCCGCATGAGCCCGCCGGCCCGCACCGGCGACCTGGGCGACGGCACGTACCGCAACCCGGTCCTCGCCGCCGACTGGTCCGACCCCGACGTGTGCCGCGTCGGCGACGACTTCTACCTCACCGCGTCCAGCTTCGGCCGCGCCCCGGGACTGCCCCTCCTGCACTCCCGCGACCTCGTCAACTGGACCCTGATCGGACACGCCCTCGACCGCCTCGAACCCACCGAGGCGTTCACGGCTCCGCGCCACGACTGCGGCGTGTGGGCGCCCTCGATCCGGTACCACGACGACCGCTTCTGGATCTTCTGGGGCGACCCCGACCACGGCATCCACCAGATCAACGCGCCGTCCATCAGGGGCCCTTGGAGCCGGCCCCACCTGCTGAAGGCGGGCAAGGGCCTGATCGACGCCTGCCCGCTGTGGGACGAGGAGAGCGGCGAGGCGTTCCTCGTGCACGCCTACGCCAGGTCGCGGGCCGGCATCAAGAACCGGCTCACCGGCCACCGGATGAGCGCGGACGCCACCGAACTCCTCGACGAGGGAACCCTGTTGATCGACGGGGACCGCCTCCCCGGCTGGTTCACCGTCGAGGGCCCCAAGCTGTACCGGCGCGACGGCTGGTACTGGATCCTCGCCCCGGCCGGAAGCGTGGAGACGGGCTGGCAGGGCGCCTTCCGCTCCCGCTCGTTCTTCGGCCCGTACGAGGAACGCGTGATCCTCGAACAGGGCGCCACCGACGTCAACGGCCCCCACCAGGGCGGCTGGGTGGACACGCCCACGGGCGAGGACTGGTTCCTGCACTTCCAGCAGCGCGGAGCGTACGGGCGGGTGGTGCATCTCCAGCCGATGCGCCGGGACGCGGACGGCTGGCCGGTGCTCGGCGCCGAGAACGCGCCCGGCGTTCCCGTGCGGGTCCACGCCAAGCCGGACCTGCCCGCGCAACCGGTCACGGCGCCCGCCACCGACGACGACTTCCCCGGCGGCCGGTTCGGCCGGCAGTGGCAGTGGACCGCCAACCCGCGCGACGGCCTCGCGACCGCGCACGGCGGCGACGGGCTGCGCCTGACCTGCGTACGCTCCGCCGACGGCGTCCGCGACCTGCGCCGCGTCCCGCACGTCCTCACCCAGCGCCTGCCCCTGACCCCCTCCCGCGTCGAGGTGGACCTCCGCCTCGACGGCTCAACTCCCGGCGCACGCGCGGGACTCGTGGTGCTCGGCGACGCCTACTCCTGGATCGGCCTGGAGCGCGCCGCCGACGGCACGGCCCGCGTCGTGCACCGGTTCGCCGAGGGCCCGACCGCCGACACCGAGCGCGACGCCGCCCACCCGCGCCCGGCACCGGACGGCACGGCGCGGCTGCGCATCGACATCTCCGACGGGGCGCGCTGCCGCTTCCTCGTCGACACCGGCGACGGATTCCGGCCCTCGGGCCAGATGTTCGCCGCACTGCCGTGGCGCTGGGTCGGAGCACTGCTCGGCCTGTTCGCCGCGGCCCCGGACGGGGCGGTCCCCGGCGGTACGGGACCCGCCGGGACCGCCCTCTTCACCCGCTTCCGCATCACCGAACCCACCCCACAGGCATCTGCCCCACCCCTCTGATCCCTCTGATCCCTCTGATCCCTCTGACCCAGCAGACCCCTCTGATCCAGCAGAAGAGAGCCGATCATGAACATGCGTATGCGCAAAGGCGCGCTCCGTACCGGCACCGCCGTGGCCCTGTCCACACTGCTCGCCCTGACCGCCACCGCCTGTGGTGACGACGGCTCCGGCGCCGGCGGCGACAAGGGCGACGAGGGTTCCGGCAAGGGCACGATCACCTTCTGGGACAACAACACGGCCGTGCGCCGCGACGTCTGGATGGAGATCATCAAGGACTTCGAGAAGAAGAACCCCGACATCAAGGTCAAGTACGTCGGCATCCCCGCCGAGAACGTGCAGTCCAAGTACGACACCGCCATCCAGGGCGGCGGCCTGCCCGACGTCGGCGGGGTGGGCACCGCGATGCTCGCCACCCTCACCGCGCAGGACGCCCTCGAACCGGTCGGCGACCGGCTGGCCACCAGCTCCCTCAACGGCAAGCTGAACGACAAGTTCGTGGACTCGGTGAAGGCGGCCGGCGGCAGCAGCGAGCTGTACACGATCCCGACCTCCGCGAACAACGGCGTCCTGTACTACCGCACCGACCTGTTCGACAAGGCGGGCCTGGAAGCGCCGACGACCTGGTCCAGATTCTTCGAGGCCGCGACCAAGCTCACCCACACCTCGAAGAACCAGTTCGGGTACACCATCCGCGGCGGCGAGGGCTCCATCGCCCAGGCCCTCGACGTGATGTACGGGCAGAGCGGCATCACCTCGTTCTGGGACGGCGACAACGAGAAGACGACGGTCGACGACCCCAAGAACGTCGCGGCGCTGGAGAAGTACGCCGCCCTCTTCAAGAAGGCCACCCCGTCGGCCGACGTCAACAACGACTTCACCAAGATGGTCAGCCAGTGGGACAGCGGCACCATCGGCATGCTCAACCACAACCTGGGCTCCTACGCGGGCCATGTGAAGGCGCTGGGTGCCGACAAGTTCAAGGGCCTGCCGAACCCGACCGGTGACGACGGCACCCGCGTCCAGGTCTCCAACCCGGTCGACGGGCTCGGCCTGTTCAAGGCGAGCAAGAACAAGACGGCCGCCTGGAAGTTCATCGAGTTCGCCGCCTCGCGCACCGAGAACAGCAAGTGGAACGAGTCGGCGGGCCAGATCCCGGCCAACACCGACGCCGCGAAGGACGCCTGGGTCCAGAAGGCCGAGCCCACCCGGCTCGCCGCCGAGGCCCTGGAGTCCGGCTCCACCAAGATCGTGCAGCTGCCGTACTACCTGCCCGACTGGAACACCATCTCCAAGGCCGACAACGAGGCCAACTTCCAGAAGGTCCTGCTCGGCAAGGAATCCGCCAAGGACTTCCTCACCGCCATGGCCAAGGAGCTGAACAAGGCCCAGGACGACTGGAAGCAGCAGGCCAACTAGCCGCCGCGCGCCGGGGCCGGTGGCGGAAGCATCCTCCGCCGGCCCGCCTGCACGGCCCCTTTGGCCCACTCACCACGACCCGCACGTACGTCACGCACGTCACGAAAGGACGGCGCACCGTCGTGTCGACCACCCGAAGAGCCACCCTGGCCGCGCTCGCGGCCCTCCCGCTCGCGGCGGCCGTGGCGAGCCCCGCCGCCGCCCGCTCCCACCCGGCGCACCGCCGCACCCTGTTCATCGCCGGGGACTCCACCGCCGCCCAGAAATACGCCGACGCCGCACCCGAGTCGGGCTGGGGCACGGCCCTGCCGTTCTTCCTCAGCGACCGCATCCGGGTCGCCAACCACGCGGTCAACGGCCGCAGTTCGAGGAGCTTCGCCGACGAGGGCCGCCTGGACGCGATCCTCGCGGCGATCCGCCCCGGCGACGTCCTCCTCGTCCAGTTCGCCCACAACGACGAGAAGAGCGCCGACCCCGCCCGCTACACCGAACCCTGGTCGACGTACCAGCAGTACCTGCGGCGCTACCTCGACGGAGCCCGCGCCCAGGGCGCCCGGCCGGTGCTCGCCACCCCCGTCGAGCGCAGGAAGTTCGACGCCGACGGCAACGCCCTGCCCACCCACGGCGACTACCCGGCGGCGATGCGCGCCCTGGCGAAGGAGGAGGGCGTGGCCCTGCTCGACGTCCAGGCCCGCTCGATCGCCCTGTGGCAGCGGCTGGGCGTCGAGGAGACGAAGGTCTACTTCAACTGGACCGCCACGGAACAGGACAACACCCACAGCAATCCGCCCGGCGCCATCGCCGTGGCCCGGCTCGTCGCCCGTGAACTGGCGCACGCGCGCGTGCTGCCCGCCCACGACGTGCGCCGCACCGGCGACGAGATCGACGAGCTCTCCGACGTATGGCAGTCGCGTCTGACCTGGCTGCCCGGCACGACACCCGCCTGATACCGGCAAGGAGCGCACAGTGAGTACACAGAAATGTCATGGCCGCGTCATATCTGGACTGGTCGGCTGCACGGCCCTGGCCCTCGTCGTCACCGGCACCGCGGGCACCGCCCAGGCGCACGGCCATGACGCCGGCCGCCGGACCCTCGCCTCCGGCGACGGCTGGGCCTCGGCGACCACCGGCACCACCGGGGGCGCCGCCGCCGACGCCGCACACGTCTACACCGTCACCACCTGGGCCGAGCTGAAGGCCGCCTTCGCCTCGGGAGGCACCGCGCCGAAGATCATCAAGGTCAGGGGGACGCTCGACGCGGACGGTTCGACCTGCGACGACTTCGCCGCCGACGGCTACGACCTCGACCAGTACCTCGCCGACTACGACCCGGCCGTGTGGGGCTACGAGAACGAGGTCAGCGGCGAACAGGAGGACCTGAGAGCCGCCTCCGCCACCGCCCAGGCCAAGGCCATCAAGGCCACCGTGCCCGCCAACACCACCATCATCGGGGTCGGCAAGAACGCCGGAATCGTCGGCGGCAGCCTCCAGATCACCGGCGTCGACAACGTCATCGTGCGCGGGCTCACCCTGGAGTCGCCGCTCGACTGCTTCCCGCAGTGGGACCCGACCGACGGCGACACCGGCAACTGGAACTCCGAGTACGACGCCGCCGTCGTCTACGGCTCCACCCATGTGTGGCTGGACCACAACACCTTCACCGACGGCGACCACCCCGACTCCACGCTGCCCACCTACTACGGCCGCATCTACCAGCAGCACGACGGCGAACTCGACATCGTCAAGGGCGCCGACTACGTCACCGTGTCCTGGAACGTCTTCGAGGACCACGACAAGACGCTGATGATCGGCAACAGCGACAGCGCCGCCGCCACCGACGAGGGCAAGCTGCGCGTCACCCTGCACCACAACCTCTTCAAGAACCTCGTGGAGCGGGCCCCCCGCGTCCGCTTCGGCCAGGTCGACGCGTACAACAACTCCTACGTGGCGAACGCCGACTACGGCTACTCGTTCGGCATCGGCTTCAAGTCGCAGCTCTACGCGGAGAAGAACGCCTTCACGCTGCCGCACGGGGTCGGCGCCGGGTCGATCCTCTACCGGTGGAACGACTATCCCGTCACGGCCAAGGGGAACGTGGTCAACGGCGTCGGGACCGACCTCATCGCCGCCTACAACACCGCGAACGCGGCTGCTCCGCTGCGGTCCGGTGCCGGGTGGACGCCCGAACTCCGCTTGCGCGTGGACCCGGCCAAGGCGGTCAGCCGGGTGGTGGCCCAGGGCGCCGGAGCACCTCGACTCCACTGACCCGCGTCCTCATCGCGCAGTTCCCTGCGCCCCTGTTGGGCTGTCGTCCGCCTGCGGCCCGGTGGCCGCTTCTCGCGCAGTTCCCCGCGCCCCTGAGATGCGCACTTCGTGCGCCATCTCATCAGAGACCCGGCCCCCGACTCTCAGGAGAGGCGCGCCATCTGGCCGAGGTGGAGGTACGCCCCTGCCTCTCAGCGGAGGCGCGCCACCCGCCCTTCAGGAGGGGCGCGCCCTCGCCTCTTAGGAGAGGTGCGCCCCGCCTCTCCTGGGAGGCGCGCCACCTGCCCTTCGGAAGGGGTGCGCCCCCGTCCTTCGTCAGAGGCGCGCGAAGCGCAGCCTCAAGGGGAGGCGGCGCGGAGCGCCTGCCTCAGGGGCGCGGGGAACTGCGCGAGAAGCGGCCACCGGCCGTCAGTCGAACGACAACCCAGGGGCGCGGAGCGCAAGCGCGGGGAACTGCGCGACCAGCCCCCACCGGACCCGCACCCCTCCACGAAGGAGCCCCCCTTGAACCGACGCGGATTCATCGCAGCCAGCATCGGCATCGGCATAGGCATCGGCACCGCCGCCCTGACCACAACCCCGGCCCAGGCCAAAGACACAGGCAAACCCTTCGGCCCCTACGGTTCCCCCGCACACCGCAGAGACGCCGACACCGTCTACGTAGACCCCCACGGCCGCGGCGACTTCACCACAGTGCAGGCCGCAGCCACCACCGCCCGCACCCTCGTCATCGCCCCCGGCATCTACCGGGAGACCGTCACCGCGACCGTCGCAGGGGCGACCTGGATCGGAGCGAGCGGCAACCCCCGGGACACCGTCGTCGTGTACGACAATGCGGCCGGCACCCAGAAGCCGGACGGCTCGGGCACGTACGGCACCACCGGTTCGGCCACCGTCACCCTGCGCGGCGAGGACTTCACCGCGCAGAACATCACCTTCGCCAACGACTGGCTCCGCGCCGACCACCCGGACATCACCGGCACCCAGGCCGTCGCCCTGAAGGTGACGGGCGACCGGTCGGCGTTCTTCGGCTGCCGCTTCCTCGGCCACCAGGACACCCTCTACGCCGACTCGCCCGCGGTGACCGCCATCGCCCGCCAGTACTTCCGTGACTGCTACGCCGAGGGCGACGTCGACTTCGTCTTCGGGCGGGGGACTGCGGTGTACGAACACTGCCACTTCCGCACCCTCGACCGCACCGACCTGGGCGGCGCCCCGTACGGATTCGTCTTCGCGCCCTCCACGGCGGGCGCCGCCCCGCGGGGGTTCCTCGTCACCCGTTCCCGGATCACGAGCACCGCCCCCGACGCCTACTACAAGCTGGCCCGCCCCTGGGTGCCCAGCTCCGACACCACGGCCGTACCGTCCCTCGTCGTCCGGGACACCCGGCTCGGCGCGGGCATCGACGCGGCCGCGCCCTACGCGAACATGTCGGACAGCTACCCGTGGCAGCGCCAGCGCTTCGCCGAGTACCGCAACACGGGCCCCGGCGCGGCCGTCACCGTCCCGGAGAACCGCCCCCAACTCACCCATGAACAGGCCGAGTCGGCGACCCCCGCCACCTATCTCGCCGACTGGACGCCGCGCCGGGCACGGCCGTAAGCACTACGGGGACACCGGCATCGCGGCACCGGTCTTCCTCGCGACGAACGCGACGATGACCTGCCCGCCCACGGATCCCGGGGCGTCAGCCGCCCGACAGCGCGAGGCCGGGGGAGAAGTGCAGGCCTCGGACTTCGAGGGGCGCTCTCCCGGATCCGGCATCTCCAGTTTTCACGTACGTACGTCCCTCGGGGCCCAAGCATGTGCGGGCGGCGGTGAATCAGCCTCACTTTGCCATGCCTTGACTCGCCGTGAGTGCGACGTCAGTGATTTTTGATCACGGTCTCAGCCCAACTGCCACAACGCGTAAGCGACCACGATCAGCAGCAGCCCGGCCAGGGCCATCACCGCGCCCAGGAAGCGCAGATAGCCGGGGCGGGCGAGCAGGTCGTGCGTGGTGGTGTCGAGGTCGTTCGCCGGGGTTGTCATGTTCCAGGGGGTGGGCTGCTTGTGGCGGATGCGTTCGCAGCGGCGGGTGGTGATGCCGCGCAGGTCGAGGGCCCAGTTCATTCCGGTCCAGATCGCGACGATGCCGCCCACCAGGAAGGCGCCGAGGATCACGGGGGAGGGGCCGTGGCCCGGGGCGGCGAGGGTGACTCCGGCAGTCACGGTGATCCGTCCTTGCTGCGTCGGCTGTACATGTGTCAGACGACCTTATGGGCCCGGGTTCAACACCAGGTCAAGTGCGGTTCACACCTGGGCAATGGCCCCGAAAACGGGGTGGCGGCGGCCGCGTCTCCTGTGGGTCGGATATCGATCGAGTAAAGGTGCTCGCCCTGCGTGTGTGATGCGCGTAGACAGTGCGTGACCTGGCGCGCCCATCCGTGCGCCGCGGGTCGGATTCCGGAGGCATGACATGCGTAGATCCATCAGAATCACGGGCCTCGCCGCGGCCTGTGCCCTCGCGGGCGGCGTCCTGTACGGCACCGGTGCCGCCAGCGCCGATCGCCCGACCGGGAACACGACGGCCGAGCCGCACAACATCGGCGTCCTCGTGAACGAGATCAAGAGCTACTACGGCGCCACCCAGGACGCCGACGGCGTGTGGCAGGCGTCGCCCGACAGTGCGTACGCCGACGACATGGCGCGCGTCACCGCCAAGGCCGAGCGCGCGATCGACAAGGCGGCCAAGGGGCACGGCAAGCACGGGAAGAAGCCTGCCGTCGTCTTCGACATCGACGACACGCTGCTGCTCAGCCTCGACTACGAGATCAAGACCAACTACACGTACAACAGCGCGAGTTGGGCCGATTACGTGGCCAAGGCCGACCGGCCGGCCGTGCCCGGGACACCCGAGCTCGTCAAGTACGCGACCCGCAAGGGCATCGCGGTCTTCTACAACTCCGGGCTGAAGGAGTCGCAGCGCGCCGGGGCCGTGGAGAACCTGAAGAAGGTCGGCATCGACGTCAATCTCGACGCGGGCCACATCTTCCTCAAGGACACCGCCAACCCGCCCGCCTATCTGAGCGACTGCGCCACCGCGGCCGCCTGGAACTGCACCACGGTGCAGTACAAGTCCGGCACGCGGCAGCACATCGAGTCCCTCGGCTACGACATCGTCGGCAACTTCGGCGACCAGTACTCCGACCTCCAGGGCGGCCACGCCGACAAGACGTACAAGTTCCCCAACCCGACGTACTTCGTCGAGTAGTGGTCGGGTGGTGAGCGGGGCGCCGCCGCCGGCGGAACCGGCACGCGGACCGCGGCGGGGGCGCCCGGCCGGAGTCAGTCGTACGTCAGGTCCGAGGCCGTGTACTGGCAGTACGTGCCGTCGGGGCCGCTGCCGACCTCGGTGGGCTCGGCGCCGGTGCTGTTGCCGTTGTAGCGGACGCACGGCTTGATCTTCTTGCTGCTGTCGCCGTGGATCCGGATGTTGCGCAGGGCCGCGGTGTCGCCGTAGTTGGAGTTGATGCCGACGATCGACTTGCCCGGCGCGGTCACGTCCACGTCGTTGACGATGATGTTCCGGTTCTTGTACTGCGTCGAGCAGTTGCCGCAGGAGCGGACCAGCTTGCCGAAGTCGGACACCTGGAACTTGGTGACGACGAGCTTCCCGGCGCCGTTGAACTGGAACACCTTGTCGGACGCCGACTTCGCACCGCCGCCGTACACCGTGTACACGGACGACGTCGACTTGCCCTTGAAGGTGGCCGCGTCCTCGCCGACGTCCTCCCACCACACGTTCTGGAGCGTGCAACTGCCCGCGCAGTGCACGCCGTCGGCCGCGGGGGAGCCGATGATGACGTTCTTCAGCGTGGCACCGTCCGCAAGGTTGAAGATCGGGTCCTGGCCCTCGTCCTGGCCGCCGTCGCCCAGGTCGCCGGAGCCGTAGTAGCGCTTGTATCCGCCGTCGAGGGTGCCGGACACGGCGATGGTGCTGCTCACCGCCTGCTCGCCCTTGGCGCTCGGCCAGGCGGTCGCGGCGCCCGCGGACCCGATGAAGGTCGTCGTGGCGAGGGCGCCGCCGGTGAGGGCGAGCGCGGTGAGGCCACCGATCGTCATGCGCTTTCTGCTCGTGCGGCGACGGTGACGGTGGCGTGGGGGGTGCTGCGGCTCTTGTGTCATGCCCTGGAGTGGTCGCCCCGCGCGGAAAGGTTGCCGGGTGGTCGCGGGCTACGCGAAGTCGCCGCCGACAGCGGCCTGTTCACCGTCGGCCGTCCGCGCCGACACCGTGTACGTGTCCTTCGCGGCGTCCCGGCCGCCCGCGGCGTGGTTGTACTGCCCGGCGAAGACGAACTCCCCGGTGGGTACGGTCCGCCCGGGCCTCAACTGCCAGCGGTACACGAGGAATCCGTCGTGCTCGGCGACGGACACCGAGAAGTCCTCGGCGGGCAGCGAGCGCCAGTTGCCGGTGTCCGCGACGCCGCCGGTCTGGGCGATCCGCAACTCGACGGTGAGTGAGGAGAGCCGCTCCCCGGTCTTGAAGGTGACATCGCTCTGGCTCCAGTACTCGCCCGACCCCGCGTCGACGGAGCCGTCCGACCAGAGCGGGCCGTCCGAGGTGGTCTCCGGGCCGGGAGAGGCCGGCGGCTTCGCGTCGCCGGTACCGTTCGACGGCTTCGCCGGGGCCGACGACGTCTCGTGCCGCCGGGGCGCGGACGGCGAAGGGCTGCCGGTCGCCGAGGCGGTGGGCGTCCGCTCGCGTGCGGTGGCGTCGGGGGAGGCCGGGGTGGGCGACGGCGAGACGGCGACCGTCTGCCGCGGCTCGTCGTCGGGCCGCAGCGCCGCGCCGACCGCGAACCCGCCCACGGCGAGCGCCCCCGCGACACCCGCGGTCACCCCGGCGATCCGCACCCAGCCGACGGCGGGCCCGCGCCCTCGCGAGGGAATGCCGGCGGCCGGCGGCTCGGCCATGCCGCGCTCGATCCGGGCCAGCATCCGCGCACGGTCGGGCCGGTGCGCGTCGGCGGCCGTGCGCAGCCGACGGCGCAGTTCGTCGCTCATCGCCGGCCCCCTTCCGTGGCATCGAGCGCGGTCGCGCCGACCGCGGGCACGCGCCGGGGCGCGATGCCGTGCACCCCGCCCTGGCCGAGCCGCCGCTCCAGCTCGGCCATGCCCTTGGACGTCTGGCTCTTCACCGTACCCACCGAGATCCCGAGGGCGAGCGCGGTGTCCTTCTCCGACAGGTCGAACGCGTGCCGCAGCACCACGCAGGCCCGCTTGCGGAACGGCAACTCCCGCAGCGCGTCCTGCACATCGACGACGGCCGGTATGTCGGGGCCCTCGGTCCGGTCCTGCCGGCCCGACCAGAAGAGGGCCACGCGCCGCCGCTCACGGACCGCGGTGCGGATACGGGTGCGCGCGAGATTGGCGACGACTCCGCGCGCGTACGCCACCGGATGGTCGGCGGCGCGCACCCGGTCCCAGCGGTGCCAGAGCGCGAGCAGCGCGTCGGCCGCGAGATCGTCGGCGGCGTCCGCCTCACCGGTCAACAGGTGGGCGAGACGGGCGAGTTCTGCGTGATGCCGTTCGAAGAAGGCGTGGAACTCGGCGGAGGCGGGGCCGTCTTCGAAGTCCACGACGGTACTCACGCTGAATCCTCCCTCACAGTGCGGCTCGGCGGGATGCGAGAGCGTACCAGCGTGACGTACGGAGGTTCGACGGTCGTCCGTGATACCGGACATGCGGGGGCGGGATTCAGCCGGGGAGGTCTAGATTGATGCTCTGACCAGGTACGGAGGTACTCAGGTACGTCATGGAGGGCGGCAGCGCGTGAGCGACGGGGCGACGGCGGCGGCGTACTGGGACGCGCTCTCCGGGCACCTGCGGGGCCGCGGTCTGCCGCCCGGCCATGTCACGGAGACGGTCGGCGAACTCGCCGCGCGGTCCGGCGGCACGGACCCGGCGGACGCGTTCGGCCCGGCCGGGGAACTCGCCCGCCGGCTGGCCCCCGGGCCGGCCGCGCCCGACGAACACGTCGAGATCTGGCGCTGGACCGCCGACACCTACGCCGACGCGGCGCTCCTGGACCGCTTCGGCGCCGAGGGCTGGGAGCTGCGGGAGATCGACGACCTCGGCCGCTTCGTCTGCCGGCGCGATCCGGAACGCCCCGGCCGCTGGGAGTACCGCAGAGAGCCGGCCGTCCCCGGCGCTGCCGCTCCCGAGGGCTGGGAGCCCTGCGGCACCTGGGTCGTCTACCACTGGTACAAGCGCCCGGCGCGGACCCCACCGGAAACGGCGACCGGGGCCGGGGACACACGGTCCCCGGCCCCGGTGGGCCGCCGGCCGCTGCGCCGGATGCTGCTGAAGCGCCGCCGGTAGGGCGTCAGTTCTTCAGCGCCGCCTTCATCATCGCCTTCGCGATCGGCGCCGCCAGCCCGTTGCCACTGACCTCCGAGCGCTCCGCGTCCGACTGCTCCACGACCACCGCGACGGCGACGGACTTCCCCGTCGAGTCGTCCTTCGCGTACGACGTGAACCAGGCGTACGGCGTCTGGCTGTTGTTCTCGCCGTGCTGCGCCGTACCCGTCTTGCCGCCCACGGTCGCCCCCGCGATCTGCGCGTTCGTGCCCGTGCCCTGGTCGACGACCGTCTCCATCGCCGACCGCAACTGCTTCGCGGTGGACTCGCTGACGACCCGCTCGGTGTCGGAGTCGGGGTAGGACGTGACGGCGTCCCCGTCCGCGTCCGTCACCTGCGACACCATGTGCGGCGACGCCTGAAGGCCGCCGTTGGAGAGCGTGGCCGAGACCATCGCCATCTGGAGCGGGGTGGCGGTGACGTCGAACTGGCCGATACCGGTCAGTGCCGTCTGCGCGTCGTCCATGCCGGACGGGTACACGCTCTCGGCGGCCCGCACCGGCACGTCCTGCTTCGCGTCGTCGAAGCCGAACTTCTCGGCCATCGCCTTGAGCTTCTTCTCCCCGAGATCGGCGGCGATCTTGCCGAAGACGTTGTTGCAGGAGTACTGGAGCGCGGTCCTGATCGTCGCGTTCTCGCAGGGTGCCGACGCGCTCTCGTTCTTCAGATACGTGTGCGTGCCGGGCAGCAGATACGGGTTCGGGGAGTCGGTCTTCTCGTCGACCGACGAGTACAGCCCGTTCTCCAGCGCGGCCGAGGCGACCACCAGCTTGAACGTGGAGCCCGGCGGCAGCGCCTGCTTCAGTGCCCGGTTCAGCCTCGGCTGGTCCTTGTCGGCCGCCAGCTTCTTCCACGCCGACGCGTCCGACGAGCCCGAACCGCTGATCGTCGACGGGTCGTACGACGGCGTCGACACCATGCCGAGGATCTTCCCGGTCTCCGGGTCGATGGCGACGGCGGCGCCCTTCTTGTCGCCGAGCGCCTGGTACGCGGCCTTCTGCACGCCGGGGTCGACCGTCGTGATGACGTCACCGGGCTTGGTGCTCTTCCCGGTTAGCAGGTCCACCGGGTTCTTGATCTTGTTGTCGGTGCCGTCGAGCACGCCCTGGTAGAGCGACTCCAGCTGCGTGGAGCCGTACACCTGTGACGTGTAGCCCGTCACCGCCGAGTACAGCGAGCCGTCCGTATAGGTCCGCTTGTACGCGAGATCGCTGTCGGACCCCGTCTTCGTGGAGCCGGTCACCGCCTCTCCGCCCACGATGATGTCGCCCAGCGGATGCGCGTACTGCTGCATCACGGTCCGCCGGTTGTTCTTGTCGTCCGCGAGGGCCTGGCCGTCGTAGAACTGCACCCATGTCACCCTGACCAGCAGGGCGAGCACGAGCAGCAGACAGAAGACGGAGGCACGTCTGATCGTCTTGTTCATCCCGCACAGAAGACGAGCGGAGCGAAGGGTTTCGTTCCGTTAGCGACGCTTTTCACAGACTTTCTCAGGAAGCTCTCACGGAACCGTCACCGGAGGTGCGCGGTCAGAGGCGGCGCGTGGCCAGGGTCAGCCGGTCCCGGGCGTCGAACAGCGCGTCCTTGACCATCTGCTCGTGCGCGGGGGTGAGCCGGGCCACCGGCACCGAGCAGGAGATCGCGTCCCGGGCCGGGGTCCGGTACGGGATGGCGACACCGAAGCAGCGCAGCCCCAGCGTGTTCTCCTCGCGGTCCACCGCGAAGCCCTGCTCGCGCACCGCGTGCAGCTCCTCGATGAGCTTCTCGCGGTCGGTGATCGTGTGCTCGGTCAGCGCGGGCAGCGTCTCGGGGAGCAGCTTGCGGACCTGCTCGTCGGTGTGGGTGGCGAGCAGCGCCTTGCCGAGCGAGGTGGAGTGCGCGGGCAGCCGGCGGCCCACGCGCGTGAAGGGGCGCAGATAGTGCTGCGACTGGCGGGTGGCGAGGTACACGACGTTCGTGCCGTCGAGGCGCGCGAGGTGGATGGTCTCCGTGGTGTCGTCGGAGAGCCGGTCCAGGGTCGGCCGGGCGGCGGCGACCACCTCGTCACCGTCGATGTACGACGTGCCGACCAGCAGCGCCCGCACCCCGATCCCGTACCGTGTGCCGGTCGCGTCGGTCTCCACCCAGCCCAGCTCGACGAGGGTGCGCAGCAGCATGTACAGGCTGGACTTGGGGTAGCCGACGGCCTCCTGGACCGCGGCCAGGGAGTGCATGCCGGGACGGCCCGCGAAGTACTCCAGCAACTCGACCGTCCGCACCGCCGACTTGACCTGCGCGCCACCTGCCGCGCCGCCCGCCGCGGCCCCCGTCTCGCCTGCCGACATCGCCCTTGACCCCTTCGTTCGACGAGAAATAGTCTCCGTATTGTTCATCAACAGAGACAGCGTTCAGTATATCGAACGACCCTCGGGACTCGTCCGCCGAGCCGCGAGAAAAGCTGGAGGAATTCGTCGTGGCAGACGTGGCAGCAGCACCAGTCTGGAGTGTGGACCCCCGAACCGGGAAGCAGCGGGAGCAGGTTGCGGTCGAAGCCACGGCCCAGGAGGTGGACCAGGCGGTCCGCGCCGCCGACGCCGCCCGCCCGGCCCTCGCCGACCGCGCCGTGCGCGCCGCCTTCCTGCGCACCGCGGCCGACCTGCTCGCCCAGGCCAAGGACCATCTGGTCGAGGCCGCCGACGCGGAGACGGCCCTCGGCCCGGTCCGGCTCACGGGTGAACTCGCGCGCACCAGCTTCCAGCTGCGGGCGTTCGCGGACATCGTCGACGAGGGCGCCTTCCTCGGCGTCGTCATCGACCACCCCGACGACACGGCGACCCCGCCCATCCCCGATCTGCGCCGCTACAAGATCCCGCTGGGCGTCGTCGCGGTCTACTCCGCCTCGAACTTCCCCTTCGCCTTCTCCGTGCCCGGCGGCGACACGGCGAGCGCGCTCGCGGCCGGCTGCCCGGTCGTGGTGAAGGCCCACCCCGACCACCCGGCCACCTCCGAGCTGGTCGCCTCCGTGATCCGCCGGGCCGCCGTCCAGCACGGCATTCCCGAGGGCGTCCTCGGCCTGGTCCACGGCTTCGACGCCGGTGTCGAGCTGGTCAGGCACCCGCTGGTCGCGGCGGCCGGCTTCACCGGTTCCGTACGCGGCGGCCGGGCGCTCTTCGACGCCGCCGCCTCGCGGCCGACGCCGATCCCGTTCCACGGCGAGCTGGGCTCGCTCAACCCCGTCGTCGTCACCGAGGCCGCCGCCGCCGAGCGCGCCGAGGCGATCGGCGCCGGGCTCGCGGGCTCCATGACCCTCGGCGTCGGCCAGTTCTGCGTCAAGCCCGGCCTGGTCCTCGCGCCCGCCGGCGCGGCGGGCGACACCCTGGTCAAGGCGCTCACCGCCGCCGTCAGCGACACCGGCTCGGGCGTCCTGCTCGACCACCGGATGCGGGACAACTTCATCGCCGGGGTCGCCGAGCGCGCCCAGCTGCCCGACGTGTCCGCCCCGGTCACGCCCGGCGCGGGCAGCGACCACACCGTCTCGCCCGGCTTCCTCACGGTCCCGGCCGCCCGCCTCGCCGTCGCTGGTGGCGCGCACGACCTGCTCCTGGAGGAGTGCTTCGGCCCGGTCACGGTCGTCGCCCGCTACGAGTCGGCCGACGAGATCACCGCCGTCGTCTCCCGGCTGCCCGGCAACCTCACCGCCACCGTCCAGCTGTCCTCGGCCGAGGCCGCGGGGGAGGGCCGGGGCGCGGAGCTGCTCACCGAGCTGACGCCCATCGCGGGCCGTGTCCTGGTCAACGGCTGGCCGACGGGTGTCGCCGTCGCCCCGGCCCAGCACCACGGTGGCCCGTACCCGGCGACCACCTCCACCTCCACCTCCGTCGGCGGCACGGCGATCGAGCGCTGGCTGCGTCCGGTCACGTACCAGACCGCGCCGGAGGCCCTGCTCCCGCCCGAGCTGCGCGACGGCAACCCGCTGGGGCTGCCGCGGCGCTACAACGGCCGCCTGGAAAACTGATCACCATGGAACTGAACCTCCCTGAACTGCCCTTTCCCCTGACCGCCCACGGTCCCGACGGACACTGGGCGTACGCCGACGGTGTCCTCACCGGCCGGGCCGGCGCCCGCCAGGACCGCTTCGTGCCGCCGACCGGCGACGCGCTCGACCCCGCCTCCGACGCGCCCCGGCTGCTCGGGGCGCCCGAGGGCGACTTCCGGTTCAGCGCGCGGGTCACCGTCGGGTTCGCCGCCGCCTTCGACGCCGGTGTGCTCTACGTCCACGTGGGGGACCGGGAGTGGGCGAAGCTCTGCTACGAGCGCTCCCCGGACGAGCCGACGATCTGTACGGTCGTCACGCGCGGGTACTCCGATGACGCCAACTCGGCCGTGGTGCCGGGCAATTCGGTGTGGCTGCGCATCAGTCGGACCGGGTCGGCGTTCGCGTTCCACGCCTCGACCGACGGGGAGACGTGGACCTTCGTCCGGGTGTTCTCGCTCGGAGACGGGGACGCTCCGCTGGTCGGGTTCCTGGCGCAGTCACCTACCGGGGAGGGCCTGGACGTCTCCTACGACCACATCGAGTTCCACCAGGGCTGGCCGAAGGACCTCCGCGACGGGTCCTGACGCCGGGGCCTCGGGTGGCCTGTCGGCCTCCGCCCCCGCCGCCTTGGGCAATCTGCCGCCTGGGGCGGCAGGGTGGGCAAGGCGGCACCCCGGTGCGGGGCTAGCGCCTATTGGGCGGCCAGTTCAGCGCCGTTCGCGGGTGCGGGCCCGGTGGGGGCTTGTCGCGCAGTTCCCCGCGCCCCTGGCGGGGCGGAGAGCAGCCCGCGATGAGAGTGCGCCTGGCGGGGCGGAGAGCAGCCCGCGATGAGAGCGGAACCGTGGCGCGGGCCCGCCCGTCTACCCGGGCATGATCCGTACCGCCGTACCCGCCGACGCGCCCGTCATCACCGCCCTGCACCAGCGGGCCCGAGCCACCTACTACCCCGAGGGGTTCCCGGACGGGGACACCCCGGAGTTGTGGGAGGAGCGGTGGACGCAGGCCATCGTGCGGCCCCGCGCCCACGTCCTGGTCTGCGTACGCGCCGGCGAACCGGTCGGCATCGCCTCCTTCCGCCGCCCCGACGAGGCCCCTCACGGCACCACGGTCAAGCTCTTCCAGCTGCACACCGACCCCGCCCACTGGCGCCGCGGCATCGGTACGGAACTGCACGCCGCCTGCGTCGAGCAGTGGCAGGCCGACGGGATGACTGAGGCCGTCCTCGACGTGCACCGCGACAACGACCGGGCCCAGGCCTTCTACGCGGCCCACGGCTGGCACGGCGGCAGAACCGGCTCCGGCCACCACCGTGAGCTGCGCCTCGACCTGCCCCGGGAATGACCGGAGGCGGCATCCGGTTGTACTGGTACGGCGCAGGGCACCCCCTGCCCGTCAGGACGTGAACACGCCAACCAGCTGGAGCGAGAGACCCTCATGCGCGTCGAGATCTGGACCGACATCAACTGCCCCTTCTGCTACATCGGCAAGTCCCGGTTCGAGCAGGCCCTCGATGCCTTCCCGCACAAGGACGAGGTCGAGGTCGTGCACCGCTCCTTCGAGCTGGACCCGACCGTCAAGAAGGGCGAGACCGGTCTCGTCGTCCCGCACATCGCGCAGAAGTACGGCATCAGCGAGGCCCAGGCCGCGGCGAACGAGCAGGGGCTCGGCCAGCAGGCGGCCTCCCTCGGCCTGCCCTACCTCACCGAGGGCCGTGACTACGGCAACAGCTTCGACCTGCACCGCCTGCTCCACCTGGCCCGGGACAAGGGCGTGCAGGACGCCCTGATCGACGCGCTCTACCAGGGCAACTTCGTCGACAAGGAGTCCGTCTTCGCCGACGAGGAGCACGTCGTGCGGCTCGCCGTCGGCGCGGGCCTCGCCGAGGCCGACGTCCGCGGCGTCCTCGCCGACCCGGACGCGTACGCCGACGCCGTGCGCGCCGACGAGCGCGAGGCGGCCGAGCTCGGCGCGACCGGCGTGCCGTTCTTCGTCCTCGACCGCAAGTACGGCGTCTCCGGCGCCCAGCCCGCCGAGGTCTTCACCCAGGCGCTGACCCAGGCGTGGGGCGCCCGTTCCCCGCTCACCGTGATCGACACGGCCGACGGCGGCGACACCTGCGGCCCCGACGGGTGCGCCGTCCCGCAGGCCTGACCGGTATCGAAAGCCCCTGACCAGCACCGATAAGGGCGTCTTAGGGGTACTCCTCAAACATCCGCGATGGACGGGCAGTTGGCGGCGGGGCACAGTGGTGCCATGGAGACTTCCGGTGCGCCCCGACAGCTCGACGCGGATCTGGTCCGCGCCGAGTACACCCCCGCCACCAGCTACCTGAACACGGCCAGTTCCGGCCTGCTGCCCGCCCGGGCCGTGCGGGCCATGCACGAGGCGATCACCGCGATGGCCGAGGGCCGCCCCATCGACTCCCTCTTCGTGGACGTGGAGGAGGCGCGGGCGGCCTTCGCCCGGATCGCCGGGGTTCCGGTGTCCCGGGTGGCGACCGGCGCGTCCGTCGCCGTCTACACCGGACTGATCGCCGCCTCCCTGCCCGAGGGCGCCGAAGTCCTCGTCGCCGAGGGCGAGTTCAGCTCCACCATCAACCCCTTCCACGTACGGCAGGACCTGAAGGTGCGCACGGTGCCGCTCGCGGCGCTCGCCGAGTCCGTGCGCCCCGGGACGGCGCTCGTCGCGGTCAGCGCCGCCCAGTCGGCGGACGGCCGGATCACGGACCTGACGGAGCTGCGGGCCGCCACCCGCGCGCACGACGCCCGTCTCTACGTCGACGTGTCCCAGGCGGCCGGCTGGTTCCCGCTCGCCGAGCACGCCGCCGCGGCGGACTACGTCTCCTCCGTCGCCTTCAAGTGGCTCACCTGCCCGCGCGGCGCCGCGTTCTTCGTCGGCCCGCCCGACCCCACCGAACTGACGCCCGTCTTCGGCGGCTGGGTCGCGGGGGAGAAGCCCTGGGACAGCTGCTACGGACCGGTCACCGAGCTCGCCCGCTCCGCCCGCCGCTTCG
Organism: Streptomyces sp. NPDC057694; assembly: GCF_042799415.1. Lineage (NCBI taxonomy): Bacteria > Bacillati > Actinomycetota > Actinomycetes > Kitasatosporales > Streptomycetaceae > Streptomyces > Streptomyces sp. NPDC057694. The sequence continues at coordinate 129,846 of NZ_JBHVIX010000021.1, forward strand.
ACGAGACGCCCGGCCTGATCGCGTACACGGGCGCCCGCCGCTCGCTCGAACTGATCGAGGAGCTGGGGCCCGAGGCGATCCGCGCCCACGACCTGTCGCTCGCCGACCGCTTCCGCGCGGGCCTCGCGGAGCTGGGCCACGAGCCGGTGCCGGCCCCGGGCTCGCCCATCGTCTCCGTGCCCGGACTCGGCTTCCGGCAGCCGGAGTTGCACGACGCCGGACTCGAACTCTCGGACCGCGCGGGCAACTTGCGGGCGTCCTTCCACCTCTACAACACGGCCGAGGACGTCGACCGGCTGCTCGCCGCGCTGACGCGTTGAACCCTGGCGTCCGGGCCCGCGGGACGCTAGGAAGGGCACCAGGGCCTGTCTGGAGGCGGTGGTGCCCGGTGGCTCGCACGGACCCGACCGATCCCGTGGACCGCACCGTCGGGCGCACGTCCGACGCGGAACTGCGCCGACGCCTGGTCTACGGCGACGAGGCGGCCCTCTCCGAGGCGTACCACGCCTACGGCGGGCTCGTGCGGCAGGTCGCCGTACGGGTGACCAGGACGGCCGGCGCCGCCGACGACGTGGCCCAGGAGGTCTTCGCCCAGCTGTGGGCCCGCCCGTACGCCTTCGACGCGCGCCGCGGCTCGCTGCGCACCTGGCTCGGCATGCTGGCGCACCGGCGCGCGGTCGACTGGGTGCGCAGCGAGGCCCGGCACCGCAAGGCGGCCGGCGCCGACGACGAGACGCTGCACGCCGTCCCGGCCGACGACCCGGGCCCCGACGAGCGGGTCGTCGACCGCGAGCGCGCCCTGCTGCTCCACTCGGCCCTGGCCGAACTCCCGCTCCCGCAAAGGGAGGTGGTGCACCTCGCCTACTTCGCGGGACGCTCCTACCGGCAGGCCGCCCGGGAACTCGGCATCCCCGAGGGCACCGCAAAGACCCGGCTGCGCACCGCGCTGCGCCGACTGGCCGAAACCCTGGCGGAGCCGCTCGATCCGGCCGGTGAAAGGGATGCGCGATGACAGCTCGTACCCGCAGCGGCGTACGGAAGGGAGCGCGCGCATGACGGAGGAGGACGCCCGCGACGACGCGTCGGAGCAGGCACCGGACCGGACCCCCGGCCAGTCGCCGGACCACGCGACGGTGAGCGAACTGCTCGGCGCCTGGGCCGTGCACGCCCTGCCGCCCGACGAAGCGCGCCTCGTGCCGCCGCACCTGGCCGACTGCGAGGACTGCGCGGCGCAGGCGGAGCGGCTGCGGGAGACGGTGCGGCTCCTCGACGGCCCCGACCTCGATCAGGGCCTTTCCCGAGACCCAGCCCCAGCCCCAGACCCAGACGCAGAACGCGATTCCGCCCCGCCGTCCTCCCCGGCGCCGACCGCGCTGCCCGAGACCCTCACCCGCGTCCTGGCCGGGCGCCCGCCCGTGCCCCGTGCCACCACCGTCCACGCCGAGCCCTACGCGGCGGCGGTCGCCGCCCTCCAGGCGCTGCTCGCCGAGCTGGACCGCGACACCGCCGCCTCCTGGCACACCCCGGTCGTCCACGACTGGACCGTGCAGGACACGGTCGCCCATCTGATCGCCGCCGACGCGCACCTCGCCGCCCGCCTCGGCCTGCCGCCGGGCACCGCGCTCCCCGTCGCGGACGAGCCCGCGGAGGACGCGGAGGGCGCCCGCTGGCGCGACGCCTGGGCCGACCGCACCCGCCGCCAGATCACCCACGAGCGCGGCCACGCCCCGGGAGAGACCGTCGCGGCCTGGCGCGCCCAGGCCACCGCGCTGCTCGGCACCGAGGCGGCCCGCGATCCCGAACGGGCCGCCCGCGTCACGACCCTGCTCGGCATCCGGCTGCCGCTCGCCGACCACTTCCTGATCCGCGCCTTCGAGACCTGGATCCACTCCGACGACATCGGCCGCGCCCTGGCCCTGCCGGTGCCCCCGCCGCCCGTCGCCCACCTGTGGCGCCTGGTCCGGCTCGCGGTGCGCCTCCTCGGCCTGGCCCTGGGCCCGCAGGCCCCGACGGTCGCACTCACGGTCACCGACGAGACGCACAGCACCGAGTGGATCCTCGGCGCGGAGGGCGAACCGGTGCGCGCCGAACTCGCCCTGGATCCGGTCGACTTCTGCCTCCTGATCGGCGGGCGCGCCCATCCCGGCACCGTCCCCCGGGGCACGGGCGGCGACACGGCGGCCGCGCTGGCCGTCCTCGACCGGGCGGCCGGGCTCGGCTGGCTGTGACCGGCCGCGTACCGGGAACGGGTCAGGGGCAGTCCCCGGCCTCCGTGCAGAGATTGCCCTCCACCCGGGCGAGCAGCCGCACGAACTCCGCCTGCTCCGGCTCGGAGAGCCCGGCCAGAGTCCGCTCCTCCAGAGCGGACCACGCGTCGGCCACGTCCTTCAGCAGCCCGCAGCTCTGCTCGGTCGCCTCCACGCGCACCGCGCGCCGGTCGTCCGGGTCGGGGGAGCGGCGCACATGCCCGGACTGCTCGAGGCGCTGCAGCATCTTGGTGACCGTCGACGGGTCGAGCTCGACGGCCTTGATCAGCTCCGACTGCCGTACGGGCCCCTTGTCCCACAGGTGCATCATCACGAACTCCTGCCCCGGGTAGAGCCCGAGCCCGCGCAGCCCACGGCCCGCCGCGGCGCGGTGCAGCCGGGCGACCCGCGCCAGGGCGAGGCTGACCGGACCGCCGAGGGCGGTGGCCGGGACGGGGGCGGTACAGACGGGCTCGCCGTCCTTCGGTGTGGGCGACATGGCTGCTCCTGCGGGCTGATTCGGGCTTCACGCAAACATTACCTTGGTCGGCCAACTAATGCGCTACAGTGACGTCAGCGCAATTGATTGGCCGACCACATATATCCGTGGCGGACCCGTACCGATGTTGATCGGAGCAGTCATGACCACCGCTTTCGACCCGTTCGACCTCCCCGGCACCCGGATCGCCAACCGCATCGTGATGGCCCCCATGACCCGCAGCAGGGCGGGCGACGGCGGCACCGCCACCGACTTGACGGCCGAGTACTACACACAGCGCGCCTCGGCCGGCCTGATCGTCACCGAGGGCATCCAGCCCTCCGCGGTGGGCCAGGGCTATGCCTGGACCCCGGGCCTGCACAGCGCCGAGCAGATAGCGTCCTGGCGCAAGGTCACCGACGCCGTGCACGCGGCCGGAGGCACGATCTTCGCCCAGATCATGCACGCGGGCCGGATCAGCCACCCCTCGCTCCAGCCGGAGGGCGGCCTGCCGGTGGCGCCGTCCGCGGTGGCCCCCGAGGGCAAGGCCTTCACGAACGACGGCTTCCAGGACTTCGTCGCACCGCGCGAGCTGACCGGCGACGAGGTCCGCGCCACGATCGCCGACTTCGCCGCGGCCGCGAGCGGCGCGATCGAGGCCGGGTTCGACGGCATCGAACTGCACGGTGCCAACGGGTACTTGATCCACCAGTTCCTCACCCCGGGCTCCAACGAGCGCACCGACGAATGGGGCGGCAGCGTCGAGAACCGGATCCGGTTCGCCGTCGAGGTGGTCAAGGCCGTCGCCGAGGCCATCGGCCCCGAGCGCACCGCGCTGCGCATCTCGCCGCTGAACACGTACAACTCGATGCCGGGCACCGACACCGCCGAGACCTACCAGGCGCTGGTCGACGAGATCGAGCCGCTCGGTCTCGCCTATCTGCACGTCCTGGAGATCGGCGCGGACATCCGCGAGATCACCAACGACCTGCGCAAGCGGTTCAGCGGCCCGTTCTTCCTCAACGCGTTCACCGCGACCCCGACCGACCACACGTCGCTCACCCTGATCGAGGACGGCGTCGCCGACGTCCTCACCTTCGGCGGCCTCTTCCTCGCCAACCCGGACCTGCCGGCCCGGCTGCGCACCGAGGGCCCGTACAACACCCCCGACTCGTCCTCGTTCTTCGGCGGCGGCGCGGAGGGGTACACGGACTACCCGTCCCTGTGACCCGTGGTGTGACACATGAGTGGGGGGGGGACGGGCACAGTCCCCCCCCCCCCCCGTGCTTCCCTATTCTCCTTCCCCGCCTCCCAGGAGCACCTCCCCACAGTGAAATCCCCCGCCCCCACGGAACTCCGC
>NZ_JBHVIX010000021.1:133939-153023 GCF_042799415.1 Streptomyces sp. NPDC057694
TCTTCTTTCGTGCGTGGAGGGAGGTAGAAAACAACCCCCCCTCCGGGAGAACCTGTGGGGGAAAGGGGGGGGGGGGGGGGCCCCCCCCCCCCCCCCCCCCACTCATGTGCGTACTGATGCGCCTGACGCGCGTACGAGGATCACTTCACCGGAGTGAAGTCCCGCGCCCCGATGAAGTCCGGCCGCCGGATCGGCGCCGCGAACGGCTCCACCGCCGTGTTCTCCACGCTGTTGAACACGATGAAGACATTGCTGCGCGGGAACGGGGTGATGTTGTCGCCCGAGCCGTGCATCGCGTTGCAGTCGAACCAGGTCGCCGAGCCGGCCCTGCCGGTGAACAGCTTGATGCCGTGCGCGTCGGCGAACTTGGTCAGCGACTCGTCCGAGGGGATGCCCGCGTCCTGCATCTGCAGCGACTTCTTGTAGTTGTCCTCCGGCGTCTCGCCCGCGCAGCCGAGGAACGTCTTGTGCGAGCCGGGCATGATCATGAGCCCGCCGTTGGTGTCGTAGTTCTCCGTCAGCGCGATGGAGACGGACACCGTGCGCATGTTCGCCAGACCGTCCTCGGCGTGCCACGTCTCGAAGTCCGAGTGCCAGTAGAAGCCACTTGCCCCGAAGCCCGGCTTGACGTTGATCCGCGACTGGTGGACGTAGACGTCCGAGCCGAGGATCTGCCGGGCCCGGTCCACGACCCGCTCGTCGCGGACCAGGTTCGCGAACACCTCGCTGATCTTGTGGATCTCGAAGACCGAACGGATCTCCTGCGTCTTCTTCTCGACGACGGAGCGCTCGTCGGCGCGCATCGCCGGGTCCGAGACGAGACGGTTCAACTCGGCCTGATAGATGCCTATCTCGTCCGGGCCGATCAGCTCGTCGATCGCGAGGAAGCCGTCCTGCTCGAAGGAGGAGAGGTCGGACTCGCGGATCGGACCGCGCGTGCCCGGCGCTGACCAGACGACCGGGTCGACACGCGGCACCGCCACTTCGGAGGCGCCACGGGTCGGGTACAGGTCAGTGGCCATTCGGCTCAGCCCTCCTCGGTCAGCAGCGGGTAGACGCCGTTCTCGTCGTGGTCCTCCCGTCCGGTGACCGGCGGGTTGAACACGCACACACAGCGGAAGTCCGTCTTGGGCCGCAGCGTATGGCGCTCGTGGCCGTTCAGGAGATACATCGTGCCCGGCTCGATCCAGTGCTTCTCGCCGGTCTCCCGGTTCTCGAGCTCGGCCTCGCCCTCCACACACAGTACGGCCTCGATGTGGTTCGCATACCACATGTCGGTCTCTGTGCCAGCGTAGAGAATCGTCTCGTGCAGGGAGAAGCCGACCTTCTCCTTGGCCAGGACGATGCGCTTGCTCTCCCAGGTACCGGTCGCCGACTTAATGTGCCGGTCGGTGTTCTCGATCTCCTTGAACGAACGGACAATCACGGTGAGTTGCTGCCTCTCTAGTGTTTCTGAATAGGTGTCAGGCCGTTTCGCGCACAGCCCTGGTGAGCGTGCGCAGGCCCTCCTCCAGCTCCTCGGGCGTGATCGTCAGCGCCGGAAGCAGCTTGACGACCTCGCTCTCGGGGCCGGACGTCTCGATGAGCAGGCCGAGCTCGAAGGCGCGCTTGGCGACCTTGCCCGCCCGCTCCTTGTCGCGGAACTCCAGGCCCCACACCAGGCCGCGGCCGCGGTACTCGGCGGTCTCCTCGGGGAACTCGTCGCGCAGCGCGCTGAGCGCCTGGTCGATCTGTTCGCCGCGGGCGAGGGTCTGCTTCTCCATCGCGGCGCCGTCGGTCCAGTACGTCTCCAGGGCGGCGGCGGCCGTCACGAACGCGGGGTTGTTGCCGCGGAACGTGCCGTTGTGCTCGCCCGGCTCCCAGACGTCGAGTTCCGGCTTGAACAGGCACAGGGACATGGGGAGTCCGTACCCGCTGATGGACTTCGAAACGGTCACGATGTCCGGTGTGATGCCCGCCTCATCGAAGGAGAAGAAGGCACCGGTACGGCCGCAGCCCATCTGGATGTCGTCGACGATCAGCAGCATGTCCCAGCGCTTGCACACGTCGGCGAGCTTGCGCAGCCACTCGGTGCGGGCCACGTTGATGCCGCCCTCGCCCTGGACCGTCTCGACGATCACGGCTGCGGGCGTGTTCAGGCCCGAGCCGGAGTCCTCCAGGAGCCGCTCGAACCAGATGAAGTCCGGGGTCTGCCCGTCGAGGTAGTTGTCGAACGGCATCGGGGTGCCGTGCACCAGCGGGATGCCGGCGCCGGCCCGCTTGAAGGCGTTGCCGGTCACCGCGAGCGCGCCGAGCGACATGCCGTGGAAGGCGTTCGTGAACGACACGATCGACTCGCGGCCCTTGACCTTGCGGGCCAGCTTCAGCGCGGACTCGACGGCGTTGGTGCCCGTCGGGCCCGGGAACATGACCTTGTAGGGCAGGTCGCGCGGGCGCAGGATGATGTTCTGGAACGACTCCAGGAAGTTGCGCTTGGCCGACGTCGACATGTCGAGGCCGTGCGTGACGCCGTCGCGCTCGATGTAGTCGATCAGCGCGCGTTTCAGCACGGGGTTGTTGTGGCCGTAGTTGAGCGAACCGGCCCCCGCGAAGAAGTCCAGGTACTCGTGGCCGTCCTCGTCGTACATGCGGCTGCCCCGAGCCCGGTCGAAGACGGTGGGCCAGCTGCGGCAGTAGCTGCGCACCTCCGACTCAAGGGTCTCGAAGACGCTCAGGTCCGGCTGGGTGATGGTCACAGCAATAGCTCCTCTGGGGAAGCGAGTGAGGGGGGTTCGCAGTGGGTGGGGTCGGGGTCAGGCGGGGGTGCTGCCGGGGCCGATGGGCCCGATGCGGTACAGCTCCTCGGGCAGGTGCCCGTCGTCCGGGAACAGGCCCGCGTCGAACAGGACGTCACGTGCCACGCCGGCGCCGTGTCGGCGGGCGTAGGACAGGAACAGCGCCTGCGACGCGGTGTTGTCCGGGGTGATGGTGGTCTCGACCGTGCTGACCGGCCGCCCGGCGTCCAGGACCTTGGCCGTCAGCCCGTCCAGGAGCTCGCCCGCGAGACCGTGCCCGCGGTGCGCCTCGTCCACGGCGACCTGCCACACCACGAGGGTGCGGGGGCGCTCCGGCCGGATGTAGCCGGTGACGAAGCCGGCGACCTCGCCCCGCTCGTCGCGGGCCACCACGGAAGTGGCGGCGAAGTCGCGGCACCACAGCAGGTAGCTGTACGAGGAGTTGAGGTCGAGCACCTTCGAGTCACGTGCGATACGCCAGATCGCAGCGCCGTCGGCGACGCCTGGATGGTCGAGCTGGAATTGCGCTTGAGCGGCGGTCATGCAAATTGAATTTACCGGCCTATTTTTTGGATTGCATCCGAGGCAGGGGTTACGTGCTGGGCTGATCTGTGTTACCGCGCGCGGGTGGGTGCGCGCATGAACCGGACGCGTAATATGGCGGTTTGAGGCGATCATAAGGGGCAAAATGCTGCCCTTGTGGAGTACGTCACAACGTTGTAACTGCTTCGGTACCCGCCCGAATTACGTCGCTTCCCGTTGTTGAAACCTTAGTGTTTACGCCCGGGAAAAGCGGGCAGAAGTAATACGGGAAGCTACTCCGATATTTCCCTGAGAATTGTGTTGGAGAAGAATAAAGAAAAGCGCCGCCCTGGGAAAGGGCGGCGCTGCTGCTGCGTGCGGGGGAGGATTACTTCCAGGCGGCCGCGACCGCCTTGCGCGCACCCTCCAGGTCCACCGTGGCGCCGGCCTCCGCGAGCGCCCCGCCGAGCGCGGCCAGCGAGGACTGCACGACACCGCGCGTGGCCTGCGGGCCGTAGTGGTTGACGCGGATCATCTCCTCGGCGAGGGCCCCGCCGCCCGCGACCAGCGGCAGCACCGGGTCCGCGGCGAGGGCCTTCGCGACCAGCTCGCGGGCGTCGATGCCCTCGGGCGCCCGCAGCGTCGTGGCGACCGGGGCGGCGTCCCGCGCCTCGTGGACGTACGGCTCCAGGCCGCCGCCCAGGGCCAGCGTCCCGGCACGGGTGGCGGCCGCGGCGCTCGCGTGCCGCGCCATCAGCGCGTCGAGCCCCTCGCTCTCGATCCGCTCGACGCACGCTTCGAGCGCGAGCATCTCCAGCTGCGCGGGCGCGTGCAGCAGCGCCTTGCGGCCGCCGTCGATCCACCGCTGCTTCCAGTCGAGCAGCGACAGGTAGGAGTGGCGCGGCGCCTGCTCGTTGGCGGCCATCCGGTCCCAGGCGCGGGCGCTCACCGACACCGCCGAGACACCGGCCGGGCCGCCCATCGCCTTCTGCGCGCCGATCACGCACAGGTCCACGCCCCACGCGTCGGGCAGCACCGGCTCGGCGGCGATGGAGGCGACGGCGTCCAGATAGAACAGCGCGCCGTGCTCCCGCACCACCTCGCCGATCTCGGCGACGGGGTTGGTGTTGCCGGTCGCGGCCTCCGCGTGCACGAGGGAGACGAAGTCGATCTCCGGGTGCTCGGCGAGGGCCGCCCGCACCTGCTCGGCGGTGACGGCGGTGTGGAACGGCACCGCCAGGTCGTGCACGGTCGCCCCGCAGTCGCGCAGCCAGTCGCCGAAGGTCTGCCCGTACGGGCCGGTGATCACGTTCAGCGCGACGGTCCCGGGCGCCGCCGTCCCGCGGATCGCGCCCTCCAGCGGCAGCAGCGCCTCGCCCTGCATGATCACGACATCCTGGGACGTGTCCATCAGCCGGGCCACACGGTCCTCGATGGAGGCGAAATGCTCGGCGCTCAACGGGGCCAGATCGAGAAACGGGTGCGTCACGGTGGTGCTCTCTTCGCTCACGGGTTCGGACAGGATGCCGATGACGAGCGTACCCATCGCGCCTCTAGGCTTCTCCCCATGACCGATCGTGGGGTGCTGCACGTGAAGGGCCGGGTCCTGGTCGGGCCCGACGACGTACGCGACGAACTGTGGGTGGTCGGCGGCCGCATCACCTACGACCGGCCGGGCACGGCGGGGCTCGACGTGACCACGGTCGACGGCTGGGCACTGCCCGGCCTGGTCGACGCGCACTGTCATGTGGGCCTCGACGCCCACGGCCCGGTCCCCGCCGAGACCGCCGAGAAGCAAGCCCTCACCGACCGCGACGCGGGCACGCTCCTGATCCGCGACGCCGGCTCACCCTCCGACACCCGCTGGGTCGACGACCGCGAGGACCTGCCGCGCATCATCCGGGCCGGCCGGCACATCGCCCGCACCCGCCGCTACATCCGGAACTTCGCCCACGAGATCGAGCCCGAGGACCTCGTCGCGTACGTCGCCCAGGAGGCCCGGCGCGGGGACGGCTGGGTCAAGCTCGTCGGCGACTGGATCGACCGCGGCACCGGTGACCTGAGCGCGTGCTGGCCGCGCGACGCGGTCGAGGCCGCCATCGCGGAGGCTCATCGGCTCGGGGCCCGGGTGACGGCCCACTGTTTCGCCGAGGACTCGCTCCGCGATCTGGTGGAGGCCGGCATCGACTGCATCGAGCACGCCACCGGCCTCACCGACGAGCTGATCCCGCTCTTCGCCGAGCGGGGCGTCGCCATCGTCCCGACCCTGGTCAACATCGCCACGTTCCCGGATCTCGCGGCGGGCGGCGACCAGAAGTATCCGCGCTGGTCGGCGCACATACGGCGGCTGTACGAACGCCGCTACGACACGGTGCGCTCCGCTTACGACGCCGGGATTCCCGTGTACGTCGGCACCGACGCCGGGGGTTCTCTCGCGCACGGTCTCGTGGCCGCCGAGGTCGCGGAGCTGGTCCGGGCCGGGATTCCGGCGCGTGATGCTCTGTCGGCGACGACGTGGGGGGCCCGGGAGTGGCTCGGGCGTCCTGGGCTCGGGGAGGGGGCCTCGGCGGATCTTGTGGTGTACGGGGCGGATCCGCGGGCTGATGTGGGGGTGTTGGGGGCGCCGCGACGCGTTGTGCTGCGCGGGCGGGTGGTGGGCTAGGACCGTTCCCGCGGCTGCGGTCCGGTTCTCGTCGTCGGCTGCGGGCCGGTGGCCGCTTCTCGCGCAGTTCCCCGCGCCCCTGAAGCGAGCTGCGCTCGCCCCATGTGGTCGGGTGCGGGTCTCGTCGTGGCTGGTCGCGCAGTTCCCCGCGCCCCTGAGGCATGCGCTGCGCGCAGCCTCTCCTTGAGGCTGCGCTTCGCGCGCCTCTGATGAAGGGCCGGTGGTGCGCCTCTCCTGAGGGGTAGGTGGCGCGCCTCTCCTGAGGGGCGGGTGGTGCGCCTCTGATGAGATGGCGCACGAAGTGCGCATCTCAGGGGCGCGGGGAACTGCGCGAGAAGCGGCCACCGGGCCGCGGGCGAATCACTACCCAGGGGCGCGGGGAACTGCGCGACCAGCCACGACGAGAGCTGCGGGCGATCAGTGACGTGGCAGGAGGTCCATCGGAGGGCGGCCCGGGACCAGGGTGGCGTCCGGCACGTAGGCCTCGGGGCGACCGGTCAGCTCGGTGATGAGGCGGGAGCGCCAGTCGGTGAGCGAGGCCGGGGCGGCCGGAGCCAGATCGTGGAGTTCTCCGGGATCGGCGTCCAGATCGAAGAGCTGCTCGCGGCCCGAGCCCGAGAACCAGACGTACTTGGCGTGCCCGTCCGTCAGCCACTGCAGCGACTCACCGAAGAGAACGTGCTCACCGTGCAAGTACGGGCGCGGGGAACGGAGTTCTTCGCCGCGAGCCGCCGGAAGCAGGCTGCGCCCGTCGAGCCCGCCCGGCACCTCAAGACCCGCACAGTCCAGCAACGTAGGCATGACGTCCCGGAGTTCGGCCACGACCTCGGACCCCACCACGGTCCCGCCGGGCAGCACCCCGCGCGGCCCCGAAAGGATCAGCGGAACCCGCGCCGACCCCTCGTACGGATACGCCTTGCGCCACAACCGGTGCTCGCCCAGCATCTCGCCGTGGTCCGAGGTGAAGCAGATCCAGGTGTCGTCGGCGAGCCCGAACTCGCCGAGCGCTTGGACGAACCGGTTGATCTGCTGGTCGATGTGGGACATGTGACCGTAGTAGCCGGCCCGGGCGCGATGGACCGTACGGGCTTCGAACGAGGCGTAGTTGGCGTCGGCGCGGCTGTCGTCCCGCCACTTCTCCAGGCCGTCCGCCCAGTCACCGACGGCCGGTTCGTACGGCGGCGCGTCCAGGTACTGCTCGAAGGCCCAGGCGGGCGGGTCGTACGGCGGGTGCGGGCGGTGGAAGGAGAGGTGCAGCAGGAAGGGGGCCGTCGGGTCGCGGCGGTACAGGAAGTCGACGGCTTCGCTCACCACCCAGTTCGTCGGGTGCAGCCGCTCGTCGCGGGCCCAGGGCCGCGCCACCACGCTGTTGCAGTCCAGCCCGTGGTCCGTGTAGTCACCGCCGCCGGGCTGCCGCTCCAGCCAGGCCGCGTAGTCGTCGTGGAAGCGGGGATCCACGCGCCGGTCCCGTGCCTGGTGCAAGTACCCGTCGTGCAGGGTCACTTCGTCGAAGCCGATGCGGTTGCGCTCCGGGTAGGCGTGCAGCTTGCCGATCGCCCGGGTCTGATACCCGTGCCGCCCGAACTCGCCCGCGAGCGTCACCGGGTACTCCCACGGCACGCCGTCCCGATACCCGGTACGGCCGTGCCCGGTCTGCGCGAGGCCGGTGTGCAGCGCGGCCCGCGCCGGGATGCAGCTGGGCACCGCCGAGTACGCGCGGTCGAACCGGGCGCCGCGCCCCGCGAGCTGATCCAGGTACGGCGTACGGACGACCGTGTGCCCCGCGCCCGACAGGCAGTCCCCGCGCCACTGGTCGGCGGTGATCAGGACCACGTTGCGCGGCATGGAACTCCTCGCTCCAGGACGACGGTTGACACACAGCGTGACCTGCCGATCAGGCTGCTCGTTGCACACAACTCGGCTGCGCCCGCGCTGTCAACCGGCGGATCTCCGGCGCACGGGCGACGACGGGCGACAAGAGGGACACCAGGGAACAACAGCGCCAGCAGATTCGAAGACCTGCACGGAAACCCCCCTTTGGAGTGAACTCACGCCTGGTTGCTGCTTGTTCACTCTCAGTGCGTAAAGATTCCTTCGTCGGCGACGGTGACCGGCGGCCGGTCGACCATCGGTCCCCACCGTGGGCGGTGCCGTGCGATGTCCCCGTGACACGTCCCGCCCCACCCCGCCGCCGGCATCACGTCCCGTTTCCGTAGCGTCCCACCCCTGGGGGGTCTTTCCAGCATGTCCAGCACCAGCAACACCGTGTCCCGCCGTACCCGCCGTCTCGCCGTCACGGCCACCGCCGCCGTCCTCGCCGCCGGACCCGCCGTGCTTGCGACAGCGGGCCCGGCGGCGGCCACGGGCGACCACGGCGGCAAGGCCGGCGCGGTCGTCCTGCGCACGGGCCTGGACGTCTCGCTCCTCAACAAGACGGTGAACGTCCCGCTGAGGCTCGCGCTCAACGAGGTGCAGGCCCCCGCGAGCGCCGAGAAGACCGCGCTGTCCGCACGCCTCGACGGAGTCGACGGCGGGCAGCCGTTCAGCGTGCTGCGCGCCGACGTGGCCAAGGCCCGGGCCACCGTGGACGACAAGAAGGCGGAGGGCTTCACCCAGCTCGTCCACGCCAAGGTCCACGTCCCCGGTCTGCCCCTGCTCTCGCTCATCGAGGTCGACCAGGTCACGTCCAAGGCGCGGTGCGAGGCGGGCAAGAAGCCGGTCGCGGAGTCGAACCTGCTCGGATCGGTCACCGTGCTCGGCAAGAAGGTCACCCTGACGACGGGCGGCACGACCCGCGTCGAGGTCCCGCAGATCGGCGAGGTCTCCCTCGCCCTGTCCGAGACCTCCACCACGTCGACCACCGCGGCCGCCTCGGCCCTGCACCTCAAGGTCTCGGTGAACCCGCTGAAGCTGAACGTCGCGGAGGTCAACGGCGAGGTCACCCTCGCCGGCGCCACCTGCACGGCGCCCAAGGCGGCCCCGGCGGACCCGAAGCCGCAGGGCGGCAAGCCGGACAAGCCCGTGGCGGCGGCACCGGTCGAGGAGAAGACCGAGCCCAAGGCGGCGGCCAAGACGGAGACCAAGGCCGACCTGGCGGAGACCGGCGGCAACTCGAACACGCCGTACATCGCGGGCGGCGCGATCGTCCTGCTCGTCGCGGGCGGCGGCGCGGTCGCGATGGCGCGCAGGGGACGTTCGCGGGCGTAGCACCCGCCGCGCTGAAGGCCCTCCGAGGGCCTTCAGCGCCGCAGTGTCGGGCGGCCCCGGAGCACACCGGGACCGCCCTCTCGGCGTGACCCTCGTCCCGCGGCCGCACTCTCCCGCGGCCGCACTCTCCCGCAGCGCGGCTATCCCGCGGCCAGAATCTCCCGCAGCGCGGCGACGAACGCCGCGCCGGTCCGCCGGTCCCGCACGGCCACCCGCACCCAGTCCCGCCCGAGCCCGGGGAACGTGTCGCCGCGCCGCACCGCGAACCCTGCCGCCCGCAGCCGCTCCCGCACCCCGGCGGCGTCCGGCACCCGGACCAGGAGGAAGGGCCCCTGCGCGGGCCCGGCCACGCGCACCCCGAACTCCGCCAACTCCCCGAGCAGTTCCGTCAGATGAGCCCGGTCGTCGGCGATGTCCCGGGCCGCTTCCTCGGCCTCCGCGACCCCGCGGGCCGACACGCACGCCTCGGCCGCGACGAGCGCCGGCGACGACACCGGCCACAGCGGCTGGGCCCGCTCCAGCGCCGCCACGACGTCCGGCGCGGCCAGCACGTACCCGATGCGCAGCCCCGCGAGCCCCCACGTCTTCGTCAGGCTCCGCAGCACCACGAGACCCGGCACGTCCGTCCGCCCGGCAAGGGACTCCCGCTCGCCCGGCACCGCGTCCATGAACGCCTCGTCCACGACGAGCACCCGTCCGGGCCGCGCCAGCCGCGCCACGGTCTCGGCGGGATGCAGCACCGACGTCGGATTGGTCGGATTGCCGACCACGACGAGATCCGCGTCGCCCGGCACCAGTCGCGGATCGAGCCGGAACCCGTCCTCCTCCGGCAACAGCACCCGGCGCACCGCGTGCCCCGCGTCCCGCAGCGCCGCCTCCGGCTCCGTGAACTGCGGATGGACCACCACGGGCCGCCGCGCCCCGAGCGCCCGCGCCAGCAGCACGAACGCCTCGGCCGCGCCCGACGTCAGCAGCACCCGCTCCACCGGAACCCCGTGCCGCGCCGCGACCGCCGCCCGCGCCGCCCGGCCGTCCGGATAGGCGGCGAGCCCCTCGAGGGAGGCGCCGATGTGCTCCCGCAGCCACAGCGGCGGCGTGCCCGTGCGGACGTTCACCGCGAGATCCGTCAACTTCTCGCCGTCGTCGCGGACTTCGGCGTCCCCGTGATGCCGCAGATCGGGCCCGTCCCCATCGGCGACCGGTACTTCCGGCGCCTCGGCCCGCACCACCGTCACCTCCGGATGCGCGGCGCTCCACCCCTCGGCCTGGGCCCCGCAGCGTCCCGCCACCGACGCCTCGTACGGCAGCAGGACGATGCGCCGCGCCCCGAGCGCCGTACAGCGGTCGAGCCCCGCCGGCACATCGGGCGCGGCGCCCGACACGAACGCCGGCTCCACACCCGCGTAACCGCTGCCCTCCCACAACAGCCGCGCGGTGGCGACCAGTTCGGCGTTCACGGCGGAGTCGGGCGAACCGGGTCCGACGAGCAGCACGGTCACGTCGGCCCGGTCGTGCGGGGTGCGGGCGCCGGTGCCGGGGCCGGCGGATTCGTCGAGCCGCGCCGCGAGCGCGGCGAGCAGGGCCGGGGGAGGGGTGTGCACGGGACGGACTCCTAGCGGGGTACGGACAGGGTGTGCGGGGAGGAGGGTCCGGACCCTACCCGGCGCGCGCCAGCGCGAACGTCACTCTCCCGCGCCCTCCGTCGGCGCCGCGCGCCGTTCTCTTGGGGACGAGCAGCTCACCCCCGGCGGCGAGCGCGGCCGCCTCGGCCACGGACGGCGTGCCCACGGCGCCGCGCACGCCCTCGGAAGGGTGCGGCACCGGTACGGCGGCCAGCCGCGCCGCCGGATACGTCACGAGCGGCACCCCGAGCAGCGCGGCGGCCCGCACGATCCCCGGCTCGCGCCCCTTCGCCTCGACCGTCGCGAGCGCGGTCAGCGCGCCGGGACCGGCCCCGGCCTCGGCCAGCACCTCTCCGACCAGGGAAAGCACCTCGTCGGCGGTGACTCCGGCCCGCGCCCCGACCCCGCCGACGACCCGGTCCGGGCCGCAGGTCATGATGTGCGACGCGGGGGTCGGATGAGTTAGCAAGGGCTTATGGCGGTGTTCGTGGCGCTCGGCGCCTTCCTGATGACCCTGATCGGCGGCTGGACCGCGCAAAGGGTCACCGACCGACGCCATCTGGTGCTCGGGCTCGCGGGTGGTCTCATGCTCGGCGTGGTCGGTCTCGACCTGCTGCCGGAGGCCCTCGAAGCGGCGGGCGGGCCGGTCTTCGGCGTCCCCGCGGCGCTGCTGCTGTTCGTCGCCGGATTCCTCGGCGCGCACGTCCTGGAGCACCTCCTCGCCCAGCGGCAGGCCGCCCACGGCGGGGACGAGCACGGCGACGGCCGGGTCCCCGAGGTCGGCCTGACGGCCGCCTCCGCGATGGTCGGGCACAGCCTGATGGACGGCATGGCGATCGGCGCCGCGATCCAGGTGGGCGGCGGGATGGGCCTCGCCGTGGCGCTCGCGGTGATCGCCCACGACTTCGCCGACGGCTTCAACACGTACACGCTCACCAGGCTGTACGGGAACGCCCGCCGCAAGGCGCTGACGATGCTGTTCGCCGACGCGGCGGCCCCGGTCGTGGGCGCCGCGTCGACGCTGCTGTTCACCATTCCGGAGCAATTGCTCGGAGGCTATCTGGGCTTCTTCGGCGGCGTGCTGCTGTATCTGGCCGCCGCCGAGATCCTCCCCGAGGCCCACCACGACCACCCGGCCCGCTCGACCCTGGCCTGCACGGTGGCCGGCGTGGGCTTCATCTGGCTCGTGGTGGGCATCGCGGGCTGAGCCGCCGCCCACATCGCGGGCCGGGCCACCGCTCACCGCAGACATCGCTCCACCAGCCGGTGGGCGATGTCCGGCAGTGCCGCCCAGTGCGTGTGCAGATAGCTGGCGTGCACGCCCTGCTGCACGAAACCCTCGACGCGCGGGGAGGGCAGCCGCATGCCCCACGCGGGGGCCGGGCCCGCGCCCGGTTCGAGGACGGTGCGGTGGAACTCGTGGCCGCGCATCCGCGTCCCCGCCGGGGCCAGCACGCTGTCGCCGATCGCGACCGCGTCCCGGTAGCCGAGCGTGAGCCTGCCGGTCATCCGGGCGTCGGCGTCCAGGACCCCGCACATCGCCTTGCCGTCGAGGGAGCGGGCCAGGTAGAGCAGGCCCGCGCATTCGGCGACCACCGGGGCGCCGGTGGCGGCCAGGGTGGCCACGTCCTTGCGGAGCTGTTCGTTGGCCGACAGGTCGGGGGCGTAGACCTCGGGGAAGCCGCCGCCGATGACCAGCGCCGCGGTGGCCTCCGGGAGGTGTTCGTCGTGGAGGGGGTCGAAGGTTGCCACCTCCGCGCCGGCCGCCTCCAGGAGTTCGGTGTGTTCCGCGTAGGAGAAGGTGAAGGCCGCGCCTGCCGCCACTGCCACGACGGGTTTCGTCGGCGTGTGCGGCCCGGTGGCCGCTTCTCGCGCAGTTCCCCGCGCCCCTGGCTGTACCGGGCTCCAGGCCTCCGTTCGGAGCGGCGGGGCTGTCCTGGCCAGAGTGAGCAGGCCCTCCAGGTCGCAGCCCTCTCTGACCATCGCCGCCGATGCCCGTACCGAGTCGACGGCCTCCGTGCTGCGTTCCGCCACCGGGACCAGGCCCAGGTGGCGGGACGGGGTGGCCACCTGCGGGGTGCGGTAGAGGGCGCCGTAGACCGGGACGCCGACCTCTTCCAGCGCCTCGCGCAGCAGCTGCTCGTGGCGCTCGGAGCCGACCTTGTTGAGGATGACGCCCGCGAGCCGCACCTCCGGGTCGAACGAGGCGAAGCCGTGCACCAGCGCCGCCACCGACCGGGACTGCGACGACGCGTCGACGACGAGGACGACGGGTGCCTTGAGGAGCTTGGCGACATGCGCCGTCGACGCCAGTTCGCCCGCGCCCGAGACACCGTCGAAGAGGCCCATCACGCCTTCCACGACGGCGAGTTCACAGCCGGCGGCGCCGTGCGCGAACAGCGGGGCGACCAGCTCGGGCCCGCACATGTACGCGTCCAGGTTGCGGCCCGGGCGGCCCGTCGCGAGGGCGTGGTAGCCCGGGTCGATGTAGTCCGGGCCGACCTTGTGCGGGGAGACGGCGAGGCCGCGCTCGGCGAACGCGGCCATCAGGCCCGTCGCCACCGTCGTCTTGCCGGACCCCGACGCCGGTGCGGCGACGACCAGGCGGGGGACGTCCGTACTCACCACTCGATGCCTCGCTGGCCCTTCTGACCCGCGTCCATGGGGTGCTTCACCTTCGACATGTCGGTCACGAGATCCGCGAACTCGACCAGCTTCTCAGGGGCGTTGCGGCCCGTGATGACCACGTGCTGGGTGCCGGGCCGGTCGCGCAGCACCTGGACGACCTCGTCGACGTCGATCCAGCCCCAGTGCATCGGGTAGGCGAACTCGTCGAGCACATAGAGCTTGTACGTCTCGGCGGCCAGGTCCCGCTTGACCTGCTCCCAGCCCTCGCGGGCCTTCTCCTCGTTGTCCGCCTGATCGTCGCGCTGGACCCACGACCAGCCCTCGCCCATCTTGTGCCAGTCGACGGTGCCGCCCTCGCCGGAGGCGCCGAGCACCTTGAGCGCGTTCTCCTCGCCGACCTTCCACTTCGCCGACTTGACGAACTGGAACACCCCGATCGGCCAGCCCTGGTTCCAGGCGCGCAGCGCGAGCCCGAAGGCGGCCGTCGACTTGCCCTTGCCGATGCCCGTGTGCACGAACACCAGCGGACGGTTGCGGCGCTGACGGGTCGTCAGTCCGTCGTCCGGTACGACACTCGGCTGTCCCTGCGGCATCAGGCGGCCCTCCTGCTGGTGGTGTTGATTCCCTGTACGTCCTTGACGAGCCCGGCGATGGCGTCCGCCCGCAGCTCGTCCAACGTGACGGCGGTGCCGCCGAGTCGACCGGCCAGTTGCCCGGCGAGCCCGAGCCGCACCATGCCCGACTCGCAGTCGACCACCACGGCGGCCGTGCCCTCGGCGGCGTGCAGCCCGGCCGCGCGCCCGGCCAGCTGCACCGGCTCCGGGCCACCGGTGGCCCGCCCGTCGGTCACGACGACGAGCAGTGGCCGCCGCGCCGGATCCCGCAGCCGCTCCACGCGCAGCACCTCGTGCGCCTTGAGCAGCCCGGCGGCCAGCGGCGTACGCCCGCCCGTCGGCAGCGTTTCGAGGCGGGCCGCGGCGGCGTCCACGCTGGACGTCGGCGGCAGCGCCACCTCGGCGCCCGTGCCCCGGAAGGTCACGAGCCCCACCTTGTCCCGGCGCTGATAGGCGTCGAGGAGCAGCGAGAGCACCGCGCCCTTCACGGCGCCCATCCGCTTGCGGGCCGCCATCGAACCGGAGGCGTCGACCACGAACAGCACGAGGTTGCCCTCGCGGCCCTCCCGCGTCGCCTGCCGCAGATCGTCCCGGCGCACGACGAGCCCCGGGCCGCTGCGGCCCCGCGCCCGCTGATGCGGTGCGGCCGCCTGCACGGTGGCCGCCAGGTGCAGCTTGGTCAGGGTGCCCCGGGGGCGTACGGAGCCGGTCGTGCGGCCGTGCTCGGTGCGCGCCCGGGAGCGCCGCCCGGCCGCGCCCTCGCCGAGGCCCGGCACGCTCAGCATCTTCGTACGGAACGGCTCGCCGGCCGACACCGCCCGCTGCTCCTTGGGCGCACCGGCGCCGGGCGCGGGGGGCGTCTCGGCCGGGGCCTCCTCCTGGGCCGCGTCGCCGTCGTCCGCCGGATCGCCCTGCGGCGGAACCCCGCCGCCTCCGCCGTCGCCGCCACCGTCGTTGTCCGGCCCGTTCGGCTCCGGGTCGGGCTCCGGGTCGTCGTCGGGCCGGTCGGGGCCGAACTCGTCCAGCGTCTCGTCGAGCTTGTCCTCGTCGAGGCCCGGGGCGTCGAACGGGTTGCGCCGCCTGCGGTGCGGCAGCGCGAGCAGCGCCGCCTGGCGCACGTCCTCCGACAGCACCTCGGTGCGCCCCGCCCACGCGGCGAGCGCGGTCGCGGTCCGCGCCATCACGATGTCGGCCCGCATGCCGTCCACCTCGAACGCGGCGCAGGTCGCCGCGATCTGCGTCAACGCGTCGTCCCCGAGCCGGACTTCGGGCAGCAGGGCGCGCGCGGCGACGATCCGCTCGCGCACCTCGGCCTCGTCGCCGGCCCACTGCTCGGCGAAGGCGTCCGGCGCGTCGTCGTAGGCGAGCCGCCGCTTCACGACCTCGACGCGCTGCTTCGGCTCCCGGGACGCGGCAACCTCCACGGTCAGCCCGAACCGGTCGAGCAACTGCGGCCGCAGTTCGCCCTCTTCGGGGTTCATGGTCCCGACGAGGAGGAAGCGCGCCGCATGCCGTACGGAGACGCCCTCGCGCTCGACGTACGAGGCGCCCATGGCGGCGGCGTCGAGCAGCAGGTCCACGAGGTGGTCGTGGAGCAGGTTCACCTCGTCCACGTACAGGATCCCGCGGTGCGCGTCGGCGAGCAGCCCCGGCTCGAAGGCCTTCACGCCCTCGGCGAGCGCCCGCTCGATGTCGAGCGCACCGACGAGCCGGTCCTCGGAAGCGCCGACCGGCAACTCGACCATGCGGGCGGGCCGTTCGCCCCCACCGCCCTCGTCGTGCGGCCCGTCGGGGCACTGCGGATCGGGACTCGCCGGATCACAGGAGAACCGGCACCCGGTGACGACATCGACCCCCGGCATGAGCGCGGAAAGGGCCCGCACGGCAGTGGACTTGGCAGTCCCCTTCTCCCCACGCACGAGCACCCCGCCGACGGCGGGCGACACGGCATTGAGGAGGAGGGCGAGCCGCAGATCGTCCTGCCCGACGACGGCGGTGAACGGAAAGGGGGCGGCCATCAGCGTTGATCCTCCGTTGAGTTGAAGCGCCCCGTAAGGGGCGCGGGGCGGTGTCGATTTGCGGCTCCGCCGCGGGGCGCGAGAAGCCCCACCGAACGCGCACACGAGAACGAACCGTGGGGGATCCGGGGGGCGCAGCCCCCGGGGACGGGACGGGAAGGGGCGGCGGGGGCGACTTCCCCACCCGGCACTCAAGACGGCGCCCCGGGCGGAACGAACGGCAACCCCGCCGGAGCGCCCCCCTCGATCAACCGCCACAACGCATCGGTGTCGGCATGCCGCTCGATCAGATCCCCGAGCCGATCCAGCTGCTCTTCCCGCAAGTCCGCGAACGACGTGTCCGGCGCCGCCACGAACCGCCGCCCGGCCGCCGCGGCGACCTCCCGCAGAAAGGCCCGCCGGAAGTCGTCCGACTCCAGCGACCCGTGCCAGTGCGTGCCCCACACGGCCCCCACCCGGCACCCGTCCAGGAAGGGCTCCCCGCCGAGCACGTCGGCGACCCCGTGATGGATCTCGTACCCCTCGACGGCCGCGCCCAGCGCCTCGCCGACCGGTCGCGCGAGGGTCTTCTCGACGGCGAACCGCACCCGTACGGGCAGCAGTCCGAGCCCGTCGACGACCCCGGCCCGCGACTCGACCTCGTCCTCGATGCGCTCGCCGAGCACCTGGAAACCGCCGCAGATACCGAGCACCGGCCGCCCTTCCGCGGCCCGCCGCACCAGCGCGTCAGCGAGCCCGCGCTCGTGCAGCCACTCCAGGGCCTTCACGGTCCCGCGGGTGCCCGGCACCACCACCAGGTCGGCGTCGACGAGTTCCTCGGCCCGGTCCACGAACCGCACGACGACACCCGGCTCGGCGGCCAGCGCGTCCACATCGGTGAAGTTCGACATCAGCGGCACCGCGCACACCGCGACCCGCAGCACGTCCGCGCCGGCCGGCGGCGCCACGACGGACTCGCGCACCGTGCCCCGCAGGGAGACGCGCAGCCCGTCCTCCTCGTCGATGCCGAGCCCGTGCTGATACGGCAGGACGCCGTAAGTGTCGCGCCCGGTAAGGGACTTGAGCATGTCGAGACCGGGCTGCAGCAGGCTCACATCGCCACGGAACTTGTTCACCAGGAACCCGGCGAGCAGTTCCTGGTCCTCCGGCGCGAGCAGCGCCGTCGTCCCGAAGAACGAGGCGAAGACCCCGCCCCGGTCGATGTCCCCGACGACGAGCACCGGCAGCCGCGCGGCCCGCGCGACGCCCATGTTCACGATGTCGGTGCGCCGCAGATTGATCTCGGCGGGAGAGCCCGCCCCTTCACAGATCACGGCATCATGACTGCCCCGGAGTTCCTCCAGGCACCCCACCACGGTGTCGAGCAACGCGCCCTGACGCGACCCGTGATAGCCGCGCGCGCTCATCTCGCCCACCGGCTTGCCCATCAGCACCACCTGGCTGCTGCGGTCGCTGCCGGGCTTGAGCAGCACCGGGTTCATCAGCGCGGTCGGCTCGACGCGGGCGGCCTGCGCCTGCATCGCCTGCGCCCGGCCGATCTCGGCGCCCTCGCGGGTGACGAACGAATTGAGGGACATGTTCTGCCCCTTGAACGGCGCGACCTTCACGCCCTGCCGCACCAGCCACCGGCAGATCCCGGCGGTGACGACACTCTTTCCCGCGTCGGAGGTGGTGCCCGCCACGAGCAGCCCGCCCCGGTTCATCGACGACTCCACAGCAACCGCCCGCCCACACAGACTCCCAGCGCCAGCACACTCACCCGCCGCGACAACCGCGCGGCCCGTTCCACATCGGCCACCCGGACCGCCTGCCCCGCCGCGTTCAGCACGGGCCGGTGCTCGACCCGTCCCGCGTACGACAACGTGCCGCCGAGCCGTACCCCGAGCGCCCCCGCGAAGGAGGCCTCGACGACCCCGGCGTTGGGGCTGGGATGCTGCCCGGCGTCCGCGCGCCACGCGGCCAGCGCGGCCCGCGGCCGGCCGCCGGCGAGGACGGCGAGTGCGCCGGTGAGCCGGGCCCCCGGCCAGCCCGCGACGTCGTCGAGGCGCGCCGCGGCCCAGCCGAACCGGCGGTACTTCACGGATTTGTGCCCGACCATCGCGTCGAGCGTGTTCACGGCGCGGAAGGCGAGCAGCCCCGGCACCCCGCCGACGGCGCCCCACACCAGGGCGCCCACCACGGCGTCGGAGGTGTTCTCGGCGACCGACTCGACGACGCCCCGGGCGATCCCGTCCGCGTCCAGGCCCTGCGGGTCGCGCCCGCACAGCCGCGGCAGCAACTCCCGGGCCAGTTCGACGTCCCCGGCCTCCAGCGCGGAGCCGATCGCCCGCGCCTCCCGGCCCAGCGAGGTCCCGCCGACCACGGCCCAGGTCGCGGCGGCCGTCAGCGTGACGGCGGCGGCGGGGGAGCGGCGTACGGCACAAGTGGCGGCGGCTCCCACGGCGGCGGCGCCACCGGCGCAGACCAGCGTGTGCAGCGCGCCCCAGCCGCGATGGTCCCGCCACAGCACCCGCTCGACGGCGCCCGCGGCCCGCCCGAACCCGGCGACGGGGTGCCCACGGCGCGGATCGCCGACCAGCAGATCACTCAACAGTCCGGCGGCGGCCCCGTACGCGAACACGCGCTCGGGCCGCCTGACGCCGCGCAGGGCGAACATGGCGGTAGTTGTCCTCACTCAGGGTGTCCACGCCCTGGTTCGACGAGACCGGCAGCGGGAGTTCCTGGCTCGCTCCCGAACACTCGGGGGCTCACAGTGGCGGGACCGCGCCGGATTCGCACCGGCTTCCTCACCTGCTGCCGTATATGGCGTGGGAAGTGCACCACGCTCCGCGAAGGCGCGTCAACTTGCTGTTGACCTGGGACGGGAGAGTGTGGGGAGGTCCACAGTTCCCCATGCCCTGAAGCGACACGCTGCGCGTCAGCCGCCGGCCGGTGGCCGCTTCTCGCGCAGTTCCCCGCGCCCCTGGGCGAGCGGAGCTCGCTCCCAAGGAGGGGGGGGAGGCGAGGAAAGACAAAATAGCAGTGGAGAAGAGGAACA
>NZ_JBHVIX010000022.1:0-144059 GCF_042799415.1 Streptomyces sp. NPDC057694
GCCCGGCGCGGGCCCGCGAACTCCTCGACACGGCAGCCGGGTTGGCGGCCCCCGCCCCCGTGCGCGCACAGGCCGCACTGGTCCACGGGCTGCTCGCCCTGCGCGACGGACCCGTGGCCGACGCCCGCGCGTCCCTGCTGCTGGCCGCCGGACAGGGCGCCCCGGAGCAGGCCCTCGCCGCCCGGCTCGCGGCGGCGGAGGCGGCCTGGGCGCTCGGTGACGCGGAAGGGTACCGGGAGGTCGTCGGCGTCCAGGGCATCCCGCCGGGCCCCGGCGCCGTCCTCGACTACCGCCTCGGCATGTCCGCCTCGCTCGGCGAGCGGTTCCTGGCCGGCCGGGCCGCCCTGACCCGCGTCGTCGAGCAGGCCGCGCGCGGACCGGAGGGCGAGCCGGACGCACTGCTGAGGGCGGGGGCCGCCGCCCTCGTCGCCGGACAGGTCGAGGCCGCCTGCCGGATCGGCAGCAGGGCGCTGGCCGCCGCCCGCGCCCAGGACGCGGCGCCCGAGGTGCCACGGGCCCTGGAACTGCTCGCGTACGGCGAACTGCGCTCGGGCCGGCACGCCCGCGCCCGGGCCCACGCCGAGGAGGGGCTGCGCACCGCCCGCGCCGGTGGCCAGCGCAACCTCGTGGCCGGCCAGCACGCGATCCTCGCCCTGGTCGCCTCCCTGGACTGCGACGCCGGCACCGTCGCCCACCACGCCTCGGCGGCCCAGCACATCGCCGACCGGCACGGCCTCGTACAGACGGCGACGCTCGCCCAATGGGCCCTCGCCCGGGCCGACCTGGCGCGCGGCCGGGCCACCGAGGCGACGGCCCGGCTCGGACCGCTGGCCGCGCCGGGACCGCGCAACGGGCACTTCGCGGTGCGGATGCTCGCCGTGCCCTGTCTCGTGGAGGCGGCGGCCTCGGCGGGGGAGCCGGGCGGCGCGCGCGAGGCCGTCGCGGAGTTCGCCGTGTGGACCGAGCGCGGGTACGACCCGCAGGCCCCGGCCCAACTCGCCCGCTGCCAGGCCCTCCTGGACCCGTCCGACGACCGGTTCGGCGAGGCCCTGGCCCGCCACGACCGCACGGGCGGCGGCGACTTCGAGCGGGCCCGCACCGCCGCCCTGTACGGCAAGTGGCTGCGCCGCACCCGCAGACCGGCCCGCGCCCGGGTGCTGCTGCGCGACGCCCTGGTCGCCTTCGAGCGGTGCGGCGCGGCGGTCTGGGCCGCGCAGACGGCGGCCGAACTGCGGGCCACCGGCGAGGCGCCCGGATATGGTCAACCCCGTTCCGAACTCGCCGAGTTGACCCCGCAGCAACTGCGCATCGCCCACTGCGTCGCCGAGGGTGACACCAACCGTGAGGTCGCCCGCCGCCTCTCGGTGAGCCCGCGCACCGTGGACCACCACCTGCGCAACGTCTTCGCCCAGTTGGGCGTCCGCTCCCGCGTCGAACTGGCCCGGCTCGTGCACCACGCGGAACGGCCCGCCACCGCCTCCTAGGGCGTGTGTCGAAAGTCCTGCCTGCCCCGCGGCGCCTGGCACGCACTCCCCCAAGCTCTTCGAGCAGGGGGGACCCCCGGCGGCGTTGCCGAAACGCCCTAATAGCTCCGCTATGAGGACGCTCCGGCGCCTTGCGATCGCACGCACCAGGCGCCGCGGGGTCCGCCCTTCGGGCGAACGGCAGGACTTTCGACACACGCCCTAGGGCGTCTCCGCAAACACCCTCGCCACATCCCCGTACCGCATCGTTTCCTTCCGGGGGCTGGAGACCGACTGGACGGTATGTCATTCTGCGGGCCCGGGGCGGAGCGGCCGCGCCCCGGCGCGAGCCGAACCGTGGAGGACCGATGCCCGCGCACCTCGTACGCCCCAAGCCCGTCACCACGCCCGCCGCGGTGGGAGTGCTGCGCCGCGCGGCGCTCCCCCTCATGGACCGGCTCCCCGCGCTCACCGACCGGCTGGTGGCGGAACTGGGGGAGCGGGAGCCGGCCTACCGCGCCGCGATCGAGGCCGACCCCGCCGACGTGCGCCGGGAGGTGCGGCGCTCGCTGCGGCACAGTGTCGGCTCGCTCCTCGACCCGGTCCGCTCGCGCGCGGCCGCCCGTGCCTGCTCGGCCCGGATCGGTGCCGAACGGGCCGCGCACGGGCTGCCGTTGGACGCCGTACTGCACGCCTTCCGCCTCGGCGGCGCCCTGATCTGGCAGGCCCTCGTCGACGAGGTGACGGTCCAGCGGCCCGAGGACGCCCACCTCCTGGTCCATCTCGCCGCCGACGTGCGCGGGTTCGTCGACGAGCACTGCACCTGCGTGGCCGACGCCTACCGGCAGGCCGAGCGCGAACTGACCTGGCGGCGCGACAACCGGCGCCGCCTGATGGCCGCCGCCCTCCTCGACGGCGCCACGCGCATCGCCGATCTGCCCGCGGCCGCGGCCGAGTTGGGCCTGTCCGAGCAGGGCCGGTACGCGGTGGTGCTCGTCGCGGGCGGGCAGGGCGCGCCGCTCGTGCTGCCCGGCGAACCACGGGCAGTGTGGCACCCGGGCCCCGACGGGCGGCGCGGCATCGTCCTCCTCGCGGACCGCACGAGCGCCGAACTCGCCGCCGCCTGCCGCCGGACGACGGACCGCACGCCGGGGCTGCGGATCGGGGTCAGCCCGGCCGTGGACGGCCTCGCCGCGGTGGGTGCCGCCCGCCGGCTCGCCGAGACCGCCCTGCGCATCTGCCCCGCCGCAGGCGGCACCGTGCTCCTCGACGACGAACTGCCCGCCGCCCTCGTCGCCGCCGCCCCCGGGCTCGGCCGCCTCCTCGCCGACCGAGTGCTCGGCCCGCTGCTCGCCCTGCCGCCCGCCGACCGCGATGTCCTGCTCGACACCCTGACCGTCTGGCTGGACTGCGACGGCTCCGCCCAGCGGGCCGCCGCCCGCCTCTACTGCCACCGCAACACCGTGCTCAACCGGCTGCGGCGCTGCGAGCAGCTGACCGGGCGCAGCCTGACGCGCCCGGCCGACCTCGTGGAACTCGGGCTCGCCCTGAGCGCGTACCGGCTGCGCCGCGACTGATCATTGCGCAGTTTCCATTGCGCAATTTTCGTTGCGCAACTTTTCTTTCGCATCTATCGTCGAGGCATGACGGAACCACGCCGCATCGCGGACCTCGCCACCCTCAAAGCCTTCGGTCACCCCTTGCGCATGCGGCTCTACGCGGCCCTGAAGATGCGCGGCGCCGCGACCGCCTCGCAGCTCGCGGACGACCTCGACGACGGCACGGCCGTCTCCCTGGTCAGCTACCACCTGCGCAAGCTGGCCGAGCACGGGCTGATCGAGGAGGCCGAGCGCGAGGGCGGCGACGCGCGGGAGCGCTGGTGGCAGGCGGCGCAGGAGTCGCTGCGCATCGACAGCAAGGACTTCCGGGACACCCCGGAGGGCGCCGCCGCGCACACCACCCTGTCCCGCGTCATGTACGACCACCGCCGCGACCACTACCTGCGCTTCCTGGAGCAGCGCGCGGGCTGGAGCGCCGAGTGGCAGGACGCGCACGACAGCTCCGACTTCCTGGCCCGGCTCACCCCCGGCGAACTCAAGGAGATGACCGCCGAGTTGCACGCCGTCGTCGCCCGGTACACGGAGCACGGCAGGACCGCGGACCCCGAGGGCCGCGAAATGGTCGGCGTCCACCTGTACGCGTTCCCGATGAGAGGCTGACCGCGATGGTCCTCGACCCGCTCACCGCCCGGCGTCGCTACAGCGCGGTGTCGTTCCTGTTCTGGCTGCCCATCGGCCTCTGCGTCCCCGTACAGGTGCTGCTGCTGACCGAGCGGGGCGTGTCCCTGTCCGCCGTCGCCGCCCTGTTCGCCGTGCACTCCCTGACGGCCGCCGCCCTCGAACTGCCCACCGGGGGACTCTCCGACGTCCTCGGGCGCCGCGCCGTCCTCGCCGCGTCCGGCGTGCTCACCGCCGCCGCCCTCGCCCTGACCGGACTCGGCACCTCCGTCTGGATCCTGGCCCTGGCCATGGCCCTCAAGGGCGCCGCCCGCGCCCTCAACAGCGGCCCCGCGGAAGCCTGGTACGTCGACACCGTGCACGCCCACGAAGGGCCCGAGGCCGAACTGCGCCCCGGTCTCGCCCGCGGCGGCGCCGCCAGTGCCGTCGCCCTCGCCCTCGGCACCCTGGCCGGCGGCCTCGGCCCCTGGCTGCTCGACCGCGACGGCCGGCTCGAAGCGGCCACCGGCCTGCCGGTGCTCGCCGTGCCGCTGCTGCTCGGCGCGCTCATCAGCGCCCTCTACGTCGGCTACGTCATGGTCGCCCTGCCCGAACCGCCGCGCCCGCCCGCCACCCTGCGCGGCGTCCTCGCCGGGATCCCCGGCGCCATCACGGCCGGTGTCCGCCACACCGCCCGGGACGCCCTGGTGCGCCGCGTCGTGCTGACCGCCGCCGCCGTCGGCAGCGCGCTCGGCGTCGTCGAACTGCTCACCCCGGGCCGCGCCGCCGACCTCACCGGCAGCGCCGACGGCGGCGCCGTGCTGTACGCGGTGCTGGCCTGCGCCGGATTCTGCGGCACCGCCCTCGGCAACCGCCTCGCACCGCTCGCCGCCCGCCTGGCCCGCAGCGGCGAACGGGCCGTGCTCGCCGGGGAGTTCACCGCCGTACTCGGCGTCGCGCTGCTGTGCGCCACGGCGGCGACGGGCCTCGTCGTCCCGGCCGCCCTCGGCTATCTGCTGGTCTACGTGGGCATCGGCGCGGCGAGCCCCAGCGTCAACGAGTTCCTGCACTGCCGCACCGACAGCTCGGGGCGCGCCACGGCCCTGTCCGTGCAGTCCCTCGCCCTGCAACTCGCGGGAGCCGGCGTGGGCCTGCTGGCGGGCGCCCTGCCGTCCGGAGCCGCGGCCTGGCTGCCCGGACTGCTCGGCCTGACGGCGGGCGCACTGCTGTGGACCCGCCGCGCAACGCCCGTAACTCCCCTCACGAGGAGGACAGTCGACCGGGGAGTGGCTACAGCCCCAGCGCCTTCGTCTCGGTGAGCCGCTCCACCGCCGCCTTGTCGCCCTCCAGCTGCACGTCCGCCGCAGCCTGCCGGCCGAACGCGAACATCAGCAGTTCGGACGGCTCGCCGGTGACCGTGACCACCGGAGTGCCCTTGTGGGCGACCGCCGTCTGCCCGTCGGGCCGCCGCAGCACCAGCCCGACCGGCGCCTTGCGGCCCACCATCCGGGCCATCCGCGACAGCCGGGACCACAGGGCCTCGGCGAAGACCGGGTCCAGCTCACGCGGCGACCAGTCGGGCTGCGCCCGGCGCACGTCCTCCGAGTGGACATAGAACTCCACCGCGTTCGACGCCTCGTCGACCTGCTTCAGGGAGAAGGGCGAGAACCGCGGCGGACCGGTCCTGATCAGCTGGATCAGCTCCTCGTAGGGCTTCCCGGCGAACTCCGCCTGGACGCGGTCCAGCCGCGCCGAGAGCTGTTTGACGAGGATTCCGCCCGCCGCGTCGAGGCGCCGCTCGCGCACCACGACATGGGCCGCGAGATCACGGGCGGTCCACCCCTCGCACAGGGTGGGCGCCTCAGGGCCCGCCGCCTCCAGCAGGTCCGCGAGAAGAAGCCGTTCACGCTTGGCATGGGTCGACATGGCCGCCAGCCTACGACCGGCCCACCCGTCCGGACAGTGGACGCGGACAGAACCCACACAAGTCGCGCGGCACAATGGCACCCATGACCCGCCAGACCCAGCCAAGCGACCTCGATCCGGCCATCGCCGCCCGCCTCAAGCGCAGCGCCGACGGCCTGGTGCCCGCCATCGCCCAGCAGTACGACACCGGCGAGGTGCTGATGCTCGGCTGGATGGACGACGAGGCACTGCACCGCACCCTCACCACGGGCCGCTGCACCTACTGGTCGCGCAGCCGCCAGGAGTACTGGGTGAAGGGCGACACCTCGGGCCACTTCCAGCACGTGAAGTCCGTCGCACTCGACTGCGACGCCGACACCCTGCTCGTCAAGGTCGACCAGGTCGGCGCGGCCTGCCACACCGGCGCCCGGACCTGCTTCGACGCCGACGTCCTCCCCGTCACCCAGTAAGGTCGGCCGCCATGGATCTTGAGACCTTCCGCAAGCTGGCGACCGACCGCCGAGTGATCCCCGTCAGCCGCAAGCTCCTCGCGGACGGCGACACCCCCGTCGGCCTGTACCGCAAGCTCGCCGCCGAACGGCCCGGCACCTTCCTCCTGGAGTCCGCGGAGAACGGCCGCTCGTGGTCCCGCTACTCGTTCGTCGGCGTCCACTCGGCCGGCACCCTCACCGAGCGCGACGGACAGGCCCACTGGCTGGGCACCCCGCCCGTCGGCGTCCCCGTCGACGGCGACCCCCTCGACGCCCTGCGCGCCACGGTCGAGACCCTGCACACCCCGCGCTACGACGGCCTGCCCCCGTTCACCGGCGGCATGGTCGGCTACCTCGGCTACGACATCGTGCGCCGCCTGGAGAAGATCGGCCCCGGCGACCGCGACGACCTGAAGCTGCCCGAGCTGACGATGCTGCTCACCAGCGACCTCGCCGTCCTCGACCACTGGGACGGCTCCGTCCTGCTCATCGCCAACGCGATCAACCACAACGACCTCGACACCGGGGTCGACGAGGCGTACGCCGACGCCGTCGCCCGGCTCGACGCCATGCAGGCCGACCTCGCCAAGCCCGTCGACACCGCCCCGGCGGCGCTCCCGCCGTCCGAGCTGCCGGAGTTCAGCGCCCTGTGGGGCGGCGAGCAGTACCAGGCCGCCGTCGAGGACATCAAGGAGCGCATCCGCGCGGGCGAGGCCTTCCAGGTCGTCCCCTCCCAGCGCTTCGAAACCCCCTGCACGGCAAGCGCGTTGGACGTCTACCGCGTCCTGCGGGCCACCAACCCGTCCCCGTACATGTACCTCTTCCGCTTCGACGGATTCGACGTCGTCGGCTCCTCGCCGGAGGCCCTCGTCAAGGTCGAGGACGGCCGCGCCATGGTCCACCCCATCGCCGGCACCCGCCCGCGCGGCGCCACCCCGCAGGCCGACCAGAGCTACGCCGACGAACTCATCGCCGACCCCAAGGAGCGCGCCGAGCACCTGATGCTCGTCGACCTCGGCCGCAACGACCTGGGCCGCGTCTGCGAACCGGGCTCCGTCGAGGTCGTCGACTTCATGTCCATCGAGCGGTACTCGCACGTCATGCACATCGTGTCCACCGTGACCGGCACCGTCGCCGAGGACCGGACCGCCTTCGACGTGCTCACCGCCTGCTTCCCGGCCGGCACCCTCTCCGGCGCCCCCAAACCCCGCGCCATGCAGATCATCGACGAACTGGAGCCCTCGCGCCGCGGCCTGTACGGCGGCTGCGTCGGCTACCTCGACTTCGCCGGCGACTCCGACACCGCCATCGCCATCCGCACCGCACTGCTGCGCGAGGGCACCGCGTACGTGCAGGCGGGCGCCGGAGTCGTCGCCGACTCCGACCCCGTCGCCGAGGACACCGAGTGCCGCAACAAGGCCGCGGCGGTGCTGCGCGCGGTGCACACGGCGAACCGACTCGGCGCGCACACAGTGTGACGTGACGCACGCCTCCCGCCCCAAAGCCCCCTCCACCTGTACAGAGGGGCGATAGTGGAGTACGTGACTGCCGTACCGCACCCCCGTACCGAAGCCGCCGAGAACGGCCCCGCCGCCAAGCGCGGCCGGCGCAGCCTCGCCGTCGCGCTGCTCTTCGGGGCCCTCGGCGCCACGGTCGCGCTGCTCGCCTCCCGCCAGGAGTGGTGCTCCGGCGTCGCGGCCGTCGCCGGCGGCGACCTGAAGCTGTCCGCCAAGGGCAGCGACGTCACCGGCGTCCCGGCCGCCCTGGCCGTCGTGGGACTGGCCGCGCTCGTCGCCGTGTTCGCGGTGCGCCGCGCCGGCCGCTTCCTGGTCGCGGCGCTGCTCGCGCTCTCCGGCGCGGGCGCCGTAGCCGCCGCCGTGCTCGGCGCGGACGACAGCTCCGCCCTCGACGACAAGGCGGCGCAGGCCTCGGGCAACGCCGCGACCACCATCGACGCGCTCACGCACACCGCCTGGCCCTACGTCGCCGCGGGCGGCGGCGCCCTCATCCTGATCGCCGGGATCCTCGCCGTGATCTACGGCGCGGCCTGGCCCTCGATGGGCGGCCGCTACGAGCGCTCGGGCGCCCCCCGCGCCCAGAAGCAGAAGGCCATCGACCCGGACCGCCCCGAGGACCTGTGGAAGGCCCTGGACCGCGGCGAGGACCCGACGGGCGCCTGAAGCCCGTCCATGAACCCCCCGTGCCGGAGCTCCGCCCCGGTACGGGACAATGAGCGCAAGCAGCCTTAAGCAACGCGCTGGTCAGCTGAGAGAATTACGCAACGAGGAGCAAGCCATGGCGGACAGCAGCCACGGACACACCCCGGCCGCCTGGACCGGTGTCATCATCGCCTTCATCGGTTTCATCGTCGCGGGCGCCTTCATGGTGATGGGCAGCATCGCCGGCTTCTGGGTCGGCATCGCCGTGATAGCTCTGGCGGCGGTGGTCGGCGGCGCGATGCACATGGCCGGTCTCGGCAAGCCGCGCCGCGCCGAGCTGAAGCTGAACACGTCCGGCTCGCAGGCCTGAGCCACAGGCACCCGAGGGGCGGTCGGCGACACGGTCGCCGGCCGCCCCTTCGTGTCGCCGACAGGCGGAGGGCACCCCTCCGGGGCAGAATTCACGCGTGACCGTCGAGACGACCGACACCGCGCCCGCCCGCACCCACGACCACCCCGGCCTCCTGCGCCGGACCGCGGTACCGCTGGGCATGCTCGCCGGTGTCGCGGCGGCCTTCGCCTACGTCGGCACCGTCGACCCCAACCAGCCGGGCCACTACCCGGCCTGTCCGCTGCTCCAGATCGCCGGGATCTACTGCCCGGGCTGCGGCGGACTGCGCAGCGCCCACGCGATCGCGCACGGCGACCTCACGGCGGCGCTCGGCGACAACGCCCTCGCGGTCGTCGGCTATGTCCTCTTCGCCGTGGGATGGAGCGTGTGGGCCGTGCGGGCCGCCCGGGGCCTGCGGGGCGCGCCGTTCGGCCTGCGGCCCGGCCGCACGCACCTGTGGGCGCTCGGCGCGGTCGTGCTCGCTTTCACAGTTGTCCGGAACCTGCCCTTCGGTGGCTTCCTGCACCCTTGATCATCTGTATCTGTCCAGGTAGTGGGACCATCGTCAACCGGATGCGGAGCCTCAGCCCGGCTCCGGATATCATTTCAGTGACCAGCAGATTGCCCAGTGAACTGTCAGAAGGGAGTCCGCTCGCGTGAGTGTGCTCGACGAGATCATCGACGGAGTCCGTGCCGACCTCGCGGAACGGCAGGCGCGCGTCAGCCTCGACGAGCTCAAGGAGCGCGTGGCGAAGGCTCCCGCGGCCAAGGACGGTGTCGCGGCCCTGCGCGGCGACAGCGTCAAGGTCATCTGTGAGGTCAAGCGGTCCAGCCCCTCCAAGGGTGCGCTGGCCATGATCGCCGACCCGGCCGGCCTCGCCGCCGACTACGAGGCGGGCGGCGCGGCCGTCATCTCCGTACTGACCGAGCAGCGCCGCTTCGGCGGCTCGCTGGCCGACCTGGAGGCCGTCCGCGCCAAGGTCGACATCCCGGTCCTGCGCAAGGACTTCATCGTCACGTCGTACCAGCTGTGGGAGGCCCGCGCGTACGGCGCCGACCTCGCCCTGCTGATCGTGGCCGCCCTGGAGCAGCCCGCCCTGGAGTCCCTCATCGAGCGCGCCGAGTCCATCGGTCTCACCGCGCTCGTCGAGGCCCACGACGAGGACGAGGTCGAGCGGGCGGTGGACGCCGGGGCCAAGGTCATCGGCATCAACACCCGCAACCTCAAGGACCTCACCGTCGACCGCGGCACCTTCGAGCGCGTCGCGCCCGACATCCCGGACCACATCGTCAAGGTCGCCGAGTCCGGTGTCCGCGGCCCCCACGACCTCATCGCGTACGCCAACGCGGGCGCGGACGCGGTCCTGGTCGGCGAGTCCCTCGTCACCGGCCGCGACCCGAAGGCCGCCGTCGCCGACCTGGTCGCCGCGGGCGCCCACCCGGCCCTGCGGCACGGACGGTGACCTGAACCATGGCCATTTCCGCTCGCCTCGCCCCCGGCTGCCGCCCCCGCGGCTGCCGGGCTCCGGCGCGGCGTGTGCGTGGCCGCCGGGTCCGCTACCACATCGGCGCGGAGCCGGGCCAGATCAACGGCATGCGATGGCAAGCGCCCCGTTAGGGGCGCGGGACTGTACTCGATCTGCGGCTGCCGCCGCGTGCGCGCGAGCGACCACGAACGGCCCGCGACCGACGTAACACCCATGCCCCCACGGCGTTTATTCATCACCCGAACCCACCGTGAGGTTTCCGCATGCCCAGCGAGTACTTCATTCCGGACCCCGAGGGTCTGGTCCCCAGCGCCGAGGGCTATTTCGGCGCGTTCGGCGGCAAGTTCATCCCGGAGGCGCTGGTCGCCGCCGTGGACGAGGTCGCCGTCGAGTACGACAAGGCCAAGACCGACCCCGAGTTCGCCCGCGAGCTCGACGATCTCCTGGTCAACTACACCGGCCGCCCCAGCAGCCTCACCGAGGTGCCCCGGTTCGCCGAGCACGCCGGCGGCGCCCGGATCTTCCTCAAGCGCGAGGACCTGAACCACACCGGCTCGCACAAGATCAACAACGTGCTCGGCCAGGCCCTGCTCACCAAGCGCATGGGCAAGACCCGCGTCATCGCCGAGACCGGCGCGGGCCAGCACGGTGTGGCCACCGCCACCGCCTGCGCGCTGTTCGGCCTCGAATGCACCATCTACATGGGCGAGATCGACACCCAGCGCCAGGCCCTGAACGTGGCCCGCATGCGCATGCTGGGCGCCGAGGTCGTCGCCGTGAAGTCCGGCAGCCGCACCCTCAAGGACGCCATCAACGAGGCGTTCCGCGACTGGGTCGCCAACGTCGACCGCACGCACTACCTGTTCGGCACGGTCGCGGGACCGCACCCGTTCCCCGCGATGGTCCGCGACTTCCACCGCGTCATCGGCGTCGAGGCCCGCCGCCAGATCCTGGAGCGCGCCGGACGCCTGCCCGACGCGGCGATCGCCTGCGTCGGCGGCGGCTCGAACGCCATCGGCCTGTTCCACGCGTTCATCCCCGACGGCGACGTCCGCCTCGTCGGCTGCGAACCGGCCGGCCACGGCATCGAGACCGGCGAGCACGCGGCGACCCTGTCCGCGGGCAACCCCGGCATCCTGCACGGTTCGCGGTCGTACGTCCTTCAGGACGAGGAGGGCCAGATCACCGAGCCCTACTCGATCTCGGCGGGCCTCGACTACCCGGGCATCGGCCCCGAGCACGCCTTCCTCAAGGACAGCGGCCGCGGCGAGTACCGCGCCGTCACCGACGACGCGGCCATGCAGGCGCTGCGCCTGCTGTCGCGCACCGAGGGCATCATCCCGGCCATCGAGTCCGCGCACGCCCTCGCGGGCGCGATCGAGGTCGGCAAGGAGCTGGGCAAGGACGGGCTGATCATCGTCAACCTGTCCGGGCGCGGCGACAAGGACATGGACACGGCCGCGCGCTACTTCGGCCTGTACGACACCGACGCCACCGTCGCCGCCGATGCCACGGGCGAGCAGGCCGAGATCGAGGGGGACGCCAAGTGAGCGGCAACGTCCAGCTGTTGAGTGACACCCTGGCCGGCGCCAAGGCCGAGGGCCGCGCCGCCCTCATCGCCTACCTGCCCGCCGGCTTCCCGTCGGTCGACGGCGGCATCGAGGCGGTCAAGGCCGCCTTCGACGGCGGCGCCGACGTCGTCGAGGTGGGCCTGCCGCACTCCGACCCGGTGCTCGACGGCCCGGTCATCCAGACCGCCGACGACATCGCGCTGCGCGGCGGCCTCAAGATCAAGGACGTCATGCGCACCGTGCGCGAGGCGTACGAGGCGACCGGCAAGCCGGTGCTCGTCATGACGTACTGGAACCCGATCTACATCTACGGCGTCGAGCGGTTCACCACCGAACTCGCCGAGGCGGGCGGCGCGGGCTGCATCCTGCCCGACCTGCCGGTGCAGGAGTCCGCCGAGTGGCGCCGGCACGCGGAGAAGAACGGTCTCGGGACCGTCTTCGTCGTGGCGCCCAGCAGCCAGGACGCGCGCCTGGCCACCATCACGGCGGCCGGTTCCGGCTTCGTCTACGCGGCCTCGCTGATGGGCGTCACCGGCACCCGTGAGTCGGTCGGCAACCAGGCCAAGGAACTCGTCGAGCGCACCAAGGCCACCACCGACCTGCCGGTCTGCGTCGGCCTCGGTGTCTCCAACGTGGTGCAGGCCCGGGAGGTCGCCTCCTTCGCGGACGGGGTCATCGTCGGCTCGGCGTTCGTGAAGCGGATGCTCGACGCCCCCGACGAGAAGGCCGGCCTGGAGGCCGTCCGCACCCTCGCCGCCGAGCTCGCCGAAGGTGTACGGGGCACGAAGTAACACGGAGTCACGTACCCCTTACGGGTGGAATACGTTGCGGGGAGGCACGTTGGTGCCTCCCCGTCTCGTTGGCGCGGGTGTGAGTGAGAAGAACCGTGAGGGAAAGCGCGCCGCCCGCGAGCGACTGGCCGCGGAGCGCGAGAAGCAGAAGGCCGCGGAGAAGCGGCGCCGGACGTTGATCGTGGGCGCGAGCGTCGTCTGCGTGCTGGGCCTGGCCGCCGTGATCGGCGTGGTCGCCGCCAATTCCGGTGACGACGGCGGCGGTGACACCGCGTCGGGCCCGGTGAGCGCGCCGCAGGGCGCCGCCGGCACCGACAAGCTGGCGGTCCCCGTCGGCCAGGACACCGCCACATCGACCCTCACGATCTGGGAGGACTTCCGCTGCCCGGCGTGCAAGTCCTTCGAGGACAACTACCGCACGACGCTCCACGAGCTGACCGACGCCGGCAAGGTGAAGATCGAGTACCACCTCGTCACGCTCATCGACTCGAACATGGGCGGCAGCGGCTCCCTGCGCGCGGGCAACGCGGCGGGCTGCGCCCAGGACGCCGGAAAGTTCCGCGACTACCACGACGTGCTGTACGAGAACCAGCCGGAGGAATCGGACGACGCGTTCTCCAAGAACAGCAAGCTGCTGGAGCTGGCCGGCAAGGTCGACGGCCTGACCACGGACACCTTCAAGTCGTGTGTGAACGACGGCAAGCACGACACCTGGATCCAGCAGAGCTACAAGAAGTTCCAGGACGACAAGCTCGGGGGCACCCCGACGGTGATCCTGAACGGCAAGACCCTGGATCTGAACTCGCTGACGCCGGACAAGCTGAAGCAGCAGGTGGAAGCCGCCGACAA
This sequence comes from Streptomyces sp. NPDC057694, assembly GCF_042799415.1. Classification (NCBI taxonomy): domain Bacteria; kingdom Bacillati; phylum Actinomycetota; class Actinomycetes; order Kitasatosporales; family Streptomycetaceae; genus Streptomyces; species Streptomyces sp. NPDC057694. The sequence continues at coordinate 13,324 of NZ_JBHVIX010000022.1, forward strand.
GTAGTCCGTTACGGAGCCGTTGCCGGGCTGCCGGACGCTGTCCCGGCCCGACACGGTAGCGTCGACCCTGCCATGGAACTTGCCTACATCCCCAGTCCGTCGCGCGGGGTCGTCCACCTCGGACCGATCCCGCTGCGCGGCTACGCGTTCTGCATCATCATCGGCGTCTTCCTGGCCGTCTGGCTCGGGAACAGGCGCTGGATCGCCCGCGGCGGGCGGGCCGGCACGGTCGCCGACATCGCTGTCTGGGCGGTGCCGTTCGGACTGGTCGGTGGACGTCTGTACCACGTGATCACGGACTACGAGCTGTACTTCAGCGAGGGCCGTGACTGGGTGGACGCCTTCAAGATCTGGGAGGGCGGCCTCGGTATCTGGGGCGCCATCGCGCTCGGCGCGGTCGGCGCCTGGATCGGCTGCCGCCGCCGTGGCATCCCGCTCCCGGCGTGGGCCGACGCCCTCGCGCCCGGTATCGCGCTGGCCCAGGCCGCGGGCCGCTGGGGCAACTGGTTCAACCAGGAGCTGTACGGCAAGCCGACCGACGTCCCGTGGGCGCTGAAGATCACCTCCGACACGGACGGCCGGGTTCCGGGCACGTACCACCCGACGTTCCTGTACGAGTCGCTGTGGTGCATCGGCGTCGCGCTGCTCGTCATCTGGGCCGACCGCAGGTTCAAGCTCGGGCACGGGCGGGCGTTCGCGCTGTATGTCGCGTCGTACTGCGTGGGGCGGTTCTGGATCGAGTGGATGCGGGTGGATGACGCGCACCACATCCTTGGGCTGCGGCTCAATGACTGGACGGCGATGGGGGTCTTCCTGCTCGCCGTGATCTACATGGTCGTTTCGGCGAAGACGCGGCCCGGGCGCGAAGAGGTTGTCGAGCCCGGCGCTGAGGACTCCGTCGTGGACCTGGACAAGGGTGACCCGGAGTCGGAGCCGGAGTCGGACTCTGAGCCCGAGGTCGCCGCCTCCAAGGCTGAGACCGAGTCCGAGGCCGAGTCCGAGGCCGAGGCCAAAAAGGGCTGACGCCCGGTAGTCGTTCGTCTGCGCGCCACGTCGTGGCTGGTCGCGCAGTTCCCCGCGCCCCTGGAAGCGAGCTCCGCTCGCCCAGGGGCGCGGTGCGTGACGCAGCCTTCAGGGGGAGGGGAAGACGCGCGTAGCGCAGTCTTCAGGGGCGCGGGGAACTGCGCGAGAAGCGGCCACCGGCCGGTGGTGGACCGACGGCCTCTTCAGGGGCGCGGGGAACTGCGCGAGAAGCGGCCACCGGCCGGTGGTGGACCGACGGCCTCTTCAGGGGCGCGGGGAACTGCGCGATCAGTGTCACCGGGACGCCAGGTCGAGGACCCGGTGCGCGCCGGCGACCACGGCGGCGTCCACGAAGCGACCGTCGGCCAGCGCCAGCGCCCCGGCGTCGACGGCCGCCGCCGTGACGATGTCGCGGGCCGCCGCCACCTCGGCCTCCGTCGGGCGGAACGCCTCCTCGATCACGGGGAGCTGGCGCGGATGGATCGCGGTGCGGCCCAGGAAGCCGAGCGCGCGGCCCTCGGCGCAGGAGCGGGCCAGGCCCGCCGTGTCGCGGATGTCCGGGTAGACGGACTGCGGCGGCGGAGGCAGGTGCGCGGCCCGGGCGGCGACCACCGCCCGGCCGCGTACCCAGGAGAGCCCCGCCGCGTCCGCGACACCCAGGTCCGCGCGGAGATCGGCCTCGCCGAGCGCGATGCCCCGCACGGCGGGATGGGCGGCGATCTCGTAGGCGTGCTCGATGCCGAGGGCCGATTCGAGGAGGGCGTACAGCGGGGGCGTCGTACCCGCCCAGTCGGCGACCCGGTCCAGGTCGGCCGGACCGGTCACCTTCGGCAGGCGCAGCGCGTCCAGGCCGGGGAGCCCTGCCAGGCGGCGCACCTCTCGCTCGGCGAGCGGCCCGTCCAGCGCGTTGACGCGGACGTGCACCGGTACCGGGTGCCTGTCGGCGAGGAGTTCGGCCGTCGCGTCGAGCGCGTAGGCCTTGCGGTCGGGGGCGACCGCGTCCTCCAGGTCGACCAGGACCACGTCGGCGCCGGAGCCCAGCGCCTTGGCGACCACATCGGGGCGGTCCCCGGGAACGTACAGCCAGGTGACGTACAACGTGCTCATACCGCACCAGCCTCCCGCAAAGCGCTCACATCCGCCTCCGACAGGCCGAGGCCGGAGAGGATCTCGTCGGTGTCCGCGCCGTGGCCGCGGCCCGTCCAGCGGATCCCGCCGGGGGTCTCGGAGAGGCGGAAGAGGACGTTCTGCATCTTGACCGTGCCGAGGTCCGGGTCGGGGAGTTCGGTGACCGTCTCCAGTGCCTGGTACTGCTCGTCCCGGAGTACGTCGGTGATGTCGTTGATCGGGGCGATCGCCGCCTCGGCCCGCTCGAAGGCGGTCACGACCTCGTCGCGGGTGTGGGCGGCGATCCAGCCGCCGACCGCGTCGTCGAGGGCGTCGGCGTGCGCGGCCCGGCCGGCGCCGGTCGCGAACCAGTCCTCGTCGATGAACTCGGGGCGGCCCACCAGGTGCATCACGCGCTCCGCGATCGACTGGGCGGAGGTGGAGACCGCGACCGACTTGTCGTCGCTGGTGCGGTAGGTGTTGCGGGGCGCGTTGTTCGTGGAGCGGTTTCCGGTACGCGGCTGTACGTAGCCGAGCTGGTCGTACCAGGTGGCCTGCGGGCCGAGGATGGCCAGCATCGGCTCGATGATCGCCATGTCGACGATCTGGCCGTGGCCTGTCACGTCCCGGCCGCGCAGGGCGGCCATCACCGCGTACGAGGTGGCGAGCGCCGCGATGGAGTCGGCGAGCCCGAAGGGGGGCAGGGTCGGCGGGCCGTCCGGCTGGCCGGTGATCGCGGCGAAGCCGGACATCGCCTCGGCGAGCGTGCCGAATCCGGGGCGGCGCGCGTACGGGCCGAACTGGCCGAAGCCGGTGACGCGGGCCAGGACCAGGCGGGGGTTGGCGGCGCTCAGCTCGTCCCAGCCGAGGTGCCACTTCTCCAGGGTGCCGGGGCGGAAGTTCTCGATGATCACGTCCGACTCGGCGGCCAGCTTGAGGAGGACCTCGCGGCCGCCGGGGGAGGAGAGGTCGAGGGTGAGGTTCTTCTTGTTGCGGCCGAGCGTCTTCCACCACAGGCCGACGCCGTCCTTGGACGGGCCGTGGCCGCGGGAGGGGTCCGGCTTGCGCGGGTGCTCGATCTTGACGACCTCGGCGCCGAAGTCGCCGAGCATCGTCGCGCAGAGCGGCCCGGCGAACAGGGTGGCCAGGTCGAGGACCTTCAGGCCGGTCAACGGTCCGTCGGCAGTGGGTTGGTGAGGGGTCGTCATGCGCGGGCCTCCAGAGTGAGCCGGGCCAGTTCGTCGAAGCCGATGCCGTCGAAACCGGCGACCGTGGTGGCGAGCCGGTTCTTCAGCGGAGCCGTCCAGGACGGGGGAAGGGCGGCCGGGTCGCCCGCGAGCAGGCCCGCGATCGAGCCGGCCGTGGCGCCGTTGGAGTCGGTGTCCCAGCCGCCGGACACCACGCGGGTGATGGAGCCCGCGAAGTCGCCGTCGGCGTGGGTGAGGGCCGCGGCCAGCAGCGCGGCGTTGGGCAGGACGTGCACCCAGTGGTGATCGGCGTAGCGCCGGTGCAGGGCGTCCACGACCCGCTCGAACGCCTCGGGCGTGCCGGTGGGTTCGGCGGCGGCGGTGTCGATGCCGAACCGGATCGCCTCGGCGTAGCGGGAGCCGGGCGGGACGTGGGCGAGCGCCGCGGCGAGCGTCTCGTGGACCGTGGTGGGGGCCGGGCCCGCCGCGTGGGCGATCGCGGCCGCCACGAACATCTCGCCGTAGACACCGTTGGCGGTGTGCGTCAACGAGGCGTCCCGATGCGCCAGTTCGGCGGCGCGGGCCGGGTCGCCCGGATGGGTCCAGCCGAAGATGTCGGCTCGGATCTGGGCGCCGATCCACTCGCGGAACGGATTGCGGTACGTCGCCGTGAGCGGCGGCTCCAGGCCGGCGAGGAGGTTGCGGTAGGCGACGCGCTCGGCGGTGAAGGTGCGGCCCGCCGGGAGCTCGTCCAGCCACAGCTTCGCCACGTCGTCCGTGGTGAAGTCGTGACCGTGACGCTGGATCAGGAGCAGCCCGAGCAGCGGGTAGTTGAGGTCGTCGTCCTCCGGCATGCCGTCGATGTTCTCGGCGAGGGAGGTGGGGCGCGAGCGGCGGTTCCAGGGGTGCTCGCGCGCGACCTCCGGGTCCAGGCCCCGCTCGGTGAACCAGGCGGTCAGGGGCCAGTTGCCGGTGGACCGGGCGATCGCCCGGATGCCGGTCACGGTCAGCTTCTCGACCGGCTTGCCCAGCAGGCAGCCGGCCGCCCGGCCGAGCCAGGCGGCGTGCAGGCGGCGCAGTTCGGTGTCCGGATCAGGGGTCGCGCGTGTGGGCGCGGGCGCCTCAGGGGCCCGGTACACCGCCGGTTCCGTCACGGCGAGCGGCGACGGAAGGGCCGCCAGCTCGTCCAGCAACTCCTCGGCCAGCGAGCGGAGTTCGGGCGTGGCCGGGGTCGCGGACGCGCCCGCTCGGTCCGGCGCGAGATGGCCGCCCGCGGCCACCCAGCGCTCCTCGATCCCGGCGGCGGCGCGCCCGTCCTGGGCCGCCTGGCGCAGCTCGTGCCCGATCAGGTCCTCGGGCTGCACCCAGGTCAGTCGCAGCATCACCGGCTCGCGATCGCCGCGAACGCGGCCTCGTGGGCGCGGCGGCGCTCCAGGTCGCGGCCGTGCACCTCGCGCGTGACCTGGGCGAGGGCCGCCGCAGGGGTGTGCAGGTCCAGCTTGCTGGCCCGCGCGATCTCCGTGCTCCACTCCTTGGGGACGGCCTGCTCCCCGTACAGGGCGCCGACGATCGCGCCGCTCATCGTGGCGATCGAGTCGCAGTCGCGGCCGTAGTTGACCGAGCCGAGGACGGTGTGGCGGAAGTCGCCGCGGCCGACGAGCAGCATGCCGAGCGCGACGGGGAGTTCCTCGATGGCGTGCAGCCGGGAGGGGCGGCGGGCGCCGAGCGAGGGCTTGCGGTACTCCGGGCCGACCGTGTCGAACGGGGCGACCGCCTCGCGCAGCGGCTTCAGCGCGCCCTCGAAGTCGTCGTGGCGGGCGGCCACTTCGCAGACCGCCTCGATCGCCGACCGGGTGCCGTCCTTGGCGAGCTTCAGGGTCTCCTCGACGACCGACTCGGGCGTCGCGCCCGGCCGGTACGCCGCGGCCACCGCCGCCGCGAAGACACCCGCGGCCTCCCGGCCGTAACTGCTCTGGTGGGCGCCCGCCACATCCAGCGCCTCGTTGTACGCGGCCAGCGGGTTGCCCGCGTTGACCGCGCCGACCGGCGCCATGTACATCGCCGCGCCGCAGTTCACGATGTTGCCGACGCCCGCCTCGCGGGGGTCCACGTGGCCGTAGTGGATGCGGGCGACGATCCACTTCTCCGCGAGGAAGATGCGCTGCAGCGGCAGGGCCTCCGCCTCCAGCTCGGGGATCCAGCGGGGCGTGCCGATCAGGTCGGGGACCAGGTGGTCGGCGACGGCGTACGCGTCGAGGTGGTCGCGGACCTTCTCGTACACGCGGACCAGCGCGTGCGTCATGAGGGTGTCGTCGGTGACGTGCCCGTCGCCCTTGTGGTACGGCGCGATGGGCCGGGCCGTCTTCCAGTCGTCCTTGTAGAACGGCTCGACGATGCCGCGCACCCGGCCGTTGTGCCGCTCCGCGATGGCCTCGGGGGTCCAGCCCTCGACGGGGCCGCCGAGCGCGTCACCCACGGCCGCGCCGACCAGGGCGCCGGTGGTGCGGTCTTCCAGGGAAGGGAGGGAGGGGACGTTGCTCATGCCGGAGTTCCTTCTGCGGTGAGGGAGATGGAGTGATGCGCGGGAGGCACAGTGTCGGCCAGGCGGGCGGCCAGGTCCGTGAGGTCGGTGCCGGCGAGGCCCGGCAGGGCGCAGCCGGCGAGGACGCGGCAGGCGTCGCGCCAGGTGTCGGGGATCGCTTCGGCGCCGCCGACCGCCCCGGTGAGCGCGCCGGCCAGGGCGGGAGCGCTGTCCGCGACGCGGGAGAGGCAGGCCGCGGTGGGCACCGCCTCGGACACCGCGCCCGCGGCGGCCGTCGCCACGGCGAGGGCGACCGGGACGGTCTCCGCGGCGGCGATGCCGTAGCTGTAGACGTGGTCGACGATCTCGTGTTCCAGGACCGGGACCAGGGCGAACGCGTTGCCCGGCAGGCCCGGACGGGCGGCCGCCGCGGCGCGGCCGAGCTCGACGGCCCGGTGCGCGTTGCGGTGGATCTCGGTGCCGTCGGGGAGCTGGGCGAGGGCCGCGTCGACGCAGGCGTCCACGAGGGCGCCGCCGAGCGCCGCGGAGACGGCCGCGGCCATCGCGCGGGCGCCGTACACGCCGTCGCCGTCCTGGGTGTAGCGGGCGTCGAACTCGGCGAGGTCCGCGGCCCGTTCGGGTTCGCCCGGGTGGACGACGGCGAGGACCGCGGCGCGGACGCAGGCCGCGTCGTCGAAGTAGTGCGGGTTGTCGTGGCCCGTGGCGGGTGGGCGCAGGCCCGCGGCGAGGTTGCCGAGGCCGGCCCGTACCGAGATGCGGGCGCGCAGCGGGATCTGCGCCGACTCGATCTCGTCGGCGCGGGCCGCGGCCGCCGCGATCTCGTCGGCGAGGGTGTTCCAGGCGAGGGAGAGCGCGGAGCGGACGCGGTGGTCGGGGGGCAGGTCGCCGAGGCCGTCGGCGTGGGCGGCGAGGACGGCCTGGGCCGTGAACGCCGCCCATTCCGCGTCGTCGGAGGGGCCGAGACGGAGGGGTTCGGGGGGCTGGTTCAGGGCGATGGGGACGGGGAGCGTCGTCGTCGCGTTCTGCTCCGCGAAGGTGTCCAGTTCGCGGGTGAGGCGGCGGGTCCAGTCGGGGAGGCGGGCCGCGCGGTGTCGTCCCGACGGCCAGCCGGCTGCGTCTCCGGCGGCGATGCCGAGGAGGAGGCCCTCGATGCGGTCGGGTGTCATGTGCGGGCCTTTCGGGTCTGCGGGGTGCTTGTGCGGGGATCGGTCTCGTCGCCGGGTGCGGCCCGGTGGGGCTTCTCGCGCAGTTCCCCGCGCCCCTGAAGCGAGCTCCGCTCGCCCAGGGGGAGGCGCGCGAAGCGCAGGCCTTCAGGGGCGCGGGGAACTGCGCGATCAGCCCCCACCGGGCGGCACTGTGGAGGATGGGGTGGCATCAGGCCACCGCCCCGGCGTGGTCCGGTGGGGGTGGGGTCAGGTTGTCGGCCACGTCCAGGATGTGGCGGCCCGCCATGGAGGGGAGGCAGCTGCCCCGGACCGGGCCGATCGCCGAGGACCACGCGGCCGGGATCGAGGCCTCGCCGCGCAGGGCCCCGGCCAGCGCCCCGGCCACCGCGGCCGTGGTGTCCGCGTCCCGGCCCATGTTGACCGCCGTCAGCACCGACTCGCGGAAATCGCCCCGGGCCACCGCGAACGCCCCGAACGCGAGGCCGACGGCCTCCGGCGCCAGGTCCGTCCACGGGTAGCCGCCGATGACGACGGCCTTGCGCACGGCCCGCTCCATGGAGAGCTGGGTGCCGTCCGGGTCGCGGCGGGCCCGGCGGGCGGCCGACACGGCACGGTGCAGGGAACGCGCCGTCCAGGAGTCGTCGGGCACCACCGAAAGCGCCGCCTGGACCACGGCGTCGGGACTGTGGCTGACCATGGCGGCAGCCACCCCGGCGGCCACGGCCCGGCCCCCGAGGATGCCCTCGCCGTCGTGCGACACCGTGCCGTCGATCGCCACGAGCCGGGCCGCTTCGGCGGGGCGCCCGGCCGCGTACACCCCGAAGGGCGCCGCGCGCATGGCGAGCCCGTCGCTCCACGCGTGCCGGTGCTGGGCGGAGATGGGCGCGGCGAGCCCCCGGCGCAGGTTCTCCAGGGTGCCGCGCTCACTGAAGCCCGCGCCCCGGAACGGACCCTCGTCCCGGTCCGCGATCCAGGTGTGCCAGGCCCGCTCGACGTCCTCGACCGTCAGCCCGGCGCCGTGCTCGGCGAGCAGCAGCCCGGAGAAGATCGCGTACTCGGTGTCGTCCGTGCCGGCCGGGTTCTCCGACACGAATCCCTCGATGCGGCCCCAGCGTTCGCGGATCTGGGACGGCTTCATGTTCTCCGCGGGGGCGCCGAGCGCGTCCCCGACGGCGAGTCCGAGCAGCGCGCCCCGGGCGCGGTCGCGCAAGGAGATCGGGGCCGGGGGAGGGGGCTGCGGGACGGTGCGCAGCCTGCGTGCCGACGGGTCCGGGTCGACGCTGACGCTCATGGTGTGTTCGTGCTCATTTCTGGGGTCGTGCGGGTCGTGCCGGTCGCGCTGGTGGTGCTGTTCAGCGCTGGTAGCGGTCGAGGATGCGGTTGCCGTCCCCGGCCAGGCGCTTGCGGAGGTCGGCGATGCCGATCGCGCCGTTGTAGTACTCCTGGTAGGCCGGAGTGGCGATCTTGTCCTTCCACTCGGCGTAGCCGCGCACCCCGAGGACGGGGGAGGGGCGCAGGGAGGCCGCTATGTCGGCGCCGGTCCGCCAGCCGTACGTCGTCGTGGTCAGGGCGGGGTCCTTGAGGGCCTCGGTGCTCGTGGGCAACAGCCAGTCGCCGCGCGCCAGTTGGACCTGGTGCCTGGCCTGGGTGAGGTACGCGACGAAGGCCGCGGCCTCCTTCTTGTGCCGGCTGTCCTCGGAGACCGAGAGGGTCTGCGGCGCGGTGCCCTGGGCCAGTCCGCCGGCGCCCGACGGCATCGGCAGCACCGTCCAGTCGAAGCCCTTGGGGGCCTGCTGCTGCACCTGCTGGCGGTAGGAGAAGTTGAGCGGCAGCATCGCGTAGCGGCCCGCGAAGAAGCCCGGCAGCGTGTCGGAGCCCGACATGCCGAGGCCCGACTTGGGGGCGGTGCGGTCCTGGTCGACCTGGCGGTTGATCAGCTGCGCGACGGCCGAGTCGGCGCCGTCGTAACGGATCTCGTTCTTGCCGTCCTTGTCCTTGTAGAAGATCCGGCCGTCGGTGGACAGGGACAGGTTCACGGACTGGCTGACCGGTTCCTTCATGGACCAGGCGACGCCGTAGCGCTCCCTGCCGTGCGTCAGCCGCTTGGCGACGGCCTCGAACTCGTCCCAGGTCCAGGGGCGTTCGGCCGTGGGCACGCGGACGCCGGACTCCTTGAGCAGCTTCGCGTTGGCGATGATCACGCGCGGCTCCTGGAGGAACGGGACGCCGTAGATCTTGTCGTCGTACGTGGTCGTCGCCCAGGCCGCCTTGGGGATGTCCCGCTTCAGGGATTCGGGCAGGTACGGGGACAGGTCCGCGAGGTAGCCGCCGTAGCCGAAGTCCGTGAGGTCGGAGGCGTCGTCGTGGAAGATGTCCGGCGCCTCGCCGCCCTCGAAGGAGGTGAGGAGCTGGTCGTGGATGTTGTCCCAGCTGCCCTGGATGTACTTGACCCGGACGTCCGGGTGGGCCTTGTTCCACCGGGCGACGAGCGTCTTGTTGGCGTCGACCGACTCCTTCTGCCAGGCCAGGCTGAGGAATTCGAGGGTGATCGTGCCGTCGGCCGATTCGGAGTCCGAGCCGCCGCAGCCCGCGACGGCGGCCGTGGCCAGGCCCGCCGCGGCGGCGGTGAGGAAGGTGCGCCTGCGCATCAGCCCTTCACCGCCCCGCTCATCATGCCGCCGACGAGCCGCCGCTGGAGCAGCGCGAAGAAGACGAGGCTGGGGATGGTGGCCAGGACCGAGGCGGCGGCCAGCGGGCCGAGGTCCGCGACGCCCTCGGCGCCGAGGAAGCGGGTGAGGATGACCGACATCGTCTGGTTCTCCGGGGACTTGAGGAGCACGAGGGCGAAGAAGAACTCGTTCCAGGCGGTGACGAAGGAGAACATCAGCGTCGCCACCAGGCCGGGCGCGAGGAGCGGCAGGACCACGCTGACGAGCGTGCGGAAGCGGCTCGCGCCGTCCATCGCCGCCGCCTCCTCCAGGGAGGTCGGCACCGACTTCACGTAGCCCTGGAGCATCCACAGCGAGAAGGGCAGGTTCCAGACGACGTACACGATGATCAGGCCGAGGAGACTGTCGATCATGTGCAGGTTCTTCAGGACCAGGAACAGCGGGATGATCACCAGGACGAACGGGAACATCTGGCTGACCAGGATCCAGGCCGTGCCCGCCTGGCTGACCCGCGTCTTGTAGCGCACCATCACGTACGCCGCCGGGACCGCGATCGCGACCGAGATCACCGAGGCGCTGACCGCGACGACCAGGCTGTTGAGCGCCGAGCGCAGCAGCGGCTGGGCGTCGAAGGCCGCGCGGTAGTTGTCCAGGCTCGGGTGCTGGGGGATCCACGTCGGGTCGATCGAGCCCAGTTCCTGCGCGGACTTGAAGGACGTGGAGATCAGCCAGAGGAAGGGGAAGGCCAGGAAGACCATGTAGCAGAGCAGGGCGAGGTACTGACCGGCCCGGCCGGCCACCCGGGGGAGGGGAGTGCTCATGCCGAGGCCTCCACATCTTCCTTGAGCTTCTTGCGGAGGAACACGGTGAGCAGCACCGCGATCACCGCGACCATGACCAGGCCCATCGCGGCCGCGTAGCCGAACTGGCCGTATTTGAAGGCCTCTTCGTACGCGAACAGCATCGGCAGCCGGGTCTTGCCGCCGGGCCCTCCTTGCGTCAGCACGTACACCAGGCCGAAGGAGTTGAAGTTCCAGATGAAGTTGAGCGCGGTGACGGCGAGGACGACGGGCTTCAGGGCCGGCCAGGTGACCGTGGTGAAGCGGCGCCACAGGCCCGCGCCGTCGAGCTGGGCGGCCTCGCGCAGTTCGTGCGGCACGTTCTGCAGACCGGCCAGGAGCACGACCGTCGTCTGCGGCATGCCCGCCCAGACGCCCACGACGATGACGGCCGGGAGCGCGTAGGAGAGGTCGGAGAGCCAGTCGATGTTCTCGTGGATCAGGCCGAACTGCGTCAGCGTCTTGTTCAGCACGCCCGCGTCCGAGTGGTAGACGAGCCGCCACATGATGCCGACGACGACCTCGGGCATCGCCCAGGGGACGAGCGCGAGGGTGCGGGCCAGCCAGCGGAACCGCAGGTTCTGGTTGAGCAGCAGGGCGAGGCCCAGGGCCAGCACGAACTGCAGCGCCGTCACGCACACGGCCCAGATCAGGCCGATGCGGAACGATTCCCAGAACAACCCGTCGTGGCGCAGGTCCAGGAAGTTGTCCACGCCGACGAACTGGGTGGGGGCGGTGCGGCCCGCCTGGGAGTCCGTGAAGGCGAGCGAGATGCCGTACAGAAGGGGGCCCACGCTGAGTATCAGGATCGGGATCAGCGCGGGGAGCAGCAGGAACCAGGCGCCCCGGTCCAGACCCAGCGCGCGTTTGCGCTGGTCCGGAGTGCGGGGCGGCGGTGTGCCGCGGCTGCCCGGGACGGCATTGTCCCGGGAGGCGGTGAGACTCATGGCTCGAACCTCGTGACTCTCAACTGTCGGGCGCCGCCCGGCCCGTGGAGGCGCGGACGACGAGGCGGGGCGGGGCGGTGGTGGAGCTGGGGGTGGTGGCCTCGGCCACCGGCTCGGCGGGGTCGAGGCGGTGGAGCAGGAGTTCGGCGGCGCGCCGGCCGCGTTCGGTGGAGCCCAGGTCGACGCTGGTCAGCGGCGGCCAGCCGGCCTGCGCGAGCATGCTGTCGTCCATTCCGGCGACGGCGACGTCCTCGGGTATGCGCAGGCCGCGGGCGTGCAGGGCGCGGGCGGCGCCGAGCGCGAGCTGGTCGTTGGCGCAGAACACCGCGTCGGGGCGGCCCTGCGCGAGCAGCCGGTCGGCGGCCTCGGCACCCGACTCGATGCCGAAGTCCGTGTGCACGACGAGCTCCGGGTCGTATACGAGTCCGCAGTCGGTCAGGGCCGCCCGGTAGCCCTCGTCGCGGTTGCGGCCGGGGACCGTGTCCGCCGGGCCGTTGACGAAGGCGATCCGGCGCCGGCCGGTGTCGTGCAGATGGCGCACGGCGAGCGCGGCGCCCGCGACGGAGTCGGCACGCACACTGTCCACGGGCACTCCGTCGGGCAGCGAACCTATGACCACGACCGGGCCCGCCGCGGTGCGCAGCGCCTCGATGTGGGCGTCCGTGATGCGGATGGGGCAGATGATGAGGCCGTCGCTGGTGCGGTCGCCGAGGCTGCGCAGCACCGCGAGCTCGTCGTCGACGACGGCGTCCGTGGAGTGCAGGAGCAGCCGGTACCCGGCGGCCTTGGCGACGGTCTGGATGGCGCGGACCATCGCCACGTACACCGGGTTGCCGATGTCGGGCATCGCGAAGGTGAGCTGGCGGGTGCGGCCGCCCTTGAGGGAGCGGGCCACCGCGTTCGGCACGTAGCCGAGTTCGGCGGCGGCGCGCTCGACCTTGAGGACGGTGTCGCGGCGGGCCCCCACGCCGTTCAGGACACGGGAGACGGAGGCGATGGAGACGCCGGCGCGCTCCGCGATCGACACGACCGTCGGTTGACCCGTGTGCGTACCCATCGCGCTACCCCCATACGTCGGTTCTGTCAGGCGTGTCCGGGAGATCCCGTCTCCTGTAAACGTTTCCCGCATCTGGAAACGTTTACAGATGTTGCGTTCATATTTCCCGGGCCGTCAACGAAACGATCGCGTGATCCATCTCACGGGTGATCCGAGGAAGGTCCAGTTCAGGGAGTGCCGAGGTTGTTGCGCAGGGTGCAAAACCCCAGGTAAGTACGGCCTTCCTTGCTAGCGGGGCCCCTGATTCGTGCGTACTTTCGGAGACGTAGAAAGCATCTGAGGGGACGGGGATCAGCACCATGGCCATCATCGAGACCGAGGCGACGCTTCACGACGCGCACCGGGACAACCACACGCACCGCGATGTGAACGGCGGCTGGCTGCGCCCCGCGGTGTTCGGTGCGATGGACGGGCTTGTCTCCAACTTCGCGCTGATGGCCGGTGTCGCGGGCGGCGCCGTCTCCCAGCAGACGATCATCATCACCGGGCTTTCGGGACTGGCCGCGGGCGCCTTCTCCATGGCGGCCGGCGAGTACACCTCCGTCGCCTCCCAGCGCGAGCTGGTCGAGGCCGAACTCGACGTCGAGCGGCGTGAGTTGAAGAAGCATCCGGCGGACGAGGAGCGGGAGCTGGCCGAGCTGTACATCTCGCGCGGCGTCGAGCCCGAACTCGCCCGGCAGGTCGCCGAGCAGCTCTCCAAGGACCCCGAGCAGGCCCTGGAGATCCACGCCCGCGAAGAGCTCGGCATCGACCCGGGTGACCTGCCCTCGCCGACCGTGGCCGCGGTCTCCTCCTTCGGCGCGTTCGCGCTGGGCGCGCTGATCCCCGTACTGCCCTATCTGCTCGGGGCGAGCGACCTGTGGCCGGCCGTGGTGCTCGCGCTCATCGGGCTCTTCACGTGCGGGGCGGTCGTGGCCAAGGTGACGGCCCGCTCGTGGTGGTTCAGCGGACTGCGGCAGTTGGCCCTGGGCGGGGCCGCGGCGGGTGTGACCTATCTCCTGGGCAGCCTTTTCGGAACGGCAGTAGGTTGACGGTCGCCAGGTGACGGCCGGATGATGGCTATACATGGCCCTGCATAAGTAGTCGTTACTGGACGGTTTCGATTACTTGACCACGGGGCATGAGCCGTAAGCGCTGAGGGCAATGAGGCCCGCGGCGCACCCTCGGCTCCCACGGTCATCGATCTGCCCGCCGGGCCGTCTCTCGCCGCCACCCGCGGCGTCCGCATGTTGGAACGAAGTATCCACTTCTCGGGATTCGCTTCATCATGTAACCTGCGTGAAATTTTGCAGCAGCATGCACTTAGCAGTACCCAGCAGAGGGCCAACGTCGTCCCTCGGCACTTGAAAATGCCACGACGACGACGGGAGAGCCGATGCGTACGCCGCGCCAGCCGTCCCAGCATTCCGCCGGCCAGAACTGGTCGCACATGGATGCTCGCCCTGCCGCTCAGGGCATGTACGACCCGCGCAACGAGCACGACGCCTGCGGCGTCGGCTTCGTGGCCACCCTCACCGGTGAGGCGAGCCACACGCTGGTCGAGCAGGCGCTCACCGTTCTGCGCAATCTGGAACACCGCGGTGCCACCGGCTCCGAGCCCGACTCGGGCGACGGTGCGGGCATCCTGTCCCAGGTTCCGGACGCCTTCCTGCGCGAGGCGGTCGACTTCGACCTGCCCGAGGCCGGTGCGTACGCCGTCGGTATCGCCTTCCTGCCGGAGACCGACACCGAGTCCTTCGTCTCGAAGATCGAGACGATCGCCGCCGAAGAGGGCCTGACCGTCCTCGGCTGGCGCGAGGTCCCCGTCGCCCCGCAGCTGCTCGGCTCGATGGCCCGCTCCACGATGCCGGCCTTCCGCCAGGTCTTCGTCGCGGACGGCACCTCGAAGAACATCGCGCTCGACCGCAAGGCGTTCGTGCTGCGCAAGCGCGCCGAGCGCGAGGCCGACGTGTACTTCCCGTCGCTCTCCGCCCGGACGATCGTCTACAAGGGCATGCTGACCACCGGCCAGCTGGAGCCCTTCTTCCCGGACCTGTCCGACCGCCGCTTCGCCTCCGCGATCGCGCTCGTGCACTCCCGGTTCTCCACGAACACCTTCCCGTCGTGGCCGCTCGCGCACCCGTACCGGTTCGTCGCCCACAACGGTGAGATCAACACCGTCAAGGGCAACCGCAACTGGATGCGCGCCCGTGAGTCGCAGCTCGCCTCCGAGCTGTTCGGCTCGTCGCAGGCGACCCTGGACCGGATCTTCCCGATCTGTACGCCGGACGCCTCGGACTCGGCGTCCTTCGACGAGGTCCTGGAGCTGCTCCACCTCGGCGGCCGTTCGCTTCCGCACAGCGTCCTGATGATGATCCCGGAGGCGTGGGAGAACCACGACTCCATGGACGCCGACCGGCGCGCCTTCTACCAGTACCACTCCACGATGATGGAGCCCTGGGACGGCCCGGCCTGCGTCACCTTCACCGACGGCACCCAGGTCGGCGCCGTTCTCGACCGCAACGGTCTGCGCCCCGGTCGCTACTGGGTGACGGACGACGGTCTCGTGGTCCTCGGCTCCGAGGTCGGCGTCCTCGACATCGACCCGGCGAAGGTCGTCAAGAAGGGCCGGCTGCAGCCCGGCCGCATGTTCCTCGTCGACACCGCCGAGCACCGCATCATCGAGGACGACGAGATCAAGGCCGGCCTCGCCGCCGAGCAGCCCTACGCGGAGTGGCTGGAGGCCGGCGAGATCGAGCTCTCCGACCTGCCCGAGCGCGAGCACATCGTGCACACGCACGCCTCCGTCACGCGCCGCCAGCAGACCTTCGGTTACACCGAGGAAGAGCTGCGCATCCTCCTCGCGCCGATGGCCAAGGCCGGCGCCGAGCCGATCGGCTCGATGGGCACGGACACCCCGATCGCGGCCCTCTCGGCCCGCCCGCGGCTGCTCTTCGACTACTTCACCCAGCTCTTCGCGCAGGTCACGAACCCGCCGCTGGACGCCATCCGCGAGGAGCTCGTCACCTCGCTGCGCTCCTCGCTCGGCCCGGGCAGCAACCTGCTGGAGCCCACGGCCGCCTCCTGCCGCTCGGTCACCCTGCCCTTCCCGGTGATCGACAACGACGAGCTGGCCAAGCTCATCCACATCAACGCCGACGGCGACATGCCCGGCATGAAGGCCGCGACGCTGTCCGGCCTCTACCGGGTCTCCGGCGGCGGCGACGCGCTGGCCGCCCGCCTCGACGAGATCTGCGCCGAGGCCGACGCCGCTCTCGAGGCCGGCGCCCACCTGATCGTCCTGTCGGACCGGCACTCGGACGCCGAGCACGCGCCGATCCCGTCGCTGCTGCTCACCGCGGCCGTCCACCACCACCTCATCCGCACGAAGCAGCGCACCCAGGTGGGGCTGCTCGTCGAGGCCGGTGACGTCCGCGAGGTCCACCACGTCGCGCTGCTCATCGGCTTCGGTGCCGCGGCCGTCAACCCGTACCTGGCGATGGAGTCGGTCGAGGACCTGGTCCGCGCGGGCACGTTCCTGAACGCCATAGAGGCCGAGCAGGCCATCCGGAACCTGATCTACGCGCTCGGCAAGGGCGTCCTCAAGGTCATGTCCAAGATGGGCATCTCCACCGTCGCCTCCTACCGCGGCGCCCAGGTCTTCGAGGCCGTCGGCCTCGACGAGTCCTTCGTGGAGAAGTACTTCAACGGCACGACCACCAAGATCGGCGGCGCCGGTCTCGACGTCGTCGCCGGTGAGGTCGCCGCCCGCCACGCCAAGGCGTACCCCGCCTCCGGCATCGCCCCGGCGCACCGCGCCCTCGACATCGGCGGCGAGTACCAGTGGCGCCGCGAGGGCGAGCCGCACCTGTTCGACCCGGACACGGTCTTCCGCCTCCAGCACGCGACCCGCTCGCGCCGCTACGACATCTTCAAGAAGTACACGGGCCGGGTGAACGAGCAGTCGGAGCGTCTGATGACGCTGCGCGGCCTGTTCGGGTTCAAGGACGAAGACAGGCAGCCGATCTCCATCGACGAGGTCGAGCCGGTCTCGGACATCGTCAAGCGGTTCTCGACCGGCGCCATGTCGTACGGCTCGATCTCGCAGGAAGCCCACGAGACCATGGCCATCGCCATGAACCAGCTCGGCGGGAAGTCCAACACCGGCGAGGGCGGCGAGGACGCCGAGCGCCTGTACGACCCGGCGCGCCGCTCCAGCATCAAGCAGGTCGCCTCCGGCCGCTTCGGTGTGACCTCGGAGTACCTGGTCAACGCGGACGACATCCAGATCAAGATGGCCCAGGGCGCCAAGCCCGGTGAGGGCGGTCAGCTGCCCGGCCACAAGGTCTACCCGTGGGTCGCCAAGACGCGTCACTCGACGCCGGGCGTGGGCCTCATCTCCCCGCCGCCGCACCACGACATCTACTCCATCGAGGACCTGGCTCAGCTGATCCACGACCTCAAGAACGCCAACCCGCAGGCCCGCATCCACGTGAAGCTGGTCTCCGAGGTCGGCGTCGGCACGGTCGCCGCGGGTGTCTCCAAGGCGCACGCGGACGTGGTCCTGATCTCCGGCCACGACGGCGGCACGGGCGCCTCGCCGCTCACGTCGCTGAAGCACGCCGGTGGTCCGTGGGAGCTCGGCCTCGCCGAGACCCAGCAGACCCTCCTCCTCAACGGCCTGCGCGACCGCATCGTCGTGCAGACCGACGGCCAGCTGAAGACCGGCCGCGACGTCGTCATCGCCGCGCTGCTCGGCGCCGAGGAGTTCGGTTTCGCGACCGCGCCGCTCGTCGTCTCCGGCTGCGTCATGATGCGCGTCTGCCACCTGGACACCTGCCCGGTCGGCATCGCCACCCAGAACCCGACGCTGCGCGAGCGGTTCTCCGGCAAGGCCGAGTACATCGTCAACTTCTTCGAGTTCATCGCCGAAGAGGTCCGCGAGATCCTCGCCGAACTGGGCTTCCGCACCATCGAGGAGGCCGTCGGCCACGCCGAACTCCTCGACACCGAGCGGGCCGTGACCCACTGGAAGGCGCAGGGTCTCGACCTGGAGCCGCTCTTCTACGTGCCCGAGCTGCCCGACGGCGCCGTCCGCCACCAGCTCATCACGCAGGACCACGGCCTGGAGAAGGCGCTCGACAACGAGCTGATCAAGCTCGCCGCCGACGCTCTCGCGGCGAACGACCAGGCCGACGCCCAGCCGGTGCGCGCCCAGGTCGCCATCCGCAACATCAACCGCACGGTCGGCACCATGCTCGGTCACGAGGTGACGAAGAAGTTCGGTGGCGCGGGCCTGCCCGACGACACCATCGACATCACCTTCACCGGCTCGGCGGGCCAGTCCTTCGGCGCCTTCGTCCCGCGCGGTGTCACGCTGCGCCTGGAGGGCGACGCGAACGACTACGTCGGCAAGGGCCTGTCCGGCGGCCGCATCGTGGTCCGCCCGGACCGCGGCGCCGACCACCTCGCCGAGTACTCGACGATCGCCGGCAACACCATCGCGTACGGCGCGACGGGCGGCGAGCTGTTCCTGCGCGGCCGCACCGGCGAACGCTTCTGCGTCCGCAACTCCGGTGCCACGGTCGTCTCGGAGGGCGTGGGCGACCACGGCTGCGAGTACATGACCGGCGGTCACGCGGTGGTCCTCGGCGAGACGGGCCGCAACTTCGCGGCCGGTATGTCGGGCGGCGTCGCGTACGTCATCGACCTGGACACCGACAACGTCAACGTCACCAGTCAGGGCGCGGTCGAGGCCCTCGACGACACCGACAAGCAGTGGCTGCACGACGTCGTGCGCCGCCACGCGGAGGAGACCGCCTCGACGGTCGCCGAGAAGCTGCTCGCCGACTGGGACGCGTCGGTGGCCCGCTTCAGCAAGATCATCCCCAGCACGTACAAGGCAGTGCTCGCCGCCAAGGACGCCGCCGAGCGAGACGGTCTCTCGGAAACTGAGATCACCGAGAAGATGATGGAGGCGGCGACCAATGGCTGATCCCAAGGGCTTTCTCAACCACGGGCGCGAGGTCGCCAAGACCCGCCCCGTCGACGAGCGGGTGCGGGACTGGAACGAGGTCTACGTTCCGGGCTCCCTGCTCCCCATCATCAGCAAGCAGGCCTCGCGCTGCATGGACTGCGGCATCCCGTTCTGCCACAACGGCTGCCCGCTGGGGAACCTGATCCCCGAGTGGAACGACTACGCGTACCGCGAGGACTGGTCGGCCGCGCAGGAGCGCCTGCACGCCACGAACAACTTCCCGGAGTTCACGGGCCGTCTGTGCCCGGCTCCCTGTGAGTCGGCGTGCGTGCTCGGCATCAACCAGCCGGCCGTCACCATCAAGAACGTCGAGGTCTCGATCATCGACCAGGCGTGGGACCGGGGCGACGTCGCCCCGCAGATCCCCGAGCGCCTGTCGGGCAAGACCGTCGCCGTCATCGGCTCGGGCCCGGCGGGTCTCGCCGCCGCCCAGCAGCTGACCCGGGCCGGCCACACGGTCGTCGTCTACGAGCGCGCCGACCGCATCGGCGGCCTGCTCCGCTACGGCATCCCCGAGTTCAAGATGGAGAAGCGCCACATCAACCGCCGCATCGAGCAGATGCGCGCGGAGGGCACCAAGTTCCGTACCGGTGTGGAGATCGGCCGCGATCTCCTCGCCACGAAGCTCCGCAAGCGCCACGACGCCGTGGTCATCGCCGCGGGTGCCACGATCTCCCGCGACCTGCCCGTCCCCGGCCGCGAGCTGAACGGCATCCACTTCGCCATGGAGTACCTGCCGCTCTCCAACAAGGTGCAGGAGGGCGACTTCGTGCAGCCCCCCATCACCGCCGAGGGCAAGCACGTCGTCGTCATCGGCGGCGGCGACACCGGCGCCGACTGCGTGGGCACCGCCCACCGTCAGGGTGCGGCCTCGGTCACGCAGCTGGAGATCATGCCGCGGCCCAACGACGAGCGGGACGTGGTCGGTCAGCCGTGGCCGACCTTCCCGATGCTGTACAAGGTCACCTCGGCCCACGAGGAGGGCGGCGAGCGGGTCTACTCCGTCTCGACGACCCACTTCGAGGGCGACGAGGACGGCAACGTCCAGTGGCTGCACCTCACCGAGGTCGAGTTCATCGACGGCAAGCTGACCCCGAAGCCGGGCACGGAGCGCAAGATCCCCGCCCAGCTGGTCACCCTCGCCATGGGCTTCACCGGCACCGACCAGGAGAACGGTCTGGTCTCGCAGTTCGCCCTGGACCTCGACGCGCGCGGCAACATCGAGCGCGACGCCGACTTCCAGACGAACGTGCCGGGCGTGTTCGTGGCGGGTGACGCCGGCCGCGGCCAGTCGCTCATCGTCTGGGCCATCGCCGAGGGCCGCTCGGCCGCGCAGGGCGTGGACCGGTTCCTGACCGGCGCCTCGGACCTGCCGGCCCCCATCAAGCCGACGGACCGCGCCCTCATGGTGTGAGGCTCCGCCTGCTTCCTTGAAAACGTCCCGTACAAAGGCGTACGGAACAGAGCGCGACGCTCGCCCCACTGTCCCCGACCGGACGACTGGGCGGGCGTCGCGGTGCGTTCGGGGTGCGGTTCGGGGTGGGGGCCGCCGTCGCGGACGGCCCCCGGGCGTCGTCCGCGTGGCTCAGCTGTGGAAGCTGATGTACCCGTTGCCGTCACGGTCGTTGGCCGACTTGGTGTACGCGTGGGTGTCCGCGTGCGCGCCCGACGGCTTGTACAGGTAGATCGTGTCCTTGTCGTTGTTCCACATGAAGTTGCAGTTGTTGCGGTACACGACGTTCTTCGCGTCCGAGTCCGTGCCCTTGCCGCCGCGCAGGCGGACGTAGTCGCCGGGCTGGAGCTTGTGGCTCTTGGTGAACGTGAACTTGTTGCCGGTCTTGTCCTTGACCACGTACCCCTTGAGGTTCACCGTCGCGGTCCTGGAGTAGTTCTTGATGGTCACGTACTCGTTGTGCGTGTTGCCGCCGGAGCAGCGGTTGTCGTCCCTGCCCGGGGCGTCGTACTGCACTCCGCGCACCTTCAGCGCCGAGCTGTACTCGGCGGCGTACGCGGGAGCCGCGGTCAGCAGGGCCACGGCCGCCACCGCGGAGACGGAGAGGATGGAGGTGGCGGTCAAAGCCGGACGTATCTGCATGTAGGTTCCTAACGGGCTTGCGTGGAGACGGTGTTGAGCATCGTGAGCACAAGTGCTTCACGAGTTGGACACGTCATCTTCACGTTTGGTTGTGCCCGCAAGGTGCCGAATGGTTCGGCGCGGCCCTTCTCACCGGACCCGGTACGTCTCCCCGTACACCCGCCACGTCAGCGGCGTCTTCAGGGAAAGGTTCCCGTCGTAGAGGAACTGCCGCTGGGCCGTGTCGATCCGGCTGGTGTCGATGCCCGCCTTCTTCGTCCGCATCGCCTTGCGGCGCAGGTCGAGGAAGATGTCGAGGTACGCCGACTCCTTGCCGCCCTGCGACGGGGTGTCGGCCTCCTTGATCGCCGCCTCGCGCAGGCCGTAGAAGCCGGTGGGGCCGGTGCCGGGGCCGTGGAAGACCATCGCGTCGTAGTAGACGAACTGGCCGAGCGTGCCGAGGCCGTCGAGCTTGGCCAGCCGGACCGCGGGGTCGAAGTAGACCCGGTCGCGTTCGTTGTCCTGGGCGTCGCGGAAGGCCTGGTGGGTGGCCTCCTTCTTCCAGGCAGCCGTGAAGCCGGGATCCAGGCCCTCGTGCGAGTCCGTGCCGTCGATCTTGCGCAGGGCGGGGAGATAGCGCGCGAGGCCGTTGTCCGGATGGCCCTTCGTGTAGCGCTCGACCAGGGTCAGGAGGTCGTGCGTGCCGCTGCAGAAACCGATGATGCCGGCCGTGTAGCCCTGTCCGTCGCCGATGTCCTCTATGTAGCCGTACGCGCTGCGCCAGTCGAGGGTGGAGTTCTCGGCGCTGGCGACGATCTGCTGGGCCAGCTCCTTCTTCTGCGGCGCGGCCAGGCCCGGCGGCAGGCTCGCGATCATCTTGTCGTCGGCCTCGCGCTCCGCGGCCGACTTGTCCTTCTCGGGGGAGTGCGCGGACGCCGACGCCGAGGAGCGGCCGGGAGCGCCGTCGCTCTCGCTGCCGGGCGACAGGAAGTAGAACGCCGCCGTGGCGGCAGGGGCCACGGCGATGAAGGAGAGGAGCAGGCATCCGGCGCGTTTCATGCGGCACACAGTAAAGCCACGACACCTCCACCCTGGAGCGGGGTGGCCGCCCACCAGCCACGTCCACCATTGACTGAAAGTCAGTCGAGGGGCCAGGCTCGGGCGGAACCGCCCGCCCCGCACTGGAGAACCACGGGAGGTCCTGTGAGCACCGAAGCGTCCGTGCGGCTGGGGGAGCTGGGTGAGGAGCTGGGTGCCCAACCTCCCTCCTCCTTCGGTGAACTGGCCGCCGAGCAGCTCGCCGAGCTGAGCGACGCGCTGCGCCGCGAACGCGCGAGCCGCGCCGCCGGTCTGAACGTGGCCGCGGAGACCGCGCTCACCGTGGTGCCCGCGCTGGCCAGGGGCCCTGTCCGCAAGATCCTGTTCCGTTAGGAGGCGCACGACCGTGAACAGCTCCGACCGGCTGCAGTGCCGGGCCGAAGTGCTCAAGATCGAGCGGGTGCTCGCCGTCGCCCCGGGCGGGCTCGCCTTCCTCGACGGGCGGTCCGCCGCCGACCTGCGGCGCTTCCGTGAACAGGCCGTCGCCGCGCTCTTCGACCGGGCGCCCGACATGATCGACCGGATCGCCGCCGCCACCCGGCTGGTGCCCGCGACCGTCTCCGCCGCCATCGCGCAGAAGGCGCTCGGGCCTCGGCTCGCCGGCGCCGTCGCGGGCCGGCTCGAACCGCCGCGGGCCGCCGCCGTCATCGAGAAACTGCCCGTCGCCTTCACCGCGGAGGCCTGCGCCCACCTCGACCCGCGCCGCATCCCCGGCATCGTCGACCGGCTCGACGAAGACCTCCTCGTGCGGATCGCGGTGGCCCTCGCGGGGCGCGGCGACCACCTCACGATGGGCCGGTTCGTCGGACACGTGCGGGACTCGGCGCTGCTCCGGATCATCCCGCAGGTCGACGACGCGGCCGTGCTGCGCACCGGCTTCCTCATCGACCGGCGCGACCGGCTGGCCCAGGTCGTCGAACTGATGGGACAGGAGCGGCTGGCCCGGGTCATCGCGGGGGCCTCCGGCGCGGGACTGTGGCCGGAGGCGCTGGCCGTGGCCGGCATGGTCACTGGCGAACGGCGCACCCAGATCGCGGAACTCACCGCCGACCGGCCCCGGGAAGAGCTGACGTCCCTGGTGTCCACCGTGGCTGCCGACGGGCTGTGGCCGTCGCTGCTGCCGCTCGTCGCGCTGCTCGACGACGACCGCCTGCGCACCGTCGCCGCCCTGCCCGCGCTGCACGACCCGGGGCTCCTCGCGGACGTCGTGCGGGCCGCGGCGGCGGGCGGTCTGTGGGGCGCGTTCCTCCCGCTGGCGCAGGCGCTGCCGACCGCGTCCCGCACGGTCGTCGCCGCTACGGCGGCCGAGCTGCCGGAGGCCGACCTGACGGCGCTCGTCCACGACGTGGAACAGCGCAACCTGTGGGAACTGGCCCTGCCCCTGGTCGAGATGATGCCCGAGGCGGGCAAGGAGCGGGTGTTCGCGCTCCCCGCCTTCCGACAGGCCGGGCCCAGGGCCTGACCGGGCCGGGGGCCTGATCAGGCAGCCGGGCGGTCCCGTACGCTCGGTCTCCGTGATCGACATCGATGTACGGGATCTGCCCGCCGCCGACCGCACCGCCGTCCCGTGGAAGAACGGGGGCGGCGTCACCCGCGAGATCCTCTGCCACCCGCAGGGCGCGGACATGGCGCACTTCGCCTGGCGGGTGAGCCTCGCGGAGGTCGCGGCCGACGGGCCGTTCTCCGCGTTCCCCGGCGTCGACCGCACCCTCACCATGGCCGACGGCGACGGCATGGAACTGACCGTCGGCGGCCGGCCCGTCCTCGTCGACAGCCCGTACGTGCCACGGGACCTGCCGGGCGACGTCCCCACCGACTGCCGACTGCTCGGCGCCGGGAACATCGTCAACCTCAATGTCATGTGGCGGCGCGACGCCCTGCCCGCGACCCCGTCCGTCGCCGTCGTGCGCGGCCGCATCGAGCTCGGCCCCGGCACCACCCTCGTCGTGGCGCTCGGCGCGGAGGGGGCCGAAGCGGCGGGCCGGGTGCTCGGCCGGTACGACGCCGCACTCGTCACCGGGCCCGCACCGCTCCGCGCCACCGGTCCCACCGCCGTCATCACCGTCGCCGCTGCCGCCCCCGGGCCCGTCGGCCGCCGGTCCGCCTGACCTCAGCCGGTGGTCGATCCTCCGTCCACCGTGAACTCCGTCCCCGTGATGTACGACGCCGCGTCCGACGCGAGGAAGAGCACGAGCGAGCCGACCTCCTCGGGGCGGCCCATCCGGCCCAGCGGCAGATGCGACCAGTCCCGCCCGCCGACCGCCGTCGCCACCATCGGGGTGTCGATCGCCCCCGGATGTACGGAGTTCACCCGGATCCCGTACGGCGCGAGGTCCAGCGCCGAGGATCTGGTGAGCCCGCGCAGGCCGAACTTCGACGACCCGTACGCCGCGTGTCCCTTGATGCCGATGAGCCCGGCGGTCGACGAGATGTTCACGATCGAGCCGCCGCCGACGGCCCTGAGGGCCGGGACGACGGCCTGGATGCCCAGGAACGGTCCCAGCAGATTGACCCTGAGCAGCGTCTCGAAGTTCTCGTACCTCTCGTCCTCGACGGACGCGGTGCGCCACAGCGCCGCGTTGTTCACGAGCGCGTCGAGCCGCCCGAAGGCGTCGAGCGCGGCGCGCACCGCGCCGGCCCAGTCGTCGGCCGACGTCACGTCGTGCCGCACGAACAGCCCCTGCTCACCCAGCGATCCGGCGACCTCGCGCCCCTCCTCCTCCCGTACGTCCGTGAGCACGACCCGCGCCCCCGCCTCGGCGAACAGCCGTGCCTCGGCGGCGCCCTGACCGCGCCCGGCACCCGTGACGATCACGACCTTGCCGTCCAGCGTCCTTGTCGGCTCCGACACCGTCAGCTCCCCTTCCGTCCAGCCATGTCCCTTCCTCACCGCACGGCGGACACCACACGTGCCCGGCACTGCGCGGGAGTGCCCCACGCATCCCGCAACGGCCGCGCCTTCCGCAGCCAGAGCGACAGGTCCAGCTCCTCCGTGTAACCCACCGCGCCGTGCAGTTGCAGCGCCGCCCGGGCCGCCCGGTACGCCGCCTCGCCCGCCGCCACCTTCGCCGCCGCCACGTCCCTCCCCGCGCCGGGGGAGTCGACATCCGGGCCCGCCATGGACAGTGCCGCCCCGAACACCAGCGGCCGCGCGAACTCCAGCCCGAGCAGCGCGTCCGCGAGCCGGTGCTTGACCGCCTGGAACGTCCCGATCGGCACCCCGAACTGCTCGCGCTGCCCGACGTACTCGACGGTTCTGCGCAGCAGTTCGAGGCCGACCCCGAGCGACTGCGCAGCGGTGAGCAGCGCCGCCAGACCGGTCGCCCGCGCCACGGCCCGCGCCGCGTCCCCGGCGAGCACCTCACCGGCCTCGACCCGGAACAGCCGCCGCGCCGGATCGGCCGACTCCACGCACTCGCCCCGCACCGTCGCGCGCCGCACATCGGCCCCGGCCACGACGAACACGGCGTCCGCGGCATCCGCGTCCAGCACGTACGAGCCCGGCCCCGCGCCCAGCGACACCACGGCCCGTCCTGCGGCGATCCCCGGCAGCCACTCCTTCGCCGCCCCGCCGTCCCGCGCCGCCCCGGCCAGCAGCACGGCCGCCGCCGCCGTCTCCACGACCGGACCCGGCACCGCATGCCGCCCCAACTCCACGAACACCACAGCCAGCTCGACCGGCAGCAGGCCCATGCCGTCGTACGCCTCGGGCACGGCGAGAGCGAAGACGCCCGTCTCCGCGATCCGCGACCACAGGCCCCGGCCGGGCCCCGGATCGCCGGCCGCCCACGCCCGGACCGCCGACGGGGTGTCCGCCGCGCCCAGCATCCGGTCGAGGGTGCGGCCGAACTCGGCCTGCTCCGCGTCCAGCAGGAACCTCATCAGCGGCGCCCCTTCGGCAGGCCGAGCAGGCGCTCGGCGATGATGTCGCGCTGTATCTCGTTCGTCCCCGCGTAGATCGGGCCCGCGAGCGAGAAGACGTACCCCTCGGCCCACTCGCTCTGCGCCAGCTCACCGTCCGCGCCGAGCAGTTCCAGCGCCGTCTCGTGCAGCGCTATGTCGTACTCCGACCAGAACACCTTGTTCAGACTCGACTCGGCGCCGATCTGGTCGCCCGCCGCGAACCGGGACGCGCCCCCGTACGTGAACAGCTGGTACGCGCGCGCCCCGATCAGCGCGTCCGCCACCCGGTCGCGCACCGCGGGATCCTCGCCGCGCTCCCGCCACAGCCGCAGCAGCCGCTCGGCCGAGGCGAGGAAACGGCCGGGGGAGCGCAGGGTCAGCCCCCGCTCGTTGCCCGTCGTCGACATCGCGATGCGCCAGCCCCGGCCGGGCTCGCCGATCACGTCCTCGTCCGGCACGAACACGTCGTCCAGGAACAGCTCGGCGAAGGCCGGCTTGCCGTCGAGGCGGCCGATCGGGCGGACCGTGACACCGGGCGCGTGCAGGTCGAACATCAGATACGTGAGCCCCTGGTGCGGCTTGGGCGCGTCCGGATCCGTACGGAAGATGCCGAACGCCCGGTCCGCGAACGCGGCCCGCGACGACCACGTCTTCTGCCCGCGCAAGAGCCAGCCGCCGTCCGTGCGCACCGCCCGCGACCGCAGGGACGCCAGGTCCGAACCCGCCTCCGGCTCCGACCACGCCTGTGCCCAGATCACCTCGCCGCTCGCCATCGACGGCAGCACCCGCGCCCGCTGGTCGTCCGTCGCATGGTCGAAGAGGGTGGGGGCCAGCAGATTGATGCCGTTCTGCGAGACGCGGCCCGGACCGCCCGCCGCGTAGTACTCCTCCTCGAAGATCAGCCACTTGAAGATGTCGACGCCCCGGCCCCCGAACTCCTCGGGCCACGACACCACCGACCAGCGGTCCGCGGACAGCTCGGCCTCCCACACGCGGTGCGCGGCGAACCCCTCCTCCGTCTCCAGGGACGGCAGCGGCTCGGCCGGGACGTGCGCCGCCAGCCACCGCCGCGCCTCGGCGCGGAAGGCGTCCTCGTCCGGGGTGAAGTCCAGATCCATCACGCACCCGCCCTTCCGGCCCCGGCCCGCTTCATCGCTCCCACGTCCATGCCGCCCAGCGGGTCGGCCGCCGTCTCCGCGTTGTGCGCGTGCGCCAGGTGGTGCAGGCCGAACACCGAGTCCATGCCCGTCTGCATCCCTTGCAGGTCCTCCGCCTGGTTCACCGCGCGCTTGGTCAGGGCGAGACCCAGCCGCGGCATGTCCGCCACCCGCCGCGCCAACTCGTCGGTCCGCGCGCCGAGATCGGCCCGCGGCACCACCTTGTTCACCATCCCCACCTCGTACGCCCGGCGCGCGCTCATCCGGTCGCCCGTGAACAGGAACTCCTTCGCGATCCGCGGCGGCATCACCCACGGGTGCGCGAAGTACTCGACGCCCGGTATCCCCATCCGCACCACCGGGTCCGCGAAGAAGGCGTCCTCGCTCGCCACGATCAGGTCGCACACCCACGCCAGCATCAACCCGCCCGCGACACACGCCCCGTGCACCGAGGCGATCACCGGCTTGGGCAGCTCGCGCCAGCGGCGGCACATCCCCAGATACACCTCCGACTCGCGCGCGAAGCGGGACTCCGCGCCCTGCTTGTCGGAGTGGTCCCACCACAGCCCCGCCCGCCGCTCGAACGGCAGATGGGCGTCGCGCTCCGGGGTGCCGATGTCGTGCCCCGCCGAGAAGTGCTCGCCCGCGCCCGCGAGCACCACGACCTTGACGCCGGAGTCCGCCGCGGCGCGGTAGAAGGCCTCGTCGAGGGCGTATGTCATCGCCGAGTTCTGGGCGTTGCGATACCGCGGCCGGTTCAACGTCACATGGGCGACAGGGCCCTCGACCTCGTACAGCACGGGCGGTTCGGCGTCGGTGTCTGGTCCGGGCATCGGAATCATCCTTCCCTAACAAGTGTTTGGTAGGTTACCGTAGCGGCATGAGCGGCGTCGAGAGTCTCCCGACGGGATCCGCTCGACCCGCCCGGCAGGCGGCCGAGACGAGGAGGCACGGACATGACCACCCCCGCGTACGAACCGGGGCACGACCTGCTCGCCGGCCGCACAGCGGTGATCACCGCGGCCGCCGGAGCAGGCATCGGCGGCGCCACCGCCCGCAGATTCCTGGAGGAGGGCGCCCGCATCGTCATCAGCGACGCGCACGCCCGCCGCCTCAAGGAGTCCGAGCAGGCACTCGCCGAAGAGTTCGGCGCCGCACGGGTGGCGTCACTGCCCTGCGACGTCACCGACGAGGAGCAGGTCACGGCCCTCTTCGCGCGCGCCCACGAACTGCACGGCGGACTCGACATCGTCGTCAACAACGCGGGACTCGGCGGCACTTCGGCCCTCGTCGACATGACCGACGACCAGTGGACCAAGGTCCTGGACGTGACGCTGAACGGCACGTTCCGCTGCACCCGCGCCGCCCTGCGCGCCTACCGCGACACCGGCCGCACGGGCGTCGTCGTCAACAACGCCTCCGTGGTGGGCTGGCGCGCCCAGGAGGGCCAGGCCCACTACGCGGCGGCCAAGGCGGGCGTCATGGCACTGACCCGCTGCGCCGCAGTGGAAGCAGCCGAGTACGGAGTCCGGGTCAACGCGGTGTCGCCCAGCCTCGCCATGCACCCCCACCTGGTGAAAGTCACCTCCGCCGAGCTGCTCGCGGAGCTGACGCGCAAGGAGGCCTTCGGCAGATACGCCGAGCCGTGGGAAGTGGCCAATGTGATCGTCTTCCTCGCCTCCGGCTACTCCTCGTACATGACGGGCGAGACCGTCTCGGTGAGCAGCCAGCACCCATGACCGATCCGACGGGGACCACAATGGTCGCGTGCCTACGAAGAAGAAGCCCCAGGTGACCGCATCGCCCGAGCGACGCCGTGAACTCCTCGACACCGCCGCCGAGGTCTTCGCGGCCCAGGGCTACAACGCCACCACCGTCCGCAAGATCGCCGACCACGCGGGCATGCTCGCCGGCAGCCTCTACTACCACTTCGACTCCAAGGAATCGATGCTCGAGGAGATCCTGCGGTCCTTCCTCGACGAGCTGTGGGCGGGCTACGACTCCGTGCTCGAAGCCGAACTCGAGCCCCGGGAGACCCTGGAGGCCCTCGTCACCGAGTCCTTCCGCGAGATCGACCGGCACCGCGCCGCCGTCGCCATCTTCCAGAAGGAGGCCAAGCACCTCGCCGTGCAGGAGCGGTTCGAGTTCCTCGCGGCGTCCCAGCGCAAGTTCGAGAAGGCGTGGCTGACGACCCTGGAGCGCGGGGTCGAGAACAAGAGCTTCCGCGCCGACCTCGACATCCGCCTCACCTACCGGTTCGTGCGCGACACCGTCTGGGTGGCCGCGTCCTGGTACCGGCCCGGCGGACAGCACAGCCCCGAAGAGATCGCCCGCCAGTACCTCTCGATGGTGCTGGACGGCATCGCCGTACGGCCGACACAGCCGTAGGCGTCCACAGACGCAGCCACAGAAGGGTTCCGCCATGGCCGAGGCCTACATCGTCGAAGCGGTCCGCACACCCGTCGGACGGCGCAAGGGAGGCCTCTCGGGTGTCCACCCGGCCGACCTCGGCGCACACGTCCTCAAGGAACTCGTCACCCGCACCGGCGTCGACCCGGCCGCCGTCGAGGACGTCGTCTTCGGCTGCCTCGACACCGTGGGCCCGCAGGCCGGCGACATCGCCCGCACCTGCTGGCTGGCGGCGGGCCTCCCCGAGGAGGTGCCCGGCGTCACCGTCGACCGGCAGTGCGGCTCCTCCCAGCAGGCCCTGCACTTCGCAGCCCAGGGCGTGCTCTCCGGCACCCAGGACCTCGTCGTCGCGGGCGGCGTGCAGAACATGACGATGATCCCCATCGCCTTCGCCTCCCGCCAGGCCGCCGAACCCCTCGGCCTCACCGACGGCCCCTACCTCGGCAGCGAGGGCTGGCGCGCCCGCTACGGGAATCAGCCGGTCAACCAGTTCCACGGCGCCGAGCTGATCGCCGAGAAGTGGGGGATCACCCGCCGCGACCAGGAGGAGTGGGCCCTGCAGTCCCACCAGCGCGCGCTGCGCGCCATCGACGAGGGCCGCTTCGAGCGCGAGACCGTCGCCTTCGGGGACGTGCACGTCGACGAGGGCCCGCGCCGCGACACCACCCTGGAGAAGATGGCCGGACTGAAGCCCGTCGTCGAGGGCGGCACCATCACCGCCGCCTGCTCCTCCCAGGTCTCCGACGGCGCCGCGGCCCTCCTCATCGCCTCCGAGCAGGCGGTCCGTGAGCACGGCCTCACTCCCCGTGCCCGCGTCCACCACCTCTCCGTCCGCGGCGAGGACCCCATCCGCATGCTGTCCGCGCCGATCCCCGCCACCGCGTACGCCCTGAAGAAGACCGGCATGAGCATCGCCGACATGGACCTCGTCGAGATCAACGAGGCGTTCGCACCCGTCGTCCTCGCCTGGCTGAAGGAGACCGGCGCCGACCCCGCCAAGGTGAACGTGAACGGCGGAGCGATCGCCCTCGGCCACCCCCTCGGCGCGACCGGAGTGAAGCTGATGACCACCCTGCTCCACGAGCTGGAGCGCACCGGCGGACGCTTCGGACTGCAGACCATGTGCGAGGGCGGCGGCCAGGCCAACGTGACGATCATCGAGCGACTGTGAAGATCCACGTCCACCGTGCTAAGGTCTCCGTGTTGCAGTTTTGGTACCCATAGACTTTATGTGCGCCTGACGGGAATGTTCCTCAGGCGCATTATTGTTTTCCGGGGTGTGTTCCCGGAATCCGGCGTTCTCATGAGCGTTCTCGGAATGGGGGCTGCTACCTGTTCAAGGAGAATGACATGGCCACCGGTACCGTGAAGTGGTTCAACTCGGAAAAGGGCTTCGGCTTCATCGAGCAGGACGGCGGCGGCGCCGACGTCTTCGCCCACTACTCGAACATCGCCACCTCGGGCTTCCGTGAGCTCCAGGAGGGCCAGAAGGTGACGTTCGACGTCACCCAGGGTCAGAAGGGCCCCCAGGCGGAGAACATCGTTCCCGCCTGATCTCGCCTGATCGAGCATTTCCGGGCCGGGGTCCGCACCGCTGTCGGTGCGGGCCCCGGCTCATGCTGTCCCCGTCCCCGGAAGGCCTGCCGCATGACCAGCTCTGCACGTCCGTCCCGCCGCCGCACCTCTCGTCCTGCGGCGGGGAAGCGTCGCGCCCCCGAGCAGCAGCGCAGGCAGCAGCCCACGCCGCCGCGCGAGTTCACCATGCCGGAGAACACCACTCCGGCACTGCCGCCGGTCGCGGAATTCGCCGACCTCGACATGCCCGCCGCTCTGCTGAAGACGCTGAGTGCGCAGGGCGTCACCGCGCCGTTCCCCATCCAGGCCGCGACGCTCCCCAACTCCCTCGCCGGACGCGACCTGCTCGGCCGCGGCCGCACCGGCTCCGGCAAGACCCTCGCCTTCGGACTCCCGCTGCTCGCCCGCACGGCCGGCACCAAGGCAGAGCCGAAGACCCCGCTCGCCCTGGTCCTCGTCCCCACGCGTGAACTCGCGCAGCAGGTCACCGACGCCCTCACCCCGTACGCGACCGCGCTCAACCTGCGGATGGCGACCGTCGTCGGCGGTATGTCGATCTCCCGGCAGGCGGGCCAGCTGCGCCGCGGCGCCGAAGTCGTCGTCGCCACCCCCGGCCGCCTCAAGGACCTCATCGAGCGCGGCGACGTGGCGCTCGGACAGGTACGCATCACGGTGCTCGACGAGGCCGACCAGATGGCCGACATGGGGTTCATGCCCCAGGTCACCGCGCTCCTCAAGCAGGTCGCGGCCGGCGGACAGACGATGCTGTTCTCGGCGACGCTCGACCGCAACGTGGACCGGCTCGTCAAGCAGTTCCTCACCGACCCCGTCGTGCACTCGGTCGACCCGTCGGCCGGCGCCGTCACGACCATGGAGCACCACGTCCTGCACCTCCAGGACGAGACCGACAAGAAGGCCGTCACGACCCGGATCGCCGCCCGCGACGGGCGCGTCATCCTCTTCGTCGACACCAAGCGCTCCGCCGACCGGCTCGCCAAGCGGCTGCTCGCCAGCGGCGTCTTCGCCGCCCCGCTGCACGGCGGCCGCAGCCAGCCGCAGCGCAACCGCACCCTGGAGCAGTTCAAGGACGGCCGCGTCACCGCGCTCGTCGCCACGAACGTCGCGGCGCGCGGCATCCACGTCGACGACCTCGACCTCGTGGTCAACGTCGACCCGCCGACCGAGCACAAGGACTACCTGCACCGCGGCGGCCGTACCGCACGCGCCGGTGAGTCCGGCAGCGTCGTCACGCTCGTGCTTCCCGAGCAGAAGCGTGAGATGCAGCGCCTGATGCAGCACGCCGGGATCCGGCCGACCACCACCCAGGTCCGTTCCACGGACGAGGAGCTGGTCAAGATCACCGGCGCTCGTGAGCCGTCCGGTGTCGCCGTGACCATCGCCGTGCCGGAGCCCGTGGCCCCGGCGGGCGACGCGTCGAAGCCGCGCCGCTCGCGCCGCTCGCGCGGTTCGCGCGCAGGTGGCACGGGCAAGCCGGCCGCCGAGGGGCAGCAGCGTCAGCCGCAGCAGCGCCAGCGCTCCGCGAGCGGGACGAAGGCAGCGGGGGCCGCTACGGGCGGCGCGCGACGACGTACTTCGGGCGGCGGCGCGGCCGGCGCCGCGAAGAACGCTTCCGGAGCGGGCGCGGCCGCGGGACGCCGCGGACGCGGCCCGCGCCAGGCCGCCGCGTAACCGGACGGCGATCTGACGGGACGCGGCCCATCACCCTGCTGTCGGCAGGGTGGTGAGCACGTGCCGGGCCTCGGCCATCACCCGCGTCACCAGCTCCTCGCAGCTGGGCAGATCCTCGATCAGCCCCGCGACCTGGCCCGACGCCATGACACCGAGGTCGGTGCGGCCCTCGACCATGGAGGCCTTCAGCAGCATCGGGGTGTTGGCGGCGAGCAGGACCTGGCTCCAGCTGAGGTCCTTGCCGTGCTTCATGGCGAGCCCGTCGCGCACCATCTGCGACCAGGCCAGACCGGAGAGCTTCTTGAAGCCCGCGGCACGTCGGACGGCATGCAGCAGGGCGCGCGTACGCCCGCTGCTCTCCAGGGAATCGACCAGATCGGTACGGAGCATGCGGTGCGGCAGGCCGTCCACGGCCGTCGTCACCGTGACGTCCTTGACGCTCGCCGCCAGATACTTCGCCTTCACCGCGTCCGGCACGGTGGAGTCGGAGGTGAGCAGGAAACGCGTGCCCATCGCGATCCCCGCCGCCCCGTAGGCGAGCGCGGCGACCAGGCCGCGCCCGTCGTGGAAGCCGCCCGCCCCGACCACCGGTATGTCGACGGCGTCCACGACCTGCGGGAGAAGCACGGATGTCGCCACGTCCCCCGTGTGGCCGCCGCCCTCCCCGCCCTGCACGATCACCGCGTCCGCGCCCCACGCCGCGACCTTCTCGGCATGCCGGCGCGCGCCGATGGAGGGGATCACGACGACCCCCGCGTCCTTCAGCTCGGCGATCAGCTCACGGGAGGGGGCGAGCGCGAACGAGGCCACCTTCACCCCCTCGGCCACGATCACCTCGACCCGCTCGCGCGCGTCACCCGCGTCGGCCCGCAGATTGACCCCGAAGGGCCGGTCGGTGCGGGACTTGACCTCCCTTACGGCGACGCGGAGTTGATCGAGCGTCATGGTCGCCGAGGCGAGGATGCCGAGCGCCCCCGCGTTCGCCGCCGCGGACACGAGCCGGGGGCCCGCCACCCACCCCATCCCGGTCTGGACGATGGGATGGCGGACACCGGTGAGCTCGGTGAACGCGGTGGGAATCGTGAACGCGGCCTGCGCGGGCCCGACCTCGCTCATACGGACCTGACCTCGCGCTCGCGCGTGTCCTTCGGGTCGATGACCTCGCGGATCAGCCGCAGCTCGGCGGGGGTCGGCTCGCGGGTGAACGGCACCTCGCCGCCCTCCGGCAGCGTCAGCGCGAACCCGGTGGCCTCCCGCACCTCCTCCACCGTGACGCCCGGGTGCACGGACGCCAGCCGCATCGAGTGGTCCGGCGTCGCGAAGTCCAGGACCGCCAGATTCGTCACGACGCGAGGCAGCCGGTGGTACCGGGTCGCCGAAGGTCCGGCGGCGGCCGCACTGTCGTAGCCCACCCCGCTGATCATGTCGACCTTCTCGACGAACACGCGCGTGCTGTGCTTGGGCACCCAGTAACTCACCGGATTGTTCAGCGTGTTGACGGGCGCTCCGCGCACTCCCAGCAACTGCCGGTCGGGGCGGCTCCAGTCGCCGATGCACGAGATGTTCTGGTTGCCGAACCGGTCGAGCTGGCTCGCGCCCATCATCACGTGCCGGTCGCCGCCGGTGACCATCGTCAGATGCTGCCGGTAGGGGATCCAGCCCTCCGGCGAGCCGTCGAGACCGACCAGCATGGCCTCGCCGTCGGTGAGCATCAGGTCGGGCGAGAAGGTCCGCCTGGCCAGCCGCGCCCCGATCGACGGGATCAGGCCCATGGGGCTGGCCAGTACTTCCCCATTGTCCCGCCAGGCCTCGGCGCAGGCGATCACGCAGTACTCGGCCCGGGTGACGACAGCTGCGGACGTGGTCACTTCTGCTCCTCGTGCCAGGCCTGTACGGCGGACCGATACTGCTTCTCGTCGCCGTCGTGCGGCAGGAAACGGGCCGCGAAATCGGGCCAGGGCGTCGTCGCGTACATCTTCTGGAACGCCTCGTCGCGGTCGTAGTCGGGGGCGCAGGACGTGAAGTGCGCGCCGTTCGGCGTCTCGACGACGCCGGTCACCGCATGCCGCTTCACCAGCAGTGACTGCGGTACGACGTCCTTCCCGAAGCCGTCCGCGGGGTCGACGAGCCGCTCGCAGGAGACGTACGCCGCGTCGGCCGCCTCGCAGAACAGGTCGTCGAAGTACGGGTCGGGGCCCAGGTACTGGCCGTTGCCCGCGCGATCCGCGCGGTTCACGTGGACCAGCGCGGCGTCCAGACGCAGGGCGGGCATCGCGACGAACGTCTCCCCGTCCTCGTACGGCGAGGTGACGGTCCGCAGGTCCGGATTGACCCGCATGACGTCCGAGCCGATGCCCGCACGGACCGGCAGGAACGGCAGCCGGTTCGCCGCGGCGTGCAGCCCCCACATGAACATGGCCTCGTCGACCTCCATCAGCTCGAACGCGCCCTGCTGGCGGGCCGCCCGGAAGTTCGGCTCCAGCGGGATGGAGTCGAGCGTGACGAACGCGGCGACCAGCTTGCGGATCCTGCCCGCCGCGGCGAGCATCCCGACGTCGGGGCCGCCGTACGAGACGACGGTCAGATCCGTGACGTCGCTGCGCAGCAGCGCGCGCACCAGTGCCATCGGCTTGCGGCGCGAGCCCCAGCCGCCGATGCCGATCGTCATGCCGCTGCGCAAGCGGGCGACGACCTCGTCCGGCGACATCGTCTTGTCCGTGCCGGGGGCCGTGTCTGAGCCGGTCGCGTCATTCGCCTTGTTCATCTTGTCTGTCTCGTCTGTCGCATCTGCCTTGTCGGGCATGGTCAGTCGGTCTCCTGTCCGGCCTGTCCGAACGTGTCGCGTACGCGGTCGGCGACCCCGCTGAGATTCGCCTCGAAGGTGAAGCCCTGCTCGAAGCGGTAGCTGTGGTGGACGTCGACGGGGTCGATGCCGTTGAGCGCGGCCTTCGCGAGACGGATGAGATAGCCGTCCTTGCGGGCAATTTCACGGGCCAGCTCGATCGCCGCCTCGTGGAGGCCGGCTCTCGGCACCACCTTCCACACCGAGCCGTGGGAGTGCAGCTCGGCGGCGGTGGCGGTGCGCGAGGTGTAGAAGAGCGCGCGCATCAGGTGCTGGGGGACCAGGCGCGAGAGGTGGGTGGCGGCGCCGAGCGCGCCGCGGTCCAGCTCGGGGAGGCCGAAGGTGGCGTCGTCGCTGGCCACGATCGCGTCCGCGTTCCCCACCAGGCCGATCCCGCCGCCCAGGCAGAACCCGGCCACCGCGGCGATCACCGGGACCTCGCACCGGTACACCGCCGAGAACGCCTCGTAGCAGCCGCGGTTCGCGCCGATCAGAGCCGCGTGGCCGCCCGGACCGCCGGACGCGGACGCCGTCTCGCGCTGCATCTCCTTGATGTCCACTCCCGCGTTGAACCCACGGCTGCCCTCGGCGGCGGTGAGGATCACGCAGGTGATGTCCGGGTCGCGGCCCGCGGCGGTCACCGCGTCGGCCAGGTCGTGCCAGCCCCGCACCGGCAGCGCGTTGACCGGAGGGAAGTCGACCGTGACGACCGCGATCCCCTTTTCGGGTGAGGAGGTGGAGACACCCATGGCGTTCAGCTACCTTTCCACCTAACGTTTGTTTGGTACGACGACGACGGTAGCAGGCAGCGGGAGTCCAGGGAATGGGTGCGGGGATGGACAGGACGGATCTGAGCGGGCGAACAGCCGTGGTGACGGGCGGTACGAGGGGAGTGGGTGCCGGGGTCGCGCAGGCGTTCGTGCGGGCCGGGGCGCGGGTCGTGGTGTGCGCCCGCAGACCACCCGAAGTGCCCCTGGAGGGCTGTGAGTTCGTGCCGGTGGATCTGCGGGACGCCGTAGCCGTCCGCGAACTGTTCGCGGCGCTCGACCGGGTGGACGTCCTGGTCAACAACGCGGGCGGGACGCCGT
Organism: Streptomyces sp. NPDC057694; assembly: GCF_042799415.1. Classification (NCBI taxonomy): domain Bacteria; kingdom Bacillati; phylum Actinomycetota; class Actinomycetes; order Kitasatosporales; family Streptomycetaceae; genus Streptomyces; species Streptomyces sp. NPDC057694. Next base: position 49,712 of record NZ_JBHVIX010000022.1, read on the forward strand.
ACCGCCTGCTCGGCGAGAGCGACGCCGAGCGGCACGCCCGGGTGATCGAGCTGAACCTGACGGCGCCGCTGACCGCCTCGCTGGCCGCCCGCGAACACCTCGCGGCCGCGCGCGGCTCGATCGTGATGATCGGCAGCGTCAGCGGCACCCGCCCGTCACCGGGCACGGCGGCCTACGGAGCGGCGAAGGCGGGCCTGGACAATCTGGCGCGGACCATGGCCGTCGAATGGGCGCCGCAGATACGGGTGAACACTCTGGTGCTCGGCATGGTGCGCACCGAACTCTCCGCGCTGCACTACGGCGACGAGGACGGCATCGCCGCGGTCGGCGCGACCGTGCCGCTCGGCCGGCTGGCCGAGCCGCGCGAGATAGGGGAGGCGGCCGTGTTCCTCGCGTCGGACGCGGCCTCGTACATCACCGGTTCGAGCCTGCTCGTGCACGGTGGCGGGGAGCGCCCCGCGTTTCTGGATGCCGCAACGGTCAACAAGGAGGCCTGAGATGACGGACACGGGTGACAGTGCGGGGCTGTGCGCGGGACGCGTGGTCGCGGTGACCGGAGCTGGGCGCGGGCTCGGCCGGGCACACGCCCTCGCCTACGCGGCGGAGGGGGCGAAGGTCGTGGTGAACGACCTGGGAGTGGGACTCGACGGAGTGCCCGCGGCCGACAGCCCCGCCGCGCAAGTGGTCGAGGAGATAAGGGCGTCGGGCGGGCAGGCGGTGGCGCACGGCGGCGACATAGCGACATCGGAGGGCGCCGCGTCACTGGTCGCCGCGGCCGTCGACGGCTTCGGGCGCCTGGACACCTTGGTGAACAACGCCGGGTTCCTGCGGGACCGGATGCTGGTGAACCTGGCGGAGGACGACTGGGACGCCGTGATGCGGGTCCATCTCAAGGGGCACTTCCTGCCGCTCAAGCACGCCGCCGCGTACTGGAGGGCGGAGGCGAAGGCGGGCCGGACACCGGCGGCCCGAGTCGTCAACACCTCCTCCGGCGCGGGGCTGTTGGGCTCGGTCGGGCAGGGGAACTACAGCGCCGCCAAGGCCGGGATCCTGGGGCTGACCCTGGTCGCCGCGGCGGAGATGGGACGGTACGGGATCCAGGTCAACGCGATCGCGCCGGCTGCCCGCACCCGGATGACGGAGGCCACGTTCGCCGAGACCATGGCCGCGCCCGGAGAGGGGGCGTTCGACGCCATGGCTCCGGAGAACGTGTCGCCGCTGGTGGTGTGGCTCGGTTCCGGGGCGCCGAGTGACGGGGTGACGGGCCGGGTCTTCGAGGTGGAGGCCGGCCGCATCACCGTCATGGAGGGCTGGCGACCCGGACCGACGGCCGACAAGGGGGCGCGATGGACTCCGTCGGGGGCGGGGGAGGCGGCACGGGAGCTTCTGGGGCGGGCCGCTGCGCCGGGGGTGGTCTATGGGGCCCAGGAGTAGACGTGGGTTCGGGTGCGTGGGGTGCGCCGTTCCCCGCGCCCCTGGAGGGTCACGTGTCGCACTCCAGGACCGTGCGGCACAGTCCGCACCGGGCCCGGACCCGGCCGCGTACCGGGACCCGGATCCGCTGATGACACGTCGGACAGGGGAACGCCACCCGCAGCCCGTCGCGACCCTGCGGCCCGTCCGTGGAGAACGCGTAGGGGCCGGTGGGCACGGGACCCCGCGCCCCGTGGTCCTGCGCGTAGCGGCGGTCCTTCGCGTACCGGCGCCGGCCCGCCCAGCCGGCGGCCGTCAGCGGCGGCTGCTGCTCGTCGCGCCGGGCCTGCGCCAGACCCCTGGTGTACGCCGTGTACGCCTGAGCGCTGGTGAACCACGTCTCCGGCGCCTCCCCGAACGCCAGCGACCGCTTCGCCAGCACGTACCCGAACTCCTCGGGAGTCAGATAGCCCAGCTTCTGCGACGACGCCGCGTCCTCCCGGTACGCGTCCAGCAGCAGCCAGCCCGCGCCCAGATATGTCGCCGCGGCGTCGGTGAGGATCTCGTTGTCCCGCGTCCCCGGGAACGACAGGTCCAGGCGATGCAGGTACACATGCATGATCTCGTGCGCCAGAGCTGCGCCGATGTCTCGCCGGTGCGTACGGAACCGGTCGTTCAGCTCGATGAAGTACTCGGGCCCCGCCGCCAGTTCGACACTCGCCGCGTGCTCCATCTCGCGGAAGCTCACGATCATCCGGGCGTCCGGCAGGTGGTAGTGCCGCACCAGTTCGTGCGCCACCCGCTGCGCGCCCATGTGCAGATCGTCCTGGTCGCAGAAGGCCACGTCCGCCGGGAGGACGCTGGTCGCGAAGGTGTGCACCGTGTCGTAGGAGAGGCGCTTGTACAGCGCGGTGATCGCCGACCGTACGGTTTCCAGGTGTGGGTAGCCGTGCACCACCGATCCGCCGTTCCCCACGTGCGCACCCCCTGACCCCGCGGGGCCCGTGCCCGGGCCCAGCATTTCCAGCGTACGGCGCCCGGGTCGTTCCCGAACAGCATGCGCTGCTGCGTCTGCCGGGTGGGGTTGTCGTTCGTGTGCCGGCCGGTGGCCTCTTCTCGCGCAGTTCCCCGCGCCCCTGAAGGCATGCGCTGACGCGCGCCTTCCCCTTCGGGGGCGCCGTCGCTCGGCCGCCCCTGGGCGAGCAGAGCTCGCTTCCAGGGGCGCGGGGAACTGCGCGAGAAGCCCCACCGGGCCCGCACACGAGAACGGGCCCCTACGTCAGACGGACCCGCACCTCGTCAGCCGCCTCGTCCAGTTCCAGCACCCACACATCGTTCACGCCCTCGCGCAGCACCGGCCCGGGAACGTACAGAGACTTCTGCGGGCCGACGGACCAGTACCGGCCGAGGCAGAAGCCGTTCACCCACACGAACCCCCGCCCCCAGCCGGGCAGTTCGAGCGCGGCGTCCCCGGCCCCGGACACCTCGACCACGCCCCGGTACAGACCCCGCGCCCCCGCGCCCGGCGCCGTGTCCGGCAACCCCGCCACCGCGTCAGCGGTGAACGCGTCGAGCCGCAGGCCTCGCGCCCGGACTCCGTGCAGGTACTGCCGTTCGTGCAGCAGACCGCCCGTGATGCCCTTCGGTTCGCCCAGGCGCGGCCCGTAGTTGACGCGGCCCAGCGACTCCGCCCACAGCTCCACCCGTGTGTGCCCGAACACCGGCCCGGCGAGCGCCGGCTCCTCCTCGGTGAGGACACCGGCCCGCTCCCCGTCCACGTACACGACCGCGAGATCCCGCAGCCCCCGGGCCCGCAGCTCGTACGGCCCGCGCGGCCCCGGCACCGTCACCGCGTACCGCACGAGGCCGCGGTCCACGTCCAGCGCCTCGAACGACGGCGGCACGGCATGCTCCGTCTCCGGCCCGCCCAGCGCGTCGAGCACCCCCTCCAGCGGCGTGAACGACGTCAGCCCGGCCGAGACGGGCGCCGCCAGCGCGGCCGGCTGCTCGGGCACCTCGGGCAGCGGCCCGTCCGCGTACCGGCCGAGAATCTCCCGGAACAGCCGGAACTTCTCGGTGGGGCGGCCGAACTCGTCGATCGGGGCGTCGTAGTCGTAGGAGGTGACGTCCGGCTGCAGTGTGCCGTCGTGCAGAGCGCCACCGCCCCGGTTCGCCCCCGCCCAGCCGCCGAAGCTCGTCCCGCCGTGCGCCATGTACAGATTCACCGACGCCCCGCAGTCGAGGATCTCCTCCAGCGCCCGCGCCGCGTCCTGCGCGTCCCGCGTCGTGTGCTCCGCGCCCCAGTGGTCGAACCACCCGCACCAGAACTCCGCGCACATCAAGGGCCCCTTGGGCCGGTGCTTGCGCAGCATCGCGAAGCTCTCGCGCGCGCGGGAGCCGAAATTCGCCGTCGCCAGAATGCCCGGAATCGAACCGCCCGACTGCATGTGCTCGTCCGGACCGTCCGAGGTGAACAGCGGCACGCTCACCCCCAGCTCGACCAGGAGGTCGGCGAGGGAGCGCAGATAGCGGGCGTCCGAGCCGTAACTGCCGTACTCGTTCTCCACCTGCACCATGATCACCGGCCCGCCCCGGTCGACCTGCCGCTCCACCACGTACGGCAGCAGCACCCGGAACCAGCGCTCCACAGCGGACACGAACTCCGCATCCCGCGTCCGGATCCGCGACCCCAGAGGCCCGGTCAGCCAGTGCGGAAGCCCACCGTTCTCCCACTCGGCACAGATGTACGGGCCGGGCCGGACGATCACCCACAGCCCCGCCTCCCGCGCCGCGTCCAGGAACCGCCCCACCGCCGCCACGTCGTCGAACCGGCCGGGACCCGGCTCGTGCAGATTCCACGGGACGTACGTCTCCACACAGTTCAGGCCCATCGCCCGCAGCATCCCCAGCCGGTGCGACCACTGCTCCTCGTGCACCCGGAAATAGTGCAACGCACCCGACAGCAGACGCACCGGCCGGCCGTCCACCTCGAAGTCGTCCTCGCCCACCCTGAACTCGGCCATCACGTGCTCCCTTTTGCCTGCTGGACGTCTCGCCCACCCGCCGTCACTGTGACCTCTGGCGGACAACCCGGTCCATGGACAAAGATCGGCTGTTGTTGGACCGCCGAAGGGGCACACGCACCGCAGCACACCACAGGAGGGGCTCATGTCCGCCTACCACACCTGGATGCGCTACTTCACGCCCAGCCCCGTCCACCACCGGCTCGGCCTGGTCTGTCTCGGCGTCGGACTCCAGCATGGCCTGCTGCCCACCGTCGGACCGCGCACCCTCGACCATCACGTCGCCGTCGTCGTCACCGCGGGCAGCGGCTGGTTCCAGGACGCCGACGGACGCCGCACCACCCTCACCGCACCGGTCCTCATCTGGCTCACCCCGGGCCGCCCCCACCACTACGGCGCCGCCCCCGGCACCGGCTGGGACGAGTGCTTCGTCGACTTCACCGGACCGGCCACGGCCACGTACACCGAACTCGGCTACATCGAACCCGACCGGCCCGTCGTCCCCCTCTCCGACGCCGCCCAGGCCCGCGCCGCCGTCGGCCGCATCGCCCGCGCCGCCCGCCGCGGCAACCCCCTCCTGGAGGTCGAGACCGGCGCCGCCGTCCACGAACTCCTCGTCGCCCTGCGCCGCGCCCGCGCCGACATGGCCCCCGACGGCGACCCCGTCCTCCAGGCACTCGCCCGCGACGCCTTCCAGCCGCTGTCCGTCGCCGAGCACGCCGCCCGGCACGGCATGACCCCCGCCGAACTGCGCACCGCCGTCCGCCGAGGCGCCGGCCGCAGCCCCAAGGACTACCTCCTCGGCATCCGGCTCGGCCGCGCCAAGGAACTCCTCGCCGCCACCGAACTGCCCGTCGCCGCCGTCGCCCGCCGCGTCGGCTACGACGACCCCGCCTACTTCTCGCGCCTGTTCACCCGCCGCGTCGGCATCGCGCCCGTGCGCTTCCGCGAACAGCAGGGCCGCGCCGTTCCCGGCGGCTGGTCGGACAAGATCCCCGACCCTGACGACCCGCCGATGCTCCACGTAGGCTGATCCGTCATGACCACCAGCAATCCCCAGACGGACACCGGCAAGGCCGAAGTCGACCCCGCGGTCCGTGCCGAGCTCGGCCGGCTGCGCGACAGCATCGACAACATCGACGCCGCCGTCGTCCACATGCTCGCCGAGCGCTTCAAGTGCACCCAGCAGGTCGGCCACCTCAAGGCCCAGCACGCGCTGCCCCCGGCGGACCCGAACCGCGAGGCCCGCCAGATCGAGCGCCTGCGCCAGCTCGCCGAGAACGCCAAACTGGACCCGGCCTTCGCCGAGAAGTTCCTCAATTTCATTATTTCCGAGGTCATCCGGCACCACGAGCAGATCGCCGCCAACTCGGGGCAGTCGGACTGAGCCCCTCCGGCGATTGAGGAGCGGGGTCCGGGGCAGCGCCCCGGGACCTCAGCACCGTTTCCGAGTGCGGCGCCGTCGTGGCTGGCCGCGCCCCGCGGCGGAGCCGCTGAGAGACACAGCCCCGCGCCCCTTGCAGGGCGCACCGCCGGAGGCGTAGGGCAGCATGGCCCCATGCCCGTACTGACGCGCGACGAAGCGCAGACCCGAGCCCAGCTCATCGAGGTCCACCACTACACCGTGGACCTCGACCTGAACCGCGGCCCCGACACCTTCGACTCCCGCACCGCGATCCGCTTCACGGCGCACACCGCGGGAGACACCTTCGTCGAGGTCAAGCCGGCCGAGCTGCGCACCGTCACCCTCGACGGGCAGCCGCTCGACCCCGCCGCCCTCGACGACAACCGGCTGCCGCTGCCCGGCCTCGCCGAGGGCGAGCACGAACTCGTGCTCGACGCCGTCATGCGCTACTCGCACACCGGCGAGGGCATGCACCGTTTCACCGACCCCACCGACGGCGAGACCTACCTCTACACGCAGCTGTTCCTCGACGACATCCAGCGCGTCTTCGCCGCCTTCGACCAGCCCGACCTCAAGGCCGTCTTCGACCTCACCGTCACCGCCCCCGAAGGCTGGACCGTCCTCGCCAACGGCGTCACCGAGCACCTCGGCGACGGAAAGTGGCGCGCCACCACGACACCCCTCCTGTCGACCTACCTCGTCGCCGTCGCCGCCGGCCCCTGGCACTCCATCCGCACCGAACACCGCGGTCTGCCCTTCGGCCTGCACTGCCGCCGCTCGCTCGCGCCCCACCTCGACGCCGACGCCGACGAGATCCTCGACGCCACACGCGCCTGCTACGACCGCTACCACGAGAAGTTCGACGAGCCCTACCCCTTCGACTCCTACGACCAGGCGTTCGTCCCCGAGTTCAACGCCGGCGCGATGGAGAACCCCGGCCTCGTCACCTTCCGCGACGAGTTCGTCTACCGCTCCGCCGTCACCGACACCGAGCGACAGACCCGCGCCATGGTGATCGCCCACGAGATGGCCCACATGTGGTTCGGCGACCTCGTCACCCTCAAGTGGTGGGACGACATCTGGCTGAACGAGTCGTTCGCCGAGTACATGGGCTACCAGACCCTCACCGAGGCCACCCGCTTCAAGGACACCTGGGTCGACTTCGGCATCGCCCGCAAGGCCTGGGGCTACGACGCCGACCAGCGGCCCTCCACCCACCCCGTCGCCCCCGAGGACGTCCCCGACACCGCCTCCGCGCTCCTCAACTTCGACGGGATCTCCTACGCCAAGGGCGCCTCCGCGCTGCGCCAGCTCGTCGCCTGGCTCGGCGAGAAGGACTTCCTCGCCGGCATCAACACCCACTTCGCACGCCACAAGTTCGGCAACGCCACCCTCGCCGACTTCATCGAGTCACTCGCCTCCGGCACCGACCGCGACGTCCACGCCTGGGCCGACACCTGGCTGCGCACCACCGGCGTCGACACCCTCACCGCCCGGGTCACCGAGGCCCCCGCGGACCCGGAGTCCTGGACCCTCACCCTCGACCAGCAGGGCGGCCGCCCGCACCGCATCGCCGTCGGCCTCTACGACCACGCCCCCGCGGACACCTCGGCCGGCCGCGCCTTCGTCCTGCGCGACCGCATCGACGTCGACGTGCCCGGCGAGCCCCGCACCTTCCACGGCGCCCGCCCCGCCCTGATCGTCCCCAACGACCAGGACCTCACCTACGCCAAGGTCCGCCTCGACCCCGCGTCCGAGGAAGCCGCCCTGCGCGGCCTGTCCGGCATCCCCGACCCCCTCACCCGGGCCGTCGTGTGGAACACCCTGCGCGACATGGTCCGCGACGGCCAACTGGAGCCCGCCGCCTACCTGGAGACCGCCGCCGCCCACCTGCCCGCAGAGACCGACCTCGCCATCGTCCAGGGCGTCCTCGCCTTCGCCCACACCCAGGTCGCCGACCGCTGCACCGCGCCCGCCGACCGGCCCGCCGCCCTCACCCTCCTCACCACCCTGTGCGAGGACCTCGTCCGCCGCACCGAGGACGGCAGCCACCCCGGCCTGCGCCTGACCGCCGTACGCCACCTCATCGACGCCGCCCAGTACGCCGACGTCATCCGCGACTGGTACGACTCCGGCGCCGTCCCCGGCGGCCCCGAACTCGACCCCGAACTGCGCTGGCGCATCCTCGGCCGGCTCAGCGTCCTCGGCGCCGTCGACGACGCCGTCATCGAGGCCGAACTCGCCCACGACCCCAGCGCCGTCGGCCAGGAGGGCGCCGCCCGCTGCCACGCCGCGCTGCCCGACCCGCAGGCCAAGGCCGCCGCGTGGGACGCCCTGTTCACCACCGACCCCGAGCGCGACCTGTCCAACTACCTGTTCACCGCCACCGCCCAGGGCTTCTGGCAGCCCGAACAGGCCGACCTGCTGCGCTCCTACATCCCCCGCTACTTCACCGACGCCACCGCCCTCGCCGAGCGGCGCGGCCCCGCCATCGCCGCCGCCGTCGGGCGCTACGCGTTCCCCGAACACGCCATCGACACCGACACCCTCCGCCTCGGCGAACAGTGCCTGGCGAACGACAACCCCAGCCCGTCCCTGCGCCGCCGCCTCGCCGACCAACTCGACGACCTGGCGCGCGTGTTGAAGGCCCGCGGAACCCAGAAGTCCTAGACCCACGACAGCCCCAGGACAGCCTCACGACAGCTCCGCGCCCCACGATCAGCCGCGCCCCCGGCCCGCCACGAGCGGACCCCGGGGGCGCGGCCGTTCCCGCTCCTGCCCGCCCCGCCCTTCACGTCACCGTCCCCGGGTGGCCATACCACATCAACTCCCCGCCGTTATAGGCCATATCCCTCGTTAGGGTGCCCTTCCCTCGTACTCCGGGCGCATCATGACACTGCAGGCCACGCTGAGATCGACCACGGCCACCCGGCCGGTCCGCACGTGCGTACGTGCGCGCACTTGTTCCGCGTACACAGCGCCGACGCAACCGTCCCCCGACGCAGTGAAGGACCCGCATGAGCAGCATCCCGCCCCTCGCCGGCGGCCCCCACGGCCCCGCCGCCCTGCGGCCCCTGCTCAGCACCGTGCTCGACGCCCTCCACGAAGGAGCCGTGCTCCGCGCGGGCCCGCTCCCCGCCGGCGGACCCGACCACGTCACCGCCGGGCTCCTCGCCGCCACCGGCGACCCGCTGCCCCAGCACGGCACCGGCCCCGAGGAAGCCCTGCGCACCCTCGTCACCGCACTCGCCGCCGGCGCCGCCGACCCCGCCGACCCGCTGTGCGCCGCCCACCTGCACTGCCCGCCGCTCGCCGTCGCCACCGCCGCCGACCTCGCCGCCAGCGCCCTCAACCCCTCCATGGACTCCTGGGACCAGGCCCCCGCCGCCTCCGCCCTCGAAGCCGCGCTCACCACCGCGCTCGCCCGCGAGACCTACCCCGGCGCCGACCGACCCGACGCCCTCGTCACCACCGGCGGCACCGAGGCCAACCAACTCGCCGTCCTCCTCGCCCGCGAGACGAACCCGCACCCCGAACCGGTCCAACTCCTCGTCGGGGAGAACGCGCACCACAGCCTCGCCCGCGCCACCTGGCTCCTCGGCCTGCCCGAACCGATCGTCCTGCCCGCCCCCACCGGCACCCTCGACCCGGCCGCCCTCGACGAAGCCCTCACCGACCTGCCCGGCCCCAAACTCGTCGCCGCCACCGCGGGCACCACCGACGCCGGCCTCATCGACCCCCTCCCCGACATCGCCGACCTCTGCGACCACCACGGCGCCCGCCTCCACATCGACGCCGCCTACGGAGCCGGACTCCTCTTCAGCGCCCGCCACGCCCCCCTGCTACGCGGCCTCGACCGCGCCCACACCACCACCCTCGACCTGCACAAACTCGGCTGGCAACCGGTCGCCGCCGGACTCCTCGCCGTACGCGACACCGGCGACCTGCGCGCCCTCACCCACACCGCCGACTACCTCAACGCCGACGACGACACCGAAGCCGGACTGCCCGACCTCCTCGGCCGCTCCCTGCGCACCACACGGCGCCCCGACATCCTCAAGACCGCCGTCACCCTCAAAGCCCTCGGCCGCACCGGCATCGGCGCCCTCGTCGACCACGTCATCGACCTCGCCCACCACCTGGCGCACCTCGTCGACACCCACCCCGACCTGGAGCTCTACGACACCCCCACCCTCTCCACCGTCCTCTTCCGCCCCACCGGCGCCACCGACGAACACCTCGCCACCACCCGCCGCACCCTCCTCACCGAGGGCCGCGCCGTCCTCGGCCGCGCCCGCATGGACGGACAGCTCTACCTCAAGGCCACCCTGCTCAACCCGCACACCACCCCCGACGACCTCAGCGCCCTGCTGAAACTGGTGGAAGGACGCACCCCCCGATGAGCGCCGCGCCCACCCCGCCTCCCGCCCCGCCCACCGAAGCACCCCGCGACCTCGTCGGCATCGGCATCGGCCCCTTCAACCTCTCCCTCGCCGCCCTGGCGTACCCCCTCACCGAACTCGACACCGCCTTCTTCGAACAGCGCCCCGCCTTCCACTGGCACCCCGGCCTGCTCATCGACGGCACCACCCTCCAAGTCCCCTTCCTCGCCGACCTGGTGACCCTCGCCGACCCGACCAGCCAGTGGACGTTCCTCAACTACCTCAAGACCCGCGAGCGCCTCTTCCCGTTCTACTTCGCCGAGCGCTTCCACATCCAGCGCGCCGAGTACGACGCCTACTGCCGCTGGGTCAGCGAGAACCTGCCGGGACTGCACTTCTCCCACCAGGTCGACGCCGTCCGCTGGAACCCCGACCGCAGCCTCTTCGAGGTCGACTACACCCAGCTCGACGCCGACGGAGAAGCCGAAGCACTCGGCCGCACCTACACGAAGAACGTCACCCTCGGCGTCGGCACCGAACCCTTCGTCCCCGAACCCCTCAGGCCGCTGGCCGAAGCCCCGGGCGTCCCCGTCATCCACTCCGCCGACTACCTCACCCACCGCGACAGCCTCCTCGCCGCCGACCACGTCACCGTCATCGGCAGCGGCCAGTCCGGCGCCGAGGTCTTCCTCGACCTCCTCAAGAACCGCCCCGCGGGCCGCGAGAAGATCCACTGGCTCGCCCGCACCGAGGCCTTCGCGCCCATGGAATACAGCAAACTCGGCCTCGAACACTTCACCCCCGACTACTCCCGCTACTTCCACGCCCTGCCCGAGCGCGAACGCGACCGCCTCGTCCCCGCCCAGTGGCAGCTCCACAAGGGCATCGACACCGACACCATCGCCGCCATCCACGAAGAGCTCTACCAGCGCACCCTGCACGGCGGCTGGCCCGACGCCACCCTCACCCCCGGCGTCAGCGTCCGCACCGCGGGCCGCGTCGCCACCACCAAGGTCGAACTCCACCTCGAACACCGCCAGCAGGGCACCCGCTCCCGCCTCACCACCGACGCCGTCGTCCTCGCCACTGGCTACCGCGAACGACCCCTCGGCCAGATGCTCGCCGGACTCGACCCCTACATCCGCCGCGACTCCGCCGAACGCCCCCGCGTCGACGAACACTTCCGCCTCGTCCTCGACGACTCCGTCGCCTCGACCGGCTGCCACGTCTACGTACAGAACGCCGAGCGGCACACCCACGGCGTCGGCGCCCCCGACCTCGGCCTCGCCGCGTGGCGCAGCGCCACCATCCTCAACTCCCTCACCGGCAAGGACCCCTACCCGCAGCCCCGGCGCACCGCCTTCACCAGCTTCGGCCTCCTAGCCGACGAAAACCGCGCCCCCCGGCCCGTACCGAACCAGGCGGGGGAGCGCGGCACCATGGTGAAACTCCAGGGCTAGAACACCGGCGTCCCGTCCCGCGTCAGCTTCCAGTCCACCGACGCGAAATCGGCCGGGTCGAGGACGCCCTTCGCCGTCACCCACTCCGCGATCCGCGTACGGATCTCGATCGACTCCGACCACAGCTCCTGCGCCGACGCCACGTGCGGGAACGCGCCACCGCCATTGGCCCGGTAGTTGTTCACCGCGAACACGAACTGCGCCGCGTCGTCCAGGTCCGCACCGTCGAACTTCACGTTCTTGATCCGCGAACCGGCCGGCTGCGCGATGTCGATGTCGTACGCGAGCCCCGACACATAGTCGTAGTTGTAGTCCGGCCGGTTGTCCGCGTTCGTCAGCTTCTCCACGTCCACCGCCGCACCCGCCGCGGTCTGCACGAAGTACTGCGCCGAGTACTCCAGGTACGCCCGCACCTGCGCACCCGTCATCAACTTCGCGACCAGCGTGTTGTCGTACACGTACAGGCTCGACAGATCCCGGATCGTCACATCACCGGCCGGGATCTCCGACGTACGCGAGAACGGCGAGGCCTGCGACAGCACCGGCAGCGACGCGTAACTCGTCGACTTCAACGCGTCCGTCACCACATCGGCCTGCACCTTGTTGATCAGGTCGATGATCGGCGCGTCCTTGTAACGCGCGTCCTCCGTCGTCAGCGTCGTCGTCGCCTGCCCGACCACCTGGTTCACATACTTCACCACCAGGTCGTGGTCGGCCTTCAGCAACTTCGTGATCTTCGGGTCGTCCGCCACCGTGTTCGAGTTCAGCAGCTTCGACGACACCGACTCGACCGACCAGCGGCCCTTCTCCCACACCAGCTCGAAGTCGAACTGCGCCAGCCGCTCCGCGTAGCACAGCGGCTCCGCGAGGACCGTCGTCCGGCCCGTCTTCTCGTTCGTCACCAACTGCTGCGCGATCTCCACATGCGCGTGCCCGACCAGGATCGCGTCGATACCCGGCACCTTCGCCGCCACGCTCGCCGCCGCGTTCTCCACGTACGGCAGCTGGTCACCCCACGACGACGTCCCCGAGGCACCCGAGTGCGCCGAGATGATCACGACGTCCGCACCCATCGACCGCAGCTTCGGCACCCACTTGGCCGCCTGCTCCTCGAGCCCCGGGAACTTCAGCACACCCTGCACATACGCCTTGTCCCAGATCGCGATACCCGGGTTCGTCAGCCCCAGGACCGCCACCTTCACGTCCTTGCCGTGCGGCGTGCGCATCTTCTTGATGACGTACGGCTTGAAGGCCGGCTTCTCCGTCTTCGCGTCCACCGCGTTCGCACCGAGCAGCGGGAAGCGCAGCTGCGACTCGAACTTGCGCAGCGTGTCGATGCCGTAGTTGAACTCGTGGTTGCCGAGCGCCGCCGCGTCGTACCCGATCGCGTTCATGGCCTGCGCCATCGGGTGCACCGGACCGTTCGCCGCCGTGATCGGGTCCACGCGCGCGAAGTAGTACGTCAGCGGCGTGCCCTGGATCGTGTCACCGGCGTCGATGAGCAGCGTGTTGTCCCGGCCCTTCTCCTTACGGATCCGCTGCACCAGCGTCGAGATCCGCGACAGACCCGTGGCGTTGCCCGCCGAGTCCTGGTACTCGGCGTCCTTGTAGTAGTCCCAGTTGAAGACATGCCCGTGCAGATCCGTCGTCCCCATGACGGTGAACGAATACCGCTTCTGCTTCTTGGGCGGCCGGTGGGAGTGCGCCTGCGCGGACGGCGCGGCCACCGCACCGGCCAGCGCCGCACCGGCACCGGTCGCGGCGGACTTGCCCAGGAAGGATCTGCGGTTCAACGGCATGGAAGAGCTCCTGACCTACAGGGACGTTCGTACCTTCGTACGTGCACCAACAGTGGCAACGCGCGTAGATTCTGGCCCAGCCACCCCCCTGCGCAACAGCCCCCGCAGGTTTCTATCTGGTGACCCGCCGCCAAACACGAACCCCGCACACGTACGGTGCCAAAGTGGGACCCATGACCCACGACGACCCGAACGACACCCTCAACCCGAGCGTGCCCTACGGCACCCCCGAAGCCCCCCGCCTGGCCGTCCGCGGCGAAGCCCACCTCGAAGCCGAACCCGAACTCGCCCGCATCGGCATCACCGTCAGCGCCCGCGGCACCGACCGCCGCACCGCCCTCGACGACCTCACCCGCCGCAACACCACCACCCTGGACCTCGTGAAGTCCTACGGAGAAGCGGTCGAGAAACTCGAAACCGGCGCCTTCTCCCTCACCCCCGAATTCACCAAACACGGCCGCGGCGAACGCATCCGCACCTACCACGGCCGCGTCCACCTCACCGCCCACCTCACCGACTTCACCGCCCTCGGCGAACTCACCACCCGCCTCGCCGACCTCGACCTCACCCGCGTCGACGGCCCCCTCTGGTCCCTCCGCCCCACCTCGCCCGTCCACGCCGCGGCCCGCCAACAGGCCGTCCGCGAAGCCGTCCAGCGCGCCCGCGAATACGCCGAGGCGCTCGGCACCACCCTCGCCGCCCTCGTCGAACTCGCCGACACCGGCGCCGAGGACACCCACCGCCCCATGTCCTACGGCATGTCACGCGCCGCCATGGTCCGCGGCGCCGTCGACGACACCCCGCCCGCCCTCGACCTCGAACCCGAACGCCAGCACATCCACGCCGCCGTCAACGCCCGCTTCACCCTTCACCCACCCCACCTGCAATGAGCCAACAGAATGCTCATCAGAGCAGCATGCCGCGCAAATTCAAAAAATAGCGGCGCTTGTCAATAACCCTTCACGCAAAGGACGTTGAGTAGTCATACCCATCCAATTACCTACCCACCGGTAGGGCCTAGGCTCGAACCATGCGCCGAGCAAAGATCGTCTGTACTTTGGGCCCCGCCACCGACTCGTACGAGCAGATCAAGGCACTCGTAGAAGCCGGAATGGACGTAGCCCGCCTCAACCTCAGCCACGGCACCTACGCCGAACACGAGGAGCGCTACCAGCGCGTGCGAAAGGCCTCCGACGAGACCGGCCGCAGCGTCGGCGTCCTCGCCGACCTTCAAGGCCCGAAGATCCGCCTCGGCCGCTTCACCGAAGGACCCGTACTCCTTGAACGCGGGGACCGGTTCACCATCACCGTCGAAGACGGCGCACAAGGCGACCGCCAGAGCTGCGGCACCACCTACAGCGGCCTCGCCGAAGACGTCACCCCCGGCGAGCGCATCCTCGTCGACGACGGCAAAGTCAGCCTCGAAGTCACCGAAGTCGACGGCCCCCGCGTCCACACCCAGGTCGTCGAAGGCGGCATGGTCTCCGACCACAAAGGCCTCAACCTCCCCGGCGTAGCCGTCTCCGTCCCCGCCCTCAGCGACAAGGACGAAGCAGACCTCCGCTGGGCCCTGCGCACCGGAGCCGACGTCATCGCGCTCTCCTTCGTCCGCAGCGGCCGCGACATCGATGCCGTCCACCGCATCATGACCGAGGAAGGCCGCCACCTCCCCGTCATCGCGAAGGTCGAAAAACCCCAGGCCGTCGACAACATCGAGGACATCGTCGCCGCCTTCGACGGCATCATGGTCGCCCGCGGCGACCTCGGCGTCGAAATGCCCCTCGAACAAGTGCCGATCGTCCAGAAGCGCGCCATCAAGCTCGCCAAGCGCAACGCCAAGCCGGTCATCGTCGCCACCCAGATGCTCGACTCGATGATCGACAACTCCCGCCCCACCAGGGCCGAAGCGAGCGACGTCGCCAACGCCGTCATCGACGGCACCGACGCCGTCATGCTCTCCGGCGAGACCAGCGTCGGCAAATACCCCATCGAGACGGTCAAAACCATGGGCCGCATCGTCGAAGCCGCCGAAGAGGACATCCTCGCCAAGGGCCTCCCGCCCCTCACCGACCGCAACAAGCCCCGCACCCAGGGCGGAGCCGTCGCCCGCGCCGCCGCCGAAATGGGCGACTTCCTCGGCGCCAAATTCCTCGTCGCCTTCACTCAGTCCGGCGACACCGTCAAGCGCCTCTCCCGCTACCGCTCACCCATCCCGCTCCTCGCCTTCACCCCCGTCTCCGCGACCCGCTCCCAGCTCAACCTCACCTGGGGCGTAGAGACCTTCCTCGGCCCGCACGTCGACTCCACCGACGCCATGGTCGCCCAGGTCGACGACCAGCTCCTCAAGATCGGCCGCTGCAAGAAGGGCGACATCGTCGTCATCACCGCCGGCTCCCCGCCCGGCGTCTCCGGCTCGACGAACATGGTCCGCGTCCACCACATCGGCGAGGACGACAGCCCCAAGTAGCCAGACTTCTGTACGAGGTTGAGGGCCGCCCCGAGCGACACAGGGGCGGCCCTCAAGCGTCTTGCGGGGCCCTACGGCGTCACGATCGCGAAATCCGCATCCGGCTTCTCCACGACCGCCAACACCTTCCCCAACAACGACGCGTCCCCCGACACCTCGATGTCACCGAGCCCCTTGCCACCCAACAACGCCAGCAACTGCGCCTTGCTCATCGACAGCGTCACACCGGCATCCGGATCGGCCGCCTTGTCACTCCGGTACGTCAGCACCCCGTTCCGCACCGTCAGGTGATACACCACACCGAGCGCCGGAAAACTCCAGTCCATCCGAACCTTCAGATCCCACGCCTTCGGCCCATTGATCCGAATCGCCACCGAATCAATCAACTGGTCGATACTCAAAGCCATCATCATCGTCGGCCCCACCGTCGACGACTCACCCGCCCGCACACCCTCAGTAAGCTCCAGGGCACCGGTCAGATAGAAATTCCGCCAGGCCGCGTTCTCGGACGCATAACCCAACTTCGTATAAATCCGCGCGAGTTCCCTCTTCGCGGTCCGACCCTCCGGATCCGCGAACACCACATGGTTCAACAACGTCGCCGCGAACCGCAGATCCCCCTCCCGCTCGAACCCCTTCGCCTTCGCGATCGTCGCCGAACGACCACCCATCGCCTTCACATACCGCTTCGCCTCGTCGACCGGCGGATGCTCCCAGAGATGCGCGGGATTGGCATCGAACCACCCCATGTACCGCTGATAGATCCCCTTCACGTTGTGCGACAGCGACCCGTAATACCCCCGGTTCGCCCACACGTCCAACGCCGGCGGCAACTCGATCGCCTCCGCGATCTCCCTGCCCGTCATCCCGACATTGATCATCCGCAACGTCTGATCATGCATGTACGCATACAAGTCCCGCTGCGACGCCAGCAGTTCACCGATCTCGTCACCACCCCACGTCGGCCAGTGATGCGACGCGAACGCCACATCCACCCGCCCCGCGAACAGGTCGATCGACTCGCCCAGATAACGCGCCCACTCCCGAGCATCCCGTACCTGCGCACCACGCAACGTGATGATGTTGTGCATCGTGTGCGTCGCGTTCTCCGCCATGCACACCGCCCGCAGACCCGGAAAGACGAAGTTCATCTCCGCCGGAGCCTCCGTCCCCGGCGTCATCTGGAACTCGACCGCCACCCCGTCGAACGTCTCGACCTGCCCCGTCCGCGTGATGCTCTTCGTCGGCGGAATCAGCCCGACGGTCCCCAGCGACACGCTCTGCCCGAGACCACAACCGATCTGCCCCTTCGCCGACTTGGGCAGATGCGCGCCGTACATGTACGCCGACCGGCGCGTCATCGCCGTACCCGCGTACACGTTCTCCGACACCGCGTGCTCCAGGAACCCCTCCGGCGCCACCACCGGCACCTCCCCGGCCCCCTCCGGCAGCACCCCGTACGCACCACCGAAGTGATCCACATGGGGGTGCGTGTAGATCAGAGCGGTCACCTTCCGCTCACCCCGGTGATCCCGGTACAGCTTCAGCGCCGCCGCGGCCGTCTCCGCCGAGATCAGCGGGTCGATCACGATGATGCCGGTGTCGCCCTCGACGATCGTCATGTTGGAGAGGTCGAGCCCACGGACCTGATAGATCCGGTCCGTGACCTTGTACAGCCCCTGCCTGCTGGCCAGTTGAGACTGCCGCCACAGGCTGCCGTTCGCGGTCTTCGGCGCGTCCTTCTTCAGGAAGGCGTACGCGTCGTTGTCCCACACCACCTTGCCGTCCGCGTTCTTCACGACACCCGGCGTCAGCGCGGCGACGAATCCTCTGTCGGCGGCCTCGAAATCGCCCGTGTCGGACGGGGCCGGGTCGTGCTGCTGCGCGGCGAAAGCCGACTCGGGGCTCACGGCGACGGCAGCGGCGGCGGCACCGGCCGCTGCGGCGACGAAACGGCGCCGGTTGATCGGGCTCATGCGTACCTCTTCGGACGGCGGGGCTGTTGTGATCCCGAACATCCTCGGAGGGGGAAGGGGCGGTCAATGGCCGGCGGGGATTTTGGGGCGGGTCCCAGGGGGTGGGTGGGGGTGGTGTGACGCGTCCTATTGCGGGCGGGCGGTGCGGGGTCAGTGTTTGGGGCCTACGTGGTGGTCGAGGAGGGCCACGGCTTCTTTGCGGGCGATGGAGATGTTCCGGCTGTTGGCCTGCTTCCAGGCGACACCGACCGCGTCGAGGGTGTCGGTGAAGAGGCCGATGATGTCGGCGGACAGGTTGGTGAAGAAATAGCGGGGGTACTCATAGCGCTTCGGCTTCCCGCCGATGATGCGCGTGGTCCAGTTGGTGATGCGGCATCCGTCGGAGTGGATCAGACCCCGGACGAACTCCCATGGGAACGCGTCGACGATCTCCTGTTGCCAGGGAGCGAGCGTGATGGTGCGGTCGTGCTTCTTGCCGGGACCGTGCTGCGGGAAGAGGCAGGGCCAGTGGTTGCTGTAGCAGGTCACGTACTGGCAGCCCTGCCGCTGGACGCGGAAGACCTTGTTGGCGGGGCGCGCGATCTGTACGGCCTCGGCGCACAGATCGATGAGGCCGGGCCAGGCGTCGGCGCAGGCGATGCGCAGGAAGTACGTGCCGCGGCGGAAATGACTGATGCATCCGTCGCCGAGATAGAGGCCGAGCAGGTAGGAGTACGCAGCCGGGTCTTCGGGAGGCCGTGGCGTTCCCTCGCATCTCGGGCACGGCACCGATCGGTTCCGGTCGAGCGGTTCGAGACGCTCCTGCCAGGAGCGGATGGCAGCCCGTGAGACCCCGGTCTCCTTGCTGACCGAGTTCAGGCTGCGGCCCTGCGCGACCAGCGCGAGCGCCTGCTTGCGCGTGCTCATGTCGTACATGTGAGCAGCGTGTGAGAGGGGGCTGCCCGGTGCACAGCAAAAAGCGGATGTTCACGAGAACGTGATCATCCGCTTGTTGATAGTGACCTTCGAATCGAAGGAAAAGTGCTCCGGGTGGGACTTGAACCCACACTGGATCGTGTTTGAGACGATGGCCTCTGCCGATTGGGCTACCGGAGCTCCTGCGAATCAAAGGAATTCCTCGACCCGCTGCTCCACCACTTTACAACAGCTAGGTAGGCTCTTGGGAGCAGTACTCAGCCCTGCATAACAAGGAGCGCCCCCGTGACCGGCCCCGAGTCGACCCAGCCCGCTGACGCCGCCGACGACGACAAGTCGCACGTCCCGCCGCTGACGACCCGTGTCGTCATCGCCGAGGACGAGGCCCTGATCCGCCTCGACCTCAAGGAGATGCTTGAGGAAGAGGGCTACACCGTCGTGGGCGAGGCCGGTGACGGTGAGCAGGCCGTCGAGCTGGCCCGTGAGCACAAGCCCGACCTGGTGATCCTCGACGTGAAGATGCCGAAGATGGACGGCATCAGCGCGGCGGAGAAGATCGCCGAGGAGTCGATCGCCCCGGTGCTGATGCTCACGGCGTTCTCGCAGCGCGACCTCGTCGAGCGGGCGCGGGACGCCGGTGCGATGGCGTACCTGGTGAAGCCGTTCAGCAAGAGCGATGTCGTCCCGGCGATCGAGATGGCCGTCTCGCGGTTCACGGAGCTGAAGACGCTGGAGAAGGAGGTCGCGGACCTCACCCAGCGCCTGGAGACGCGGAAGCTGGTGGACCGGGCGAAGTCGGTTCTGCAGACGGAGTACGGCCTGACCGAGCCGGCGGCGTTCCGCTGGATCCAGAAGACGTCGATGGACCGTCGGCTGTCGATGCAGCAGGTCGCCGAGGCGGTCATCGAGGACGCGGCGGAGAAGAAGGCCGCGAAGGGCTGATTCGGAGCCCCCTGGTATGTGAGTACGTGAATGAGGCCCGCGCCCCCGGAGAGGGGCGCGGGCCTCATTCACGTACCAGGAGTGTCAGTCCTCGCCGAGGTAGGCCTTGCGGACCGATTCGTCGTGGAGGAGGTCCTGGCCGGTGCCGGACAGGACGATGGAGCCGACTTCCATGACGTGTCCCTGGTCGGCGAGTGACAGGGCTGCCTGGGCGTTCTGTTCGACCAGGAGGATGGTCGTGCCCTGGGACTTCAGCTCGGCGATCGTGGACATGATCTTCTGCATCATGATCGGGGAGAGGCCCATGGAGGGCTCGTCGAGCATGAGGAGCTTGGGCTGGGACATGAGGGCCCGGCCCATGGCGAGCATCTGCTGCTCGCCGCCGGAGAGGGTGCCGGCGGCCTGCTTGCGCCGTTCGCCCAGGATGGGGAACAGGTCGTAGGCGCGCTCGATGTCCTTCTGGATGCCTGCCGTGTCCTTGCGCAGGAACGCTCCGAGCTGGAGGTTCTCGGCGATGGTCAGGCGCGGGAAGATGCGGCGCCCTTCCGGGGAGTGCGCGATGCCCATGGAGACGATCTTGTGGGCCGGGACCGCGTTGAGCGGGGTGCCGGCGAACGTGATCTTGCCGCTGAGGGGCTTGAGCAGGCCGGAGAGGGTGCGCAGGGTGGTGGTCTTACCGGCGCCGTTGGTGCCGATGAGGGTGACGACCTGGCCCTCCTCGACGCTGAAGGAGATGCCCTTGACGGCTTCGATCTTGCCGTAGGCGACCTTGAGGTCCTCGACCTCCAGAAGTGCGGTCACTGGTCGTTCCCTTCGGCTGCGTCTGCTGCTTCGGCTGCTTGGACCTCTTCGATGGCGGAGTCCTCGGGGGCGCCTTCGAAGGGGGTGCCGAGGTAGGCGGCGATGACGCGTTCGTCGCCCTGGACGACGTCGCTGGTGCCCTCGACGAGCTTCTCGCCCTGGACGAGGACGGAGACGCGGTCGCAGAGGTTGAAGATGAAGCGCATGTCGTGCTCGATGACGAGGACGGCGATGCCCTGGTCGCGGATGGCGAAGACCAGTTCTTCGGTGGCGCGCGTCTCTTGGGGGTTCATGCCGGCGGTGGGCTCGTCGAGGAGGAGGAGTCCGGGGTCGCTGGCGAGGGCGCGGGCGATCTCGAGCTTGCGCTGTTCGCCGTAGGGGAGGTTGCGGGCGAGGTGTTCGCGCTTCTTGGCGAGGCCGGTGAACTCCAGGAGTTCCATGGCGCGTTCCTCGGAGGCCCGCTCCGCCTTCTTGAAGCCGGGGCCGCGCAGGAGGGCGGACCAGAGGCCTTCCTTGGTCCTGGTGTGGCGTCCGACGAGGACGTTCTCCAGGACGGTCATGTTGGCGAAGAGGCGGATGTTCTGGAAGGTGCGGGCGATGCCTGCCTGGGTGACGAGGTGGGGCTGGGGCGGCAGGACGGTGCCCTTGTAGGAGACCTTGCCCTCGGTGGGGACGTAGAGGCCGGTGAGGCAGTTGAAGAAGGTGGTCTTGCCTGCGCCGTTGGGGCCGATCAGGCCGACGATCTCGCCTTCGCCGACGGTGAGGTTGACGTCGCGGACGGCGGTGAGGCCGCCGAAGCGCATGGTGACGCCGGTGGCTTCGAGGACGGCCTTGGTGGTGGTCGTGGTGGTCGTCATGGTGGTCACGCCCCAGCCTTGGTGACGGCCGGTTCTTCGGGCAAGCGTTGTTCTGGCACGTCGAGTTGGTCGGTCTCGTGGAATTCGAGCTGCTTGCGGCGGTCGGCGATGAGGCCCTCGGGGCGGAAGCGCATCAGCAGGATGAGTGCGACGCCGAAGAGCAGGAGCTGGTACTCGCCGATGAACTGGAGCTTGGCGGGGATGAGGTAGAGCAGGGCGGCGCCGACGAGCGGTCCGCTGACCGTGCCCATGCCGCCGAGGATGACGGCGGCGAGCAGGAAGGCGGAGTTGGGCGGCGCGTTCTCCACGAACTTGTACTGGTCGGGGGTGACGGAGTACTGGACGTGGGCCTGGACGGTGCCCGCCATGCCGGCGAGGGAGGCGCCGAGGGCGAAGGCGAGGAGCTTGAGGCGGAAGGTGTTGATGCCCATGGCCTGTGCTGCGGTCTCGTCCTCGCGGATGGCTACCCAGGCGCGGCCGATGCGGCTGGTGCCGGCGCGGCGGAAGACGGTCACGACGATGATCGTGAAGAAGAGCATCAGCAGGTAGTAGTTGGCGAACCGGCCGAGGTCCACGCCGAGGACGGTGTGGGTCTCGCCGAGGTTGAACCCGAAGATCTCGAGGTCGGGGATGTTCGGGATGCCGTTGGGGCCGTTGGTGATGTCGGGCCCGGAGTCGCCGTCCAGGTTGTTCATGGTGATGCGGAAGATCTCACCGAAGCCGAGCGTCACGATGGCGAGGTAGTCGCCGCGCAGTCGCAGGGTCGGGGCGCCGATGACGATGCCGAAGACCAGGGAGGCGCCCGCGCCGGTGAGGACGGCGGCCCAGAAGGGGAAGTGGACGCCGATGGTGGAGTCCGGGGATCCGGAGACGAGGGCCGCGGCGTAGGCGCCGACGCCGAGGAAGGCGACGTAGCCGAGGTCGAGGAGTCCGGCGAGGCCGACGACGACGTTGAGGCCGAGGGCGACGGTGGCGAAGACCAGGATGTTCGCGGCGACGTTGGTGTAGGTGTCGTTGGTCTGGGTGAAGGGGAACGCGGCGGCGGCGACGAAGGCCGCGGTGAGCGCGATGGTGCGGTGCTTCACGGTGAGCGCGGTGAGGCGCGAGGGCAGTCCGGTCTTGGTCAGGGCGAGTCCGCCGAAGAGGACCAGGATCAGGTAGCCGGTGAAGAGTTCGACGTACTCGGTGTCGATGCCGTACGTGAAGACGTAGAGGGCGATGCCGAAGGCGACGGCGATGATGATGATCTCGACCCAGGCCGGCAGGGTGCGGGCGGCGGGGCGGGCCGGGGGTGCCTTGAGGGTGTTGCGGAATCGGCCCCAGGCGTCGGTGGCGTCGAGGTCCGCTTCGTCGGCGGGGAGGCCGAGTGCGCACACGGCGGTGAGGAGTGCGGCGATGCCGGCTGCCCAGGCTCCGGGTTCGAGGTTGACGACGCCGCCGAGCCGGTAGCTGATGGCGCCCATGGTGTAGCCGGTGGTGCCGAGGGTGCCGAGTGCGAAGAGCAGGGTGGGGGCGGTGCTGCCGCCGGGGGTGAGCCAGCGCAGTCCGCGGATGCCGAGGGCGGAGAGGGCCAGCAGCAGGGTGATGACCGCGCCGGTGAGGGTGAGGACCTGGAGGCCGCCGGGGTAGCCGGTGACGGTGAGGTCGCCGGGGAATTCGGCGGTCCAGGTCCATGCCATGAAGGTGGCCGCGGCGGTGATGACCGCGCCGGCGGCGGTGCCGTAGCGGGCGATCTTCTCGGGCAGGGGGAGGAGGGCGCTGTGCGGCGCCGCTTTGCCCGCGGTGGTGGTCGTGGTGTCGGTCATCGTGATCACGCCCTGTCCGCGACGCGCTCACCGAGCAGGCCCTGGGGGCGCAGCAGGAGCACGAGGATGAGGAGGACGAAGGCCCAGACGTCTTTCCAGGCTCCGCCGCCGAGGAGTTCCATGCCGGGGATGTCCTGGATGTAGGCGGTGGCGAGGGCTTCGGCGAGGCCGAGGGCGAGGCCGCCGATCATGGCGCCGTAGATGTTGCCGATGCCGCCGAGGACGGCCGCGGTGAAGGCCTTCAGGCCGGCGATGAAGCCCATCTTGAAGCCGACCTGGCCGTATTTGAGGCCGTAGGCCATGGCGGCGACGGCGGCGAAGGCGCCGCCGATGGCGAAGGCGGTGACGACGATCCGGTCGGTGTTGATGCCCATGAGCTGGGCCGTGTCCGGGTCCTGGGAGGTGGCTTGCATGGCGCGGCCGGTGCGGGTCTTGGCGACGAAGTAGGCGAGGAAGCCCATGCAGACGGGGGCGGCGATGATGAGGAAGAGGTCGCCGCGCTGGATGGTGAAGGCGCCGAGGTCGATGGGTCCGCCGGAGAACTGGGGGAAGGTCCGGTCGGCCTTGGCGTCGGGGTAGAAGGCCCAGACGACCTGCTGCAGTGCGATGGAGAGGCCGATCGCGGTGATGAGCGGGGCGAGGCGTGGGGCGTTTCTCAGGGGGCGGTAGGCGAATCTTTCGGCGCCGACGGCGACGGCGACGGAGCAGGCGATGCCCATCAGGAGCATGAGGGGCATGGCGATGGCGAGGGATGTGCCGCCCGGGAGCCAGAGATACATGGTGAGGGCGCCGAAGCCGCCGATCATGTAGATCTCGCCGTGGGCGAAGTTGATGAGCTGGATGATGCCGTAGACCATGGTGTAGCCGACGGCTATGAGGCCGTACAGGGCTCCGAGGATCAGGCCGTTGACCAGCTGCTGCGGCAGATCGTGCACCGCTGGGCCTCCGAGGTTGTCTCAAGTGCGAGGGCGCGGGGGGCTGTTGTGGTGCCCCCCGCGCCGTGGGCTGGTGCGGTGTGATCCCGGAGAGGGTTACCGCGGGGTGTCGCGGTGGGTTACTTCTCCAGCTCGCCGGTCTTGACCGGGGTGTGCTTGCCGCCCTTGACCTGGTAGACGGTCAGGGTGCGGTTGGTGGTGTCGCCGTACTCGTCGAAGGCGACCTGGCCGGTGACGCCGTTGAAGGAGACCTTCTGGGTGGCTTCCACGATCTTGGCGCGGGCGTCGGAGGGCACCTTGCCGTCGTTGGCGTTCACGACGCTCTTGACGGCCTGGATGATGGCCCAGGCGGCGTCGTAGGAGAGGGCGCCGTAGGTCTCGTACGGGTCGCTGTAGCCGCCGGCCTTGTAGTCGGCGATGAACTTCTTGGCGGTGTCGAGCTGCTCGGGCGGGGCGCCGACGGAGGTGGCGAAGTCGCCTTCGGCGTTCTTGCCGGCGAGCTTGACGTAGTCGGCGCTCTGGAGGGCGTCGCCGCCGATGACCGGGATCTTGGCTCCGGCGTCCTTGATCTGCTTGGAGAGCGGGGCGCCGGCCGGGTATTCGCCGCCGTAGTAGACGAAGTCGGCCTTGGAGTTCTTGATCTTGGTGGCGATGGCGCCGAAGTCGCGGTCGTCGGGGTTGATGTGGTCGGTGGCGACGACCTTGCCGCCGAGCTTGGCGAACTCCGTGCGGAAGGTGCGGGCCAGACCGGCGCCGTAGGTCTTCTTGTCGTCGACGGAGTAGACCGTCTTGAGCTTCAGGGTGTTGTACGCG
The DNA here is from genome assembly GCF_042799415.1 of Streptomyces sp. NPDC057694. Taxonomy (NCBI): domain Bacteria; kingdom Bacillati; phylum Actinomycetota; class Actinomycetes; order Kitasatosporales; family Streptomycetaceae; genus Streptomyces; species Streptomyces sp. NPDC057694. The sequence goes on from NZ_JBHVIX010000022.1 coordinate 74,705, forward strand.
TACTGCGCGGCGTACGGGCCCTGGAGGGCGTCGGTGGTGGCGGTGCGGAAGTACGACTTGAACTGGCGGGACTTCGACTTCAGGTAGTTGGCGCCCTGGGTGAGCTCGGGGGCCGTGTTCGCGGGCGAGATCTCCACGAGGTTCGCGGAGTTGAAGGTCTTCTGCATCGACTGGGCGACGCTGGAGTTCAGCGGGCCGACGACGCCGAGGACGTCCTTGTTGCCCACGAGGGTGGTGGCGTTCTGGCCACCGGTGGAGGGGTTCGCGACGTCGTCGAGCGCCTTGATCTGGAAGGTGACGCCCGGAACTTCCTTGTTCTTGTTGGCGGTCTTGGCGGCCAGGTCGACGGAGTTCTTGATGCCGATGCCGATGGCCGACAGGTCGCCGCTGAGGGGGGCGTCCACGCCGATGACGACGGTGGTGTTGCTCTTGTCGCCGGACTTGTCGCCGCTGTCGTCGCGCGATCCGCAGGCGGTGAGCGTGAGTGCTCCGGTCGTGAGCACTGCGGTGAGTATGAGCTGAGAACGGTGTCGCACGATCAATCCTCTCCCTGGCGCGGCCCTTTGGTCGGGGGCCGTGTGTCTCGCCGGGCCGTACGGGGTGGTACAGGGCCGTGCAAGTGACGCGCCCGGCGGCGCGGTGACTGGCCGTGACTATAAGCGCAGGTGGGGGAGTGGAGAGTGGATGCGGGAGAGGCTGTGACGCTCTTGTTATGCCGGGGCGGTTTCGGCGGGGTGCGGTGTGGGCGATTGGGGCGGATGTGCCGGGCGCGGAAAAGATCGCTTGACGAGAACGCCCTGTTCTTCCATGGGACTTGAGGTGATCTTGGTCGGGTGGGTGGTGGGGGGTTCGGGTGGTTGTGTCCGTCCGGGGTGGGGCGCGCCGGGCGCGGGGACGGCGCGTGACTTTCGCATTGCTTCGTTGCGGCAGAGGTAACTGGTTGTTACCGCTGTGTGAGTTCGTTACGGGGTCATGTCCGGGCCTGGAGTGGTGTGCGGGGTGCGGCAGACGGTGTGGACGTGGTCGAGCAGGGCGTGCGGATAGCGGTCGACGAAGATGAAGCTGTGGCGTTCCCGGCCTCGTCGGTTGTGCAGGGTGACGTCGAGATAGGTCATGTCGAGGGCGTGGGGGAGTGCGGCGCAGCTGCGTACGCCGATGTGCACGCGGAGCGCGCGCGGTGCTCCCGGGGCTGCCGTGAAGGGTGTGTCCGGAGTGACGTGGACGGTCAACTGTGCTGTTCCGGGCTGTATATGACTGATCGTCACGGCACTGCCCTGGTCGACGTACGCCGTGAACGCGAAGGTGCCGCGGGCGGTGGCCGGGCCGTCGTACCTCAGGTGGGTCACGTGGGCGGGCCAGGGGTCGGGGGCGGGGGCGCCGGGGTGCGTCGGCAGGAGCAGGGCGGCGCCGGTGAGGGTGGCGGTGAGTGCGGCGGCGCCGAGTGCGAGCAGTCGGCGCCGGTGTCGGGGCAGTGCGGTCCAGCGGTCGTGCAGGCGTGGTGCGTCGCTACCGAGGGTGTCGGCGGCGGCGCCGGGTGGCAGGGGTGGCAGTGGTGTTCGGGGGCGGGATGTGTCGTCGGGGTCGTACGGCTCCACGGGCCCGATGCCGGTCATGTCCGGAAGGTAGGCCGGAGTGGGCGGTTCCGCCCATGTCGGTGCGGGTCGGTACATGGGTCAGGCCCACTGGCGGGCCGGTGGGCGGCGCGATGGAATGACTCACGTCCCGTGAGTGAACTCCCTTACCGCGCCCAGGAGGCACGATGGTGAGATCCGCACGTACCACCGGCAGTCGCAGACCTCGCGGCGGACCGGTCCTCGCCCTGGCGGGTGCGCTGGTCCTCGCCCTGATGGCGCCGGCCGCGCACGCCGCTCAAGATTCGTCCGGCAGGGCGGAGTTGAAGATCTCCGGACAGGAGACGCAGCCCGTCTTCTCGCGTGCGGACGCCGTCTATCAGGAGGTCGACGTCCGCACGGAGGTCGACAGCGACGGCGACGGCAGGCGGGACACCGTCAGGATGCGGATCCTGCGGCCGAAGGAGACCGACTCGGCGGGTCTGAAGGTCGCCACGATCATCGAGGCGAGCCCTTACTGGGCCGGTGGCAACGATGTCCCGAACCATGGGGTCGATCTCGACGAGGACGGTCTTCCGCTCGCCGGTGCGAAGGCCCGGCCCGTGCCGTCGAAGCCGGGGCTGACCGGTCCCGCGGTCGCGTACTCCGGCTACTACGACAACTACTTCCTGCCGCGCGGGTACGCGGTGGCGCAGGTCGACAGTCTCGGTACGGGCGGCTCCACCGGCTGTCCGACCTCGGGCGGGCGCAACGAGACGCTGGGCGCGAAGGCCGCGGTCGACTGGCTGGGCGGCCGGGCCAAGGGCTGGGACCTCGACGGCAAGGAGGTCCGGGCGGACTGGTCGACCGGGAACGCCGCGATGATGGGCATCTCCTACAACGGCACGCTGCCGACGGCCGTCGCGAGCACCGGCGTCAAGGGCCTCAAGGCGATCGTGCCGATCTCCGGGATCTCCTCCTGGTACGACTACTACCGGGCGAACGGCGGTGTCGTGGCGCCCGGCACCTATCAGGGTGAGGACACCGACGTGCTCGCCAGGTATGTGTACTCGCGCGCCGACCAGGAGATCTGCAAGCCGGTGCTCGACGCGCTGGAGCGCGATCAGGACCGGGTGACGGGCGACCGGTCGGCGTACTGGGACGAGCGCGACTACATCAAGGACGTCGGCAGGATCAAGGCGGGCGTCTTCGTCGTCCACGGGCTCAACGACTGGAACGTGAAGACCAAGAACGCGGGCGCGCTGTGGGAGGCCCTGAAGAAGAACCACGTGCCGCGCAAACTGTGGCTGCACCAGGCCGGGCACGCCAATCCGATGCCGCTGCGCATGGAGGAGTGGCTCGGCCAGGTCCACCACTGGTTCGACTACTGGCTCTACGGCATCCGCAACGGTGTCCTGAGCGAGCCGCGGGTCGACGTCGAGCAGCCCGACTTCAGCTGGAAGCAGCAGTCGGACTGGCCGGCGGCCGGTACCCGCGACACGACGCTGCGGCTGCGCGCCGACGGCACGCTCGGCCGGTCCGCGGGCCCGACGGCCGTGCAGTCGCTGACCGACGCGGGCCGTACCGTCCCCGCCGAGCAGCTGGTGACGTCGCCGGATGCGGCGAACCCGAACCGGCTCGCGTACACGACGGGTGCCCTGGACCGGGACGTCCGGCTCAACGGGGTGCCGGAGGTCGACATCCGCGCCTCGCTGTCCGGCACCTCGCCGTACGTGACGGCGCTGCTCGTCGACTACGGGCGGGACACCCGCGCCACCGCGGGCACGGTCACCGACACCTCGCAGCAGGTCTGCTACGGGGAGGGGGTGCCGGGGCTGTCGGGTGAGACGGGCTGCGCGTACCGCGCGAAGCACGCCACCGAGACCGCCGACTACAAGATCGTGACGCGGGGCTGGCTGGACGCGCGGAACCGGAACTCCCTCGCCCACCAGTCCAAGGTCGTGGAGGGCAAGGAGTACCGGCTGCGGTGGGATCTGCAGCCGGAGGACTACGTGTTCAAGGCCGGGCACCGGCTCGGTGTGGTCCTGATCTCCACCGACCACGACTACACGCTGCGCTACCCGGCGGGCACGACGATGACCGTGCGCGCCGGGGACGGCTCGCTCACGCTGCCGGTGGCGCCGAGTCGGTCATAGGGGCGTCCTTGAGCAGGCAGGTCAGGCGGGCCGAGCAGACCCGCCTGTCCTGCTCGTCGGTGATCACGATGTCGTACGTGGCCGTGGTGCGGCCGCGGTGCACGGGCGTGGCCACGCCCGTGACGAGGCCGGAGCGGGCGCTGCGGTGGTGCGTGCAGTTCAGGTCGACGCCGACGGCGAGCCGGCCGATGCCGCCGTGCAGCATCGCGCCGACCGAGCCGAGGGTCTCGGCGAGCACGGCGGAGGCTCCGCCGTGCAGCAGGCCGTAGGGCTGGGTGTTGCCCTCGACGGGCATGGTGGCGACGACGCGGTCCGCCGACGCCTCCTTGATCTGGATGCCCATCCGGGTGCCGAGATGCCCCGCGGAGAACAGCGCCTGCAGGTCGAGGCCGTAGTCCGCGTACTCGTCGAGGACTTCTTGCGGGAACTTCACCTGGTTCTGCTCGCCCATGGGGCCCTGCTCCGTCCGTCGTTCCTGGCTGTCCGGGCGCGTCCTACCGCCACGCGCTCGCTGAGCGAACGCTCAGTCGGTGCCGGATTGTTCCAGGCGCACCACGACGGACTTGCTGGCGGGGGTGTTGCTGGTGTCCGCCGTGGCGTCCAGCGGCACCAGGACATTGGTCTCCGGGTAGTACGCGGCCGCGCAGCCGCGGGCCGTCGGGTAGTGCACGACGCGGAAGCCGGGGGCGCGCCGCTCCACGCCGTCGCTCCACTCGCCGACCAGGTCGACGTAGGCGCCCTCGGCGAGGTCGAGGTCCTTGGCGTCCTCGGCGTTGACCAGGACGACCCGGCGGCCGTTCTTGATCCCTCGGTAGCGGTCGTCCAGGCCGTAGATGGTGGTGTTGTACTGGTCGTGCGAGCGCAGCGTCTGGAGCAGCAGCCGGCCCTCGGGCAGGTGCGGGTACTCGACGGGCGCGGCCGTGAAGTTGGCCTTGCCGGTGGCGGTGGGGAAGCGGCGCTCGTCGCGCGGGGCGTGCGGGAGCGCGAAGCCGGCCGGGTCGGCCACCCGCGTGTTGAAGTCCTCGAAGCCCGGGATCACCCGGGCAATGCGGTCGCGGATCGTGGCGTAGTCCTTCTCGAACTCCGCCCAGGGCAGCGTCGAGTCGGACAGGACGCGGCGGGCGAGCCGGGTCACGATGGCGGGCTCGGACAGCAGGTGGCGGCTCGCGGGCTCCAGGCGGCCGCGTGAGGCGTGCACCATGCCCATGGAGTCCTCGACGGTGACGAACTGCTCGCCACTGCCCTGGAGGTCGCGCTCGGTGCGGCCGAGGGTGGGCAGAATCAGTGCGCGGGCGCCGGTGACGGTGTGCGAGCGGTTCAGCTTCGTCGACACGTGGACGGTCAGGCGGGCGCGGCGCATGGCCGCCTCCGTGACCTCGGTGTCGGGGGAGGCGGACACGAAGTTGCCGCCCATCGCGAAGAAGACCTTCGCCTCGCCGTCGCGCAAGGCGCGGATGGCCCGGACGACGTCGAAGCCGTGCTCGCGCGGCGGTGCGAAGCCGAACTCCTTCTCCAGGGCGTCCAGGAAGGCGGGCGCGGGGCGTTCGAAGATGCCCATGGTGCGGTCGCCCTGCACGTTGCTGTGCCCGCGCACCGGGCAGACGCCGGCGCCGGGGCGGCCGATGTTGCCGCGCAGCAGCAGGAAGTTGACCACTTCGCGGATGGTCGGCACGGAGTGCTTGTGCTGGGTCAGGCCCATCGCCCAGCACACGACGGTCCGCTTGGAGGCGAGGACCATCTCCAGGGTGCGCTCGATGTCGGCGCGGGACAGGCCGGTCGCCTTCAGGGTCTCGTCCCAGTCGGCGGCGCGGGCGGCCTCGGCGAACTCCTCGAAGCCGTGGGTGTGCCCGTCGATGAACGCCTCGTCGGTGGCGCCTTCCGTGGCGAGGATCAGCTTGTTCAGGAGGCGGAAGAGGGCCTGGTCGCCGCCGAGGCGGATCTGGAGGAACAGGTCGGTGAGCGTGGCGCCCTTGGTGAGGCCCTTCGGCGTCTGCGGGTTCTTGAACTTCTCCAGGCCCGCTTCCGGCAGCGGGTTCACTGAGATGATGCGGGCGCCGCCCGCCTTGGCCTTCTCCAGCGCCGAGAGCATCCGCGGGTGGTTCGTGCCCGGGTTCTGCCCGGCCACGATGATCAGGTCCGCCTTGTAGAGGTCTTCGAGAAGGACGCTGCCCTTGCCGACGCCGATGGTCTCGGTGAGCGCCGAGCCGGACGACTCGTGGCACATGTTCGAACAGTCGGGCAGGTTGTTCGTACCGAACTCGCGGGCGAAGAGCTGGTAGAGGAACGCCGCCTCGTTGCTCGTACGGCCCGACGTGTAGAAGACCGCCTCGTCGGGGGAGGCCAGGGCGGTCAGCTCCTCGCCGATGATGTCGAACGCCCGCTCCCAGGTCACCGGCTCGTACTGCGCGGAGCCCTCGGCGAGATACATGGGGTGGGTGAGGCGGCCCTGCTGGCCCAGCCAGTACCCCGAGCGCGTCGCCAGGTCCGCCACCGGGTGCGCGGCGAAGAACTCCGGCGTCACGCGGCGCAGCGTGGCCTCCTCGGCGACCGCCTTCGCCCCGTTCTCACAGAACTCCGCCGCGTGCCGGTGCTCCGGCTCGGGCCAGGCGCAGCCCGGGCAGTCGAAGCCGTCCTTCTGATTGACGCGCAGCAGGGTGAGGGCGGTGCGCTTCACGCCCATCTGCTCGCGGGCCATCTTCAGTGAGTGCTTGACGGCGGGCAGGCCGGCCGCGTGGTGCTGCGGCGCCACGACCTGCGGCGCGTCCTGAACCGGATCGGATGCGGGCGGCTTGCCGGCCATGTCGGGCTCCCCTTCGAGCGGTCCTGCGAGGTCCTGCGGATGTGCTGTGAGCTACCTCTCCGATCCTCGCACGGAGGTCCGACAGGGCCGCCCGCCGGGCGGGGTGGACCGGAGTGTCAGTGGGGTCTGGCAGGATCGGGGACGTGGCAGAAAAAGCAGCGAAGACGGCGAAGAAGACGGCGGCCCCCGCGACGAAGGCGGCGGACAGCGGTGCCGGTGGGCGCCCCCGGCTGATGCTCATGGACGGGCATTCGCTGGCCTACCGCGCGTTCTTCGCGCTGCCCGCGGAGAACTTCACGACGGCCTCCGGCCAGCCGACGAACGCGATCTACGGCTTCGCGTCGATGCTGGCGAACACCTTGCGCGACGAGGCGCCGACCCACTTCGCGGTGGCGTTCGACGTGTCCCGCAAGACCTGGCGGTCCGAGGAGTTCACCGAGTACAAGGCGAACCGCTCGAAGACCCCGGACGAGTTCAAGGGCCAGGTCGAGCTGATCGGCGAGCTGCTCGACGCGATGCACACCCCGCGCTTCGCCGTCGACGGCTTCGAGGCCGACGACATCATCGCCACGCTCGCCACGCAGGCCGAGGCGGCGGGCTTCGACGTCCTCATCGTCACCGGCGACCGCGACTCCTTCCAGCTCGTCTCGGACCGTGTGACGGTGCTGTACCCGACGAAGGGCGTCTCCGAGCTGACCCGGTTCACGCCGGAGAAGGTCGAGGAGAAGTACGGCCTCACCCCCGCCCAGTACCCGGACTTCGCGGCACTGCGCGGCGACCCGTCGGACAACCTGCCGGGCATCCCCGGCGTCGGTGAGAAGACGGCGGCGAAGTGGATCAACCAGTTCGGTTCGTTCGCCGAGCTCGTCGAGCGCGCCGAGGAGGTCAAGGGCAAGGCGGGGCAGAACTTCCGGGACCACATCGAGGCCGTGAAGCTCAACCGCCGCCTCACCGAGATGGTCCGCGACGTCGAGCTGCCGAGCACCGTCGCCGATCTGGAGCGCGCGGCGTACGACCGCACCGCGATCGCGATGATCCTGGACACCCTGGAGATCCGTAACCCGTCGCTGCGCGAGCGCCTGTTCGCCGTCGACCCGGGCGCCGCCGAGGCCGAGGAGGCCCCGGCCGAGCCGGGCGTCGAGCTGGACGGCACGGTCCTGGCCACCGGCGAGGTCGCGCCGTGGCTCACCGAGCACGCCACGGCCGTGCTCGGGCTCGCCTCCGTCGACACCTGGTCGCTGGGCACCGGCTCCGTCACCGAGGTCGCGCTCGCCGCCGCCGACGGCGAGGCCGCCTGGTTCGACCCGACCACGCTGGACGAGGCCGACGAGAAGGCGTTCGCCGCCTGGCTCGCCGACGCGGCGAAGCCGAAGGTGCTGCACAACGCCAAGAGCGTGATGCGGGTCTTCGCCGAGCACGGCTGGACCGTGGACGGCATCACCATGGACACGGCGCTCGCCGCGTACCTGGTCAAGCCGGGCCGCCGCTCCTTCGCGCTCGACGCGCTGTCCCTGGAGTACCTGGGCCGCGAGCTGGCCCCGGCCGGCGCCGCCGACGGACAGCTCGCCTTCGGCTCGGAGGAGGACGAGCAGGCCGAGGCGGACGCGCTCATGGTGCAGGCCCGCGCCATCCTCGACCTGGGAGAGGCGTTCGGTACGCGGCTGAAGGAGGTCGGCGCCGCCGAGCTGCTCACCGACATCGAGCTGCCCACCTCCGTGCTCCTCGCACGCCTGGAGCGGTACGGCATCGCCGCCGACCGCGCCCACCTGGAGGCCATGGAGCAGATGTTCGCTGGCGCCGTCCAGCAGGCCGTGAAGGAGGCCCACGCCTCCGTCGGGCACGAGTTCAACCTCGGCTCGCCCAAGCAGCTCCAGGAGGTCTTCTTCGGCGAGCTGGACCTCCCGAAGACGAAGAAGACCAAGACCGGGTACACCACGGACGCCGACGCGCTCGCCTGGCTGGCCACGCAGACCGACCACGAACTGCCCGTGATCATGCTGCGCCACCGGGAGCAGGCCAAGCTCCGCGTCACGGTCGAGGGCCTGATCAAGACGATCGCCGCCGACGGCCGCATCCACACCACGTTCAACCAGACGGTGGCCGCGACCGGCCGTCTGTCGTCGACGGACCCGAACCTGCAGAACATCCCGGTGCGCACGGACGAGGGCCGCGCCATCCGCCGCGGGTTCGTGGTGGGCGAGGGCTTCGAGTCGCTCATGACCGCCGACTACAGCCAGATCGAGCTGCGCGTCATGGCGCACCTCTCGGAGGACGAGGGCCTCCTCGCGGCGTTCGCCTCCGGCGAGGACCTGCACACCACCGTCGCCTCCCAGGTGTTCGGCGTGGAGCGGGACCAGGTCGACGCCGAGATGCGCCGCAAGATCAAGGCGATGTCGTACGGCCTCGCCTACGGTCTGTCCGCCTTCGGCCTCTCCGGCCAGCTGAACATCGACCCGGGTGAGGCCCGAGGCCTGATGGACACGTACTTCGAGCGGTTCGGCGGGGTCCGGGACTATCTTCGGCGTGTCGTCGACGAGGCGCGGGCCACGGGGTACACGGAGACCGTGCTCGGGCGCCGGCGCTATCTGCCCGACCTGAACTCGGACAACCGGCAGCGCCGCGAGATGGCCGAGCGCATGGCGCTCAACGCGCCGATCCAGGGCACCGCCGCCGACATCGTGAAGATCGCGATGCTGAACGTCGACAAGGCGCTCACCGAGGCCGGTCTTTCCTCCCGGATGCTGCTCCAGGTCCACGATGAAATCGTGCTGGAGATCGCGCCCGGGGAGGCTGCCGTCGCGGAGCAGCTGGTGCGGCGGGAGATGGCCGGCGCCGTTGCGCTCCGCGCGCCGCTGGATGTGTCGGTGGGCCTGGGCACGGACTGGGAGTCCGCCGCGCACTAGCCTCCGGCGACCGGGACCTTTCAGCGGGGCGGCACCTCGGCTACCGCCCCGCTTCCCGTCTGCCCGGCTGGGGTCGCGTTGCCGTGTGCGGCTCTCGTCGTGGCTGGTCGCGCAGTTCCCCGCGCCCCTGAAGCATGCGCTGCGCGCAGCTTCATCTCAGGCGCCCCTGGGCGAGCGAAGCTCGCTTCCAGGGGCGCGGGGAACTGCGCGAGAAGCCCCACCGGCCGTCAGTCGCGTACTGAACAAAACCCCCACGGCGCTGGCGCCACCAGCCCTCACCGGCCCGCAGCCGCGCACGAGACCCCGCCGCCCGCCGCCGAGGCGTGAAGCGGCACCCCCGTTCAGCCCCCACACCGCGCCCCGCACGGCAGTGCCCCCGCACGATGGGCCAATGCCGTCACAGCCCCGCACCCGCGCCACCCTGGCCGCCCTCGTCGTCGCCGCGCTGCTGAACGCCACCCCCACCGCGGCAGCGGCCCCGCGTGCGCCCGCCTGCCGTGCCGCCAAGCACCCGGCCCTCGCCAAGCAGCTCACCCGCGACATCAAGGCGGCGCTCGCCGGCCGGCGCGGGAGCGTCTCGGTCGCCGTGCACGACGACCGCACCGGGCTCGACTGCACCCTCGCACCGCGCACCCGCTACGACGCGGCGTCCCTCGTGAAGGTCCTGATGATGGAGGCCACGCTGCACCGGGCCCAGAGCCGGGGCCGGAGACCGACGGCCTGGGAGCGGGGCAACCTCAGCCCCATGATCCGCAGGTCGGACAACGCCGCCGCCAGCCGCCTGTGGAACGACCTCGGCCGCACCCGCCTCGGCACGACCCTGACCCGGGCCGGCGCCACCCGCACCCTCCTCGGCCCCTACGGCTACTGGGGCCTGACCCGCACCACGGCCGCCGACCAACTGCGTCTGCTGAACGCGCTCACCGCCCGTCGCTCGTTCCTGACGGCCGGATCACGCGCGTACGGGCTGAAGCTGATGAGCGAGGTGCAGAAGAGCCAGCGCTGGGGCGTGCCCGCCGGGATGCCGCGCGGCCTGCGCGCCCACCTCAAGAACGGCTGGCTGCCGCGGGCCACGCACGGCTGGCGCATCCACAGCATCGGCGCGTTCACCGGCCAGGGCCGCACCTACCGCATCGCCGTGCTCAGCCACGACAACCCGTCGATGGCCTACGGCGTGCGCACCGTCGAACGGGTGGCGCAGGCCGTCCACCGTGCCCTCAACAAGGGGCGGGCCGCCGGGATCGGCCTCACCCCGCCGGACGAGATCAGCGAACGCCCGGACGGCTCGGTTCCGCCGGACGCTCCGGATCCGGAAGATCTGCCCGGCCAGGAAGGTCAGGAAGGTCCGGACTGGCCCGCCGCCCCCGTACCCGCAGCAGCAGCGCGTACAGCACCAGCCCGATGACGAGACCCGCGCCCGCGCCGAAGCACACGGTCGGCACGATCTCCCACGGCTTCCAGGCGAGCCCCTCCTCGTCCACGTACGACAGCCAGCGCACCACCCGCACCGCCCCGCAGCCGCACGCGCACCCGCCGATCACGAGGAGCGCGAGCCACCGCTGCCGGGCGGCGGGCGCGGGCAGGCCGTCCGAGGGGGCGGCGCCGCGCACCGCCCAGCACACGAACACCCCGATCACGACGAGCGCCAGCGCCGAACTCCCGTACTGCACGTACCAGTAGAGCGGCGACCCGGCGATGTTCTCGCCGAGCACGGGCAGCAGCCGCATGCCCCACCGGTCCGGATGCGTGAACGCGTCCCACACCACGTGCGTGAGCGAGCCGACCACCGCCGAGACGTACCACCACAGCCACCACGCGCGTCCCCGCCCGGGACGACCGCGCGCCACGGTCCACACCCGGGCGCGCACGGCCCCCGGCAGCAGGGCGAGCAGTGGTTCGCGCACCAGCCGCCACAGCGCGAGCAGGACCACCGCGAGCAGCGCGTCCACCGTGAACACCCCGGTGAAAGAGTGCGTGAACGCGCCGAATTCCATGGCGCCCGGCACCGCGCTCGCCGCGAAATAGGTGAGGTCCGGAGCGAACGACCCGGCCACGAGCAGGGACGGTACGAGCCGGCCCCGCCCCGATCCGTCGCGCCGCACGAACGGCAGCACGGCGGCGGCATGGCTGATGGTGAACGGCAAGGATCCCCCTGGAACAAGTCAGCGGTTCGGTGGCGCAAAAAACTCGGTAGCGTGCAGTGACGACGAGCACGTGGGCGTCGAAGCGTACGACAACACTGCGCGACGCTTAGCTGATGAAACGGTTAAAGCGGGCACGAACGGGTGTCCGTGCGAGGGAAGTTGTCGTAGTGTCGGCGGGGCCGTGCGCTGGGGAGTGTGCGGCGCGCGCCGCGAAGCTCCGTGACCCGGGGCGGACCGGACGCACTGGCCGGTACGGGCGATTGCGGGAGGGGTTCGCGGCATGGCGGCGGTTTTCGGCAGGAGGCTGCGCAGGAGCGTGATGACGACCGCGATCGCCGCCGCGGCGGTGGCGGCTCTCTCCGCGTCGCAGGCACCGGGCGTGACCGCGCCGCAGACCGACAGCGGCCGCTCGGCGGCGGACCGCTCCGACAGCTCCGACCCCACCCCCGACACCGCGTCGGGCCCCGACTACTACACCGAACTCCCGCCGCTCGACAGCCCCACCGACTCGCCGACGGAGTCGCCCGGCACCGGCGGCGGAGGCACGGGGGAGGCCGAGGCCGGCATCCCCGCCACCGTCCTGGACGCGTACAAGAAGGCCGAGGCCGAGCTGGCGTCGTCCAAGCCGGGCTGCAACCTGCGCTGGCAGCTGCTCGCCGCGATCGGCAAGGTCGAGTCGGGCCAGGCGAGCGGCGGCAACGTCGACGCGAACGGCACGATGAAGAACCAGCTCAAGGGCCCGCCCCTCGACGGCAACGGCTTCGCGAAGATCACCGACACCGACGGTGGCCTCTACGACGGTGACACGGTTCACGACCGCGCCGTCGGCCCCATGCAGTTCATCCCCTCCACCTGGGAGTGGGCGGGCCGCGACGGCAACGGCGACGGCAAGAAGGACCCCTTCAATGTCTACGACGCGGCTCTCGCCGCCGGCCACTACCTGTGCCGCAACGACTGGGACCTGTCGAACGCCACGGACCTGAACAAGGCGATCCTCAGCTACAACAACTCCTCGGACTACCTCGCCACCGTCCTGCGCTGGATGGAGTACTACCGCAAGGGCAGTCACGAGGTCCCCGACGGCACCGGCGTGCTGCCCAAGCACCCCAGCGGCGGCTCCACCTCGTCGCCCGGCCCGTCCCCGTCGCCCTCCACCCCGGGCGGCGGCTCGCCGAGCCCGAACCCGTCCGACCCGTCGAAGCCGTCGGACCCCTCCAAGCCGTCGAAGCCCTCCAAGCCGTCCGACCCGTCGGAGACGCCCACGCCGACCCCCACCGAGTCCGTCACCAAGCTGGCCGACGCGGACACCGGCACGCTCGGCGCGATGGCCGGCGACGCCTTCGCCGAGCGGATCCAGGTGCGGGCCAAGGACAAGGCGGGCAAGGGCGTCGCCAAGGTGAAGGTGCGCTTCACGATCGTCGGCGGCACGGACGCCCGGTTCGCCGGCGGAACCACGAGCGCCGTCGTCACCACGACCGCGGCCGGCACGGCCACCGCGCCGAAGCTGACCGCGGGCGAGAAGACCGGCGCCTTCACGGTCCGCGCCACCGTCGTCGGCAGCTCCGTGACCGGCCTCGACTACACGGCGAAGGTCACCGCGCGCGCGGCCGACACCCTGGCGCGCACCAGCGACAAGGAACTCACCTGCGCCGCGGGCGCCGCGTTCGACGACGCCGTGACGGTGAAGGCCACGTACAAGGGCGCCGTCGCCGACGGCGTCGCGGCCGGCGCCACTCTCGTCAAGGCCGCGGACGACCCGGCCGAGGCGACGACGGGCCCCTACTTCAAGGACGCGGACGGCAAGACGATCCGCACCCTCAAGGGCCTCAAGACCGACAGCGACGGCCTGCTCACCCTCCCGAAGCTGTACGCGGACGACGCCACCGGCACGTTCCTGCTGCGCGTCACCACGACGGGCGGCGCGACGCTCACCGTCGAGCTGAAGGTGACGGCCGCACCGACCGACACCCCGAGCGACGGCGCGTCCGGAACGCCCACGGAGTCCGCGAGCCCGTCCGCGTCGTAACCCCCGGCGCACACCGCGCACTTGAGCCCCCGGCCGACGATCGGCCGGGGGCTCGCGCGTGCGCGGCGGCAGGTCGCGTCCAACGTGTTCTCATCTGTCCCCGGCATTGCTACGGTGCACCGACCCAAGGCCCTGACGGTCCATCAGATCCAGGTTCGGGAGGCCGGACATGCGTGCCCTCATCGCGGCGGCGATCGGTCTTGCCGCGGCCCTCGCCCTCGTCATCACCATCTCGGCGGTCGGCTCCCCGGCGGGCGAGACGTCCCCGAAACCCCTGCTCACCACCGTCCCCGAGCACCCGTGACCGCCCGAACGCCCCTGTCCCGAAATCGTAGTTGAGGAGGGCCGCCGAGATGCGCCGCAAGGCAAGCCTGATCCTGCTCGCCTTCGCCGTGTTCTTCACGGCGATGTCCCCGCTGATGCGCTGGTACGCGTTCCCCCGCCTGGCGAAGATCCCGGCGAACCAGTACCAGACGATGGTCCTGGAGGCGAAGAACGCCACCCTCGTCGACTACGGCACCATGCAGGCCAAGAAGGTCCCCAAGCTCACCGTCGTGCAGACCCTCAAGGGCAACGTCGAGGAGTCCGACAAGATCGAGAAGAGCGCCGGACGGGACGTCGTCGTCTGGGACGGCCTCAGCTACATCGTGGGCCCCGACGGCAAGTTCGTCTCCCAGATCCCCGAGCGCTACATCTTCGACGCGCACAGCCAGGAACCCGTGCACGCGACCGGCGAATCCGTCGACGGCGACGCGGTCAAGCGCGAGGGCATCGAGTTCAAGTGGCCGTTCCTGACCGAGAAGCGGTCCTACGAGTACTACGACGCGCGCGCCCGCATCACCCGCCCCATCCACTACAAGGACACCGAGGACTTCCGCGGCGTCACCGTCTACCGCTTCGAGCAGACCATCCCCTGGACCAAGGTGCCCTTCCCCAAGAAGATGCCGGTCAAGGGCATCACCGCGGAATCCGTCGCCAAGACCGGCACCGAGATGTGGTACACGACCGTGCGCACCTTCCTGGTCGACCCCACCACCGGCGCACCCGTCTACGGCGAGGAGAAGCACAAGGAGGAGATGCGCGGCGGCACCCTGCTCGGCGGCGACGGCAAGAAGGTCACCGCGTTCGCCGGCGACGTGAAGATGCGCGAGGACTACATCGAGGACACCGTCGACCTGGTCAAGTCCCAGCGCACTCTGATCCTGCTGCTCACCTCCTACCTCCCCTGGGGCTTCCTCACCCTCGGCGTCCTGCTGCTCGCCCTGGCCCTGTGGCTGGAGGCCCGCAGCCGCCGCCCCGGGAACCCCGAACCGAATCCGCTGGACGAGCCGGAGCCGGTCAGCGTCTGAGCCGCGCGTTCGTGTACCGGGTCGGCTCCGCCGTCGCCGGGTCCTCGGGCCACGGGTGCTTCGGATACCGGCCGCGCAGATCGGCCCGCACCGACCGGTAGCCGTCGCGCCAGAAGGAGGCCAGGTCGGCGGTGACGGCGGCGGGCCGCCCGGCGGGGGAGAGCAGGTGCACGAGGACCGGCACCCCCGCCACGGCCGGCGTCTGCTGAAGCCCGAACATCTCCTGCAGCTTCACCGCCAGCACCGGCTGCCGGGGATCGGCGTAGTCGACCCGGACCGACGACCCGCTCGGCACCGTGATCCGCTCCGGGGCCAGCTCGTCGAAGCGCACCGCGTCCCCGCTCGCCCACGGCAGCAGCCGCCGCAGCCCCGCCCCGGCGTCGATGCGGGCCAGATCCGCGCGCCGCCGGGCCCGCCCCAGCTCCGGCTCCAGCCAGTCGTCCACGCGCGCGTACAGGGCCTCGTCGCTCACGTCCGGCCACGGCTCACCCACATGCCGCCGTACAAAGGCGAGCCGCTGCCGCAGCGCCTCCGCCTCCCGCCCCCACCGCAGCAGCCCGAGCCCCTCCCGCCGCAGCCCGTCCAGCAGACCTTCCCGTACGAGGGCGGGGGACGGGTTCCTCAGCGGCCGCACCGTCAGCTCGATCGCCCCGAGCCGGGTGACGTGCCGGGCCACCAGCTCGCCGTCCGCCCAGGCGACCGCGTCGCCCTCCGAGGCCAGCTGCGCGGCGGCCCACCGGGCGGTCTCCTCGTCCACGACGGCCCCGAGCCGCACGCGCGCGTGCCCGGCTCCGACCGGCCGGTCGGCCACGGCGACGGCCACCCACGCGGAGTCCCGCAGCGGGGACCCGTCACCGATGTCGGCCCGGGTGCCCGACGCCATCAGATACGACCCACCCGACCTGCGCGCCACCCGCTCGGGGAACGCGAGGGCGGCGACGATCCCGGCGACGTGCTCGTCGGACGGGGCGCCGGTGCTGCCAGTGCTGCTCCCGCCACCTTCCATCGCAGAGCTTCGGGCGGGTGGGAGGGTCAACTCCCGCGCCGAAGGCGCGGTTTCACCCACCACCCGGGAAAGTCGCCGACTCTCGGCAGCCCACCGCCCGGCATAGGCGTCACCCCCGCTCCGGGCCCGCCGCACAGCCCGCCCGAGATCATCCCCGTACTCGCGCGGCGGCTCCTCGCTCAACAGGGCGACGACCTCGGCGGCCCGCCGCGCGGACACCACCGGCGCCGCGTCGACCAGCGCCCGCCCGAGCCGGGGATGCAGCCCGAGCCGCGCGAGCCGCTGCCCGCGCGCCGTCACCCGCCCGGAACCGGCCCCGGCCGCACCGACTGCCCCGACCGCCACCAGCACCTCCCGCGCCGCCGCCATCGCCCCGCCGGGCGGCGCGTCCAGCAGCGCGAGACCGGACGCCTCCGGATCACCCCAGCACGCCACCTGAAGGGCGAACGCCGTCAGGTCCGCCACCTTGATCTCGGGGGAGGGGAACCGCGGCAGGCGCCCGTCCTCCGCCTCCGCCCAGCACCGGTACACCGCGCCGGGCGCCTCCCGACCGGCACGGCCCGCACGCTGCGTCCCCGCCGCGCGTGACGCCCGTACGGTCGTCAGCGCGCTCAGCCCCCGCGCGTGATCGACGCGGGGCTCGCGCGCCAGGCCCGCGTCCACGACGATCCGCACCCCCGGCACCGTCAACGACGACTCGGCGACCGCCGTGGCCAGTACCACCCGCCGCCGCGCGCCCGCCGAGAGCACCGTGTCCTGCACGGCCGCGGGCGCCCGCCCGTGCACCTGGAGCACCTCGACGTCCCCGCCGAGACTCCCCAACTGCCCGGCCACCCGCGCGATCTCACCGACGCCCGGCAGGAAACACAGCACGTCGCCCGGCCGCTCGGCCAGCGCCCGCCGCACCACCGACGCCACGTGCGCGAGCAGCGCCGGATCCACCCGCATCCCGTGCGGTGGCCGCACCGGCGAGGCGGGCGGCGCCCACACCACTTCCACGGGATGCGCGACCCCCTCGGCCTCGACGACCGGCGCGTCCCCGAACAGCCGGGCCCAGCCCTGCGCGTCCGTCGTCGCCGACGCGGCGACCAGTTCGAGGTCCGGCCGCAGGGTCGCGCGCACGTCCCACAGGAAGGCGGCGACCGTGTCCGCGTCCAGATGCCGCTCGTGCACCTCGTCGAGCATCACCGCGTCGACGCCGGCCAGCTCCTGGTCGCGCTGGAGCCGCTGGAGCAGCACCCCGGTGGTGACGACCTCGACGCAGGTGCGCGGCCCGACGACACGCTCGCCGCGCACCGTGTAACCGACCCGCTCCCCGACCTTCTCGCCGAGCAGCCACGCCATCCGCCGCGCCGCCGCCCGCGCCGCGATCCGGCGCGGCTCGGCCACCACGATCCGGCGCACCGCAGCGCCCTCGTCGAGCAGCCCCGCGAGCACCAGCGGTACGAGCGTCGTCTTGCCGGTGCCGGGCGGCGCGACGAGCACGGCGACCCCGTGCCCGTCGAGCGCACGCCGCAGCGCGGGCACGGCGGACCGGACGGGCAGGGCGGAGAGGGCATCACTGCGGATCACGACGCCCAGTCTCCAGCACGCCCGAAGGACAGCTCCTAGGGCCTGTCTCCCAGATCCCTCCTGCCCCGCGACGCCTGGCACGCACTCTCGCCGCACCGGGCACAAGGCCAAGTACGTCCAGTACGAGGCCGTGCACCCGGCACGCCGAGAGCACGCACCAGACGCCGCAGGGCCCGCCCTTCGGGCGGACGGAGGGATCTGGGAGACAGGCCCTAAGCGCGGTCGTCCCGCTCGCAGACGAAGATCGCCGAGCCGGGGATCAGATTGCCGCGCAGCGGCGACCAGCCGCCCCACTCCTGCGTGTTCCAGGCGGGCCACTCGGGCTCGACCAGATCCACCAGCCGGAAGCCGCCCGCCACCACGTCCCGGACCCGGTCCCCGATGGTGCGGTGGTGCTCGACGTAGACCGCGCGGCCGTCGTCGTCCTGCTCCACATAAGGGGTGCGGTCGAAGTAGGAGGCCGAGACGCTCAGGCCCTCGGGGCCCGGCTCGTCCGGGAACGCCCAGCGGATCGGGTGCGTGAGGGAGAAGACGAAGCGGCCGCCGGGCCGCAGCACCCGGTGCACCTCGCGGAGCACCTTCACCTGGTCCGCGACGAAGGGGAGCGCGCCGTACGCCGAGCAGGCCAGGTCGAAGGAGCCGTCGAGGAAGGGGAGCACGCCCGCGTCCGCCTGCACCAGGGGCACCGTGGTGGCGCCCCCGTCCTGGATGCGCTGCCCGTGCTGGAGCTGGCGGTGCGAGAGGTCCATGGCGACGGGCCGGGCACCCTGGGCGGCCAGCCAGCGTGAGCACTGGGCCGCGCCCGCCCCGATCTCCAGGACGTCCTTGCCGGCGAGGTCCTCGGGCGGGCCGAGCAGCTCGGCCTCCACCTCGTCGAGCCCTTCGGGGCCCCAGACGAAACGGTCGTCGCCGAGGAACGATCCGTGCTCGACCTGATACTCGTCCGCGTTCCGGTCCCACCAGCCGCGGTTGGCCCGCGCGCTCTCCGTGGTGTCGGCGTCACGCCGGGTGGCCGTGGAGTCCTCGTCCACCATGTTCATGGGGGAGGAGGGCTCGTACGCTTCGATTGGTCCGGACTCTTGGATGATCGGCTCCCTGGTACTAATCTGCGGGCACTGCGGACCTCGTGGCCTCGTGGGACGCGATTTGTGCCGGGTATGCGGCGATCCGCCCCGGGTGTGCGCCTTCGCGCATTGACCGTGTCCGGCTGCCCCCGTATGCTACAAGTTGCGCTGCGGGCCTGCGTTCCTCAGACATAGCAGGCTGCGCTCGCATCTGTCGTATGTCCCCTCGGTTGTCGAGGCGCCTCCCGGTCATCGGGATTCGGCGCTTCCTAGGCTGTCCGGCTTCTTCGGTGCGAAACAGGGTCCCGGCGTAGCAGTACCCCCCGACTTCAATGTCCGCCGGAGCCCTTTCCCACATGACGAGCAGCACCGAGACCACCGCCACCACCCCGCAGGTTGCGGTCAACGACATCGGTAACGAGGAAGCATTCCTCGCCGCCATCGACGAGACGATCAAGTACTTCAACGATGGCGACATCGTCGACGGCGTCATCGTCAAGGTTGACCGGGACGAGGTTCTCCTCGACATCGGTTACAAGACCGAAGGTGTCATCCCGAGCCGCGAGCTCTCGATCAAGCACGACGTCGACCCGAACGAGGTCGTCAAGGTCGGCGACGAGATCGAGGCCCTGGTTCTCCAGAAGGAGGACAAGGAAGGCCGCCTGATCCTCTCGAAGAAGCGCGCGCAGTACGAGCGTGCTTGGGGCACCATCGAGAAGATCAAGGAAGAGGACGGCATCGTCACCGGTACCGTCATCGAGGTCGTCAAGGGTGGTCTCATCCTCGACATCGGCCTCCGTGGCTTCCTGCCGGCCTCCCTTGTCGAGATGCGCCGCGTCCGCGACCTCCAGCCTTACGTGGGCAAGGAGCTCGAGGCGAAGATCATCGAGCTGGACAAGAACCGCAACAACGTGGTCCTGTCCCGCCGCGCCTGGCTCGAGCAGACGCAGTCCGAGGTCCGCCAGACGTTCCTCACGACCCTCCAGAAGGGTCAGGTCCGCTCCGGCGTCGTTTCCTCGATCGTCAACTTCGGTGCCTTCGTGGACCTGGGTGGCGTCGACGGTCTCGTGCACGTCTCCGAGCTGTCCTGGAAGCACATCGACCACCCGTCCGAGGTTGTCGAGGTCGGCCAGGAAGTCACCGTCGAGGTCCTCGACGTCGACATGGACCGCGAGCGTGTCTCCCTGTCGCTGAAGGCGACGCAGGAAGACCCGTGGCAGCAGTTCGCCCGTACGCACCAGATCGGCCAGGTCGTTCCCGGCAAGGTCACGAAGCTGGTTCCGTTCGGTGCGTTCGTCCGCGTCGACGAGGGCATCGAGGGTCTGGTCCACATCTCCGAGCTGGCCGAGCGCCACGTGGAGATCCCGGAGCAGGTCGTCCAGGTCAACGACGAGATCTTCGTCAAGGTCATCGACATCGACCTCGAGCGCCGTCGCATCAGCCTCTCGCTGAAGCAGGCCAACGAGGCGTTCGGCGCCGACCCGTCGGCCGTCGAGTTCGACCCGACCCTGTACGGCATGGCCGCGTCCTACGACGACCAGGGCAACTACATCTACCCCGAGGGCTTCGACCCCGAGACCAACGACTGGCTCGAGGGCTTCGAGACCCAGCGCGAGGCTTGGGAGGGCCAGTACGCCGAGGCGCAGCAGCGCTTCGAGCAGCACCAGGCCCAGGTCATCAAGTCCCGCGAGGCCGACGCGCAGGCCGAGGCCGAGGGTGCCGTCGCCGGTGCCACCGGTGCGGCTCCGGCTGCCTCGGGTGGCGGCGGCGGTGGCGGTTCGTACTCCTCGGAGTCGGACGACAACTCCGGTGCGCTTGCTTCTGACGAGGCGCTTGCCGCGCTGCGTGAGAAGCTGGCCGGAGGCCAGAGCTGAGCTGAACCCTTCGGTTCCGCACGGTAGTTGACAGTGGGCCCGCACCCTTTTGGGTGTGGGCCCACTGTTGTTTTTTGTTCGCAGGTTGTGGCCGCTTCTCGCGCCGTTCCCCGCGCCCCTGCGGGGCGCTGATCACGGCCCAACGGAAACGTGTGCGATACAGCAGTTGCAGCTGTGCCGTAACAGGGCGTTGTCAGGATCCCCGAGTCACGCAAGATCGCTCGGATCTGAGGGAGCCTGCACATGGCAACAGCACAGCAGCGGACGGCGGGTACGGGGAACAGTCGGCGGGCCTTTTTGCGCAACGTCGGGCTCACCGGTGGTGCGGGGGCCATGTTCGCCACGATGGGCGCCCTCGGACTCGCTCCCACGGCGCAGGCCGCGCAGCGTGAACTCCCCTATCGCGCACCGCGCCCGGGGGACTTCTCGCTCAGTGGGCGGGGCGCCGCGAAGGTGGTGATCGTGGGCGGCGGGATCGCCGGTCTCGCCACCGCCTACGAGCTGGGCAAGGCCGGCTACGACTGTACGGTCCTGGAGGCCAGGGACCGCACCGGCGGCCGCAACTTCACGGTGCGGGGCGGCGACACGACCGTAGACCTGTACGGCAACAAGCAGACCGCGCGCTTCAGCGACGGCCAGTACATGAACGCCGGGCCCGCAAGACTCCCGCAGTGGATGGTCACCCTCGACTACTGCCGTGAACTCGGCGTCCCCATCGAGGTGTTCACCAACAGCAACGCCGACGCCTACCTCTTCAACGAGTCGGCCGGCATGACGAAGCCCGTGCGCTACCGCACCGCCAAGGCCGACGTGTACGGCTATCTGTCGGAGCTCCTGGCGAAGGCGACGAACAAGGGGGCGCTCGACAAGGAGCTGACCGCCACCGACCAGGAACGGCTCGTCGACTTCCTGTCCGACTTCGGGGAGCTCGGGGACAAGCTGACCTACGCGGGCGGCGAGCGGCGCGGCTACACGACCGTGCCCGCGGCCACCGGGACGCCCGGGGTGGTCCTCGGCGACGTACCGTCCGCGTCCGAGGTGTTCGCGAGCGGCGTCGGACGGTACTTCTCCTTCGAGTTCGGCTTCGACCAGGCCATGCTGATGTTCCAGCCCGTCGGCGGCATGGACCAGATACCCAAGGCGCTGACCAAGGCCATCGGCGCGCGCAGGGTGCACACCGGGGCCGCCGTCAGCAGGATCACGGACAAGGGCGACGGCGTCGTCGTCACCTACACACAGGGCGGACGCACCAGAACCGTCGAGGCGGACTTCTGCGTCGGCGCGCTGCCGCCCAACATCCTCGCCAAGGTCCCGCACAACCTCGGCTCCGGCGTGCAGAGCGCCCTGGAGGCCATCACCCCGCAGTCCGCCGGAAAGATCGGCCTCGAATACAAGTCCCGCTGGTGGGAGCTCGATCACAAGATCTACGGCGGCATCACCGAGACCGACATGGACCTCAGCCACATCTGGCACCCGTCGTACGGATTCCACGGCGAGCGCGGCGTCATGATCGGGTACTACAACTACGGCGACGACGCGGACGCGTACGCCAAGCTGCGCCCGGCGGCGCGCGAGGCGCGGGCCGTCGCGCAGGGCGTGAAGATCTACGGCGAGAAGTACCGCACCGAACTCGCCACGTCGTTCTCCCACCACTGGCGGCAGACCCCGCATCTGGAGGGCGCCTGGCACAACACCCCCGGCGGTCCCGACGACCCGCGCTACAAGCCGCTCAACGAGCCGACGGGCCGCGTCTACTTCGCCGGTGACTGGCTCAGCTACACCGACGCCTGGCAGCACGGCGCGTTCACGTCGGCGCGGCGGGCCGTGACCAGGCTGCACGCGCGCGTGATGGCGAGTTGAGGGAGCGGGCGCGGACGTAAGAGGCTGCTGTGAAAGGGCGCGGGCGGGAATGTCCGCGCCCTTTGCGCGCGTTCCCCTAAGGAACACGAGGAGGAGCGGTCACTGTGCTTGATCCGCAGGATTTGTACACATGGGAGCCGAAGGGCCTGGCCGTGGTGGACATGGCACTCGCCCAGGAGTCCGCCGGCCTTGTCATGCTCTATCACTTCGACGGCTACATCGACGCGGGAGAGACCGGCGACCAGATCGTCGAGCGTCTCCTCGACTCGCTGCCGCACCAGGTCGTCGCGCGCTTCGACCACGACCGGCTCGTGGACTACCGGGCCCGCCGCCCGCTGCTGACGTTCAAGCGCGACAGCTGGACCGACTACGAGGTCCCCTCGATCGAGGTGCGGCTCGTGCAGGACGCCACCGGGGCGCCCTTCCTGCTGCTGTCCGGGCCCGAGCCGGACGTCGAGTGGGAGCGGTTCGCGGCGGCCGTCGAGCAGATCGTGGAGCGGCTCGGAGTCCGTCTCGCGGTGAACTTCCACGGCATCCCGATGGGCGTGCCGCACACCAGGCCGGTCGGCCTCACCCCGCACGGGAACCGCACGGAGCTGGTGCCCGGGCACCGCAGCCCGTTCGAGGAGGCACAGGTGCCGGGCAGCGCCGAGGCGCTCGTCGAGTACCGGCTGACGGAGGCCGGGTTCGACGTGCTGGGCGTCGCCGCGCACGTCCCGCACTACGTCGCGCGCTCCGCGTACCCGGACGCCGCGCTCACCGCCCTGGAGGCGGTCACCGGCGCGACCGGGCTCGTCCTGCCCGGCATCGCGCACGCGCTGCGCACCGAGGCGCACCGGACGCAGACGGAGATCGACCGGCAGATCCAGGAGGGCGACGAGGAACTCGTCGCGCTCGTCCAGGGCCTTGAGCACCAGTACGACGCCGCGGCCGGCGCCGAGTCGCGGGGCAACATGCTGGCGGAGTCGATGGAGATCCCGTCGGCGGACGAGATCGGCCTCGAATTCGAGAAGTTCCTGGCCGAACGGGAAGGCGACGCCTGAGCGCAGCGCCTAAGCTTCCGCTTATGTTGAAGGTGGGGTTGACCGGCGGAATCGGCGCCGGCAAGAGCGAGGTGTCGAAACTTCTGGTGGAGCACGGCGCGCTCCTGATCGACGCGGACCGCATCGCCCGCGAGGTCGTCGAGCCCGGCACACCGGGCCTCGCGGCCGTCGTCGAGGCGTTCGGGGACGGGGTGCTCGCGGCGGACGGCAGCCTCGACCGCCCCCGGCTCGGCTCGATCGTGTTCGCGGACCCCGACAAGCTGGCCGTGCTCAACGCGATCGTGCACCCGCTGGTCGGGACACGCTCCGCGGAGCTGGAGGCGGCGGCGGGCCCCGACTCGGTCGTCGTGCACGACGTGCCGCTGCTCGCGGAGAACGCGCTGGCGCCGCTCTACGACCTGGTGATCGTCGTCGACGCGAGCGCCGGGACCCAGCTCGACCGGCTGACCCGGCTGCGCGGCATGAGCGAGGAGGACGCGCGGGCCCGGATGGCCGCGCAGGCCACTCGCGAGAAGCGGCTCGCCGTCGCCGACGTGGTGATCGACAACGATGTGCCGCTGGACCGGCTCAGAGAGCGGGTCGACGCTGTCTGGGACGACCTGGTGCGCCGGTCGCGCACCGCGTCGCGATGATCGTTCTGGCGGCGTTCACCGCGATGGGCGGGCTCGTCGCCCTCCTCGCGGGTGCCTACGGGCTTCAGCGCACCCGGCGCGTCCGGGCGGCGGGGAACGTCGCCGAGGCGCTGGTCAAGCCACCGCAGCCGGGATCCGACCGGCCGCTGCTGCAGTTCGCGACCGGGGACGGCCAGGTCGTCGAGGTCGTCTCGCCGGTGCCTGAGGGCAAGCGGTGGCCGCTGGCCGCGGGCGGTGTCGTCAGCGTCGCCTACGACTCCGAGGACCCGCGCGAGACCGTGCTGCTCGGCGGGGAACGGCCCGGCGTGGACCGGATTTTCATGATCGCGGGAGCCGTGCTCGTCCTCGCCGGGATGGTGCTCGCGGTATCGCTGGGCTGAGTGTCCTGCGGACGCCGGGCGGGCAGGAATAGGCCCCATGGACCACGGTGTTGACGTGGTCGACACCGGAAGGGAGCACACCGTGTCCGACGCCACCCCGGAGACGCACGTCATCGACTACCGCGCCGCCGAGCAGTTGCTCGCCGCGCGGGACCCCCGTGGCGCGGTGAAGCTGCTCGACGATGTGATCGCCGCGTATCCGGAGAACACCGCGGCGCGGCTGCTGCGTGCGCGCGCCTTCTTCGCCGCCGCGCAGCTGCGGGCCGCCGAGCTCGAATTCTCCATCGTCCTGGAGCGCGAGCCGGACAACGCGTTCGCGCACTTCGCGCTGGCCCGGACGTACGAGCGATGGGCTCGGCCGCAGCAGGCCCGGCGGCACTTCCGGCTGGCCGCCGCGCTCGATCCGCAGCCGGAGTATGTGGCTGCGGCGCGGTTCGAGGACTGAGCCCCGTTCCGGCCGGTGGCCGGGTGCGGGTCGTGGCCGCTTCTTGCGCAGTTCCCCGCGCCCCTTATGGGGCGCTTCTTTTGTACGGCGGGACGTCGCGGCCCGGCTGGTAGTGGGGGCCCTGGCGGATGTGGCGGGTGATCATGAAGAGGTCGATCGTCGTGATGAGCCAGAGCACGCCGCAGGCCAGCGCCCAGCCGGGGCGGTGGGCGAAGAGGAACGCGACGGTGCCGGCCGTCGTCCAGAGCAGGCCGAACAGCGCGAGGCCCAGGCGCAGCCGCAGCGGGCTGCGGGCGGTGACCGGTTCGTCACCGGTCCGGATCAGGTGCATGGCCGTCACCTCCGCGCGGTGAAGAGGCACCCCTTCCAGGGTGCCTCTTCGGGTCACGGAGTGGGAAGCGAGCGGCAGGGCGCCCGGCCGCACACATCGATGACGGTCCCGGTTCTCAGGAACGTCGCCTTCTGCTGCCGGGCCGCCGCCGTGGAGCGCGGATCGGAGTGCGGGTCCTTGCCGTACGCCGGTTCCGTGGGCGGGGTGTTCGTCAGCGGCGGTGTCGGGGTGCCGCTGTCCCAGACGACCATCGCCGAGCCGCCGCGGGAGGGCAGTTCACCGGCCCGGCGGATGCCCCAGTAGGGGACCCGGTCGGGGCTGCGGCCCGCGGTCAGGGCGGGGGTGACCAGGCGGGCGCCGAGGGTGCGGGCCTCCACGTCGGCCGCCGCGTTCGCGACCTGGTGATCGCCGTACGCGATGTGCATCAGGACGCGGTCGCCGCTTTCGGCGAGGGTCTGCGCGTAGCCGTTCGTCTCGCCGCGGTCCCAGACCATCTGGTAGAGCTGGAGGACGATCTGCTGGCGCAGCCGGTCCGGGTAGGCCACGTCGAGGACCTGCTGGAACGGGGCGAAGTCCGCGCTGCGGTTGAGCAGCAGCCCGTAGTTCATGCCGGTCACGCCGAGCACCCCGCGCCGCACGTCCTTCGAGGCCGCCACGAGCGCGCCGCCCAGGATGCCGCCCTGGCTGTTCCCGTCGTACGTGAGGCCGTGCGCGGTGTCGATCAGGGGGTGGCCGTCCGCGGTGCGGAACGCCGGGTCGCTGCCCAGTCCGTCCCGGTGGATCAGGGCGCGGCCGAGGAACATCGCGTTCAGCATGCCCTGTTCGGTGCGCTCGGGGACCGCGGGGAAGCGGTTCAGGTCGGCGAGCGCGCCGAGCACCACCGGGGTGTCGGCCTGCGCCATGCCGATCCAGTCGGTCGCGCAGAAGGTGAAGTCGTGCTCGGACGCCATGGCCTTGACGTTGCCCGCGCCGACCTCGTTCGCGCTGCCGAGCAGTCCGTGTCCGTACAGGGCGGGCCGGGATGGCCGTCCGGTGAACGCCGTACGGGGTATCTCGCAGCGGAAAGTGGCCAGTTGGAAATTGTCCGGCAGGCGGCGGGGGACGCCGTCGCGGTCCCGGTTCAGGGTGGAGCCGGGTGGGCCGCCGGGCCGGGAGAGGTAACCGGGGACCGTCACCGTGCCGGTGATCTCGCGGGCGATCCGGGCGTCCTGATCGGGTGTGAGGTCCTTGACGGCGGTGACCGCGAATTCGGGTGACTTGGCGCCCAGCTGCCGGAAGGCGTCGTCGCGGATCGAGAACAGGTCGCCGGTCAGGCTCCGCGCGCTCGCGACGGTGAAGTCCCAGGCCAGATACAGATCATCGGTGCTCGTTCGGCTTCTCAACGCTCTGAGAGCAGGCTGGAGTTGACGCTGGCGGGCGGCGAGGGCGTCGTGCCGCGGGAGCTGCCTGCCCGCCACCTTCGTGAACGAGTCGGGCGCCGGCAGCCGGTGGCCGGAGGCGTCCTTGAGGTCGCGCAGCGCCACGGCGTAGTGGTGGCCCTCGGTGAAGTTCCGTGCCGGATGGATGAGCAGCGCCTGCCGGTCCTGGCTGCTCGCGTTCGCGTCCAACTCGGCCCAGTAAGGCCAGCGTTCGCCGGTCGTCGTGTCCAGGAGAACGATCGGCGCGGCACGGTCGAGGGAGCTGCCGATGTCGGTCAGTGGAGCCGCGCCCGTCGCGCCGAGGTCCAGGCCCGGCACCCGCACGAGCAGGGTCGAGCCGGGGGAGAAGCCGTCCGAGCGGTTCCAGGCCGTCGGGTCCACGGCGGGCGCGGCGCTGCCGCGCGGCAGCATGTCCGAGGTGAAGGCGACCCGGCGACCGGTCGGCGTACCGGCGTCCGCGCGGGTGTACCAGTCGTTGGGGAAGGGCAGCAGACAGTCGTCGCCGGAGGCCGTCAGCGGATCGCAACCACCTTGTGGGGAAGGCGGGTTCGCGGACGCGGACGGGGCGAGCAGCGTGGCGGCGCCGAGCAGCGCCGCCACGAGCGTCAGAGCGAAGGAGCGGGAGCGCACGGTGGTGTCAGCCTCCGACACGGGCGCCGATGAAGTCGGCGTACGCGGCCTCGCCGAGGGCGTTCGGGTGCAGCGGCGCCGCCGGTGCCGTCGGCACGAAACCCTCCACCCACTTGGTACCGACCGCCCGGCACGCGTCGTGGCCCGCGCTCGGCGTGCGCACGTCCACGTACTCGGCGCCGTGCGCGGCGGACTGCGCCGAGACCACCGAGTTGAGGTGGTCGACGCTGCCCTGGAGCCAGTCGGCGTCCTTGCCGAGGACCGGGACGACCGGCCAGCAGCCGCCCTTCTTGATGTAGTCGCCGTAGCCGGTGACCAGCACCCGGGCCTGCGGGGAGCGCTGGTGGACCGTGTCGAGGACGGCCGCGAGCTTCGGGCCGAACGCCTCGATCTTCTGCGAGACCTTGTCCACGCCGTCGACGACGAACTTCTTCTGGCAGCTGTCCGCCGTCGGATCGAGCTGCAGACAGTCCTGGGCGACACCGACCAGGCCCGCGTCGTTGCCGCCGATGGTGAGCGTGACCAGGGTCGTGTCGGCGCTGAGCGCGTCGAACTGGGGCGCGGCCGTCCCCATGTCCACCCCGAGCAGCGACAGCTTCTGCGGGTTGGCCATGTCGCCCGTGTCCGCGCCGGAACAGGTCACGTCACGGAAGGTCGTCACCTTCAGCCGGTCGGCCAGCAGATGCGCGTAGTTGCGGGTGGAGCGGCCGCAGGCCAGCGGGCCCGTGATCGGCGGCACCAGCGGGCCCGACGCCATCGAGTCGCCGAGCGCCACGTACACCTGGGGCGTGGCGGCCTCGGCCTGCGCGGTGCCCGCGCCGAGGGTCGCCAGGGCCGCCACGGCGACGAGCGCGGCTCCCAGTCCTCGTCTGTTGCGGCGCGAAAGTCCCTTGCTGCGAAGAGAGTTCACGGTGCGGCTCCCTGAATCTCACGGTGGGGCATGGATGGGGTCGCCGCACATGATGCAGACTCGTGAGGCAGCGCTTAACTGGTCGGTAACGCAGACTTACCGGGGGAAAGTTGTGACGCGTGACAAGACCGGGGCCATGGGCCCACTGATCGTCGCGGGCGTCCCGGCCGCCGCGCGGCTGCGGGCCCGCGTCCCCGCCCTGACCCGGCGGGTGGTGACCCGGCTGCGCAGCGAACTCCCCGTCTACGCCGAGCTGCCCGGCGAGGAGATCGCCGGGGACATCGCCGACATCGTGCAGTACACGCTGCGGCTGCTCGCCGACGTGATCGAGCACCGCAGACCCGCCACCGACGCCGAACTCGCCCAGCAGCGCGACTCCGCGGCCCAGCGCGCCGAGGAGGGCGTCCCGCTCGACGCGATCCTCACCGCGTACCAGATCGGTACGGCGATGTGCTGGGCCGAGCTGTCGCAGGACGCGCGCCCCGCCGAACTGTCCGACCTCAAGGAGGCCGTCGACCGGATCATGGTGCTCCAGCAGCAGGTGACCTCCGCCGTCAGCCGCGCCTACCTCCAGGCCCGCGCCATCCTCGACAGCCAGGAACACGGCGGCCGGCACGCCCTGCTGGCCGCGCTGCTCGCGGGCGAGACCGGTGATGTCGAGCGGCGGCCCGGCGTCCAGCGGCCCGCCGCGCTCTACGCCGCGCTGACCCTGCGGCTCGGCACCCACCCCGACGAGACGCTGCCGGGCCCCGGCGCGGGCGTCGCCGCCCGGCGCAAGATCCGCCGGGTCCGCGCGGCCCTCGACGCGTTCGGCGCGGGCACCGGAGAACCCGCCCTGACCTCGCTCGACAGCTCCGGCGGCACCGCACTGCTGCCGCTCGCCGACGTGCCGCCCTGGCCCGAGCTGTGCGCCCTGACCGAGGCGGCGGCGGGTGCGGCCGGCGTCCCGGTGACCGCCGCCGCGGCCGTCGTCGAGCCCGCCGGGGTGGCCGCCGCCGTCGCCGAGAACGGCGAGATCGTCGACCTGGTGGAACGCACCGGACGCGGCCCGGGACTGTACCGGCTCGCCGACGTCCTCCTCGACTACCAGCTGAGCCGCCCCAGCGTCGCCCTCGAAGGCCTCGCGCTGCTCCTGCAACCCCTCGACAGCAAGCCGGAGCTGCTGCACACCCTGGAGACGTATCTGCGGCACGGCCTGGACCGGCGCGGCTGCGCCGCCGCCCTGCACATCCACCCCAACACGGTGGACTACCGCATCCGCCGCATCGCCCGCCTCACGGGCCTGTCGCCCGGCCGGCCCGCCGATCTCCAGCATCTGACGGCGGCGCTGGTGGCGCGGCGCGCGCGTACGTTGGATCGACGACCGGGCTGACCGGACAGAACCGACCGGGCTGCCCGGGCTGCACGGACTGACCGGGCCGACTTGGCGTGACGAAGGAGACCGTGTGCCGGACCTGTTGGAGACACTTGAGGGCGACAAGACCTGTGCCGCCTGGCTCGCCGCGCTGGACGACCCGGCGATACCCCGGCTCGCGGCGGCCCTGCCGTCCGACCTCGACCTGCCCGGCGTGCTGCTCGACCTGGCCGTCCCGCACGAGGACATCGCCCAACTCCTCCTACTGCACCGGGAGGTGACCGCCTCCGCCGAGTTGACGGAGCTGGTGACCCGGGCCGTCAGCGGGCTGCTGTGGCGGCTCGAAACACCGGGGGAGGGGACGGGCCTGCCGGAGTTCCCGGCCGCGGCGGGGGCGCTGGGCCGCTGCTTCGCCGTGTTCGTGTTCGTGGCCGCGCTGCCGCACGTGCGCGCCCTGCACCGCGAGCACGGCATCCCCGACGACGTCTCCCGGCACACCCTCGCCGACCTCGGCCGCAATCTCGCCGTGCACCGCCGGCGGTTCGGCACGACCGGGCTGCTCGTGCCGTGGTGGCCGACCCGGCACTTCCGCGGCGAGCTCTACCAGTTGGGGCGCCTTCAGTTCGAGCGGCGGCGGCTGGGGAAGCGGACGGGGACGGCGCTCGCGGCGGCCGGTGTCGGCGCGGGACCCGGCGATCCGTGCCTGAGCCTGCACATCCCCGACTACCTCGGCCCGCTCACCCCGCGCGCCTGCGACGACTCCCTCGCCCGCGCCACGGCCTTCTTCGCGCGGCACTTCCCGCAGGAGCCGGTGCGGGTGGCCGTCTGCCATTCCTGGCTCCTGGACGAGCAGTTGAGGCGGTACCTGCCGGCCGACTCCAACATCATCCGGTTCCAGGACCGGTTCGAGCTTCTCCACACGCGGCCGGACCCCGAGCCCGAGGACGACACGCCGGTCGCCTTCGTCTTCGGCGGCACCGGGACCCCGCGCGCGGACCTGCCCCGCCGTACGAGCGTGCAGCGCGCCGTGCTCGGCCACCTCGACGCGGGCGGGCACTGGTACCCGGGGCACGGCTGGTTCCCGATGTGAGGAACCCGCCGGTGGGGCCCGGGCGTTCCCTGTGCATGAGCCTTGAGATGCGTACGGGGTACGAAGGGACGGGGCCGGGTGCCATCACGCCCGACGGCTGCGCGGTGGAGCTCTACTCGAGACTGCCCGTCGAGGGCGAGCCGGACATCGTCGCGGGCGCCGTGCCCGCAGGGTCGCGCGTGCTCGAACTGGGCTGTGGGGTCGGCAGGGTGACGCACGGCCTGCTGGAGCGGGGCTTCGAGGTCACGGCGGTCGACGAGTCGCCCGAGATGCTGGAGCGGGTCCGCGGCGCGCGCACGGTCCGCTCCACCATCGAGGGCCTGGACCTCGGCGGCGAGAAGTTCGACGTCGTGATGCTCGCCTCGCTCCTGGTCAACACCGGGGAGGAGGCGGTGCGGCGCGGCATGCTCGCCACGGTCCGGCGGCACGTCGCCGACGACGGCTGCGCGCTGATCCAGCGGGTGCGCGACGGCGCGTACGAGAACCTGCCGAAGGAGCGCCGCTTCGAGGACGCGGGGTTCACCATCCGCATGGTGTCCTCGGAGCCGGTCGGCGGCGGGGTGCGCTCGGCGAAGGTGGAGTACCTGTTCCCGGACGCCGTGTGGACCCAGACGTACCGGGTCCTGCCGATGACCCCCGAGGAGTTCGAACAGGCGCTGGCGGAGGCCGACTTGAAGGTGGACCGCTATCTCACCGACGACCGGGTGTGGGTCCGGGTGGTGCCCGTCTGACAGGTCCGGGTGCTGCCCGTCCGACGCGGGGCGCCGCGGTGCGATGAGTTCCGGGGGCGGCCCCGGTCTCAACCGGTGACAGTGACCGAACCGCTCGCTCGCACCGCTCAGGAGACCGCCATGACGAACCTCGCCGCCGCGCCGACCGCCGCCCCCGTCCGTTCCCGTCGCGCCCGGATCGCGCTCACCACGACCACGATCGTGCTCGCCGCGTTCTTCGCCGTCGCCAGCGCCCTGCCCAAGCTCTTCGCGGTCTCCGCGGCGGTCGACTCCTTCGACACGATCGGCTGGGGCGCCACGGGCATGTACATCATCGGCGCGCTCGAACTCGCAGGTGCCGTCGCCCTGTTGGTGCCCGTCCTGTCGGGCGTGGCGCCGATCGCGCTGAGCGCCCTGATGGTCGGCGCGTGCGTCATCCAGATCGTCGTCTTCGACGGGGAGAACGCGGCGACACCGCTGATCCTGATGATCCCCCTCGCCGTCCTCGCGTGGGCGCGGCGCGCGAGGAACCGGGAGCTGGTGGCGCTGGTGCGCCGTGCCGCCTGAGACGTCGGCGCCGGACCGGGGTCCACCACGTGTGGGCCCCGGTTCAGTGCTGCCCCGGACCGTGTCAGTGCTGCTCCGGACGGTTCAGTGCTGCTCCGGGCCGGATTCCCCGTCCGGGCCCTGCCCGAAGACGCCGCGCAGCCGCTCCAGTTCCCGCCGGTCCCGCTTGGTGGGCCGGCCCGTGCCCCGGTCGCGGATCCCGACCGGCGCCACGACCTCGCGCGGCGGAGGCGGCGGGCTGTTGTCGACGTACGCCTCGACGGCGACCGGCGCCCCGACGCGCTTGCGGAGCAGCCGCTTCACCACGACCACGCGCTCGTGGTGCCCGGGCTGGCGCAGCCGCACCTCGTCACCGACGCGCAGCGCGTGCGCGGGCTTCGCACTCGTCCCGTTGACCTTCACATGCCCGCCCTTGCAGGCCGCGGCGCCCGCCGAGCGCGTCTTGACCAGCCGCACGGACCAGATCCAGCTGTCGACGCGCACACTCTCGCCACCGGCCGGGGCCGCCGCCCGGGCGGCCTGCGCCGGGTCCTTCGGCGGGCCCTTCTGCGCTCCCGGCGCCTCTGCCTCCCGCGGTGTCTTCGCTGTCATGCCACGACCTTAATCCGGTTGCCGCCCCCGTCGGCGAGCCACGGACGAACCGCCCCGCCCCGACCCGGATAATCCGGGCGAACCGTGCATACACCACAGTGAGGGGCGCGTACGTCATGGCAGATCCGCAGGACCCACAGGACCCGCAGGCAGCGGCAGACCGGCTGATGGACGGGCTGCGGGCCGACCTGGAACGGCTCGCCGCCATCCCGTCGATCGCGTTCCCCGGCTTCCCGCCCGAACCGGTCCGCGAGGCCCACGACCTCCTCGTCGGCCTGCTGCGCGACGCCGGTGTCGCACACATCGAGACCATCGAGCTGCCCGACACCGCCCCGGTGATCTTCGGCGAGATCCCGCCGCCGACCCCGGACGCGCCGACCGTCCTGCTCTACTCGCACTACGACGTCCAGCCGCCCGGCGACGAGAGCCTGTGGCACTCCCCGCCGTTCGAGCCCACCCCGATCGAGGGGGGCCTGCGCGCTCGCGGCATCGCCGACGACAAGTCGAACGTCATCGCGCACCTGGGCATGCTCCGGGCCTTCGGCGGCCGTCCGCCGGTCGGCGTCAAGATCGTCTTCGAGGGGCAGGAGGAGTACGGCAGCCCCTTCGACACGTATCCGCCCACCGACCCGGAGCGGTTCGCCTGCGACGCCATGGTCATCGCCGACCTCGGCAACGTCCGCCCCGGCACCCCCACCCTCACCACCGGCCTGCGCGGCGCCGCCGAGGTGATCGTCGAGGTCCGCACGCTGAAGGAACCGCGCCACAGCGGCGAGTTCGGCGGCGCCGCCCCCGACGCGCTGCTCGTCCTGCTCAAGGCCCTCGCCACCCTGCACGACGTGCACGGGGACGTCGCCGTCGAGGGCCTGCGCCGCGACGAGTGGACCGGCGCCGGGTTCACCGAGGACGAGTTCCGCGACCTCGCGGGCGTCGAGGCGGGCCTCCCGCTGCTCGGCAGCGGCACCCTCGGCGAGCGCCTGTGGAGCGGCCCCGCGATCACCGTCATCGGCATCGACGCCCCGAGCGTGGACCACGCCGCGTCCGCCGTGGTCCCGTACGCCCGCGCCAAGCTCAACCTTCGCTTCCACCCGCGCCAGGACCCGCACGAGGCCCGGGCGGCGCTCGTCGACCACCTGAGCGCGCTCAAGCCGTTCGGCGTCCCGCTCACCGTCACCCCCGGCGACACCGGGCCCGGCTACGAGGCGGCCACCGACGGCCCGGCCTACCGCGCCGCCCGCGCCGCGCTCGCGACGGCGTGGGGCACCGAGGCCTCGTACATCGCGACCGGAGGCTCCATCCCGCTGGTCAACGGGCTCGCGCAGGCCGCCCCGCACGCCGAGGTGCTGCTCTTCGGCGCCCAGGACAACCAGTGCAACCTGCACGCCCCGAACGAGCGCGTCCTGCTCTCCGAGCTGCGCGCCACGGTCGTCGCGATGTGCGCGTTCGTCACCGGGTACGCGGCGGACTTCACCCGCGAGGGCCGGTCATGAGCACCGAGACGGCCCGACAGCCCGACAAGAAAAAGAAGTTCACCTTCCCCAGCGCCCTCACCGTGCTCGCCGTCGTCACGATCGCGGTCTGGCTGCTGGCCTTCCTGGTCCCCTCCGGTCAGTACGACCGCAACGACGCGGGCGCCCCGGTCGAGGGCACGTACCACCGCGTCCCCTCCGGCCAGTCCTTCGTCGACCGCCTCAACGACCTCTTCCTCTCCCCGGTCAACGGCCTCTACGGCATCCAGGACACCAAGACCTCCCTCGTCGGGCCCGACAACTCCGGCGATCTGTACGGCAGCGCCGGTGTCTTCCTGTTCGTGCTCGCCATCGGCGCGTTCATCACCGTCGTCTTCGCGACCGGCGCCCTCGACCGCGGCATCGGCCTGCTCGCCCACCGGCTGCGCTCGCGCGGGGCGCTGCTCATCGCCGGTGTGATGGTGGTCTTCTCGGTGCTCGGCACGGTCGAGGGCTTCGCCGAGGAGACCCTCGGGTTCTACGGCCTGATCGTGCCGCTGATGCTCGCGCTCGGCTACGACCGGATGACGGCGGTCGGTGCGATCATCCTCGGCGCCGGGGTCGGCGTGCTGTGCTCGACGGTCAACCCGTTCGCGACCGGCGTCGCCTCCTCGGCCGCCGACATCTCCCTCGGCGACGGCATCGTGCTCCGCTTCGTGATGTGGGTGGTGCTCACCGCGGTGACGGTCGCCTACGTCATCCGGTACGCGCGGCGCGTACAGAAGAACCCCGACCGCTCGCTCTCCGGGTTCCTCCCCGGGGACCGCGAGACGTCGGACGCCGCCGAGGCGGAGGTGCCCGAGCTGACCCGGCTGCACCAGGCCGTCCTCGTCGTCACGGCGCTCGTCTTCGCCTTCATGATCTTCTCGGTGGTGCCGTGGGCGAGCGCCCTGACCGGGGACGCCGACGCCACCCCGTACGGCTTCGAACTCGGCTGGTCCTTCCCGCAGCTCGCGGCGCTGTTCCTGGTCGCGGCCGTGCTCGTCGGACTGGTCGCGCGGATGGGGGAGCAGAAGATCAGCTCCACGATCATCCAGGGCGCCGCCGACTTCGTCTCGCCCGCGCTGGTCATCCTGCTGGCCCGCGGCGTCACCGTGATCATGAACAACTCGAAGATCACCGACACCGTGCTGCACGCCATCGAGGGCGTCGTGAAGGGCACCTCGTCCGGCATCTTCGCGATCATCGTCTTCGTCGTGAACCTGCCGCTCGCCTTCCTCATCCCCTCCACGTCCGGGCACGCCACCCTCGCCATGCCGATCCTCGCCCCGCTCGCCGACTTCGCCGGTGTCTCGCGGGCGGTCGTCGTCACCGCCTGGGAGGCGGCCAGCGGCTGGATGAACCTGTGGGTGCCGACCACCGCCGTCACCATCGGCGGCGTGGCCCTCGCCAAGGTCGGCTACGACCGGTACCTGCGGTTCGTGTGGCCGCTGCTCGCCCTGCTGTTCGTGCTGATCTGCGGGTTCGTGGCGCTGGGAGCCGCGTTCACGTAACGCCTGGGCAGTTCTTCGTCCGCGGGCCGGTGGGGCTTCTCGCGCAGTTCCCCGCGCCCCTGAGGCATGCGCTTCGCGCAGCCTCCCCTGGGCGAGCGGAGCTCGCTTCAGGGGCGCGGGGAACTGCGCGACCAGCCACGACGAGAGTCGCGCGTGCGAACTGGTTCTGGGGGCGCGGGGAACTGCGCGAGAAGCCCCGGGCTACCGAGACCCTAGGCTCGACGGCATGGACGAGCACGGTCTCGGCGAACTGGACGAGCGGATCACCGGCTGCCGGGCCTGCCCGCGGCTCGTCGCCTGGCGGGAGGAGGTCGCGCGCACCAAGCGGGCGGCCTTCGCCGACGAGACGTACTGGGGCAGGCCCGTCCCCGGCTTCGGCCCGCCCGACGCGTCGCTGCTCGTGGTGGGCCTGGCCCCGGCCGCGCACGGCGCCAACCGCACCGGCCGGATGTTCACCGGCGACCGCTCGGGCGACGTGCTGTACCGCGCCCTGTACGACCTCGGGCTCGCCTCCCGCCCGGACGCGGTCACCGCCGACGACGGCCTGACCCTGCACGGCGTCCGCATCACCTCGCCCGTGCACTGCGCGCCGCCCGCCAACAAGCCCACCCCCGCCGAGCGCGACACCTGCCGCCCCTGGCTGGTGCGCGAGCTGGACCTGCTGCGGCCCACATTGCGCGCCGTCGTCGTGCTCGGCGCGTTCGGCTGGCAGGCGGCGCTGCCCGCGTTCGCCGAGGCCGGGTGGACGGTGCCGCGCCCCCGGCCGGCCTTCGCCCACGGCGCCCGAGTCGACCTCGACGGGCTCGACGGACTGGCCCTTTTCGGCTGTTTTCACGTCAGCCAGCGGAACACCTTCACGGGACGGCTCACGCCGGAGATGCTGCGTACGGTGCTGGGCGCGGCGGCCAGGTCGGCCGGCCTCCCGGTTCCTTAGGGCGCGCGTCAGACCGCCCGTCAGACCGCCCGTCACCGAACGGAGCAACAGATCAGGTGCGGACAGGTGACCCTTCCTAGCGTGAAAGGGTGACGACGCAGACGGAGACTCCGCAGCACCTCAAGCCACCGGCCGCTGCCTATCGCAACCTCGCCGTGGCCACGGTCGGCTTCGCGCTCACCTTCTGGGCCTGGAACCTGATCGCGCCGCTCGCCGGCGTCTTCGGCTCGGACCTGGGCCTCAGCTCGTTCGCCCAGTCCTTCCTCGTCGCCGTGCCCGTGCTCGTGGGCTCGCTGGGCCGCATCCCGGTCGGCGCGCTCACCGACCGCTACGGCGCCAAGCTGCTGTTCCCGCTGATCTCGGCGCTCACCATCATTCCCGTGCTGCTGGTGATCCCGGCGCGGCACAACTTCCTCGCGATGATCCTCGTGGGCTTCCTGCTGGGCCTCGGCGGCACCACCTTCGCCATCGGCATCCCGCTGGTGAACTCCTGGTTCCCGCCCGCCCACCGCGGTCTCGCGCTCGGCATCTTCGGCATGGGCATGGGCGGCGTCGCCCTGTCCGGCTACTTCACCCCGCGCATGGCCAAGCACGGCGAGAACCTGCCGTTCATCGTCGTCGCCATCGCGCTGGCCGCGTACGCGGTCCTGGCGGCCGCCCTGATCACCGACCACCCGGACCGCAAGATCCCCACGACGTCCTTGGGCAAGCGGCTCGGCTCCGCCGGCAAGCTGCGCGTCACCTGGGAACTCTCCGCCCTCTACGCGATCGGCTTCGGCGGCATCGTCGCCTTCGGCGTGTACCTGCCCACGTACCTGAAGACCTGGTACGAACTCAGCCCC
This sequence comes from Streptomyces sp. NPDC057694, assembly GCF_042799415.1. Classification (NCBI taxonomy): domain Bacteria; kingdom Bacillati; phylum Actinomycetota; class Actinomycetes; order Kitasatosporales; family Streptomycetaceae; genus Streptomyces; species Streptomyces sp. NPDC057694. The sequence goes on from NZ_JBHVIX010000022.1 coordinate 111,887, forward strand.
ACGGAAGCGGGCACCAAGGCCGCCGGCTTCGCCCTGGTCACCGTCATCTTCCGGCCGATCGGCGGCTGGCTCTCCGACCGCATCCACCCGGCGGTCGTCACCTCGTGCGCCCTCGCCGTCGTCGCCGTGTTCGCGATCCTCCAGGCGTTCGACCCGCAGCTGAGCCCGATGGGCACGATCTGCTTCCTGCTGATGGCCGCGGGCCTCGGCACCGCGAGCGGCTCGGTCTTCGCCCTCGTCTCCCAGGTCACCCCACAGCCCCAGGTCGGCTCGGTCACCGGCATCGTCGGCGCGATGGGCGGCCTCGGCGGCTTCGTCCCACCGCTCGTCATGGGCGCCATCTACAGCGCCAAGGGTTCGTACTCCATCGGCTTCATGCTCCTGTCCGACCTGGCGCTCGCCGGATGCGTGTACGCGTACGGGCGGATGCGGACCATCAAGGCGGACTGAGCGCACGGCGTCGTAGGCTCGCCGGATGGCTGAGCGCTCTCTGTACCCGGACACCGAACCGTACGACCACGGCCATCTCGACGTCGGCGACGGCAACCGCGTGTACTGGGAGACCTGCGGCAACCCGCACGGCAGGCCCGCGCTCGTGCTGCACGGCGGACCGGGTTCGGGAGCGGGCCCGTTCTACCGGCGCTGGTTCGACCCCGAGCGCTATCGCGTCGTCCTGCTCGATCAGCGCGGCGCCGGCCGCTCCACGCCGCCGGCGTCCGCGTACACGACGGACATGAGCGTCAACACGATCCCTCACCTCATCGCCGACCTGGAACTGCTGCGCGCGCACCTCGGCATCGAACGGTGGCTGGTCGCGGGCCTCTCCTTCGGCTCGGTCCTCGGACTGCGGTACGCGCAGACGCACCCCGGCGCCGTGACCGGACTGGTCCTCACGGGCCTGGCCACGGGCAGCCGCGAGGAGGTCCGCACGATGATGCGCGGACTCGGGAGGGTCTTTCCCGAGGCGCACGCGGCGTTCGTGGCGGGCGTCCCCGAGGCGGACCGGGACGGTGATCTCGCCGCCGCGTACAACCGGCTCCTGGAGTCGCCCGATGCCGGGGTGCGGGAGCGGGCCGCGCTCGCCTGGACCGACTGGGAGACGGCGATGGCCTCGCTGCCGCCGCGGTCCGTGCCCCGCTACCAGGACCCCGTCTTCCGCTACGGCTTCGCACGCACCGTCACCCACTACTGGTCGCGGGACCACTTCCTGGACGGTCCCTCGACGGTGCTCCGCGATCTGCCGCGGCTCAAGGGAATTCCCGGTGTGCTGGTGCAGGGCACCCTCGACCTGAACAACCTCATCGGCATCCCGTGGCGGATCGCGCGGGACTGGCCGGACGCGGAGCTGGTGATGGTGGACGCGGCGGGCCACGACGCGGGGGCGGAGGGAATCGCGCAGCAACTGGTCGCGGCCACCGACAGGTTCGGCAGACCCTAGGGCCTGTCCGCCGGCGGCTCCGCGTCGCCCGCGTCGCCCGCGTCGCCGAACAGATGGCGCACGGTGGAGCGGTAGTTGGTTCGTACGTGGGCCAGGGCCACCGCCCGCGCCCGCTCCGCGTCCCCCGCGGCCACGGCCGCGTACAGCTCGCGGTGTTCGGTGAGCTGCTGGGGCCATTCCTCGTTGCGTCGGGTCAGCCAGCGCAGGCGTCCGGCGACCGGGTGCATGACGGTGACGAGGAGGCCGTTGCCGGCCAGGGCCAGCAGGTCGTCGTGGAAGCGGGAGTTGACGTCCGTCAGGGTCTCGGCGTCGTCCGCGCGCGTCGCGTCGGCGGCGCGGTCGAGCAGCCGCGCGAGCGGCTTCAGGGTGGCCGCGGTCGCCCGCTCGGCGGCGAGCCCGGCCGCGTAGACCTCCAACGCCTCGCGCAGCTCGAAGAGTTCGGTCACGTCGGCGCGGGTGAGCGTGCGCACGACCGCGCGCCGGGGCGTGTCGAAGGTGACGAAGCCCTCGGCGACCAGCGCCCGCACCGCCTCGCGCACCGGCACCCGCGACACCCCGAACCGCTCGGCGAGGTCCCGCTCGACCAGCCGGTCGCCGGGCCGCAGCCGCCCGGCGACGATGTCCGCGCGCAACGCGCCCAGCACGCGCTCGCGCACCGCGCCCAGCGGTTCGGCCGTCGTCATGCCCTCATGCCCTCGTCCTCATGCCCCCATCCTTGCCGATCCGGGCCCGAGTGGTTTACCGAGACGTAACTGCACGGATATTGCCGGGAGTTGCCAGGAGCGGGACCATGGCGGCGCTTTGGTATACCAAAGTGGTGCCCAGGGATCCAGGAGGCTCTCATGTCCGTGGCCGAACCGGTGAAGACGTCGTCGTGGGGCGGCGGTGACTTCGTCCCCGACCCCCGTCTGGTCAACGAGGACCTGGCGCCCGCGGGCGAGAAGGAACGCACCTGGAAGGTCTACGACCTCTTCGCCCTGTGGATGTCGGACGTCCACAACCTCGGCAACTACACGTTCGCGGCGGGCCTGTTGGTGCTCGGCCTCAACGCCTGGCAGATCTTCACCGCCCTGCTCATCGGCTTCGTCATCATCTACGCCGGCTGCAACGCCATGGGCCGCATCGGCCAGCGCCACGGCGTCCCGTTCCCGGTCGTCAGCCGGATCGGCTTCGGCGTCTGGGGCGCGAACATCCCGGCGCTGGTCCGGGCCGTGATCGCCATCATGTGGTACGGCATCCAGACGTATCTGGCGTCGGTGGCGGTGAACGTGATGGTGCTCGCGGCGTTCCCCGGCACGGAGTCGTGGACGCGCCACTCGTTCCTCGGTCTGCACGCGCTGGGCTGGGCGTCCTTCCTGACGCTGTGGCTGGTGCAGTTCCTGATCATCACGCAGGGCATGGAGTCGGTCCGCAAGTTCCAGGACTTCTGCGGCCCCGCGATCTGGGTCGTGATGCTCGCCCTGGCGGTCTGGATCTGGGCGAAGGCCGGCTGGACGATCTCGCTCACCACCACCCCGCACCCGGTCTCGACGGGCGAGCAGTTCCGGCAGTGGTTCGGCGCGATAGGCCTGATCCTGGCGACGTACGGCACGCTGATGCTCAACTTCTGCGACTTCTCGCGCTTCGCGCCCGACTACAAGACGGTCCGGCGCGGCAACTTCTGGGGCCTGCCCGTCAACTCCACCGCGTTCGTGGTCCTTTCGGTCGTCGTGACGGCGGGCAGCGTCGAGGTCTTCGGCGAGGCGATCACCGACCCGGCTCTGCTGGTGGCGAGGATCGGCAACACCTGGGTGCTGATCTTCGGCGCGCTGACCTTCGCGATCGCCACGATGGGCGTGAACATCGTCGCCAACTTCGTCTCTCCCGCCTACGACTTGGCGAACGTCTGGCCGCAGAAGATCACGTTCAAGATCGGCGGAGCGATCTCGACGGTGGCGGCGCTCGTGGTGACGCCGTGGAACCTGTACTCGAACCCGAACGTCGTGAACTACTTCCTCGGCGGCCTGGGCGCCTTCCTCGGACCGCTGTTCGGCATCATCATGCTCGACTACTTCTGGGTGAAGCGCGGCCGGATCGACACCGCCGCCCTCTTCGACGCGACCCCGGGCTCGCGCTACTACTACCGCCACGGGGTGAACCCGAAGGCCCTCGCGGCCTTCGTCCCGTCGGCGGCGCTCGCCGTCGTCCTGGCCCTGGTGCCGTACTTCGACCAGGTCGCGGCGTACTCCTGGTTCATCGGGACCGCGGTGTCGGCGGGCCTGTACGGGGTGATCTGCCGGGCGGAGCGGGCTGCGGTCACGGCCTGAGCCGGGGCGCGGGGCGCGTCCTGAGCCGGGGTGCGGGGCGCGGCCGAACGAGTGCATTCGGGGGCAACCCGGCCCGTCGCGGGGCCTGTTGGGTCGGGTCCCCGACGATCATCCGGCCATGTTCCTGTCTCCGCGCCCCGTTCTGGGCGCTCTGCTGGCCGCGTTCCTCACCCTGACCCCGGCGACGGCCGCGGCTCCTTCGGCGGGCCCGGACCCCTCGACCGGCCCGGACCCCTCGCCCGGCCCGGACCCCTCGCCCGGCCCGGACCGCTCGGCGGGCGCAGCCCTTTCGGCGGGCCCGGCCGCCACGTTCTGGGTGAACCCCGACACCGCGGCGGCCCGCCAGGCGGCGGCCTACCGCGAACAGCGCCGCCCGGCCGAGGCCCGCCTCATCGACCGCATCGCCACCCGCGCCCAGGCGGCCTGGCTCAACGGCGCGAACCCCGGCCCCGCGGTCCGCGCCGTCACCCTGGCCGCGACCCGCGCCCACCGCACCCCGGTTCTGGTGGCGTACAACATCCCGCACCGCGACTGCGGCCTGCACTCGGCGGGCGGCGCCGGTGGCGCGGCGGCCTACCGCGCGTACATCAACTCCTTTGCTTCCGGCCTCGGTTCACGCGCCGCGTACGTGATCGTGGAGCCGGACGCGGTGGCCTCGACGGTGGCGGGCTGCGCGGGCGCCGACACGAAGGAGCGGTACGGGCTGCTGGCCTACGCGGTGAACCGCCTGTCGGCGCTCCCGCGTACCCGGGTCTACCTGGACGCCGGGAACGCCAGCTGGATCCCGGACGTGTGGCAACTGGCGGCGGCGCTGCGGTCGGCGGGCGTGGGCAAGGCGGACGGGGTAGCCCTGAATGTCTCCAATTACCGTACGAACAAAGAGAGTTCGGCGTACGGGCGACGCCTCGTGACGGCTCTCGGAGGCGGCAAGCATCTCGTCATCGACACCAGCCGGAACGGCAACGGCCCCTACCGGGGCGCGGACGCGTGGTGCAACCCGCCCGGACGCGCCCTGGGCGTCCCGCCGACCACGCGCACTGGGGACCCGCTGGTGGACGCGTACCTCTGGGTGAAGCGGCCGGGGGAGTCGGACGGGACCTGCCGGGGCGGCCCGGTGGCGGGCGCCTGGTGGGCGGCCAAGGGACTCGAACTGGCGCGCAACGCGCGCGGCTGACGGAAACAGCACTGTTTTTGGCGGAATTTTGCGGAATGCCGACTTCCGGGTGTCTAGGTGATCGCGTGGGGTAACCGGGCGTTTCTCCATCCTGAACACTCGGTGAGCGGGCGCGGAAACGCACCCGCGGAAAGGCGGTCCGATGCGCAACGCGCGGACAGTCGCAGCATGCATGATCGCAGGCATATCTTTCACCGGCCTGGCCGCGTGCGGTGGCGGGGACGACGGCGACGGCGCGTTCAAGGGGGACAGCGCGGACCAGATCGCCGACAAGGCGGTGGCCGCCACGCGCAAGGCCGATTCCCTGCACATGAAGGGCAAGGTGAGCCAGAGCGGCGGCGAGCCGATGGTCATCGACCTCGCGGTCGACCAGGACAAGAACTGTCAGGGCACGGTGACCATGTCGGGCGCGAAGGCCGAGGTCAGACACGTGAAGGCCACGTTCTACCTGAAGGGCGACGAGCAGTACTGGCGCACCAGCCTCAAGCAGCAGCCCGGTGCCGACAAGATCGTGCCGAAGGTCGCCGACAAGTGGGTCAAGGTCCCCGCCCAGGACAACCAGATCACCGGCCTGTGCGACAAGCAGGGCCTGCTCGCCGCGATGGACGAGGACAAGTCCGAGCGCAAGGGCCTGAAGAAGGGCGACACGAGCACCGTCGGCGGGACGAAGGCGTTGGCCCTGCACAAGAGCAAGGGGGACGAGAAGTCCACCCTCTACGTCGCCACCGAGGGCAAGCCCTACATCCTCAAGGTGACCACCACCGGCGGCAGCGAGCCGGAGACGACCACGTTCTCCGACTATGACAAGCCCGTGAAGCCGGAGCAGCCCGCTGCCGGCGACACGGTCGACCTGAAGGAGCTCGCGGCCCAGTAGTCACTGGTGTGTCGGCCTGTCGGGTCGCCGGGTTTAGGGGCATCGGCCCCGGTTATCCGGAAGTTCGCTGCCAAGCGCTTCCCCCTTTCCCCGACGACTGCGAGATGTCGACGTGACCGACGAACCGACCGACACATCACCCGAATCACCTGCCCCGGAGACCTCCTCTGCCCCGGAGGCCTCCTCGGAGGATCACAAGACCAGGTTCACCGTGCTGGTGGCACTCGGCGCGAATCTGCTGATCGCCGTCGCCAAGGCGGTCGGCGGACTCTTCGCCGGGTCTCCGGCGCTGCTGTCCGAGGCGGCCCACTCGGTCGCCGACAGCCTCAACGAGGTCTTCCTGCTCGCTGCACTGCGCCGCAGCCGGCGTCCCGCCGATCGCCAACACCCCTTCGGCTACGGCAAGGAGCGGTTCTTCTGGTCGCTCCTCGCCGCTGTCGGGATCTTCGTGATGGGCGGCTGCTTCTCCTTCTTCCAGGCGTTCGAGGCGTTCACCAAGGGCGGCGCCGAGGAGTCGAAGAGCGGGTTCGTCGTCGGGCTCGCGGTGCTGGGCGTCGCCTTCCTCGCGGAGGGCACCTCGCTGGCCCGCGCCGTGCACCAGGTGCGCAAACAGCCCGGCGACGGCATCGGTTCGGACCCGGCGCTGCGCACCGTGCTCGCCGAGGACGCCACGGCCGTCGTCGGTGTCCTGCTGGCGGCGGCCGGCCTGGTGCTGCACAGGACCACCGGCCACATCGAGTGGGAGGCGACCGCGTCCCTCGTCATCGGCGCGCTGCTGGTGTTCGTCGCCTACCGTCTCGGGCGCAGTGCCAGGGACCAGCTGATCGGCGAGGGCGACCCGCAGCTGCACCAGGACATCCACGAACTGCTCGACGCCCAGCCCGAGATCGAGGCCGTGGCGGCCCTGCACATCATGCGTCTGGGGATGGACTCCACGCTCGTCGCGGCCCGGGTCGATCTGGTTCCCGGCCTGGAGAGCGAGGAGCTGGAGCTGGTGAGCGAGCGCATCAAGCGGGCGGTGCACGCGCGCTGGCCCGAGGCCGACCAGATGTTCCTGGACGTGGTCGAGGCGCCGACCGGCGTGTGGGAGAGCCCGGCGGAGAGCGCCAGCACGGGATGACCCGACCCGGCCGGACCGGACCCGGCCGGCCACGGACAAGACTCTGCGCCGCCCGTTCGGGTTCGAACGGGCGGCGCAGAGTCTTGTCCGGAATAGGGGGAGTGCGGGTATTACTCGGCGGCCATCAGCCCGGCGCGGAGCTTGCCCACGACCTTGGTGATCAGGCGCGAGACGTGCATCTGCGAGTAGCCCAGCTCGTCGGCGATGTCCTGCTGGGTGCGCTCCTCGACGAAGCGCAGGTGGATCAGACGACGGTCCCGCTCACCCAGCTCGGCGACGAGCGGCGCGAGGGAGTGGAAGTTCTCGACGAGTTCGAAACGGTCCTCGTCGACGCCGATGAAGTCGGCGAGCATGGTGTCGGACTCGTCGTCGGAGCCGTTGACGGCCGCGTCGAGGGAGACGCTGTTGTAGCCGTTGGACGCCTTCTGCGCCTCGGCGACCTCCGCCACGTCGAGCTGCATCAGCTCGGCCAGCTCCGCGGTCGAGGGCGAACGGCCCAGCCGCGTGTGCAGCTCCTCGGTGGCCTTGGACAGTTCGATCCGCGCCTCCTGAAGCCGGCGCGGCACGTGCACGGCCCACGAGGTGTCGCGGAAGAACCGCTTGATCTCACCGACGATGTAAGGAACGGCGAAGGAGGTGAACTCGACCTCGCGCGTCAGCTCGAACCGGTCGATCGCCTTGATCAGCCCGATCGTGCCGACCTGGACGATGTCCTCCATCTCCTCCTGGCCGCGGTGCTTGAAGCGCGAGGCCGCGTACCGCACCAGGGAGAGGTTCATCTCGATCAGCACATTGCGCACGTAGCTGTACTCGTGCGTGCCCTCTTCGAGCTGGGTGAGACGGTCGAAGAAGTGCCTGCCCAACTCGCGGGCGTCCTTCGGCCGCACGGAGGCGGGATCGGCGTAGGCCCGCTCGATCAGACTCGCCTCGACCTGACCGGCCGTGATGTGCGCCTGCTCGTGAACTGCCACGGTACTCATAGCCGCCAGTCCTGCCTCTCGTCGGTGTCCGTATAAAAATCCCCGCACGCCTGCGGTTACCCCGTAGTCCTGCGCACATACATACGATACGGCGCGGCTTGTGTACTTGGAGGCAGCCAATGCTGCGGCCGACGTCGAGGCAGTCCGACCCAACTGCATCGCCGACCACTCACCTGGACAAGGGGACGTCCAAGGTGCAGGGCCGGGCGGTCGCGTACGTCAGCCGGACGGATTTCCTCTTGTCGCCGCCGTGCCGCTCACCTTGCAGGGACGGCGCTCTTCTCCGCAGCGGTCAGCTCGCGCAGCTTCGACCGGGTCTCGGGGTCTGTCGAGTAGATCACCGTTCCGACCATGCCGCGGCTCAACAGCACCTTGTATGTATTCCGAATGAGCCTGTCCACATCGGCGTCCGGTGTGGACTTCTTGAAGACGGGATCCTTGGAGGCCGTCCGATCGGTGACCCACCGGTCCCCACGCCACACCAGGTCTGGGCCGATGATGACGCCGCTCCAGTCGTACTCGAACCCCTGCGCCGTGTATACGCAGCCGACCTGCCCGAACCCTGCCGGATCGGTGGCCCACAGAGCGGCCGGCGGAGCACCTCCGACGGCTCTGTCGCCGTGCACGTTCCAGGGGCGCGCCCACTCGCCGACGACCACATCCGCGGGCAGCGATTGCCCGGCCGGGACCTTCTTCGTCCACGTCCAGCAGTAACCCGCCGACATACGCGCGCTGTACCCGTGCGAGCGCCGCCCTTCGAGGAACGACTCCATCTCGTAAGGGCTGTCGACGACCATGAGCTGCATCTTGTCGTCGGGCTCCCAATCCAGGACGCCCCCGGCCTCAAGGCCGAGCAGACGAACTACCCAGCGCAGGTACGCGTCGCTGCCACCGCACCGGAACTGGCTGTCGAGCGCCACGACGCGGCAGGCGAGCCCTTTCTTCGCCGCGGCTTCCTGAACCTCCGTGAGCGTGCCCATCTCACCGGGCCGTACGACCTGGTGCTCGTCGAGCAGGAAGACCGGGACGCGCGCCGCGTCGATGAGTTCCTCGACCTGCGGCTTGCCGGTGCGGTGTGCCGCAGGGGTGTAGCGATTTGCGGACGTCTCTCGCATGCGGTGCGCCTCGTCGCAGATGAGGACATCGAGGCTGTTGCGCTCTGCCGTCATGAAGCTGTTGAAGTACTTGAAGAGGTCGCGGACCTGAGGCTTCCGGGCCCCGGCGACCTTGCGCATGGTCGTGGTGAAGGAGCTGGACCCGGTCGCGTGCAGGGCGGTGATTCCCTGCCGGTGCAACTCGCCGAGCAGGGAGAGCGCGATAACACTCTTGCCGGTACCGGGGCCGCCCGTGACCACCACGACTTCCTTGTGGTCGGACTGCTTGGCGCGACGTACGGCGTTCAACACCGTCCGGTAGGCGACCTGCTGTTCGTCCAGCAGCACGAACTGCTCACGCTCACGCACCTCTTGAGCCGCGACGGCCATCAACTGCTTGGAAGGCCCGATCTTGCCGTCCAGTAGTTCGTCGGCGGCAGCAGCGCCCGACTGGGCCTTCAACTTCGTACGCAGATAGTCGATGAACTCACCGCGGCGGGCTCCGATGAAGAGCCGGCCGTAAGGACCCTGCTCCGCCTCGAACAGGCCGCTGACGCCGAACTCCGTGGCGTTGTGGAGGAAGGCGGCGCCACTGACGCGGTCCGGGTGATCCGCCAGCGCTCCGTTGAAGGAGATGAGGTACTCGCAGTAGCCACGCACCTGGTCGACCGGATTCAGCACGGCGTGTGCGTACGCGTCGACCCGGCACAGCGACGGGTCCTCGTCGTCCGGCTCGGCGCTGCTCCACTGCTTGAGTTCGACCACCACGTAGGACGGCTCACCGGTCTTCGGGTGCACTCCGGCCAGCACCGCGTCGGCCCGTTTGCTGTTCAGCGGCAGCCCGTACTCCAGGAGCACCTCGACCTGTCCGAGCCCGGCATCGTTGAGCGCATTGACGAGGGCGGGGATGCTGCGTTCCCAGGAGCGCACCTCGGAGCCGCCGGGCCGGTGACCGTGTACGTGGACGAACTGCTCCGTCAGACGGAGGAAAAGGGCACCGGACAGGCACTCGGCGGCGACCGCGGCGGCGGAGTCGCGGAACAGCAACGGAAGCTCCCAGGCAGCACGAAGTGACTCGTGCGGGTGGGGGCATGTCCTCCGTGACTCCACATGGTGGAGCGGAAGCCCGGCGGGCCGCTATGACGATTGACGGGAAGAATATCGCGTGCCGTCGATCAGTGGCCGTCCAGGTCGACCGGTGGACGCAGCCCCTGAATGTCGAAGGATGGCACATGCTCCTTCAAGTAGGTTTGAGTCTCAGGATCGTCTGAGTACAGCACCACGCCTCGCCTCGCTCGAGTCAGTAGCACGTGGTACACGTTGCGGATGCACTCGTGGAAGCGGTCACTGTCGAGGGATTTGACCTTCGAGTCGTGTGACGCACTGGGCTGAGCGATCCACTTCCCGTCGCGCCAGACGTAGTCCTTTCCCAGGATGACACCGCACCAGTCCCACTCCATTCCCTGGGCTGTGTACACGCAGCCCACTTGATGGATTCCTTCTCGGCGAACTGACCATAGGTTCTTGGGTGGTGCCCCGTTCGCGTAGCTCTTCAGGGTGCCGTTCACGTTCCAGGGGCGTGCCCAGTCCCCAATTTCAACATCGGGTACGAGTGTCTTGTCCTTTCGTGGCTTACTCCAGGGCCAGCAGTACCCGGCCACCATTCTCGCTGTGGAGCCATTGTTTCCCTCATGCAGGATCACATGCTCGAGCGCGCTGGGAGTGTCTGCTACTTGGACGTGAATCATGCCGTCCGGTAGCCATTTCCAAGGATCATTGTTGCTGAGTCCGAGGAGATCATGTACCCATTTGATGTAGGAATCGCTCCCGCCGCATCGCCATTGGCGTCTGAGGTCGAACTCTGCTGCCTTGATTCCTCGTTCTTTGGCAGCTCTGCGGATCGTACTGAGTCTTCCGACCTCATTTCCTCGGACAGATTGTTTTTCGTCGAGGAGGAAGACTGAGACTCGTGCAGCGTCGATGAGCTCGTCCACCTGAGGGCGATCTCCTCGACGATCGGCTCGATACAGGTCGTCCGACTTGCTGCGAAGGCGATGTGCTTCGTCGCAGACGATCAGCGTTAGCCCATCGGGGCTGGCGTGTACGAACTCGTTGAAATAGGCGAGGGCTTCGAACAGTACAGGGTCGGTTTTCCCCAAGTGTTCCTTGAGTAGCCCCATAAATGCCTCGGCGCCGTTGGCGAGTCGGGCCTTGGGTGGCTGTACTGCGCGCATGAGCTCTACGGCGATGGCGGTCTTTCCGGTTCCTGCTCCGCCCGTAATGATGAAGACGGCCTTGTCCCCGTGACTCTTGGCGCGCTCAACAGCCGCGAGGATATCGCTCTTCGCAGCTAGTTGGTTGCCTCGCAAGGTGAATACGTGATCTTCCCCGTGAGGGTGGAACAGCACATCTGCCAAGGGGTTGTTCTGGAGCACCTTCAGCAGCGAATCCTCTTTTGATGTGAGGGAATCGAGGAGTCGCGCCACGGCAGATTCGCCCGGAGTCGGGGCGAACTGAGTGCGAATCAGTTGGCGAAGGTCCTCTCTGCGGTCTCCGGTGAAGTGGACCGTTCTGATCGTACGAGTTGACTTGTGGTCCAGGAGCTCGCTTACATCTGCCTGATCTGCGTTGTGCAGATATACCGCTCCGGCCATCTCCACCTGAATGCCCTTCAGCGGCCCGTCCTCACTTGTGAGGAAGTCGCAGAACGGCTTGACCTGTTGACTTGGGTGCTTGGTGGAGGTGGGATAGCCGACGTGATAATTGCCGGGCTTACGCGGATCCTCACTCGCGTTGGTCCATCTTTTCAGCTCCACCGGCAAGTAGGAATCGTGCCCGCTTTCTGGATGGATTCCCACGAGCACGGCATCCATGGGGCCCTTGGTGTACCCAGGCGGTCGGAACTCCACGAGTACGCGGACTTCGGATCGTCCAGTTTCCACGAGGTCGGAGGCGAGCTCGAGCAGGCTGGTCACCCATGCTTCTTGCTCGCTCTCAGTGGTGCCTTCCTCGTATTCCTTGATCCGTTCCAAGAGATGAGGCTTGAGTACGCCGCGACGGTGCAAGGTGATGAGCGCTCGGGCCGGCGCTTGGAGCAGCAGCACGTGAAGGGTCCCCCGGACACACGAAATGACTCGTGCGGGTGGGGGCATGTCCTGAGACGGAAGCCCGACGGGCCGCGATGACTGATCGAACCGTAGCGCAGCTGATCATCGTGTGGAGGTCTCGAGCCGAACTCGTTCCGCGAGGACGGCCGTCGCGCCTTCGAAGTCCGCCAGCCTGGCGGCCACTGTTGCGACAGCCAGTCGGTGGGGAAGCGCTGCCGAGAACTTGAGGCCGTGGACGGCTTGGGGATCCACATCCGGCAGAGACAGCCGGTCGCCGACTGATGCTCGCGCCTGCTTCCAAAGTTCTGACGTCAAGTCCTCGCGAACACGGATGAATTGGTCCGTGGGTCGTTGGACTGCGTCGGCCACTGTCGAAAAGCTTGCGCTGAGGGTTGCATTTGCTCGGTAGCCGGCCCAGGTCCACCAACGTACATCGTTGCCCGTACGGGTGATCAGCGTTCCGGCGGGATGCACACAGCCCGGGGCACGTTCTTCACGCCTGCCTTGAAGGCATGCCTGGGCGCGTCGGGTGAGCGCGACCGGAGGGTCGGCGCCGAGCATCACCTCACGCATCGCGTGGGACAGAACGAAGGACAGACCTGAGACCCCTCCGCTCATCCACTTGGCAATCCCGCTGCTTTCGACCGGTTCGACGAAAGCGCGGCGTATTTCCCAGTCGATGAGAGTGACTTGCCAACAACATCCGCCGAGCAGCAGTGGTGCTGTTCGAACTGTCGACACTGCTCCAGCACCGGCGCTCACGGACGAGCAGCGACAGGCGGACTCTCGAATCCTCGGCGACAGAGGCCTGATGAGGAGCGCCCACGCGAAGAAACTCGCTGGCGCGCAGGTCGACTTGAGCCTTCATCGCGCCGTCGAGGACGTTGTCCACCGCGACATTGGTGCCGGAGACAAGCAGCACACGCTTGTTGCGGGCGACAAGGTCCATGAGAGCGCGTTTGAGCACGGTGGTATTGCCGGTGCCAGGTGGACCCCAGACGAGCCGGATCCCGAGCGTCGTACAGGCCAAGTACAGCTGCGCCTGGGCATCTTCGAGCACGCCACCTAGGCACAGGTCGGCGAGGTTGTCGGGATCGACAGCGCGGCCGTACGTGGAGAGGGCGAACCAGCCTTCCTCGAGGCGGACGACGTCACCGTAGTGCTTGAACTGGCGGTCTGCCTCAGTATTGGTGCTCCGGCCCGCTGTCCTGTCATTGCAGAGCTGCGATACCGCTTGCGTCATTTCCTCGAGCCAGAGCGGCATGCGTTTTCTCCCTGTCCCCCGTGCAAGGACTGCATGATCGGCTCGCCTGGCCGTTATTGTCCAGATGCCTTGAGATGAGTGGCGCGATCGTGCCCTTGTCGAGCCATCTCGGCCACGGGTTCCGGGTCGTAATTGACAGCAGGCACGGGCAGGGCCTCGATAACTTGGCCCCATGCCCCTACCGACAGACGACGAGGCCACCGCCGACACCCCCTTCCTCGACCGCCTCGCCGACACCCTGGCCGCCTTCCCCGGTGTGCACGCCGTCGCCCTCGGCGGCTCCCGGGCCCAGGGCACCCACACCCCCGACAGCGACTGGGACACCGCTGTCTACTACCGGGGCGGCGAGGGCCTGTTCGCGCCGCGGGATCTTCGTGCGGTCGGCTGGGAGGGGGAGGCCACCGAGATCGGGGGATGGGGCGGCGGGGTGTTCAACGGCGGGGGATGGTTCAGCGTCGAGGGGCGGCGCGTCGACGTGCACTACCGCGATCTCGACGACGTCGAGCGCGTGCTGGCCGATGCCGAGGCCGGGCGGTTCCGGGTGGAGCCGCTGATGTTCCACCTCGCCGGGATCCCGACGTACCTCGTCGTCGCCGAACTCGCCGTCAACCGCGTCCTGCGGGGCACCGCCCCGAGGCCCGACGGGTATCCGGCCGCGCTGCGCCGGGCCGCGCCCGAGGAGTGGTGGGGGCGGGCCCGGATGACCCTGCACTACGCGCGGGCCGGGAACGCGCCGAAGGGCGGGCGGACCGAAGTCGTCGGGGCCGTCGCCGTCGCCGCCCTGTCGGCCGCGCACGCCGTGCTCGCCGCGCGCGGGGAGTGGGTGACCAACGAGAAGCGGCTGCTGGAGCGGGCCGGACTGCGGGACATCGACGACGTCGTCACCCACCCCGGCCTCGGCCTCGCCGAACTCGTCGACCGGGCCGAGGCGTTCCTCGCCGCTGCTGTCGCCGACGCCCGTCAGGCAGTTCCCAGGGCGTAGCCGCGCACGTCCCGCCACGGGGTCCCGGCGCCGTCCGACACGATCAGGCGCACCTCCGTGACCGGCGCGCGCAGCGGGAGGTGCGGGCGGAAGTCGGCGTCCGGAATGTCGTCGGTGCCGGCGCCGCTCGCCAGGGTCAGATGCGGGTCGAGGCCCTCGGCGCCGAAGATCCCGCGATAGGGGACCGCCTCCGGCCACCGCTGCCGCAGGGCCTCCGTGAGGGCCCGCAGCGGGTCGGCGGGGGACGGCGCCAGATAGAGGACGCCCGGCCAGCGGCACAGCTCGCCGAACGTGAGGGTGAAGGCCGGGACCGCCGAGAACAGTCCCCGCAGCGCCTCGTCCGTCTCCCCGGTCACACGGCTCAGGGGAAGGAACGGATAGAGGACCGTCACATGCGCCCGCGCCGGGGTGCGCACCAGGGGGTCCGCCTCGGGGACGTGGATCGTCAGCGCCGTGTCGCCGGGGGCGTCCGGCCAGCCCGCGTCGTCGGCGTCCGCAGGGATGTGAGGGGCATCACCGGGTGAGGGAGCGTGCAGGGGAGTGGGCACGGTCAAGTGTCACATTGCGGAAATGCGGGCGTTCCTTCCCCTCCATGAACTGCCGTTACCGTAGAAGGACCAGTTCAGGTCTGGCCGACGTCGTCCGGTACCCCCGTGTACGACAGGAGCCCGTCTTGCCTCGCCGCCGCCCGCTTCCACCCTGGCTCGGGCACGCCCTGCGCGCCCAGCGCGCCCCCGTCCCGTGGCCCGCCGTCCTGCGCGGCGCCCTCGCCGCCGGGCCGCTGCTCCTCGCCGCCGTCCTCGCCGGGAACCCGTCGAGCGGTGTCCTGCTCGCCCTCGGTGCCATGCTCGCCGGAGTCAACGACCGTCCCGGCCCCCGGCTCGCCGCCCTCACCCGGCTCGGCGGGCCCGCGCTCGCCGGTGGCGCGGGCATGGTCGTGGGGACGGCCCTCAGCCCGTTCGCCGGAGAGGGCGGCGGGTTCGGGCACGGAGTGGTGATCGTCACCGCGTTCGCCGTGCTCGGGCTCCTCGGCGGCGCCGTCAGCGCCGTCGGGCCCGTCGCGTCCGCGGCCGGTACACAGGTCCTGGTGACCGTCGCCATCGGCGCCGGGATGCCGCTGCCCGAGGCGGGCTGGCAGCGGGCACTGCTCTTCGTGGGCGGCGCCGCCTGGCTGATCGTGCTGCGCGTCGCGCTGCCCTCGCCCGCCGCCCGTACCGCCCGCGACGGCCGTACCGCTCGCGCCGCCCGCGCCGCCCGCATCAAGGGGAGCGGCCGCGGGCTCGGATATCTGTACGACGGTGAGCGCTTCGCCGTCGCCGCCGTGTACGACGCCGTGGCCCGGCTCGTCGAGGCCGCCGGGCGCACCGACTCCCGGGCCCGCCGGGCCGCCCTCACCGCCGCGCTCGACCAAGCGCAGGACGCCCTGCGCGGTGGCGGCGCCGCGGCCCGGCGGCTGCGGGCGCAGTACGTCGCCGCGCTGCCGCTCGCCGAGGCCGCCACCGCGCTGGCCTGGGCCGGAAAGACCGTGCCGGAACGGGCCGCGGAGGGGCCGCGCCGGCTCGCCGCGGCCGTACGGACCGGCGCCGCCGTGGGGCCGCTGCCCGCGCCCACCCGCTGCGACGCGGGGCTGCGCGCGCTCGACGAAGCGCTGCTGCGGGCCGCCGAGGTGTTCGACGGGGGCCGGGTGCCCGACCAGCCGCGGCGCCGGAACAGCCCGACGACCGTACTGCGCAAGGCGGCCGGACCCGGCGGGCGTGAGTACGGGATCCGTGTCGGGCTCTCCTTCGGGGCCAGCGCCGCCGTCGCCCAGGCACTGCACCCCCTGCACTGGTACTGGCTGCCCGCCACCGCCGTCTTCCTCGTCAAGCCCGACCTCGGACCGCTCGCCTCGCGCGCCCTGTGCCGGGCCGCCGGGACCGTCGCGGGCGCCGCCGCGTTCGCCGGACTCGCCGCGCTGCTGCCCCGCCCCGCGGGACTCGTCGTCCTCGTGGCGCTGTGCGGGGCACTGATCCCCGTGGCCACCCGGCACTTCGCCGCGCAGACCGCGGTCGTCACCGTGCTCGTCCTGTCCCTCGTCATGGTGGGCGGGGAACCGCAGGCGTCGGCGGGCCGGATCACCGAGACGCTGCTCGCCTGCGCCATCGTGCTGGTCGCCGGGCACCTTCCGGGGCCCGGCGACCATCGCGGGGGCGGCGTACGGGTGCGGGTCGCCGTCGCGCGCGAGGCCGCCCACGCGTACGTACGGCATGTGCTGAGCGAGGACACCGGCCGCCCGCAGGACCGGGCCAGGCGGTGGGCGCTGCGCCGCGAGGCGTACCGGACGCTGGCCCAGGCCCGGGCCGCCGTCGATCTCGCCGCCGCCGAACTGCCTGTCGTGGCGCGGCACTCGGACGGCGCGCGCCGGGTGACCGTCGTCCTGGAACGGCTCGTCGACACGACCACCGCCTGCGCCGTCCAGGTCGACGACACCGGGCGCGTCCCGCGGCAGTGCGCCGAACGGATCGACGGGATCCTCGCGGAGCTGGCCGCCTAGCTGCCCTCATCCGCGGGGAACCGGGCGCACCCCATGAGAGGGGCGCGCCCGGCAGCCGTCACGGCTTGGGCAGCGCACACCCCGGCGCCGACAGGTCGATCTTGTTGCCGGTGACGACGCACGGCACGATCCCGTACGTCTCCTGCGCGTAGTTGATGCCCTTGCGGACCGTCACCTTGCCGCTCTCGTCCACCTCGCACGGGTTGTTGTCCGTGCACTGCTGGCCGTCCTCGTTACCGGTGTTGTTCACCGCGACGACCTTGCCGGTCGCCTGGTCGAGGACGGGGGAGCCGGACGTGCCGCCGATCGTCTGGCAGGCGGAGGTGTAGCGGACCGAGTCCTTCCAGGTCCACTCGCCCTCCTTGAGGCGGTAGACGAAGCCGTCGACCGAGCAGTCGTACTTCTTCTTCCAGTACCCGGAGACCACGCTGATCGCCGTGCCCTGCGTCGGGTGGGCGGCCGACAGTTCCAGGGCCTTGATGCCGTACGAGCTCTCGATCTGCGCGTACGTGGACGTGAGCTGGTACAGCGAGACGTCCGTGTCCGTCATCGTCCCGTACGCCACCTTGCTCGCCCGCAGCGTCGCGACCTTGCTGCCGGCGGAGTTCAGGAGGCTGAACGTACGGGACGACGCCTGGTTCACCACGACCTCGCCCGGACCCGGGAAACCGGACTCCAGGCAGTGGCCGTTGGACATCACCAGGGCCGGGTCCGACGGCTGGGAGCCGGGGACGCGGATGACGGAGCCGGAACAGTTGCTGAGCGCGACCGTGCCGGCGAAGGACACCGCCTTGACTCTGGGGGCCGCGGTCGACGACGAACCGTCAACCGCCAGAGCGGGGGCGGCCGTTGCGCCGATGAGGGCGACGCCGAAGGCCGCGGCGGCAAGGGACTTCTTCATGTGGGGGGTCCTCTCCCGTGTCGAGAGTGGTGCATGAACGGAGTGTGAGCCTGCCTTGTTGGCATGAGCATTGTGATGGCGCACGGCTCAGCGGACAACAGTGCGTTCTCAGCGGACACGGCTGCCGTGGCTCGATGCCCCCTCGGCGCAGGGGAGTTGACCGCAAGTCGAGGCTGGTCCGGGAACGTCCCGGAGGTTTTCTTCCCGGGACCGATGAGTTCCGCGTCCGCCCCCGGTCACCCCTCCGAGAGACCCGACTCTAGGAGGAACCATGGGGCTGCCGAAGGTGGTCACCCGCCAGGAGTGGCAGGCCGCGCGCGAGGAACTGCTCGCCCTGGAGAAGGCGGCGACACGGGCACGCGACGCGCTGAACACGCGGCGGCGCGAGCTGCCCATGGTGGAGATCGACAAGGCGTACGTGTTCGAGGGCCCGGACGGCAAGGCCGAACTCATCGACCTGTTCGAGGGGCGGCCCCAACTCGTCGTCTACCACTTCATGTTCGCGCCGGAGTGGGACGCGGGCTGCGCCAGCTGCTCCGGATTCCTCGACCAGATCGGGCACCTGGCCCACCTGCGCGCACGCGGCACGGCGTTCGCGGCGGTCTCCCTGGCCCCGTTCACCAAGATCCTGCCGTTCAAGGCGCGGCTGGGCTGGACCCTGCCCTGGTACTCGTCGAACCTCAGCGACTTCAACCAGGACTTCGGCGCCACCGTCCAGGGGGAGCCGGACGGGCCGGGCGCAGGCCCTGAGCTTCAGGAGCGGCCCGGGCTGAGCTGCTTCCTGCGGTCGGGGGAGCGGATCTTCCACACGTACTCGGCCTTCGACCGCGGCCTGGACAACATCGGCTTCACCACGAACCTCCTGGACCTCACCGCCCTCGGCCGCCAGGAAGCATGGGAGAAACCGGAGGGACGGGCGACGTCTTCCGGGGCGCCCGCGGGCAGTGCGCGCGTGCGCTATCACGACGAGTACGCCGACTGACGGGCCTCCCGCACGACCTGACCTCGTCTCAACTCGGTGTCATTCTCGTCACGTTGCGAGTCCGGACCCGCCCTGTCAGCGTTCTCCTTCACACAGGGCGCCGGGACCGTACCGGAGCCCGGGCTTCAGGTACGACACGGGGGACAGGGACGGGCCATGATCAACGGACGAGTGGTGTTGCAGCGGTTCCCGGCCGGAGGGCCTCGCGGCTCCTGGCCCGCGGAGGAGTTCGCGAGTCGGTGTCGTCTCGAGGGCAGGGCGGCCGAGGTCGTCATGGACCTGGCGACGGATGCGTTTCTCGTGATCGTACGAGAGGCGGCGCCGCAGCCGGTGGGCTGAAGTGCCCGCGGGACCAAGGCTCTACGGCTCTACGCCTCTGCGGCGGCTCTACGACACTATGGCTCTACGACTCCATGGCCCTACGCCTCTATGGCTCTGCGGGTCCATGGTTCTGCGGCTTGACGGCTTGACGGCTTGACGGCTTGCGGCTGATCACCGGCGAGGACGTCGGGGCTCCCGCTCCCGGCGTCCCGCGCCGAGCCCCCGTCCGCACGGTTCGGCTCCGACGGCCCTGGCCGTCCCGATCGGCTTCGTCGTGAAGGCCCGTGAAGGACCGGTGGTGCCACCACCGTAGCCGCGCACCGGCGCGACGTCTCGACCCGTGCGCCTTCGGTGACGTGCACAGGTCATCATCCGGCCAGTCGGTCCGGGCGCTCGGTCACCGGCCGGCTCGACCCGGCATGTCTCGGGCGGGCCTCACGACGTGCCCGGCACGTCTCAGGCGGGACTTACGACGTGTGCCCGGCACGTCTGTCTCAGACGGGACTTACGACGTGCCCACCGACCGGGACCAGGCGGGCGTCGTCCCCGTCACCCGGCACAGCGCCAGATACAGCGGAATCGGCGGGGTGTAGGGCACCGCGCCGTCGGGGCAGTGGATGAGGTCCGGTACCCGCGCCGCGTCCGGCACCACGGCGCCCGCCGTGTAGCGCGCCGGCGCCGGCCATTCGAGCGCCACGTCCGAATCCGACGGCACGAGCCACCACCAGTGCCCCTCGGCCGCGTACACGCACCCCATCCGGGGCAGCCGCCGCGTCATCGCACGGGCGAAACTCTCGGGCACGGCCACCGCGTCGCAGCCCAGCGGCGCCGTCATGCCGTCCGGCACGGTCAGACGTACGGGTGCGGGTGGATGCGGTTGCCGAGTGCGCCGTCGCCGGGTGAGCCCGACCAGCGAGTCCAGCTGCATCGTCCGGAAAGTGCCCGTCGTCACCACGCCCATCCGTTCCCGTTCAGCACGCTTGTCGCTCTTCGCCCGCCCGGTCCGGGCGGTGGTTCATACCGGTGCGGCCCTGGGGCCGCAGCGAGGTCTGGAGTGTCGAGGCGGCGGATTCACCAGACCCAGCCGCTTCCGTCGGGCGCGTCCGGCACCGGCCCGGGGCCCGTGCTCCGCGCGTCGGCCTGCCGTGGCAGTTCCGCCCAGACGAGCAGGCCGGGACCGGTCTCCTGGGCGCCCCACGCCGTGGAGACCGCGGCGACCAGGAGCAGCCCTCTGCCGTGCTCCTCCTCGGGCGCGATCCGGCCGGCGGGCCGGTTGTCGCCCGGGATGCTGCCTTCGTCGCGTACGGCTATCCGCACGCGCTCGCCCTCCCCGTCGCCGCGCAGATCGTGCAGCTCACAGTGGATGCGGCGGCTGGCGGTGTGCACGATGGCGTTCGTCACCAGCTCCGACACGACAAGGGCCGCCGCGTCACAGGTGTCCTCGCACGCACCCCACCCGGTCAGCTGGGTGCGCGTCATGCGCCGGGCCTGTGCGGCGGAGCCCGGGTGGGGAGCCAACTCGAAGCTGCTGCGGCGAACCGAGAACAAGGGTGACGTACCCAAACGGTTACCGAGCGTGGCTTCTTCGGCTGCTGTTCCTAAGGGCGCGGACGGAATCACGCTTGCCACTATCGCCCCGTCGTGAACACTTGGCAAGAGCCACTCTGAAAAGTGCAGAGTGCAGTGTGCCTGGCGGAGCAGGCATGGCAGACTGCTCGCAACAGCCCGCCGCACGGCGGCTCCTGGATGTGAACCGTGTGGGAATGAACCGGTGATCGGCCGCTGATCGGCCGGTTTTCGGCTTTCTCGCACGGTTGTGCGCGTCCGGGCGCGGCTGAATCCAGACACATTCAGACACAGGGACAACGGGTCGGACGACGGGTCGGACGGCTGGGAGGGATGCGGCGTGAGTGAACCGCGGTCCGCGCCGACGGTCGGCCAGGTCGTTCTCGGTCGCCGTCTCCAGGATCTGCGCGAGGCCGCCGGCCTCAAGCGCGAGGACGCCGCGAAAGTACTCCGTGTAACCGCCGCGACGGTCCGGCGCATGGAGACCGCCGAGGTCGCGCTCAAGATTCCGTACCTGCAGATGCTCCTGAAGTTCTACGGCGTCGTCGACGCCGAGGCCGACGCGTTCGTGCAGCTCGCCGAGGACGCGAACAAGCCGGGCTGGTGGCAGAGGTTCCACGACATCCTGCCCGGATGGTTCTCGATGTACGTGAGCCTGGAGGGCGCCGCCTCGCTCATCAGGTCGTACGAGCCGCACTTCGTGCCCGGGCTGCTGCAGACCGAGGAATACGCGCGCGGAGTGCTCAAGTCCGGGGCGATCGGCCGTGCGCTGATCGACGACCCGGACCGCGTCGACCGGCACGTCGCCCTGCGCATGCAGCGCCAGGCCCTGCTCACCCGCGAGGACGCGCCGCGACTGTGGATGGTCATGGACGAGACGGCGCTGCGCCGCCCGGTCGGTGACGCGGCGGTGATGCGCGGGCAGCTCGACCGGCTGCTCGACGTCATCGACCTGCCCAACGTGACGCTCCAGGTCGCCCAGTTCGCGTCCGGGCCGCACCCGGGCACCTACGGACCCTTCGTGCTGTTCCGGTTCGCCGTGCCGGAACTGCCCGACATGGTCTACAGCGAGTACCTGACCGGCGCCGTCTATCTCGACGCGCGCCCCGAGGTGGCCACCCACCTGGAGGTCATGGACCGCATGGCGGCACATGCCGCAACCGCACCACGCACAAAGGAGATCCTCAGCGATCTCCGCAAGGAGCTGTGAATGGACCAGATCAAGGACCGGATACGAGGAGTCGACGGCGAGCCGATCTACAACGGCATGCCCGCGCGCGACCTCGGCGGCGAAGGCTGGCACAAGCCCTGGAGCGGTGGCAACGGGGGCAACTGCCTCGAGGCGATGAAGCTGGCCGACGGCCGCGTCGCCGTCCGCCAGTCCTCGGACCCGGACGGCCCGGCACTGATCTACACGCTCAGCGAGATCTCGGCGTTCATCGAGGGGGCCAAGTCGGGGGCGGCGGACTTTCTGCTGTCCTGACTGGGTGGCTCTGGCCTCTGGCTTCTGGGTTCTGGCTTGTGGCTTGTGGCTTGTGGCTTGTGGGTTGTGGGTTCCGAGCACTGGTCTTTGGGCGCCGGATCTCGGGGCTCCGGTTTTTGAGTACGGGGTTTACGGGGTTTACGGGGTTGTGGACGGAGCCGGGGTCGCGAGCCGCCGGGGCGCCCGGGCCCGTACGTCTTGACCGGTGCCGGGCGGGTCCGGCCCGCTCAGCCCACCCGCGCCAGCACCCCGCACAACGCCTCGACCGCCGCCCCGTACGCCCGCTCGGCCGCTGCCGCGTAGCCGACGACCAGACCGTCGCCGCCCGGACAACGGCCCCCGCCGAGGGCCTCGCCCGTCGCCTCCGGATGCCGGAACGCCGTCATCCCCTCCACCGCGATTCCTCGCGCCCGAGCGGCGGCGAGCACGTCCCGCTCCCGCCCGCAGGGCAACCGCACCACGGCGTGCAGCCCCGCCGCGACCCCGCCGACCTCGGTCCACGGCGCCCGTTCGGCCAGCGCCGCCACCAGCAGATCCCGGCGCGCCCGGTAACGCTGCCGCATCCGCCGCACATGCCGGTCGTACGCCCCTGACGACAGGAACTCGGCGAGCGCCAGCTGATCGAGCGCGCTCGTCCACCCCTCCCGCTCGCCCTTCGCCGCGACCGCGTCCCGCACCAGGTGTCCCGGCAGCACCATCCACCCCAGCCGCAGCGCGGGGGAGAGGCTCTTGCTCACCGACCCGACGTACACGACCCGTTCGGGATCGAGCCCCTGCACCGCCCCGACGGGCTTGCGGTCGTACCGGAACTCCCCGTCGTAGTCGTCCTCCACCACGAGCCCACCGTGCCTGCGCGCCCAGTCCACCACGGCGGCCCGCCGCTCCGGGTGCAACGGCCCACCAGTGGGAAACTGGTGCGCCGGCGTCAGCAGCACCCCGCGCGCACGACCCCCGAGCGCACCCAGCTCGGCCGCCCGCGCCCCGTGTTCGTCGACCCCGAGCGGAATCGTTCGCACTCCCGCCCCGGCCAGCAGCTCCCGGTGGAACTCCAGCCCGTACTCCTCCACGGCGAGCGGACCGCGCAGCACCCGCTCCCCGTAGAGCAGCCGCAGCGCATGCGCGAACCCCGAGCAGACGACGATGCGCCCCGGCTCGGCGCGCACCCCGCGCGAGCGCGCCAGGTACTCGGCGAGCGCGGTGCGCAGCTCGATACGGCCCTGCGGATCACCGGGCCCGAAGGCGGCGGCGGGCGCGGCGTTCAGAGCGCGCCGGTACGCCGCCGCCCACGCGGCCCGCGGGAACGCCGACGCGTCCGGCGAACCCTGCCGCAGATCGTGCGCCGGCCCTGGAACACGTACCGGCGCATCCTCCGGAACCGACCGGCCCCCGCCCAGCGGCCGGGCCCGCTCCGCGACCCGCGTCCCCGATCCCTGGCGCGCGGTGAGCCAGCCCTCGGCGACCAGTTCGGCGTAGGCGTCGGCGACCGTGTTGCGGGCGATGCCGAGGTCGGCGGCGAGCGCACGGTACGGCGGCAGCCGGGTGCCGGGCGACAGCCGCCCGGACCGCACGGCGTCCCGCAACGCGACGGCCAGCGCACCCCGCCGACTCCCCGAACCCGACAGCTCCAGATGCAGGTCGACGCCGATCTGCTCCGCCGCGTCGACCCACGATCCGGCCGTGGAGCCCGTAGTCGAGCCCGCCGTCGGTCCCGCCCCCGAGTCCGCCCCCGAGTCCGTCCCCGACTCAGCCCCCGAGTCCGCCCCCGTCTCCGTCATGAAGCCGCACCCTACAGACGATCACTTGTTCCCTTCCGCGATCACACCCTCATGGGCTGATCGTGCGCTCCGATCGGCGCCGGCAGCTGTGTCGTCCCCGTCAGCCACCGGTCGACCGCCGCGGCGGCGGCCCGCCCCTCCGCGATCGCCCACACCACGAGCGACTGCCCCCGCCCCGCGTCCCCGGCGACGAACACTCCCGGCACCTCGGTCGCGAACGCGGCATCCCGCGCGATCCCGCCCCGCTCGCTCGTCCCCAGCCCCAACTGATCCGCATATCCGCCCAGTCGGCGCTCAGCGCCATGGAACCCGAGCGCGATCAGCACCAGATCGGCAGGCAGCCTCCGCTCCGTCCCGGCCCGCGGTCTGCGCCCCGCGTCCACCTCGACCAGGTGCAACTCCCGCACGTGCCCGGCCGCGTCCCCGGTGAAGCGGAGCGTCGACGCCGCGAAGAGCCGCGCGTCCGCGTCCGCGGCCGGGGCGGTCCGCAGCTCGCCCGCCTCCTCGTGCGCGGCCGACAACCGGTACAGCTTCGGATACGTCGGCCAAGGCTCGGCCTCCTCGTCGCGCACGTCACCGGGCTGGGCGTAGATGTCCAACTGCGATACGGACGCGGCCCGTTCACGTACCGCCGTACCCAGGCAGTCCGCCCCGGTGTCCCCGCCGCCGACGATCACGACATGCTTCCCGGCGGCGTCGAGCGGAGACACCTCCAGGTCGCCCTCGCCGACCCGGTTGGCGAGCGGAAGATACTCCATCGCCTGATGAATCCCGGCCAACTCCCGCCCCGGCACTTCCAGTTCCCGCCAAGCCGTCGCCCCGGTGGCGAGGATCACCGCGTCGTACCGGGCCCGCAACCGGTCGGCCGCGAGATCCCGACCGATCTCCACGGACGTACGAAACCGCACCCCCTCCTCCACCAACTGCGCGATCCTGCGGTCCAGGTGACGCTTCTCCATCTTGAACGAAGGGATCCCGTACCGGAGCAGCCCGCCCAACCGGTCGTCCCGCTCGTACACGGCGACGGTGTGCCCCGCGCGCGTCAACTGCTGCGCCGCCGCGAGTCCGGCGGGCCCCGAACCGACGACGGCGACGGTCCGCCCGCTGTGCCGCTCCGGCGGCCGCGCGGCGACGAAACCCTCGGCCCAGGCCCGGTCGGCGATCGCCACCTCCACGTTCTTGATGGTCACCGCGGGCTGATTGATGGCGAGGACACAGCCCGCCTCGCAGGGTGCAGGACACAGTCGCCCCGTGAACTCGGGGAAATTGTTCGTGGCGTGCAGCCGCTCGCTCGCGGCGCGCCAGTCGTCCCGCGCGACCAGCTCGTTCCACTCCGGGATCAGATTCCCCAGCGGGCACGCCTCGTGGCAGAACGGGATCCCGCAGTCCATGCAGCGGTCGGCCTGCGCGCCCACGATCGGCAGCAGCCCGCCGGGGACGTAGACCTCGTCCCAGTCGCGCACCCGCTCCTCGACCGGGCGGCGCGGCGCTTCCTGCCGCGGTGTGCTGAGGAAGCCCTTGGGGTCGGCCATCGCCGTCTCCCTACGCTGTGACACTTTTCGTCACGATACGTCGGGTTCATGCGCCTTACCCGTTCCGCCACGGGGATGCTCAGGTCGCGTCAGGTCACGGCACGTCAGGTCAGGTCAGTCAGGTCAGGTCAGGGCGAGGACGAACGAGGCCGAAGCGGCGATCGCGGCGCCACCCCGGATGTGGTTCCACAGGGTCCACTCGCTCAGATATCGGCGCCAGTACGCCGCACTGCGCTCGGAATCCTCGTCACCGGCCAGCTTGGCGAGCGCGTCGTTGCGCGGAATGTTCGCCACGATGGTCACCCCGAACGACCCCGCCAGATACAGCACACAGCCCACCAGCAGCTCAACGGTCCCCGGGTCCGGCCAGAGCACGAACGTCACCACCGCGATCACCGCACACAGCAGGGCCGCACCCATGAAGACGACCATGAAGGCGGGGGTCATCGCGGCGACATTGATCGAGTTCATCGCGGCGATCCCGCGCGCGGCGGGCAGTGCGCCCAGTCCACGCATCACGAGTGTGGAGAACGCGACGAACACCCCGGCCGCGACCCCGCACCACAACGCCCCCAGCACCACCAGAGCGAAGTACGGCCCCTCGATCATCGTCTGCCCCCCTGGTCCGTCCCCCTGACCGTTTATGTGAAGGGATCATGCCGTACATGTGCACGTAGGGGGAGTGGTTTCCGTTCAAGTGTGCACAGCTTCCGCATACCGAAACCATCACGCTCCCCGCCCCGAACGACCGGATCCAGCCACGCCTCGCCGGCTCACTCGATCCCTGCTGGACCACGCCCCCCTGCGGGACCCCCCTAACCCGCTGGACCACTCGAACCCGCCGGCCCACCCGAACCTGCCGGATCCCCCGAACCTGCTGGATCACTCACCGCCCACCGCTCAAGCACCGCCTGCACCGTCCCGCCCACCCGAGCCCGCGCCTCCCTGCGCGCCACCCCCGCCATCAACAACCGGTCGTACGGCGTGTCCCCATGCCGTACCGCGGCGCGCACGGCCGCCGTCACCGCGCCCTCCGACAGCGCCCGCCCCGCGGCGCTCCGTCCCACCCGCCCGCTGCCACGCAACCCCGCATGCCCGGCGACGGCCCGCGCCCGCGCCTCGGGGCACCCGGGGAAGAGCCGTCGGATCTCCTGTGCGAACGCCGCCACGAACCGCACATCCTCCGCGGCCCGCCGCACGGCATCCCGCTCCCGGCGCCGCGCCCGCGCCTCCGCGTCGGCCAGACACCGCGCCTCGGCCCGTGCGAGCCCGTCCTCCTCGACCAGCACCCCCTGCCGCTCATAACGCCCCCGCCGCCGATGGAACCGCACCACGACCGCCGACAGCCCGCTCTCCTCCCTCGCCCGCCTGGTCAGCGCGCTGTCGCCGCGCGGCAGAAACACCAGATGCCCGAGGTCCGCGCAGTCCAGACAGCGCGGCTGTCCGTCCTCGAGCACCAGCAGCGCCAGCGGTCCGCTCCGGCACGCACCGCACCGCCGCCGTTTCACCGGCTGGAAGACAAGGGGACCGCGCGTGACGGGAAACGGGGGATCGACGCCGCTCATACCGACGTCATGCCCACTCCGGACACCCGGCCACCCGGTCACCGCCCGTCCGCCGCCCGGCATCATGGACCGTGTGCGACTCGAAGCGATCACCTGGGAACGGCTCGGCGACGCCCTCGCCGAGCGCCTGCTCGACCTGAAACCGTCCGACGGCGGCCCCTGGCCGAAGGTCGCCTTCGACGGAGCGCCTGCCGCCCGCCCCGGCGACCTCGCGGCCCGCGTCCACGAAGCGCTGCGCGTACGCGGCCGGTCTTCGCTGGCCGTCTCGACGGAAGGCTTCCTGCGTCCGGCCTCCCTCCGCTTCGAGTACGGACATCAGGACGTGGAGGCCTACTACAGCGGCTGGTTCGACACGGGCGCCCTGTGGCGGGAGGTGTTCGGCCCCCTCGAACCGGACGGCACGGGACGCGTCCTGCCCGACCTGTGGGACCCGGCCACCGACCGCGCCACCCGCAGCGCCCCCGTCCCACTCCCTGCGGGCGGAGCCCTGTTGCTCCACGGCCCCCTCCTCCTGAACCAGTGGTTCCCCTTCGACCTGACGGTCCACGTGAGCCTGTCGCCCGGCGCCCTGCGCCGCCGCACCCCCGAGCCCGACCACTGGACCCTCCCGGCGTTCGCCCGCTACGACACCGAGACGGCCCCCGCCACGAACGCCGATGTCGTCATCCGCGCCGACGACCCCCGCCACCCCGCGTGGAACGGCGGCTGACCGGCGCAGCCGTCCGTCGTCACAACCACCCGTTGCGCTTGAAGCCCCGGTACACCACGAAACAGATTCCGGCTATGACGGACAGCATGAGCGGATAGCCGAACCGCCAGTGCAGCTCCGGCATGTACTCGAAGTTCATGCCGTAGACGCCGCAGCCCATCGTCGGCACGGCGACGATCGCGGCCCACGCCGTGATCTTGCGCATGTCCTCGTTCTGCGCGACCGTCA
This sequence comes from Streptomyces sp. NPDC057694, assembly GCF_042799415.1. Lineage (NCBI taxonomy): Bacteria > Bacillati > Actinomycetota > Actinomycetes > Kitasatosporales > Streptomycetaceae > Streptomyces > Streptomyces sp. NPDC057694. The sequence goes on from NZ_JBHVIX010000022.1 coordinate 139,821, forward strand.
CCTGCGCGAGATGGGCCTGCAGGATCGAGTTGAGCAGTTCGTCGAACGCCGCTATCTGCTCCACCGCCCGCAGCAGATGGTCCGACACATCGCGGAAGTACGCCTGTATCTCGGGCGGCACGGCCGGGAACGGTCGCCCCGCCAGCTCGAGGACCGGCCTGGACAGCGGCGCCACCGCCCGCTTCAACTCCAGCAGCTCCCGCTTGAGCTGATAGATCCGGCCGGCATCGGCCCGTGCCCCGTTGCGCGCGAAGACCTCCGTCTCGACCTCGTCGATGTCCGCCTGGACCTCGTCGATCACCGTCAGATAGTCGTCGACCACCCCGTCCGCGATGGCGTGCAGCACCGCGGCGGGCCCCTTGGCCAACTGGTCCGGACTCGCCTCCAGCGACTCCCGCACCGGCCCCAGCGAACCATGCCGCCCGTGCCGCACCGTGATGACGAAGTCATGGCCGACGAACACCATGATCTCGCCGGTGTCGACGACCTCGCTGGTGGCCGTCAGCTCCGCGTGCTCGACGTAACAGACCGTCTTCAGGACGGCGAACAGCGTCGTGCCGTACCGCTCGACCTTCGGCCGCTGATGCGCGTGGACCGCGTCCTCCACGGCGAGCGGATGCAGATCGAACAGCTCCGCGATGCCGGCGAACTCCAGCGCCGACGGCTCGTGCAGGCCGAGCCACACGAAGCCGTCGTCCGACTTGCGCACCGCGCTCACGGCCTCGACGAGATTCCGCCCGCCCGTCTCCCGCCGCCCGTCGCGGTACGTCACACAGTTCACCACCGCCGACCCGAGCGGGGAGCGCGCCGGGTGGCTCAGGTCGACCCGCGGCCGCCGCCGTGCCAGACGCGCGACTCTCCGCAGACCGCCCACCTTGCGCAGGCTGCCGACCCTTCGCAGATTGCCCGCCATCGACATGTTCGGCTCCTCGCGCCGCTCTTCGTACGTGCTCTTACCTGGCCGTCGTCCTGCCGTGAGGACGACGTGGCGAGCCAGTCTGCCAGCGATCGCCGACATCGTGTCGAGCCCTGTGGGAACGGAGCATTCCGCTCCGGATCCATTCGAGGGGATCTCCGGCGAGACGTCTGCGGCCAGGTCAAATGCCCGGTATACGCGGCGAGGCTGGGAAGATCGGGGCATGACTCCATCCGGCGGCCACGCATACCTTCTCGACAATCAGCAGCCCGAGGCGGGCCAGCGGTTCGACGCGCTGTCGACGCTGTTCGACCCCACGACGTTCCGGCACATCGAGCGGCTCGGCATCGGATCCGGCTGGCGCTGCTGGGAGGTCGGCGCCGGGGGCACCTCGGTGGTGTCCTGGCTCGCCCGGCAAGTAGGTCCGACCGGCCGGGTCCTCGCCACCGACATCGACACGGCCTGGCAGACCAGTTCGCCCCGCACGCCGGTCGAGGTGCGCCGGCACGACGTAGGCGTCGACGCACCGCCGGCCGAGAGCTTCGACCTGGTCCACGCCCGGCTCGTCCTGGTCCATGTGCCGGACCGGGAGCGGGCACTGCAGTCCATGATCCGGGCGCTGCGTCCGGGCGGCCGTCTCCTGATCGAGGACGCCGACCCGGCACTCCAGCCGCTGCTCAGCCCCGACGAGCACGGCCCCGAGCAGCAGTTGGCCAACCGGCTGCGCCACGGCTTCCGCTCCCTCCTCGCCGAGCGCGGCGCCGACCTGAGCTACGGCCGCAAGCTCCCGCGTCTGCTGCGCGAGGCCGGACTGCGCCAGGTCGAGGCGGACGCGTACTTCCCGCTGACCTCCCCCGCGTGTACGGCCCTGGAGGCGGCGACGGTCGAGCAGATCCGCGCCGACCTGGTCTCCGCGAACCTGGCCACGGACGCCGAGATCGACCGCCACCTGGCGAACGTCGCGGAGGGCTCGATGGACCTGGCAACGGCCCCCTTGATCTCAGCGTGGGGCCGAAAAGCGCCCTAGGCGAAGCGCCCGGCAGGGGCGCGGGGAACTGCGCGCCCAGCCCTCGACGACCTGCACCCGCCGTGCATGCCCGGCCCCCCTTCGCGACTGCGCCCCCGACCACCTCACGCAGGGGTCCAGGGGCGCAGCCCCGGTTTCGGGAAGGGGTGGGGTGGGGGAACTCCCCACCCACAACGGCGAGCACTCCCGACACAACGCCCATCACCCCGGCGGCCGCCCCCCGACCACCCCCACGGCCGCCTCTCCCGCCCGGCACCCCGCGACGACAGCCTCCTGCCACGAAGCCCCCCGAAGCCGCGCAGCGACCACCGCCCCGGTGAACGCATCCCCGGCCCCGGTCGAATCCCGCACCACGACCCCCGGCGCGACCCCCACCCGCTCCCGCACCACCCCACCCCGCGCGACCGAAGCCCCCGCGGCCCCCGACTTAACGACGACCACCGCGAACCGCCCGCTCAGCTTCGCCCCGGCGTCCCGTGCGTCCTCCACGCCGCTGAGCAGCACGGCCTCGTCCCGGCTCGGCACCAGCACATCGACCCCTGCGGCCAGCTCCAGGAACCGTTCGGCCCCCAGGTCCCGCAGGAACCCGGCCGACGCCGGATCGACGCTCACCGGCACACCACGCGCGCGTGCGTCGCGCACCGCGACGGCCACCAACTCCCGCCCCGTGCCGGAGAAGAACAGATACCCCGACAGGTGCAGCCACCCCACCCCGTCCAGATACGCGGGCGACCAGTCCTCGGGCCGCACCCGCAGACTCGCCCCACTGTCCGTCAGGAACGTCCGCTCGCCGCCGTTCTCCTCGTCCACGAGGCTGACGACGGCCCCGGTCGGCGCCTCGTCGTCCACCACGAGCCGGGGCCGCACCCCGGCCCGCACCAGCGCCTCCTCGTGCCAGCGCACCGAGTCCGCCCCGACCCGCCCGAGCAGCGCCACATCGGGGCAGCCCGCATACGCCGCCCAGCAGGCCACATTGGCGCCCGCGCCACCCGGCACCGTACGGATCGAAGCCGCCGTGTCCGTCCCCTGGGCGAGCGGCCCGCGATGCCGGGCGACGACATCCGTGACGACGTCGCCGACCACGAGCAGCGCCCGGTCGGCCCGCGTCACACCCGGGCCCGGGCCGCCGCGATCCGCGCCGCCAGCCGGACGTTTCCGCGTACGGCCGCCAAGTTCGCCTCCAGGGAGGCCCCATCGGTGTGCCGCACCAGATAGTCCAGCAGGAAGGGCGTCACGGCCTGCCCGCTGATGCCCTCCTCCGCACTGGCCCGCAGCCCGCTCTCCAGTACGCGCGCGTGCAGCGCCGGATCCAACTGGGACTCCTCCGGTACGGGGTTGGCGACGATCAGCGCCGACTCCTGCGCCGCCAGGTCGTCCTGGGCCCGCATGACCCGGGCCACCTCCTCCGGAGTGCGCAACGTCCAGTCCACCGGCTCTCCGGAGTCGGCCAGGTAGAAGCCGGGGAAGCGCCCCGTGCCGTACCCGGCGACCGCCACCCCGAGCGTCTCCAGCCGCTGCAACGTGGCCGGGACGTCGAGGATGGACTTGACGCCCGCGCAGACCACGGTGATCCGGGTCCGTGCGAGCAGACCCAGGTCGGCCGACTCGTCCTGGGTCTGCGTCCAGCCCCGGTGCACCCCGCCGAGCCCGCCCGTCGCGAAGACCCGTATCCCGGCGCGCGCCGCGAGCAGCGCCGTCGCGGAGACGGTCGTCGCCCCGCTCGCGCCCGTCGCCATGGCGAGCGGAAGATCCCGCTGACTCAGCTTGCGGATGCCGTCCTCATTGGCGACCCGCTCCACCTGCGCCTTGTCCAGGCCGACATGAGGACGCCCGTCCAGGACGGCGATCGTCGCGGGCACCGCCCCCTCGTCCCGCACGACCTGTTCCAGTTCGAGCGCCACCCGAAGGTTCCGGGGCCGCGGCAGCCCATGAGCGATGATCGTCGACTCCAGCGCCACCACCGGGCGCCCCGCTCCGACCGCGTCACGTATCTCGTCCGACACCACCAACATGCGCTTGCCTCCCGCCAGTTGAAGCCCCAGGGCCTCGGTGGTCCAGTCAGGAACTCGGCACTGTCACCCGTCGCCGCCTCCGTTCCTCTGATCTGTCCCTGTCATCCCTGGCGGACGCGCGTCACTCTCAAACACGTCACCTATGGGCGAGGCGTACACGGAGACACGGGAAGGGGGGTTTCCCGCGCGCGTGGAACCCCCCCTCCCCCCACCTTTTCCCTCTCCCCCCCCGGCCGCACCCCCCTCCGCCCTCCGTTTTGGTCCAGAGAGTCCTTTCTTCTTTT
>NZ_JBHVIX010000022.1:144069-146563 GCF_042799415.1 Streptomyces sp. NPDC057694
GGTGGGTGGGGGGGGGGGGGGGGGGGGGGGGGGGGGGGGGGGGGGGGGGGGGGGGGGGGGGGAAGGGGGGGGGGGGGGGGGGGGGGGGGGGGGGGGGGGGGGGGGGGGGGGCTCCCGCGCGCGCGGAAACCCCCCCTTCCCCCGACTGTGCAGTGCTCCTACACGGGCCGCACCCCGCTCAGCGCGCCGTGCGGGTCAAGGACGTACTTCCTGCTCGCCCCTTGATCGAACTCCGCGTAGCCGCGCGGCGCGTCCTCCAGACCGATCACCGTCGCGTTGACGGCCTTCGCGATGTGCACGCGCTCGTGCAGGATCGCCATCATCAGGCCCCGGTGGTACTCCATGACGGGACACTGCCCGGTCGTGAGCCGATGGCTCTTCGCCCAGCCCAGCCCCAGCCGCACCTTCAGCGTCCCGGTGCGCGCGTCCTGGTCGACACCGCCCGGGTCGTCGGTCACGTACAGGCCGGGAATGCCGAGCGCGCCACCCGCCGTCGTGAGGCCCATCAGCGAGTTGAGGACCGTCGCCGGCGCCTCGGGGGCGTCCGGGCCGTGCGCGCGAGCCTCGAAGCCGACCGCGTCCACGGCGGCGTCGACCTCCGGCACGCCCAGGATCTGCTCGACCTGCTCCTCGGCCGTGCCCCGCGTCAGATCGACCGTCTCGCAGCCGAAACTCCGCGCCTGGGCCAGCCGTTCGGGGTTCAGATCGCCGACGATCACCACGGCGGCGTCCAGCAGATACGCCGACGCGGCCGCCGCAAGCCCGACGGGCCCGGCCCCCGCGACGTACACGGTCGAGCCGACCTTCGTCCCCGCCGTGACCGCCCCGTGGAATCCGGTCGGGAAGATGTCCGACAGCATCGTCAGGTCGAGGAGTTTCTCGCGCGCCTGGTCGGCGTCCGGGAAGCGCAGCGCGTTGAAGTCCGCGTACGGGATCATGACGTACTCGGCCTGACCGCCGACCCAGCCGCCCATGTCGACATAGCCGTAAGCCGCCCCGGGGCGTGCGGGATTGACGTTCAGGCAGATGCCGGTCTTGCGCTCCTTGCAGTTGCGGCAGCGCCCGCACGCGATGTTGAACGGCACCGAGACGATGTCCCCGACGTCCAGGAACTCGACGTCGGGGCCCTTCTCGACGATCTCGCCCGTGATCTCGTGGCCCAGGACCAGACCCTCGGGCGCCGTGGTGCGGCCGCGCACCATGTGCTGGTCGCTGCCGCAGATGTTGGTGGCGAGCACCTTGAGGATCACGCCGTGCCGACACCTGCGGCCGACGTTGGCGCGCGCCACACCCGGGCCGTCCTTCAACTCCAGCGTCGGGTGGTCGATGGTCCTGACCTCGACCGCACCCGGTTTGAGGTATGCGACTGCCCTGTTTCCGCTCATGCCTGATCGCCGTCCCTTCGGCTTCGTCGCTCGTCGTCGGCGGATGTTCCGGCTGTACGCACGGTGGAGTCTGCTCCCGAAACAGCGTGCTGAGGAGACGTGCGGCGCGGTGCTGTTGAAAGCAGTGCCGTCGAAGAGGAGAGCGAGCAGGCAGGCGCGGCTGCCGGGAACGTGCTCAGCGGCGCATCCGGCCGCGGTCGAGCAGCCCCACACCGAGCGCGGCCAGACCGATCTGGATCAGCCACTCGATCCAGTCCACGCCGTTGGTGTCGGCGACGTCGAGGCCGGCGGCGATCGCCGAGCCGAGCAGGGCCGCCACAATGCCGACGGCGATCGTCGCCAGGATCCCGATGCGTTGCCGCCCGGGCAGCACCAGCCGCCCGAGCACGCCGATGATGATGCCGATCACTATCGCGCTGACAATCCCAGAGATCTCCATGTCGCTGTGAACTCCCTCGTGTTGGCCATGTCGCCAAGTCGCTTTTTTGCGTCTGGGGGTCGTCTTCCCCTTGACGGCCCGTCCAGTCGGCGGGCTCGGCACGCTACGAGGCGTCCAGTGAGACGAGAGACGCAGGCCGACTAGGGTGACCAGCCATGACCGCGAACGATCAGACCGCAGCCGCAACGGCCGCATCCGCCCCCGATGCCCCCTCCTTCGCCGTGCGCGTTCCGGACGTGGAGCTCGAACCGGAGCCGCTCGACCCCGCCCAGATCGTCTCCGGCACCCCCGAGGTCACCGGCAAGGTGCTGTGGGAGTCGGCGGACGGCAGGCAACTGCGCGGCATCTGGCAGATCACCCCCGGCGTGGTCACCGACACCGAGGCGAACGAACTGTTCGTGGTCGTCAGCGGCCGCGCCACCGTCGAGGTCGAGGGCGGCGACACCCTGGAGGTCGGCCCGGGCAGCGCGGCGGTACTGCGCGAGGGCGATCGCACGACCTGGACCGTCCACGAGACGCTGCGCAAGGCGTACCACATCACCCTGAACTGAACGTCTTGAGCCCGTCCGGCGTTTGAGGACGAGCCCCTAGGGCGTGTGTCGAAAGTCCTGCCGTTCGCCCGAAGGGCGGGCCCCGCGGCGTCTGGTGCGTGCGATCGCAAGGCGCCGGA
>NZ_JBHVIX010000023.1:0-45105 GCF_042799415.1 Streptomyces sp. NPDC057694
TGCAGGGGGGACCCTGTGGGAGAGTAGGACGCCGCCGAACAAATTTTGAGAAAACCCCCGTGCCATCGGCACGGGGGTTTTCTGCGTTTAAGGGGAGGAATTCAGGCGGAATTCAGCCGGGCCGCCTGACGGGTCAGATGATTGCGTTCGGCCAGCGTCGGGGCGTGCTGGGCGGCCTCCGCGTAGAGGCGGGCGGCTGTCCGGAGGTCGCCGGCGCGCTCGTGGAAATAGGCCGCCACCGCTGTGTGGCGGGGCAGGGAATCGTCCAGTTCCGCGAGTGCGGCCAGGCCGGCGCGGGGGCCGTCGGCCTCGCCCAGGGCCACCGCACGGTTCAGACGGACGACCGGGCTGTCCGTGAGAGCGGCGAGTTCGTCGTACCACTCGACGATCTGCACCCAGTCGGTCTCCTCGGCCGTGAAGGCGTCTGCATGAAGAGCCGCGATCGCCGCCTGTGCCTGGAATTCGCCGAGACGGTCACGGGCCAGCGCCGCCTGGAGGATGTCGATGCCCTCCGTGATCATCGACGTGTCCCAGCGGGTGCGGTCCTGGTCGGCCAGTGGGACGAGGCTGCCGTCGGCCGTCGTGCGGGCCGGGCGGCGGGCGTGGTGGAGCAGCATCAGCGCCAGCAGGCCCGCCACCTCGGGGTGGTCGATCGCCGACGCGAGCTGCCGGGTGAGGCGGATGGCCTCGGCGGCCAGGTCGACGTCGCCGGAGTAGCCCTCGTTGAAGACCAGGTACAGCGTGCGCAGGACCGTCGACACATCGCCCGGCCTGTTGAGACGGCCGGCGGACACCGTGCGTTTGGCGCGGCTGATGCGCTGCGCCATCGTCGCCTCCGGGACCAGATAGGCCTGGGCGATCTGCCGGGTCGTGAGGCCGCCCACCGCGCGCAGGGTGAGCGCCACCGCCGATGACGGTGTCAGAGCGGGGTGGGCGCACAGGAAGTAGAGCTGGAGCGTGTCGTCGGTGGTGGGGGCCGGGCCGGGGAGGGGTTCCTCGTCGACGCGGTCCTCGCGGCGGCGCCGGGAGGCGTCCGCGCGGGTCGCGTCCACGAAGCGGCGCCAGGCCACGGTGATCAGCCAGCCCCGCGGATCCCGGGGCGGCTCGGTGGGCCAGGAGCGGACCGCCTCCAGCAGGGCGTCCTGCACCGCGTCCTCGGCCGCCGCGAAATCTGCTCCGCGGCGGACGAGGACGGCCAGCACACCCGGAGTGAGGCCGCGCAGCAGCGACTCGTCGAGTGAGTCCATTGAGTCCATTGAGTCCATGGGGAGAGGGCTACTCCGTGATGGTGGGCGGCGCGTGCATGAACGGGCGGAGCTCCAGCCACTCGTGGATCGGCTTGCCGCCCGCGCCCGGCGCCGCCGACAGCTCCCCGGCCAGCTCGACCGCACGCTCGTACGTGTCGACGTCGATGATCATCCAGCCGGCGATGAGGTCCTTCGTCTCGGCGAACGGGCCGTCGGTGACGGGCGGGCGGCCCTCCCCGTCGTAGCGGACCCAGGCGCCCTCCGGGGCGAGGGCCTGGCCGTCGACGAACTCGCCGGTCTTCTCCAGGCGGTCCGCGAAGTCCTGCATGTACTTGATGTGGGCCGTGACCTCCTCCGGCGTCCACTGGTCCATGGGCGCGCAGTTCACGGGTTCCGGGGCGCCGCGGTAGTGCTTCAGCAGCAGGTACTTGGCCATGACGGTCTCCTCGGGGCCGGGGCGACGAGCTGTTCGCCGTCGCCGCGTTCGGTGCGTTCACAGCAGGGACGGAGCCGGCCGCCGGTTCTCGACATCAGTGCGAAAAGTATTTTCGGGCGGGTGTCCGGCGACTCTAGAGTGCGGCCATGGACTTCGTGGTGCGAACGGTGCGGGCCGACGAATGGGCGGCCGTGAAGGAGCTGCGGCTGGCGTCGCTGCGGGACGAGGTGGCGCCGATCGCGTTCCTTCAGACGTACGAGGCCGCGGCCGGGCAGCCGGACTCGTTCTGGCAGGAGCGGGCGGCCGGGGCCGAGCTCGGGACGGCGACACGGCAGTTCGTGGCGGTCGCCGACAGCGGGCGATGGCTGGGGAGCGTGGTGGTGCTGGTCGAGGAGGCCGGGACCGAGGACTTCTTCGGGCAGCCCATCGAGGAGCGGCAGGCGCAGATCGTGGCGGTGTACGTGCGTCCCGAGGCCCGGGGCGGCCAGGTGACACCTGAACTGTTCTCGGCGGCGTGCGCATGGGCGTACTCGCTGGAGGGGCTCGGCCGGGTGCGGCTGCACTTCCACCAGGACAACGCGCGCGCCGAGGGCTTCTACCGGAAGTTCGGCTTCGTACGCACCGGAAAGGTCGTCCCCATGGCGGACGACCCCTCGGCGGTCGAGTACGAGATGGTGCTCGCCAAGAGTTAGCGGTACGGGCGTTCGGCGCGGGCCGTGCGCAGGGCGTGGGCCCACCAGTCCAGCTGGTCGAGCAGCACCTTCGCGGCGCCGGCCGCGCCGTCGACGTCGTGGGCCGGGCCGTCCTCGGCGAAGTGGTCCGGGGTCACGCGGTGGAAGCTGACGCCGTCGCGGACCGTCGTGCAGTGCAACTCGGCGAAGACGAGACGGAGTTGCTCCACCGCGCGCAGGCCGCCGGCGACACCGCCGTACGAGACGAAGCCGACGGGCTTGGCCTGCCACTCCGTGTGGTGCAGGTCGATCAGGTGCTTCAGGTGGGCCGGGAAGCTGTGGTTGTACTCGGGGGTGATGATCACGTAGGCGTCGGCGGTCTGGATGCGGGCCGCCAGCTCGGTCTGTTCCGAGGTGCGGTGGCTGTTCCAGGACGGGTGGACCTCGGGGAGGTTCAGGGCCGCCACGTCGATGACGTCGAAGTCGGTCGCCGGGGCGTGGTTCTTGGCCTGGGCCGTGAACCAGTCGGCCACCGTCGGGGCGATGCGGCCCTCTCGGATCGATCCGATGATGATGGCTACGCGGAGTGGCGGGGCCGGGGGCGTGGTGGCGGTCATTTCTGGTATCTCCCTGGGATGGGGTTCTTAGCGGGCTGTCTTGGGGGCTGCTTTAGAGGTGCTCTGCGCTGAGGGCTGTGCCCACCCGTTCCGCCGGGCGGAACGCCTGCCCACAGCCGGGCGGCTCAGCAGGACGTACGTGGTGAGGGCCAGTGCTGTCATCAGGGACGTCACCGTCCACAGCGCCAGGTGCCAGGACTCGGTGAGTTCTCCTGTGAGGAGCAGGGCGCCGAAGACGGTCAGCATCAGTGCGCCGGTGGTGCCGCGGACCGTGTTGAGGAAACCGGAGGCCATGCCGACCTCGGACGGCGCGACCAGTGACATGGCCTGGGCGTCGATGATGCCGATGGACAGGCCCTGACCGGCGCCGATCGTCAGCAGGGGGCCGGCCAGCGCGGATTCGGGGATGCCGGGGTGGAGCGTGGTCAGCCAGGCGTTGCCCGCCGCGATCAGCAGCAGGGACAGGACCAGCAGATGGCGGGCCGGTACACCGCGGTTGACCAGGCGGGCGCCGAGCGGGGGCAGTGCCAGGACCGGGGCCGTCATCAGCAGCAGGGTCAGGCCGGCGGCGCGGGCCGTCGTGCCGTTCACACCCTGGAGGTACGTCGGCAGGAAGGTGAGCACGCCCGTGGTGCCCGCGCCGAGCCCGAAGGAGCCGACGGCCCAGCCGGCGAAGGCGGGGTTCCGGGCCAGCCGCAGATCGAGGATCGGCCGGTCCCGGCCGCCGCGGGCCAGCCCCTGTTCCACCCGGACGAAGGCGATCAGCAGGGCCGCGGCGGCGGCCGCCGGGAGCAGCGTCCCCAGGGAGAGCCAGCCCGCCTTCGAGCCCTGGGTGACGGCGAACAGGGCCAGGGCGAGGCCCGCGATGAACGTGGCCGCGCCCGCCCGGTCGACCCGCGGCCGCACCTCGGCCCGGGACTCGGCCAGCAGGCGCGTACCGGTGAGGATGACGGCGCCCACCACCGCGTACGACAGGAACGTGGCGCGCCAGCCGACGGCGTCGACCAGCCAGCCCGAGAAGGTCGGGCCGAGCGCGAGGCCGAGGCCCGCCGTGGTGCCCAGCGAGGCGAAGACGCGGGTGCGGGCCGGGCCGTTGAAGGTGGCCGCGAGGAGCGAACCGCCGCTGGCCATCACCCCGGCCGCGCCGATGCCGGACACCAGCCGGGCCGCGTCCAGGAGCAGGATGTGCGGGGCGCCGGCCGAGGCGAGGGTGCCCGCCGTGTAGAGCGCGGCGCCCGCCGTGAGGATCCGGCGGCGGCCGTACAGATCGCCGAGCGAGCCGGCGACGAGCATGCACGAGGACGCGGCGAGGAAGTAGCCGACGACGACCCATTGCAGGGCCGCGCCGGAGGCGTCCAGGGCGGCGCCGATGCGCGGGAGCGCGACCGTGGTGCCGGACATCGCCATCGGGAGCGTGAGCATGCCGAGGAGGACGACGAGGAGGGTCGAGACGGGGCGGCTGCCGCCGGATTCGCGGGCTGCCCGGACCGGGGGTTCGGTTGCCATGCCCGTAAAGTACAACCGCGGTTGTTGGAAGTGCAACGGTCGTTGTACTTAGGCCCACAGGCCTAGGGCGCGGCCTAGGCTGGATGTGAGCGGAGGAGCGGAGCATGGCGGAGCAGGCGGCAGGGGTGCGCAGGGGCACGCTCGAGAAGCGGCAGGCGCTGTTGCGCGGTGCGCGCACCGTGTTCGGGCGCGAGGGCTACTCGCGGGCGGGCATCGACGAGATCGCCGACGAGGCCGGAGTCTCCACGCGCACCCTCTACAACCACTTCGGCGGCAAGGAGAACCTCTTCCGCGAGACCCTGCTCGACAGCGCCGCCGCCGTCACCCGCGCCCAGGTCGCCCTGATCGAGCGGCACTTGGGCAAGGTCACGGACATCGAGGCGGATCTTCGCGCCCTCGCGCAGGAGTGGATGGGGCGGCGCGGCGAGCACGTCGATCACATGCTGCTCGTCCGGCAGGTCATCGCGGAGGGACCGCATCTGCCCGGCGATGTCATCCAGGAGTGGCAGGGCACCGGGCCGCGGGCCGTGCGCGAGGCGGTGCGGGCCGCGTTCGTGCGGCTCGGCGGGCAGGGGCTGCTCGCCGTGGACGAGGACAACTCCGCCGAGGCCGCGCGGTACTTCATCCTGCTGATCGCCGGGTCCGTCACCGTCGACACGTTCTTCGGGGCCGTGCCGATGGCCGCTGCGGAGATCGATGCCCGGGTCGAGAGCGGGGTGCGGGCCTTCCTGAAGCTCTTCGCCGGTTAGGGCAGGGGGAGCGGGAGTTCGGCGTCCGGCCAGCGGGTGCGGCCCTGTTCACGGGACCGGAGCAGGGCCAGGGTCACCAGGCCCCGGTCCGCTCCGGTGGACAGCAGCTCCGGCAGTTGGGGAAGGGGAGCCACGGCCGCGACGTCGTCCAGGACGAGCGTCATTGGTGGGTCGAGCCGGCCGGCAGGTGACCGTTCGGCCATGCGGCGGCCGTGCTCGACCACGCTTGAGGCGAGGGCCGTCAGAAGGGGCATCGCACCGGGATTTCCCTTGGGGTCCTCGATGGGTTCACCCACCACATAGAGCGTGCCCCCTTCGGCGATGAAGGAATCCAGAGTCAGCGCATCAGTTCGGTTCGGGGTGCAGGCGTCGCGGATGTGCACGGTGAACAGGGAGGACAGCGCCCGGGCCGTCAACTCCTGCGCCATGTCACGGCGTTCGGGATGCGCGGTGAGCGCCGCCTCCAGTTCGCCCGCCGTGCCCGAGGTGGCCTTCGCGTGGGTGCGCAGGATGCGGACGGCTTCCTGGACCTGGCTGCCCTGGGCCCAGCGGTGGACGTGGCGGAACGGTTTGCCCTCGATCGCCGCCGCGTGCAGGTAGCTGCGCAGCAGGGTGTCGGCCGTCTCGGCCAGCGCCGAGTCGAGTCTGGCCGTCGGCCTTATCGGGGCGAGGAGGGCGATGGCGCGGGCTGCCGCCGTCTCGCGGTTCTCGCAGCCGGCTGCCGGGTTCCAGTGGAGGCGGGCCGGGGTGTCGCAGAGGTGGGTGGGGTCGTAGAGGAGGACCGGGCCCAGTTTGGCGCGGGCGTCTTTTGTCTCCTGCCAGACCGTGGGGGCCGAGGTGATGACCAGGGCCGGGCCCGCTGCCTCTCGTACGGCTTCGATGGCCAGGGGGTGGCGGTGGGCCGGGGGGCCCAGGTGGAGGGGGGACCGGGGGGTCGGGAGGGCCGTTGCCACGGGGGTGGGGGGTGGTTCGGGTGCGGGTACCGGTACGGGGGCGGGTGCGGGTACCGGTACGGGGGCGGGTGCGGCTACCGGTGTGGGGGTGGCTGGGGGTTTTGGAGTCGCCCCCTCCTCCCCTTCCCGTCCCGTCAGTGGGGGCTTCGCCCCCGGGGTGGCCACGGAGGGTTCGTCCAGCGCGCGTTCGTGGGGGTTCTCGCGCAGTTCCCCGCGCCCCTTACGGGGCGCTTGTTTGCGGACCGCCCGCCACCTGGCCAGGGTGCCTGCCGCGAAGAACGTGAGGACCAGGAGGATCATCACCTGGCCGATGAACAGGCCCCAGAACAGGCCGTAGCCCGAGAGCTGTTCGTCGGGGGTGTTCGGCCAGGCGCCCGTGATGTCGTGCGGCTGGCCGATCAAGTGGCGCATCGCCAGCGGGGTGTGGGCGAACGTCACCTCGTCCGGCCACGCGCCCTTCGCGAAGCGGCCGGACAGGCCGGTCGCCGACCACACCAGGATCGTCATGCCCAGCAGAAACGCCAGGATGCCGATCAGCAGGCCGTCGGGGATGCCCCGCTCCCGCTCTCTGTCGTCGCGCGCCATCGTCACGCCACCGTGGACTCGGACGCGTCGCCGAGGCGCTGTTCCACGAACGCCGCCGCCCGCTCCTCCGCCTCCAGCTCGGCGGCGCGCATGGCGTCGTCGCCCAGGTGGTCCTCGGAGGACTCGGTCATGGCGCGGTCGGTGAAGACCAGTGGGCGTTCGGTCTCGGTGATCAGGTGTTTGACCACCTGGACGTTGCCGTTGACGTCCCAGACCGCGATGCCGGGGGTGAGGGTCGGGATGATCTCCACCGCCCAGCGTGGCAGGCCGAGGACCCGGCCCGTCGCGCGGGCCTCGTCCGCCTTCTGCGCGTAGATCGTTCTGGTCGAGGCCATCTTCAGGATCGCCGCCGCCTCCTTCGCCGCCGCGCCGTCCACCACGTCGGACAGGTGGTGGACCACCGCCACGAAGGACAGGCCGAGGCGGCGGCCGAACTTCAGCAGGCGCTGGAACAGCTGCGCCACGAACGGGCTGTTGATGATGTGCCACGCCTCCTCCACCAGGAAGATGCGCTTCTTGCGGTCGGGCCGGATCCAGGTGTGCTCCAGCCAGACGCCGACGATCGCCATCAGGATCGGCATCGCGATCGAGTTGCGGTCGATGTGCGACAGGTCGAAGACGATGAGCGGGGCGTCCAGGTCGATGCCGACCGTCGTCGGGCCGTCGAACATGCCCCGCAGGTCACCGTCGACCAGCCGGTCCAGGACCAGCGCGACGTCCAGGCCCCAGGCGCGTACGTCGTCTATGGCGACGTTCATCGCCTCCGCCGACTCGGGTTCCGGGTGGCGCAGCTGCTCGACGATGTCGGTCAGGACGGGCTGGCGCTCGACGATCGTCTCGTTGACGTAGGCGTGCGCCACCTTCAGGGCGAAGCCGGAGCGCTCGTCCAGGCCGTGCCCCATCGCGACCTCGATGATCGTGCGGAGCAGCGCGAGCTGGCCCGTCGTCGTGATCGCGGGGTCGAGCGGGTTGAGCCGGATGCCCATGTCCAGGGCCGCCGTCGGGTCGAGCCGGATGGGGGTTATCCCCAGCTCCTGCGCGATCAGGTTCCATTCGCCGACGCCGTCCTCGCCCTGCGCGTCGAGGACCACGACCTGGCGGTCGCGGAACCTCAGCTGCCGCAGGACGTACGTCTTCTCCAGCGCCGACTTGCCGTTCCCGGACTCGCCCAGGACCAGCCAGTGCGGGGCCGGGAGCTGCTGTCCGTACAGCTGGAACGGGTCGTAGATGTACCCCTTGCCGGAGTACACCTCGCGCCCGATGATCACGCCCGAGTCGCCGAGTCCGGGTGCGGCCGTCGGCAGATAGACCGCCTGGGCCTGTCCCGTCGACGTCCGCACGGGCAGCCGGGTCGTCTCCACCTTCCCGAACAGGAAGGAGGCGAAGGCGTCCGTGAGCATCGACAACGGATCCCGCATGAGCGTGCTCTCCCTCTACCGTCGGATGCCGGTGGCGAACGGCAAGGTGTTCACGAACGCCCGGTGGTGTTCGCGGTCGCACCACTCCAGCTTCAGGTACGACTTCCCGGCGGAGGCGCGGATGGTGCGCTTGTCGCGGGCGAGAGCGTCCGGGTTGCGGGACGAGACGGTGATGTACCCGACGATGTTGACCCCGGCCGCGCCGCTCGCCAGGTCCTCGCCGCGCTGGTCGAGGCGGCCGTGGGCGGCGATGTCGCGCGGGTCGACCGTCCGGTTCATCTTGGCGGCGCGGGACGCCTCCGCGTCGTCGTTCGTCTTCTCGGTCAGCATGCGCTCGATGGCGACCTCGGTGGGTTCGAGGTCCATGGTGACGGCGACGGTGCGGATGACGTCGGGCGTGTGGACGAGCAGCGGCGCCAGGAAGTTGACGCCGACCGGCGTCATCGGCCACTCCTTCACCCAGGCGGTGGCGTGGCACCACGGCGCCCGCGTCGACGACTCGCGCGTCTTCGCCTGGAGGTAGGTGGGCTCCATCGCGTCCAGCTCGGCCGGCCAGGTGTTGCGTTTCGTCATCGCCTGGATGTGGTCGATGGGGTGGTCCGGGTCGTACATGGAGTGCACGAGCGAGGCGAGCCGGCCCTGGCCCAGCGGCTGGCGTACGCGGATGTCGGCTTCCTGGAGCCGGGAGCAGATGTCGGTCAGCTCGCGCGCCATGACGACGGCGAGGCCCGCGTCCCGGTCGATCTTCCGGCCGGACGTGGGGCGCGAGGCGCGCGCCATCGCGTTGGCCTCCGCTGCCAGGTCGCGCGTGTAGTGCATGCAGGCGACCAGGTAGGCGCGGTGCTGCTCGCTGCTGGTCGACACCATGGACTGCAACTGGTCGTACGACTCCTGGATCCAGCCCAGGGCGCGCTCGTCGCCGCGGACGGCGACGTCCTTGGCGTGCGCGTCGGGGTCGGCGGGCAGGGTGCGGGCGAGCATCTGGAGGCGGGTGACGAACCCGTCCCCGTTCGCCACGTGCTTGAGCAGGGTGCCGAAGCGGTCGACGAGGGCTTCCTGGTCCTCGGAGTCGCGCAGGCCGACGCCCGGGCCCTCGATCTCGATCGCCGCCGTCACCGTGCGCCGGTCCGCGTGCAGCAGGACGGCGATCTCGTCCGGGCCGAACGGCGCCGCGAGCCAGGTCAGCCGGCCGATGCCGGGCGGCGGCCCGATCTCGATCTCCCGGCCGTCGAGCCGGGTGCCGGCCTCCATGGTGCGGGACCGGTAGGCGGAGCCGCGCTTGAGCTGCCGCTTGTAACTCCGGTTGATCTCGAACCACTTGTAGAAGGTGCGGTGCTTGTACGGGACGTAGACCGCCGCCAGGGCGAGCAGCGGGAAACCCATGAGCAGCACGATGCGCAGGGACAGCACGGGGACGAGCAGTCCGCACATCATGCCGAGGAAGGCACCCGCGATGATCAGGAACAGTTCGCCCGATTCGCGGTTCCTGCCGACGATCGCGTTCGGCCGCGCGCGGCCGATCAGATATGTACGGCGGGGCGTGACCGGAGGGGACACGTGGGACTGGGTCGTCAACGCCCTGCACCTCCTTGCCGATTGCTGTTGTTACTGGTGTTGCCGGTATTGCCCCCGCGGTTGCCGGCGTGCGGGGTGTTCGTGGGACTGGTGCGGGGCGGGGGTGCGGCGGAGGGGACAGTTCCGCCGCCGCCCCCTGCCGCGCCGCCCTGCCGCGCGCTGTGCGCGGCCACCCCGCCGGACACGGGGTTGGCGGGGCGGGCCTGGCTGGCGCCGCCACCGCCCGAGCCGCCGTCCTGACGGGCGCTGTGGGTCTTGATGCCCTGGGAGACGAGGGCGGCGGGCGAGGTGAACGCGGCGGCCGCCTTGCCCTCCGCGCCCTGCATGATCCGGTTCTTGCGTACGTTGGCCATCTCGTCGCCGAAGCCGGGGACGAAGCGGTAGATCATGCCGCTGGCGAAGATGGCCAGCAGGATGATGGCGAGGCCGGAGACCACCGCGGCGAGCGAGTCCGGGGCGCCGCTGCTGGTGGACAGCGCTCCGGCCAGACCGAGCACGATCACGATGACCGGTTTCACCAGGATGACGGCGATCATGATTCCGACCCAGCGGCGGACGTGGCCCCACAGGTTCTTGTCGACGAGGCCCGAGTAGACGACGACGCCGAGCAGCGCGCCCACGTAGAGCAGGACGGCGCGCAGGTACAGCTCCAGGTAGAGCACGCCGGCCGCGACGATGGAGACCAGCGACACCACGATCAGCATGATCGGGCCGCCGCCGATGTCGTCGCCCTTCTTCAGGGCCTCGGAGAACGTGCCGAAGAACGCGTCCGTCTGATTGCCCGTCGCTTTCGCGAGGACGTCCGTCACGCCGTCCGTCGCGGAGACGATCGTGTAGAGGATCAGCGGGGTGAACGCGGAGGCCAGCACCGTCAGCCAGAGGAAGCCGACGGCCTCCGAGAGCGCGGTGCTCAGGGGGGCGCCGCGCACGGCCCGCTTGGCCACGGCCATCAGCCACAGGACGAGGGTCAGGATGGTCGACGCGGCGAACACGACGGCGTACTGCTGGAGGAACTTCTCGTTGGTGAAGTCCACCTGCGCCGTCTTCTGCACGGCTTCGCTCAGCTTGTCGACGGTCCAGGCGGCGGCGTCGGCGCAGCCCTTGGCGAGGCTGGAGAGGGGGTCCAGGGGGTTGGTGGTGGTGTCCAGCGGGGAGTCGCCGGTGCCGCCGGAGGTCCCGGACCCGCCCTCGCCCCGCTGGCAGTACCGCTTGGCGGGACCCACGATGAGGTCGCAGTTGTCGTCGGGGGCCGCGACGGCCCGGGCCGAGAAGAGGACGGCCGCGGTCTGTACGGCGACGGCGGCGCCGGTGAGCTTGAGAGCGAGGCGGCTACCGGGCATAGGTGAACCCTCCGAACCCTTCGACGGCCTTGGTGATCTCGTCGGCCGAGGAGACCTTGTTGTCGCCGTTCACAGGGGTCGGGCCGTCCTTCTGGGAGAAGCTCTCGACCTTCCAGTCGCCGTCGGCCCAGCGCAGCTTGAGGGTCAGGGTGAACCAGTCGTTGGTGACCGGGTTGGTCGAGCCCTCACCGGCGGTGCCGAAAGCGCCGGTGCACCAGACCTCGGCGGTCACGGCGCTGCCGGAGTATCCGGACGTCTTGGTGCCGACCGGGACCGTGCGGGACACATAGGTCTGGCCGGAGGCCGGGTCACCGTTCGCGTCCAGGCCGATCTTGGCCAGGAAGTCCTGCGAGTAGGCCTTGTCGAACCGGCTCTGGAGTGCGGCGACCCTGTCGGCGACGAACAGCTGCTTGAGGATGCCGGATCGCTGAGCGGGCTTGAGGATGTCGGCGGAGACGAGCTGCACCGCGTAATTGGCGGCAGCCGACTGCGCCCCCTGCTCGTCATGGGCGAACCCGGAACCCACCGGCTTCGTGCCGGTCGGGGCCGTGGGAGAGGCGCCCGCGCCGGAGCCGGAGGTTCCCTTGCCGCCGGAGGACGTGTCGTCGTCGCCCCGGTTCGCGAACGCGATGGCCGCGACGAGCAGCACCACGACACCCACCACGGTGACCAGCGACCGGGACGGCGAACGGCCCGGTCTGCGCCCGCCCCCGTACCCGTCGGGCCCCTCCGGGAGCCGCGTCCGGGTCTGGCCGGTGCCGCCGTAGAGGTCGTCGTCCCCTTGCCGGCCGTCGAGACTCATCGCGGGCACGCCCCCTCAACCTTGTGCTGAACCGCCGCATACGCCAACGCCACATACGACGGTAGCTGTGCTGGTTCCCGCGCGGGCGGGGTGTGGTGACTCGACATCAGGGAGACGCAACCTCAGCCGGTGGGCACGACGGGACAAGTGGGACAGGGGTTAAGAAGAGGTAACCGAACACGGTCGGCCCGAAACTGATGATGTGTGAGCCGGGCTAGACGGCCATGCCGTACACGATCGTGAAGAGGGTGCCGAGCGATCCGATGATGAAGACCCCGGTCAGCCCGGCGATGATCAGTCCCTTGCCCTGCTCCGCGCTGAAGGTGTCGCGCAGCGCCGTCGCCCCGATCCGTTGTTTGGCCGCGCCCCAGATCGCGATCCCGAGGCAGAGGAGGATGGCCACGGCCATCACCACCTCGACCATCACGCGTGCCTCGTTGCCCAGCGTTCCGAACGGGCCCCAGTCGGGGGCGATCCCGCCGATGATGGTCGTGATGTCGCCTTTTTCGGCTGCCAGCAGCATGTGTAACTCACCGCCCCAAGTGGGTAGTTCTGTCGCCTCCGCCGCAGCGCAGAGGTCACGCCCATTGTTCCTCAGAACCGCGCACATGCCTGCCGACTTGGCGCCATTCGTTGGCCGAGTTTCTGTGTTTTTCGCGTTTCTTTGGTGTACGGGAGGCCGGTGGGACGGATCCGTATCCGAAGAAACGTACGGTTACTCTATGTATCACGTGTGATTACGTGGAGCAATGAGCGTGGGGTCCGGGTGCGGGCGGGCTTGACGCACCACCGGTTCGCGGAGGCCGGTGCGGGGGAGGCTTCCCTGCCTACACTGTGGCCTCGGTGGACTCCCGTGCGGCGAAGGGCGGTTGACGGTGCGTAAGGCGTGGATCGTCGCGGGCGCGGGGGTCGCCGGAGGGACCGGGTTCGTGACCCTGCTCGTCGTGGGGACGTACATGGTGGCCGGAAACCTCACGAACGGGGTGGGGCAGGGGGCCGTCGGGCTCGCCAAGGGCGCCGTGCCGGCCGCCTACCAGTCGCTGGTCCAGAAGTGGGGCAATCTCTGCCCGGCCATCAATCCCGCGCTGCTCGCGGCCCAGCTCTACCAGGAGAGCGGGTTCAACCCGAACGCCAAGTCGCCGGCGAAGGCGTACGGCATCGCGCAGTTCATCGAGGGGACCTGGGCCTCCCACGGGGTCGACGGGGACGGGGACGGGGACAAGGACATCTGGGACCCGAACGACGCCATCCCGTCCGCCGCCTCGTACGACTGCGAGCTCGCCTCGTACGTGAAGGACGTACCGGGCGACGTCACGAAGAACATGCTCGCCTCGTACAACGCCGGCGCCTACGCCGTCATCAAGTACAAGGGCGTGCCGCCCTACACCGAGACCCAGAACTACGTGAAGACCATCACGACCCTGGAGCAGAGCTTCGCCAAGCCCGTCGGGCGGGTGCAGCCCTCGCAGCAGGCCGCGGCCGCCATCACCTACGCGCAGAAGAAGCTCGGCACGGAGTACCTGTGGGGCGGGAACGGGACGGCCGACCAGGGCGGGCGGTTCGACTGCTCGGGGCTGACCCGGGCCGCGTACGACACCGTGGGGATCGATCTGCCGCGCGTCGCCAACGACCAGTACAACGCCGGGCCGCATCCGAAGCGGGACGAGCTGCTCCCCGGTGACCTGGTCTTCTTCTCCGACGACCTCACCAACAGCCGCGCGATCCGGCACGTCGGGATCTACGTCGGAGGCGGGTACATGATCGACGCGCCGCGGCCGGGAGCCGTGATCCGGTTCGACCCGGTCGACACGCCTGATTACTTCGGTGCGACGCGGGTAACGGTGGATGGCGCGAAAGCGGTGCCCAGTGCGTCGCCGGAAGTGTGACGTGGCCAAAACTCTGCGTTAACCCCAGGCTCTGAGCTGCGGGTTCGTGTCTCTCTTCGATAACGTCTGCGTGATCATTCGGTGGAACGTGGAACGTAGTGAGCGACGGTGTGCGTTCCTCTTTCTGAACCGATTGAAGTCCACGGGGGTGGCCGACACGGGTAGTACGCAGACGATGAAGGGGCCGCTGAGCTATGGCTGGACTCGAGGCACTCGCAGCACTCGAGACTTCCGGGTCGAACCCTGACGTCACGCTGCTCTACGACATCAACGGGCTGGCGGCGGACGCGCCCGGCTGGTTCGACCGCACGATGGAGTTCGTCGGCGAGTACGGGATTCTGCTCGGGCTCGTCCTCGTCGTGCTCTGGACCTGGTGGGGGGCGCGCAGGCGGGAGACCCTCGACGACGCCGCCTCGTCGGTCGCCGCCGTCGTGTGGGCGCCGCTCGCCGCCGCCGTCGCCGTTCTGGTCAATGTGCCGATCCGGGGCTTCGTCGAGCGGCCGCGGCCGTTCCGGGACCATGAGGGGCTGACCGTGCTGGTGGACGGGAAGACCGACTTCTCGTTCGTCAGCGACCACGCCACGCTGGCCATGGCCATGGGGGCCGCCGTCTTCGTCGCCCATCGCAGACTCGGGTTCGTCGCGATCGGGCTTGCCGTGCTCGAAGGGTTCTGCCGGGTCTTCATGGGGGTGCACTATCCGACCGACGTGATCGGGGGGTTCGCCCTCGGCACGGCCGTGGCTCTGCTGCTGTCGCCGCTCGCCTCCGCCCTGATCACGCCGATTGCGCGGGCCGTTGGGCGGGCCGGGCGGGTGTCCTGGCTGGTGTGGGCGCCTTCTGCTGCGCCGGCCGCTGTGGAGATTCCTGAGGCCCGGGGGGCCTCGGAGGATCCTGAAGAGCGGGATCTCGCCGCCTAGGTTCCGTGGTGTCCCCGGCCGCGGGTTCGTCGTGGCTGGTCGCGCAGTTCCCCGCGCCCCTGACGGGGCGCTGTTTCGCGGCGGAGCCGCTGACGGGCACAGCCCCGCGCCCCTGACGGGGCGCCACTGACCGTGCGCTTTACAGGGACTGCGGGAACGTGAAGAAGCCCGTGGGGTCGTACTGCTTCTTCAGCTTGGTCAGGCGGGGGGCCGCGTCGCCGTAGTAGGACTTCTTCCAGTTCGTCAGCGTCGAGTCCGTGTAGTTCTGGTAGGCGGCGCCGGACGCGTACGGGGCCATCGCGGTGTGTGCTTTTCTCAGCCAGTCCCGGGCCGCCGTGCCGGACGTGCCCGCGCGCCAGCTCACGATGTACTGCGCGAGCATCCGCGAGCGGCGGTGGACGAACGCCGTCGCCGTCGGGTCCACCCGGTTGACCGCGCCGCCGAGCGCCGTGAGGGCGACCGAGCCGGCCCCCGACGCGACCGACGACAGCTGTCGCAGCAGCGTGGTCACGCCCGCGTCCGACAGGTTCCGGTCGAAGAAGTCCGAGTGCGCCGCGTACGTCTCGCGTTGCAGCGCGCCCTGCGCGGAGCGGCCGGGGGTGGCGCCCGGCAGATGGCACTGGGCGTCGGAGGAGAAGCCGGAGCAGCCCGCGTAGATCTCCATGGCCTCCTCGTAGGAGTGGCGCTTCAGGGAGACCGAGGTGGCCGAGCCGGGGCCGCCGGGGCCGTCGGCGAGCCGGTCCACCGCGTTCTGCAGTTCGGTGTAGGTGCCCAGCGAGAACGCCGAGACGGAGATGGTGGGGGTGCCCCCGGCCGCGTTCGCCACGTGCAGCGACGACCAGATCTCGTCCGGCTGGTCGGGACCCCACTTCTGCCACGCCTTGAGGACCGTCGCCGCCTTCGACCAGGGCCAGGACATGTACGCCGAGACGGCCTGCGGGGCCGGGTGGGTCTTGAAGCGCAGCTCGGTGACGACGCCGAACTGGCCGTTGCCCGCACCGCGCAGCGCCCAGAACAAGTCTTTGTTGGTACGGGAGTCGGCGGTGAGTTCCTTGCCGTCCGCCGTGATCAGGGTGGCGCCGGTGAGGCTGTCGCAGGTCAGGCCGTAGGCCCGGGAGACGACACCGTGGCCGCCGCCGAGCGCCAGGCCCGAGACGCCGACCGTGGGGCAGGAGCCCGCCGGGATCGTGACGCCCTTGGCCGCCAGCGCCCGGTAGACGTCGATGAGTTTCGCACCGGCGCCGATCACCGCCTCGCCGCCCGAGGCGCGGACCGACTTCATGCGGGACACGTCGAGGATCAGCCGGCCGTCGCCGGAGGACCAGCCCGCGTAACTGTGCCCGCCGTTGCGTATCGCCACCGGGACCTTGCGGGCCCGGGCGTACGCCAGCGTCGTACGGAGGTCGTCGGGGCCCGCGACATAGGCGACCGCCGTCGGTTTCAGGCCGTCGAAGCGGGTGTTGTACAGCTGGCGGGCCGCCGCCCACTGCGCCTGGCCCGGCCGGACCAGGGAGCCGTCGAGGTCCTTGGCGAGCGCGTCCAGGTTCGCCGCGGCCGTCGACTGCGCGGAGGCGCTCTTACCGGTCAAGTGGGCCCGGGAGGAGGACGACGAGGTCGACGCCGCCGGTGCTTCGCCGCTCGACGAGGAGCAGGCCGAGACCGCCGTCGTCGTGAGTGCGGCCGCCGAAGCCGCTATGAACGTACGCCGTTCGATGCCAGTGCCCATGCCCGTTCCGCCTCCCGTAGCCCCCGGGGTACGAGACGTGAAGCGGGAGCCGTGGGTTCCCTGTACCCCGTTGTGGCCGTCAGGCGGCGTCGAGGTGTTCCTGTGCGTCCGTACGGGCCCTGCTGCGCGCTCTCCTGGCCGGTCCGCGCCAGCCGCACGTACAGCGGGCGAAGCAGAATCTGCCCTGTTCCGCGACCGTCGTGGCGTGGTCCGTCTGCCGCTGGTCCTGCTCTCGCCGATCCACGGCGCCACCGTAGCGGGGTTGTGTGAACCCTTCTGTAAACCCCCCGTTCGCGTGACGGGTGACCCTACTCGTCGTTAACCGGAACGACAGAGGGGCCGCACGACGCACAGACAGGCTTGGGGGTAGACAAGCGATGGTGGTGCAGCAGGACGGGCGCTCGACAGGCCCGGCGAACCCGATGAGTTCGGCACGCAGAGCCGCGGTGGTGGCCGTTGCCCTGGCGGGCGTCGTGGCGGGGGTGGCCGGGTGCGGTGGCGGCGCCCGGGCCGGGGACCGCGGTACCGATCCGGCCGAGGCCGTGCGGGACGCCCCCGACCGGCTGGTCCGCGAGGGCGGTTCCCGGGCGCGGACGTCGATGCAGATGGCCAGCGGCGGCACCCGGGTCACCATCTGGGGCGAGGGTGTGTACGACTACCGGGCGGGGCTCGGGCAGCTCCGGGTGCGGCTGCCGCAGGACGCGGCCGGCGCGCAGGAGCACCGGCCCATCACCGAACTCCTCGCGCCCGGCGCCCTCTACATGAAGAACCGGGGTGCGGGCGTGCCCGCCGACAAGTGGGTACGGCTCGACACCGCGTCCCTGAACGACGGCAACCTCGTCACCGGCGGCGCCACCGATCCGCTCGCCGCCGCCGAACTGCTGCGCGGCGCGCGGGAGGTGACGTACGTGGGGGAGAGCGATGTCGCCGGTGTGCCGACCCGGCACTACAAGGGGCGCATCGATCTGGCCGCCGCCGCGCGGGCCGCGTCCGCGGGGAACCGGAAGGCGCTGGGCGCCGCGGTGAAAGGGTTCGGCACCTCACCGGTCCCCTTCGACGTGTACCTGGACGACGACGGACTGATCCGGAAGATCACGCACCGCTTCAGCTTCGCGGAGCAGCAGGCGGCCGGTCGGCCGAAGAAGGACGTGGACGTCGCGTCGACGACGCTGCTCTACGGGTTCGGGAAGCCGGCGAAGATCGAGCTTCCGGACAAGAAGGACATCTTCGCGGGGAAGGTCGCCGAGCAGTAGTGCGCCCGGCATGCGCCGGTGGGCGCGGCGGGGTCCGTTCGGGGGTCCTCTCGGGGACCGGAAATGGTTCTTCCGTGCCATGCGCCAGGTGTGAACGGCTGCCTACTCTAGGAAGCCGACTCCATGAGTCGGCAACCGCGGAAGGGGTGATGCACGTGGCTCCGCTGGGCGGTACGGCTGTTCAGGACTACGTCGCCCTCGCCGAGATCGAGCTCTGTGGAGAGCTGATCATCGCGGCCTCCGCCGTCTCCGAGGGACGACTCAGCGCGGACCGGATCGACGAGGTGCTGCGGGTCGCCGAGGCGTTGCCCGAACGCCCGGACGACCTGCACTGACGCGGGCGGCGGCCATCGGGCCGTCGCCCGCTTCGCGCGCTCAGGTGCGCAGCAGTCGCGCGATCGCCTTCGTGGCTTCCTCGACCTTGGCGTCGATCTCCTCGCCGCCCTTGAGTGCGGCGTCCGCCACACAGTGGCGCAAATGCTCCTCCAGGAGCTGCAGCGCGAAGGACTGCAGGGCCTTGGTGGAGGCCGAGACCTGGGTGAGTATGTCGATGCAGTAGACGTCCTCGTCCACCATCCGCTGGAGGCCGCGGATCTGGCCCTCGATCCGGCGCAGGCGCTTGAGGTGCTCGTCCTTCTGGTGGTGGTAGCCGTGGATGCCGCGGTCGTGGTCGGTCACGATCTCGGTCGAGGACTCGGCCGAGGCTTGTGCTTGTGTCGCGTCCGTGGTCATCGTGTCCGACCTCCCGTTGTCGTACCCACATATACCCCCGGTGGGTATATGGTACTCGATTTGCCGCACCCCGTGCTGATCACTGTGCCTGATGGGCGACACTGGGGGAACGCCGGTTAGCCGTGGCCGGATGATGCGCCTAGCATCAGCCTGACCCAATCCAGAGCACCCCGAGGACCCCACGTGCGCTTTCGTCTGACCCCCAGGGAGACGAGCTTCTACGACATGTTCGCCGCATCCGCGGACAACATCGTCACGGGCTCGAAGCTCCTGATGGAACTGCTCGGCGCGGACTCCTCCGCCCGGGCCGAGATCGCGGAGCGGATGCGGGCAGCCGAACACGCCGGTGACGACGCCACCCACGCGATCTTCCACCAACTCAACTCCTCGTTCATCACGCCCTTCGACCGCGAGGACATCTACAACCTCGCGTCGTCCCTCGACGACATCATGGACTTCATGGAGGAGGCCGTCGACCTGGTCGTTCTCTACCAGGTCGAGGAGCTGCCCAAGGGCGTCGAGCAGCAGATCGAGGTCCTGGCCCGGGCGGCCGAGCTGACCGCCGAGGCCATGCCGAATCTGCGCACGATGGACAACCTCACCGAGTACTGGATCGAGGTCAACCGTCTGGAGAACCAGGCCGACCAGATCCACCGCAAGCTGCTGGCCCAGCTCTTCAACGGCAAGTACGACGCCATCGAGGTGCTCAAGCTGAAGCAGATCGTGGATGTGCTGGAGGAAGCCGCCGACGCGTTCGAGCACGTCGCTAACACGGTGGAGACCATCGCCGTGAAGGAGTCCTGAGGCCGGCTCATGGACACCTTCACCCTGATCGTGACGATCGCCGTCGCGCTCGGATTCACGTACACGAATGGCTTCCACGACTCTGCGAACGCCATCGCCACATCCGTATCCACCCGTGCGCTGACGCCTCGTGCGGCACTCGCCATGGCCGCGGTGATGAACCTCGCCGGTGCGTTCCTCGGCAGCGGAGTCGCCAAGACGGTGAGTGAGGGGATCATCGCGACCCCCGAGGGGCAGAAGGGGATGGGAATCCTCTTCGCGGCTCTCGCGGGCGCGATCGTCTGGAACCTCATCACCTGGTACTTCGGGCTTCCCTCGTCGTCCTCCCACGCCCTGTTCGGCGGCATGGTCGGCGCCGCGCTCGCGGGTGGCACGACCGTGTACTGGTCCGGGGTGCTCGACAAGATCGTCATCCCGATGTTCACCTCGCCGGTGATCGGTCTCGTCGTCGGTTACCTGGTGATGACCCTCATCATGTGGCTCTTCCGGCGCTCCAACCCGCACAAGGCCAAGCGCGGCTTCCGTATCGCGCAGACCGTCTCGGCGGCCGGCATGGCGCTCGGGCACGGTCTCCAGGACGCGCAGAAGACCATGGGCATCGTCGTCATGGCGCTGGTCATCGGTGGTCACGAGACGTTCGAGGACCCGATTCCGGTCTGGGTCAAGATCGTGTGTGCCGTGATGCTGTCGCTCGGCACGTACGCGGGTGGCTGGCGCATCATGCGGACGCTCGGCCGGAAGATCATCGAGCTGGACCCGCCGCAGGGTTTCGCCGCCGAGACGACCGGTGCCTCGATCATGTTCGGCTCGGCGTTCCTGTTCCACGCGCCGATCTCCACGACGCATGTCATCACCTCGGCGATCATGGGTGTGGGGGCCACGAAGCGGGTGAACGCTGTCCGCTGGGGGGTCGCCAAGAACATCGTCATCGGGTGGTTCATCACGATGCCGGCCGCGGCGCTGGTCGCTGCCGCGAGCTACGGGATCGTCTGGTTGGCGTTCGGGTAATCGCTGCCCAGGGCGTCGCCCACGAAAAGCCGCAGTCGCGTCTGCTCGGTGCATGAGCAGACGCGACTGCGGCTTTTCTGTGGTTGCTCGCGCCGTTCCCCGCGCCCCCAAGATCGAAGACCCGCCCCCCTTTCGGGGGCGGGTCTTCTCTCTTTCCTCGTGGCGGCACCGCCATGCAGCGCCACGAGGGGATCGGGGAGCGGTTCAGCCGAAGCGGCCCGAGATGTAGTCCTCGGTGGCCTGGACCGACGGGTTGGAGAAGATGCGCTCCGTCTCGTCGATCTCTATGAGGCGGCCGGGCTGGCCGACCGCCGCGAGGTTGAAGAACGCGGTGCGGTCCGAGACGCGGGCCGCCTGCTGCATGTTGTGCGTCACGATGACGATCGTGAAGCGCTCCTTCAGCTCGCCGATCAGGTCCTCGATGGCGAGGGTGGAGATCGGGTCGAGGGCCGAGCAGGGCTCGTCCATGAGCAGGACCTGGGGCTCGACCGCGATGGCGCGGGCGATGCACAGGCGCTGCTGCTGGCCGCCGGAGAGGCCCGAGCCCGGCTTGTTCAGGCGGTCCTTGACCTCGTTCCAGAGGTTGGCGCCCTTGAGCGACTTCTCGACGACGTCGGCGAGCTCCGACTTCTTGTACGTGCCGTTGAGCTTCAGGCCCGCCGCCACGTTGTCGAAGATCGACATGGTGGGGAAGGGGTTGGGGCGCTGGAAGACCATGCCGACCGTGCGGCGCACGGCGACCGGGTCGACCGCGGAGGCGTACAGGTCCTCGTCGTCGAGCAGGACCTTGCCCTCGACGCGGCCGCCGGGGGTGACCTCGTGCATCCGGTTGAGGGTGCGCAGGAACGTCGACTTGCCGCAGCCGGAGGGGCCGATGAAGGCCGTCACCGAGCGGGGCTCGACGGTCATGGAGATGTCTTCGATCGCCTTGTGGGATCCGTAGTAGGCGGTGAGACCGCTTACGTCGATTCGCTTGGCCATGAGAGTTACTTCGCTTCCGAGAGTTCGAGTCGCTGAATACAGCCGCGTCAGCGGCCCGTCTTCGGGGCCTTCCAGCGGGCGATGCCGCGGGCCACGAGGTTGAGGATCATGATGAAGGCGATCAGCACCAGGGCCGCGGCCCAGGCGCGGTCGTACGCCGCCTGGCTGCCGCCGCTCTTGGCGTACTGGTCGTAGATGTAGAGCGGCAGGGACGCCTGCGGACCGTCGAAGGGGTTCGCGTTGATCAGCGGGTTGCCGAAGACCAGGAGGAGGACCGGGGCCGTCTCGCCCGCGATACGGGCGACCGCCAGCATGACGCCGGTGGTGATGCCGCCGATCGACGTCGGCAGGACGACCTTCAGGATCGTGCGCCACTTCGGCACGCCGAGGGCGAGGGAGGCCTCGCGCAGCTCGTTCGGGACGAGCTTGAGCATCTCCTCGGTGGAGCGGACCACGACCGGGATCATCAGGATGGACAGGGCCATCGAGCCGGCGAAGCCGGAGTAGCCGAAGCCCAGGATGAGGATCCAGAAGGACAGGATGAACAGGCCCGCCACGATGGAGGGGATGCCCGTCATGACGTCGACGAAGAACGTGACGGCCTTCGCGAGCTTGCCGCGCCCGTACTCCACCAGGTAGATCGCCGTCAGCAGGCCGATCGGGACCGAGATCAGGGTGGCGAGGCCGACCTGCTCCAGGGTGCCGAGGAGGGCGTGGTAGATGCCGCCGCCGGGCTGGTAGCTGGTGACGAAGCCCATCGAGTGGGTCAGGAAGTACGGGTCGAGGACCTTCACGCCGCGCTTCACCGTCTCGTAGACGAGGGAGGCGAGCGGGATCACGGCCAGGACGAAGGAGACCCAGACGATGCTGGTCGCGACCCGGTCCTTGGCCTGGCGCCGGCCCTCGACCTTCGTGGCGATCCCGTAGGTGCCGAGGACGAAGACCAGGGCGGCGAGCAGGCCCCACTGGACGTGGCTGGACAGTCCGGCGACGAGTCCGATGAGGCAGCCGACGGCGACCGAGCCGACGGCCATCACCCAGGGGAACCACTTGGGCAGCCGGGCGGCGCTGAGCGAGCCGGGGCCGGGGCGCTTCGCGAGAGGGGTGGTGGTGCTCATGCGTTGGCCCCCGAGTACTCCTTGCGGCGGGCGATGATCATGCGGGCCGCGCCGTTCACGATCAGCGTGATGACGAAGAGGACGAGACCGGAGGCGATCAGGGCGTCGCGGCCCTGGTCGTTGGCCTCGGCGAACTTCGCGGCGATGTTCTGCGCGAAGGTGCCGCCGCCCGGGTCGAGCAGGCTGGCGTGGATCAGGAAGTCGGGGGAGAGGACCGTGGCGACGGCCATCGTCTCGCCGAGCGCGCGGCCGAGGCCGAGCATCGAGGCCGAGATCACGCCGGAGCGGCCGAAGGGGATCACCGACATGCGGATGACCTCCCAGCGGGTGGCGCCGAGCGCGAGGGCCGCCTCCTGGTGCATCAGGGGGGCCTGCTTGAAGACCTCGCGGGAGACGTTCGTGATGATCGGCAGGATCATGATCGCGAGCAGGATGCCGACGGTGAGCAGGGTGCGCGGTGCGCCGCCCTCCCAGGCGAAGATGCCGGTCCAGCCGAAGTAGTCGTCGAGCCAGCCGAACAGGCCCTCCAGGTGCGGTACCAGGAAGAGGGCGCCCCACAGGCCGTAGACGATCGAGGGCACGGCGGCCAGCAGGTCGATCACGTAGGCGATGAGGCCGCTCAGCTTCTTCGGCGCGTAGTGCGTCAGGAAGAGCGCGATGCCGACGGCGACCGGGACCGCGATCAGCATGGCGACGACCGAGGTGACGACGGTGCCGAAGGCCAGCACGGCTATGCCGAAGACGGGCGGCTCGGCCGTCGCGTTCCACTCGAACGTGGTGAGGAAGTTGCCCTCGTTGTCCGGGAGGACGAGCGCGGCACGGTAGGTCAGGAAGATCGCGATCGCGGCCATGACCACCAGGAGCAGGATGCCCGCGCCGCGGGAGAGGCCGAGGAAGATCCGGTCTCCGGGGCGGGTGGCGCCGCGGGCGGCGCGCTTGGCCTGGCTGGGGGTGGGGCGATCTGCGGGCGCCGGGGGCGCCGGTGATTGCGTGGTGATGTCCATGGGTTCTCCGGTCTGCGAAGTCCCGCACCCGATGAGGGAGTGACGGAGCTTCTGGCGGCGGTGCACCGGACGGTGCGGGCCGGCCCGGGCTCAGGGAGCCGGGCGGCCCGCACGCGGGGTCAGCTGATGCTCGCGACGGTCTCGCGGACCTTCGCGTTGATCTCGGCCGGGATCGGGGCGTAGCCCAGGTCCGACAGGGCGCCCTGGCCCTGCTCGCTGGCCATGTAGGTCAGGAAGGACTTGGTGGCGGCCAGGGTGTCGGCCTTGTTGCCCTTGTCGCAGACGATCTCGTAGGTGACGAGGGTGATCGGGTAGGCGTTGTCGGCCTTGGTGGCGTAGTTCAGCTCCAGGGCGAGGTCCTTGCCCGTGCCCACGACCTTGGCGTCGGCGATCGCCTTGGAGGCGTTCTCCGTGGTGGCCTTGACCGGGGCGGAGGCGCCGGTGTCGATGTCGACCGTCTTCACGCCGTCCTTGGCGTAGGAGAGCTCGACGTAGGTGATCGAACCGGAGGTCTGCTTGACCTGCTGGGCGAGGCCGGAGGAGCCCTGCGCGGACTGGCCGCCCTTGGCCTGCCAGGCCTTGCCGCCCTCGTACTTCCAGTCGCTCGCGGCCGTGGCCTTGAGGTACTTGGTGAAGTTGTCCGTGGTGCCCGACTCGTCGGAGCGGTGGAACGCCTGGATCTTGGTGGAGGGGAGCTTGGCGTCGGGGTTCAGCTTCTTGATCGCCGCGTCGTTCCACTTGGTGATCTTCGAGTCGAAGATCTTGGCCAGCGTCGGGCCGTCCAGGACGAGGTTGTCCACGCCGTCCAGGTTGTACGCGACCGCGATCGGGCCGCCGACCATCGGCAGGTCGATGCCCTGGCCGCCGGAGCAGACCTTCTTCGAGGCGGTGACCTCTTCGGGCTTGAGCGCCGAGTCGGAACCGGCGAAGGCGACCTGGCCCTGGTTGAAGGCGGTCACACCGGCGCCGGAGCCCTCGGGCTTGTAGTTGATCTGCACGCCGGAGCAGGCCTGGGAGAAGGTCTGGCGCCAGGCGTCGATCGCGTTGGCCTGAGCCGACGAGCCGTTGCCGAGGAGCTGGCCCTTGGCGTCCTTGCACTCGATGTTCTTGGCGCTGCCGGACGTGGCGGCGCTGCTGCTGCCGCTGCCACCGCTGTTCGTGTCGTCGGAGCCGCACGCCGTGAGGGCCAGGGCGCCGGAGACGGCGAGAGCGCCGAGGGAGAGGGCGCGGAGCCGGTTCTTGCGCTGAAGCTTCACCTTCGGATGTTCCTTCCAGGAGCCGCCGGCCGTGTGTCGGATCTGCGGCGGCGTGCGAAAGCTGCGGATTTTTCAGTCGAGCGGTGAGGTGTTTCCCGTCGCCGGGGCGCACCGCGTAAGGCTGAAATTAGGCAGATCAGGTGAAGTGACCGATGGCCATGAGTGAACGGCGGGTGAACCTAAGCAGGCGGTGTGGTTAGGTCACGGAGCGGTTACGCGCTACTCCGTTACGTCATGTGAAGAGCGTCCAGGAGGGCGTCGACCAGTTTGCGGTCCCGGGGCTGGGTGAGGCGGTTGCGGGCGGCCGTGGGCGGGAGCCAGAGGATGCGGTCGACCTCGCGGTTCGGCAGGAAGGTGCCGGAGACGGCCTCCGCGGCCCAGTAGCTGACCTTCTTGGGGCGGCCGCCCGTCACGTAGCGCACCGTGGGCAGGGCGGCGCCGGGGGCGCAGTCGTGGCCGGTTTCCTCACGGACCTCGCGCAGCGCGCCCGTCAGGGGGCTCTCGCCGCGCTTCAGCTTGCCCTTGGGGTGCGACCAGTCCCCGTACTTCGGCCGGTGGACGAGACAGATCTCCAGGCCGTCGTCGAGCAGGGAGCGGCGCCACAGGACGCAGCCCGCGGCCAGCACGGTGTTGTCGTCGTCGGGCAGGGTCAGGTCGGGCACGGTCATGGGGTTCCCACCGTTTCTCGCTGCCACGCTTTTCCGAACGCGTTCCTGGCGGCCTCCACCTGGTGGCGCTGGTCGGCGTGGAGCACGCCGAGGGCGTAGGCCGTCGCGGGGGCGATGCGCGGGGTGCGCGCCGCGTGCGCCGCCGCGGCCGCGGCCTCCGCGGCGTCGCGGTGCGTGTCCAGGGCGTGCGCCGCCGCGGTCAGCCGAACGGGTGCCCGGTCCGCGCCGGGCAGTACCTCCTGGGCGTAACGGTGCAGGCGCAGCAGAAGGCGTACGTGGTGCCAGGGCGCGTCCGAGTCGGGGTTGTACGGGGTGGGGAGCCGGCCGCCCGTGTGGTGCAGGGCGGTGACCGCCTCGGCGAGGCGGGACTCGGCCTCCCCGGCGAGCTTGGGCAGCGCGATGCCGGTGGCGGCCAGCGGCACCTCGCTGGCCAGCACGGCGACCCGGTCCGCCACCGCGTGGAAGCGGGGGCTGCCCAGGGACTGCAGGGCGGCGCTGTGGGCGCGTGTTCTGGCGAGGGTGAGCTGGCGGTCGAGCAGGGCCGCCGCCTTGGCCGCGCCGAGGGCGAGCGTGGTGGCGGATGCCGGGGCGGAGGCGGCGGCCGCCTGCTGGGGCAGGGGAGCGCCGGCCGGGCCGGACACCGCCGACGTCAGCCGGTGCAGGGCCTCGGTCAGCCGGATCAGCCGGTCCGCGCAGGCGTGCTCCTGCGCCAGCGTGCCGGACAGCCACGCCAGCTCGGGGCGCAGCTCGTCCGACCACTCCGGGTCGAGGAGTGGGCGGAAGGTGTGCAGGGTGCCGCTGATCCGGCGGGCGGCGCGGCGCAGGGTGCGGGCCGCGTCCGCCGCGGTGCCGACCGCCGCGCCGCTCTCGCCGTGCCGGCGCAGCGAGCGCAGGAACTCGGTCGCCTGCTCCTTGAGGTACGACCCGAGGACGTCGCCGTCCTCCGGGCCGGTCGCTGCTCCGCCGCGCGGGCCATGGGCCGGTCCGGGGTGCGGGCCGGTTCCCCACGGCTCGCCGGACTCAAGGTGTCGCTGTGCCACGCCGGCGCCTCCGGGCGTCTATGAGCATCTCCTGTACGTTCCGCAGGGGGCGTCCGGCCGGGTCCGACGGGTCGGTCGCGTGCCGGGTCCAGTTGCCGTCCGGGCCCAGGTGCCAGGAGGCGGTGGAGTCGGACATCCCCGTTTCGAGCAGCCGGTTGAGGGCGGCGCGGTGGGCCGGGTCCTCGACGCGGACCAGGGCCTCGATGCGGCGGTCGAGGTTGCGGTGCATCATGTCGGCGCTGCCTATCCACACCTCGGGCTCGCCCGCGTTGCCGAAGGCGAAGACCCGGGAGTGCTCCAGGAAGCGGCCGAGTACCGAGCGGACCCGGATGTTCTCCGACAGGCCCGTGACGCCGGGGCGCACGGCACAGATGCCGCGGACCCACACGTCGACCGGGACGCCGGCCTGCGACGCCCGGTACAGGGCGTCGATGATCGCTTCGTCGACCATCGAGTTGACCTTGATGCGGACGTACGCCGGGCGGCCCGCACGGTGGTGCTGGACCTCCTTCTCGATCCGCGTGATCAGCCCCGTGCGCAGGGACTTGGGGGCGACGAGGAGGCGGCGGTAGGTCTCGCGGCGCGAGTAGCCGGAGAGCCGGTTGAAGAGGTCGGAGAGGTCGGCCCCGACCTCCTGGTTCGCGGTGAGCAGGCCCAGGTCCTCGTAGAGGCGGGCCGTCTTGGGGTGGTAGTTGCCGGTGCCGACGTGGCTGTAGCGGACGAGCGACTCGCCCTCCTGGCGGACCACGAGCGAGAGCTTGCAGTGCGTCTTGAGGCCGACCAGGCCGTAGACGACATGGCAGCCGGCCTCCTCCAGCTTCCGCGCCCACTTGATGTTGGCCTGCTCGTCGAAGCGCGCCTTGATCTCGACCAGGACGAGGACCTGCTTGCCCGCCTCCGCGGCCTCTATCAGCGCGTCGACGATCGGGGAGTCGCCCGAGGTCCGGTACAGCGTCTGCTTGATGGCCAGCACGTCCGGGTCGGCGGCGGCCTGTTCCAGGAACGCCTGGACGGAGGTGGAGAACGAGTCGTACGGGTGGTGGAGCAGCACGTCGTGACTGCGCAGGGCCGCGAAGATGTCGGGCGCCGACGCCGACTCCACCTCGGCGAGGTCGCGGTGGGTGCCCGCGACGAACTTCGGGTACTTCAGCTCGGGGCGGTCGATGCCCGCGATGGAGAACAGGCCGGTGAGGTCGAGCGGGCCGGGCAGCGGATAGACCTCCGCCTCGCTGACCTTCAGCTCGCGCACCAGGAGGCTGAGCACCTCCGCGTCGATCGTCTCCTCGACCTCCAGGCGCACCGGCGGGCCGAAGCGGCGCCGCATGAGCTCCTTCTCCAGGGCCTTCAGGAGGTTCTCGGCGTCGTCCTCCTCGACCTCCAGGTCCTCGTTCCGCGTGACGCGGAACATGTGGTGCTCCTCGATCGTCATGCCGGGGAACAGCTCGCCCAGGTGCTTGGGCGCGGAGATCACGTCCTCGATGGGGACGTAGCGCTGCGGGGACGCCTCCAGGAAGCGGGCGAGCAGCGGCGGGACCTTCACGCGGGCGAAGTGGCGGTGGCCGGAGACCGGGTTGCTGACCACGACCGCGAGGTTCAGGGACAGGCCCGAGATGTACGGGAAGGGGTGCGCCGGGTCCACCGCGAGGGGGGTGAGCACCGGGAAGATCTGCTGCATGAACAGCGTGTAGAGCCGGGACTGCTCCTTGTCGGTCAGCTCGTTCCACCGCACGACGTGGATGCCCTCGTCGGCCAGGGCCGGGGCGATCTCGTCCTGGTAGCAGGCGGCGTGCCGGGCCATGAGCTCGCGGGAGCGGTTCCAGATCAGTTCGAGCACTTCACGGGGCTGGAGCCCGGAGGCCGAACGGGTGGCGACGCCGGTCGCGATGCGGCGCTTGAGGCCCGCCACGCGGACCATGAAGAACTCGTCCAGGTTCGAGGCGAAGATCGCCAGGAAGTTCGCCCGCTCCAGGAGGGGCGTGCTCGGGTCCTCGCCCAGCTCCAGGACCCGCTCGTTGAACGCCAGCCAGCTGCGCTCCCGGTCCAGGAAACGGCCGTGGGGCAGCTCCGCGCCGTCCTGGGACGCGTAGCCGTCCTCGTAGTCGTCCGGGTCCGCGTCGATGTCCGCGACGATCCCGGCGAGCTTCGCGGCCGACCGTTCGTAGTCGCCGCTCGCCACCGGGTGCGGGCGGTGCGCTGCTAGGGAGCCCACGGAGGGCTGCGGGTGCGACGCCGAGGGGGCCGATGAGGGCTCGGACTCGGCTGCGGACTGGTCCTGGGCGGCGTTCGGCTGGCTCATGGGCCCATTCTTCCGCGCGGAGACGGTCTCGGGCGCGCCGGGAAGGTCGCTGAGCGCGGGGGCCAGGCGGAGCCTGCCCGGGGTGGGCGCTTGCGGGGTGGGGGGTTCCGGCGGGGTCGAGGGGGAGTCGGGCGCGGGGGGCTGCATTCCGTGAGGGTCGCAACCGCGTCTGAATCACTGGTTACGGCGATATGACGTGCGGGATATGGGCGGGCGGCTCCCCGGCGTCTACGGGGGGCCGGGGTTTGGTGGGGCGGGGTTTTTGGCGCGGGGCGGTGATCGCCGGGTTGTCGTTCGGCTGCGGCTCGGTGGGGCTTCTCGCGCAGTTCCCCGCGCCCCTGAAGGCATGCGCTGCGCGCAGCCTTCCCCCGGAGGCTGCGGCTGCGCCGCGCCTCTTCAGTCCCCAGGCCCTCGGCTACCGGGTGCGGCGGCGGAGGATCGTGAAGGCTGCTGCCGCGGCCAGGGCGGTCAGCGTCAGGGTCAGTGCTGATTCCGTCAGCTGGAGGGGCCAGTAGTGGGACGGCGGGTGGTAGATCACCGAGAAGTCCTGGAAGTTGTGGGCGCAGCGCGCGAGCTGCGCTCTGCCCTCCTCGCCGACGCACGCCAGGTTGTTGGTGACGTGCTCGCCCGCCGCGGTGACCGTGTCCCGGCGGAGCACCTGGGAATCGGCGGGCGGGGTCGGTGGTACCGGGCCGTGGGCGGTCACGGTGGGCCACAGGCTGACCCGGTAGCGCGCGCTCAGGTATCCGGTCACCACGAGCGCGGCCACCCCGGCGACCCCACCGGCCAGCGCCTTGCGGAGGAGGACTCCGCCGAGCGCGCCGACGGCGAGGCCCAGCAGGAGGCGGGCGAGCGCCAGTGGACCCGTACCGAGGAACAGGTACTCGTCGTACCAGGAGACGTCCGGATCCGGTCCGCTCGTCCACACCAGATGGTGCAGGGCGACCAGCGGAACCATCCCGGCGAGGAACCAGGCCGCCGGCACGGCGAGCGTCGTCGCCAGCCAGCGGGCCGGGGTCACGGACTGCACCCAGGTCAACTGCGCCGTCCCGCGCTCCAGTTCGCGCCCCACACAGACGGCCCCCATGAAGAGCGCCGCTATGTACGGGGTCAGGTAGATGAACGCGCCCACCATGCTGCGGAGTTGTTCGTACCGGAACGACGGGCCGCCGATGAAGTCGCATTCCGGCGCGCAGTGGGCCAGCTGTCGTGCGGCGGCGTCCGCTCCCGGGCCGTACAGCCACAGCAGCAGCGCGACCGTGGCCAGGACCGTCGCGAGCCACACCCACAGGGCGATCCGGTGCAGCCGGAGCGCCGCCCACACGGTGCCGGTCGGACGCAGGGCGCGCAGGCCGCGCGCGGGTGCCGGAAGCGTCTGGGTCATGAGCCGGGTCTCTTTCCGCTGGTCCGCCGTGCGCGGAGCGACGAGGTGGGCCGTGCGTGGGACGCGGAACTCATGCGGCGACGCTCCTTCGCAGGATGCGGTAGGCGATGAACACGATCACGGCGGTCAGGGCCAGCAGCAGGCCCGTCTCCACCAGTTGGAGCGGCCAGAAGTGGGACGGCGGGTGGCCCTCGCGGTAGTAGCCGGTGAGGTGGTGCTCGGCGACGCAGGCGCTCTTCCCCACGCACATCGGGTCCGCGATGTGCGCGCCGGAGGCGGTGACCGCGCCCTCGCTCGTGATCTCACCGGTGAACCTGAGGTAGTTCTGCGCGACCGTGCCGACACGGATCTCGGTGGGCCACAGGTGCGGGCGCAGCAGCCCGGCGGCCGCGGTCAGCGCCGCGGTGAGCGCCAGGCCGAATCCGGCGCCCCTCAGCGACCGCCGGTGGACGAGCGCCATCAGCGCGCCGCAGGCGAGGCCGAGCAGCGGCAGGGCGACCGCGGTGGGGCCCAGGACCTCGAAGCTGCCGGCGTACCACTGGCTCTGGGAGAGGCCGGGCGCCGCCGCGGCGACCTGGCGGCGCAGCACCACCAGCAGCGCGGTGCCGGTGACCAGGGCCAGGGCGGGCAGCGCCAGCTTCGTGGTCAGCCAGCGGGCCGGCGACACGGCCTGGGTCCACGCCAACTGGGCCGTCCCCTTCTCCAACTCGCTGCCGAGCAGGGCGCCTCCCGCGAACACGGCGACGGCCAGGGGGAGCAGGGAGAGGAAGGTGTCCGCGAACGACACCGCGTAGTGGAACGAGTCCGCGGTCGATCCCTTCGCGGTGCACGTGTTCGCCACTCCCGGGTCGCAGTCGCCGACGATGCCGAGGTCCGAGACGCCCGGGCCCCAGGCCCACAGCAGCACGCCCGCGAGGAGGACGACGTACGCGGTCCACAGCCACAGGGTGCCCCGGTGCAGCCGCAGCACGGTCCAGGTCAGCCCCGACCGGGGCGAGAGGGAGAGGGTGCTCACGCGGTGGCCTCCTTCTGGAGCTGCTGGGGCTTCTTGGGCTGGTAGTAGCGGCGCAGGACCAGGAAGGAGGCGACGACGGCGACGGCGGTGAGGGCGAGCAGGATGCCCGTCTCGGTGAGCTGGCGCGGCCAGTAGTCCGGCGAGGGCAGGTAGTGCCGGTCGAAGCCGGTGACGTGGTGCGCGGCGAGGCACTTCAGGTCCTCGTAGCACCCGGGGTCGGAGATCTCCGCGCCCGTGGAGGTGATCGCCTTGCTGTGGACGGGGATCTCCGGCTGCTGGTAAGTCCCCTGGAAAGGCCAGGAGTTGGAGCGCAGTGCGCCCGCCAGATAGGTGCCGATCCCGGCGACGGCGACCGCGGGCAGGGTGCGGCGGATCACGAGCGCCGCGAGGACGCCGAGGGCCAGGCCGAACAGTACGTTCGCGACCGTCGCCGGGCCGATGTTGAAGTAGAAGGAGCGCGGGCCGATCCCGGCGAGCAGCAGGTGGTTGTGGGCCCGCCACACCGCCACGTACAGGGCGACGATCAGGCCGGTGCCGACGGTGACGGCGATCGCGGGCAGTGCCAGCTTGGCGGTGAGCCAGCGGGCCGGGGACACCGACTGGGTCCAGGCCAGCCGGGCGGTGCCCAGCTCCAGCTCACGTGCGATCAGCGGGCCCGCCGCGAAGACGGCGACGACGACCGCCGCGATCCGGGCGAGCGTGGCCGGGTGGTAGAAGAGGGTGTCGAAGGAGGTGCCGACGGTCGTCAGGGAGACGGACCTGCCCTTCCAGGCGATCTCCTGCGCCCCCGCGTACCCGAACTTGTCGAATGCCTTCTGTGCCGTGGAGGCGCCGGGGCCCCACAGCCACAGCAGCAGGCCGGCGCTGACGGCGACATAGCCGGCCCAGACCCACAGGGCGGTGCGGTGCAGCCGCAGCACGGTCCACACCAGGCCGTCGCTGCCGGGCAGGGTGCGCCGGACCGAGGGGGTCTCCGAGTCGGCGCGCTTCTCCAGTGTGGTGCTCATGCGGTCACCGCCGTGCGGTCCGTGGCGGCCGCGGTGCTCGGGGTGAGCAGGGCCGGGGCGTCGGGGGAGCGCAGGTGGGCGAGGAGCAGCTCCTCCAGGGAGGGCTCCTGCACCTGCCAGCCGTCGCCGACGGGTCCGTCTCTGCGGATCAGGGCGGTGACGCCGCGGCCCGAGGCGCGGGACTCGATGACCGTGTGCCCGGACAGGTCGCCGCGGCCGGTGACCAGGCTGTGCGCGCCGAGCAGGTCGTCGATGCCGCCGCCGAGCCGGATCCGGCCGCTGCCGAGGAGCAGCAGATGGTCGCAGGCGTCGGCCAGCTCGGACACGATGTGAGACGACATCAGCACGGTCGTGCCGTGCTCGGCGGCGTCCGCCATCAGGGTGCCCATCAGCTCGTGCCGGGCCAGCGGGTCGAGGTCGGCCATCGGCTCGTCGAGGAGCATCAGCTCCGGGCGCTTGCCGAGGGCGAGGGCGAGCGCGACGCGGGTGCGCTGGCCGCCGGAGAGCGAGCGGATCTTCGCCTTCGGGTCGAGCGAGCCGGCCTCGACGATCTGTGTCGCGTAGGCCGCGTCCCACCGCTCCTGGTTCAGCTCGGCGCCCATGCGCAGCGTGTCCTTGATGGACAGCTGCGGGTGCAGCGGCTTGTCCTGGGAGAGGTAGGAGACCTTGGCGCGCGTCTCGCCGGGGGCGGCGCCGAGCACGCGCAGCTCTCCGGCGCTCTGCCGCAGCAGTCCGGCGGCGATGGAGAGCAGGGTCGACTTGCCCGCGCCGTTCGGCCCGACGAGGGCGCTGATCCGGCCGACGGGCAGCCGGAAGGAGCAGTCGTCGAGGGCCGCGGCGCTCTGTCGGCCATAGCGCTTGCCGAGGCCCGTCGCTTCGATCGCCGTACTCATGAATTCCCCTTGGTGGTGGTGCTGAAGTGTGCTTCCAGTGCGACGGTGAACAGGGCCGCGACGTCTTCGCGGTCCAGTCCCGCCTCCCTCGCCCGTCTCGTCCAGTCCTCCAGCTCGCTGCGCAGCGGTGAGTCGCCCGGGCTGGAGCCCAGGGACTTGCGCACGAACGTGCCGAGCCCCCGGCGGGCCTCCACGAGGCCCTCGCGCTCCAGCTCGCGGTACGCCTTGAGCACCGTGTTCGGATTGATGGCCGTCGCCTCGACGACCTCGCGGGCCGTGGGCAGCTTGTCGCCGGGCTCGAGCATGCCGAGCCGCAGCGCCTGCTCCGTCTGGTGGACGATCTGCAGGTAGGTGGCGACGCCGCTGTGGCGGTCGATGCGGAACTCGATCACCGGCTCGACCGGCTCGGCCGGTTTGACTGGCTTGGCCACTGGCGTACCCCCCTTTCACTAATCAAGTAGTGAAAGGGTGATGCAAGAGAGGGGGCGGCGTCAAGTGACGCCGCCCCCTCTCCCGGGAACCGCAGTGAAACCGGGGTGTTATGACTCGGTTCGATACATCAGGTCCGTTTCGTACGTGGTGAAGCCGAGCCGCTCGTACACGCTCACCGCCGCCTTGTTGTCCGCGTCGACGTAGAGCATCGCCGTCGGCAGACCGGCCGCCGCGAGGTGGCGCAGCCCCGTCGCGGTGAGCGCCTTGCCGAGGCCGCCGCCCTGGCCCTCGGGGGCGACGCCGACCACGTACACCTCGCCGAGCCGCTCCTCCGCGTGCACCTTCGTCCAGTGGAAGCCGACCAGCTCGTCGCCCTTGAACGCGAGGAAGAAGCCGCGCGGGTCGAACCACGGCTCGCCCTTGCGGTCGTCCAGGTCGCGCTGGGTCAGGGAGCCCTGCTCGGGGTGGTGGGCGAACGCCGCCGCGTTCACCGCCAGCCATGCCGTGTCGTCCTGGCCGGGGACGAAGGTGCGGATCCTGATGCCCGCCGGGAGCTTCGGCTCGGGCAGCTCCGGCTCGGTCAACGGCCGCCGCATCTGGCGCAGTTCACGGAACAGCGTCAGACCGAGCACCTGCGCCAGATGGCGCGCCGCGCTGTGCCCGCCGTGCGCCCACACCCGTAGCCGCTTGCCCGACGCCGCGAGCAGCGCCGCGCCGAGCGCCCGTCCGTGCCCGTGCCCGCGGTGCGCCGGGTGCACCACCAGCTCGGCGGCCGGGGCCTCCACCGGGTCGGTGTCCTCCAGCTGCGCGTAGCCGACCAGGTCCCCGTCGACGTCGAGCAGCAGATGTGTGACGCCGTCGCGCTCGCCCCGCAGATGGAGCCGCCCCTGCTCCGAAACGGCCTGCTGGCCGTCGGCGTGGGCCGCGTCGGAGAGCAGGGACAGCACGGCGGCGGACTGCTCGGCGGAGAGGGTGGTCAGGGTGTCGATACGGCGGCCCGAGAGGGCTGGATCGGGGATGTTCGCGGGGTCCGTGGTCATGGCTACGAGGGTACGGCGGGGGCCGTGCGGGGAGTCGGCAACCAGCTCGTAACCTGCAATCCCCTGTTGTGCTACGCGCGTTGACCCTAGGCTGCCCGGCAGTCACAGTCTTCGTACAGCATCCGAGGGGATCCTCCATGCCCACCAGGACGAACCGGCGCCTGAGAACCGCGCTCGGCGCCGTCGCCACCCTCGCCACCGCGGGTGCGCTGATGGCCGCCCTGCCCGCGAGCGCGGCCCATGACAGGGGTCACGGCAACGGTCATGGCCACGGTCAGGACAGCGGCCGCTACCAGGACGTACAGCTGCTGTCGTTCAACGACTTCCACGGCAACCTGGAGCCGCCGGCCGGTTCGTCGGGCCAGGTCACCGAGAAGCAGGCCGACGGCACGACGAAGCAGGTCGACGCGGGCGGTGTGGAGTACCTGGCCACCTCCCTGCGCACCGCCCGCAAGGGCCACCCCTACAGCGTGACGGCCGCCGCGGGCGACCTGATCGGCGCCAGCCCGCTGCTGTCCGGCCTCTTCCACGACGAGCCCACCGTCGAGGCCATGAACAAGCTCGACCTGGACGTCACCTCCGTCGGCAACCACGAGTTCGACGAGGGCGCCACCGAGCTCGCGCGGATGCAGAACGGCGGCTGCAACCCCACCGACGGCTGCTACGAGGCCGGCAAGAAGTTCAAGGGCGCCGACTACCCCTACCTCGCCGCGAACGTGACGGACGAGAAGACCGGCAAGCCGATCCTGAAGCCGTACTACGTGTGGAAGCACAAGGGCGTGAAGGTCGGCTTCATCGGCGTCACCCTCGAAGGCACCCCGAACATCGTCTCCGCGTCGGGCGTCAAGGGCCTGAAGTTCCACGACGAGATCGAGACGGTCAACAAGTACGCGAAGATCCTCGACAAGCAGGGCGTGAAGTCGATCGTCGCCCTGATCCACGAGGGCGGCGCCCCTGCCTCGTCCGCGTACAACTACGACTGCGACTCGCCGGGCGCGGGCGACGGCGTCTCGGGCCCGATCGTGGACATCGCCAAGGGCATCACGCCGAAGGTCGACGCCCTGGTCACCGGCCACACGCACAACGCGTACGTGTGCACGATCCCGGACCCGGCCGGCAATCCGCGCATGGTCACCTCCGCGTCCTCGTACGGGAAGCTCTACACGGACACCACGCTGACCTACGACCGCCGGACCAAGGACGTCGTCCGTACGGCGGTGAAGACCGGGAAGTCGGTGAAGTCCGCGAACCACGTCGTGTCCCGCACGCAGGACAAGGCCGCCGACATGACGGCCCTGATCGGCAGGTGGAACAAGCTGGCCGCGCCGGTCGCGAACCAGGCCGTCGGCTACATCTCCGCCGACATCCAGGGCCGCGGCGCCGGTACGCCGGAGGAGCCGCTCGGTGACCTCATCGCCGACGCGCAGCTCGCGCACGCCAAGTCGCTGGACCCGAAGGCGAGCCTGGCCCTGATGAACCCGGGCGGGGTGCGCTCCGACCTCGTCCACAAGGCGAGCGGCGCCGAGGGCGACGGGGTCGTCACGTACGGCGAGGCGTTCACCGTGCAGCCCTTCAGCAACACCGTCAATCTGGTG
Source organism: Streptomyces sp. NPDC057694 (assembly GCF_042799415.1). Lineage (NCBI taxonomy): Bacteria > Bacillati > Actinomycetota > Actinomycetes > Kitasatosporales > Streptomycetaceae > Streptomyces > Streptomyces sp. NPDC057694. The sequence goes on from NZ_JBHVIX010000023.1 coordinate 35,955, forward strand.
GACCTGACCGGCGCGCAGGTCGTTCAGGCGCTCCAGCAGCAGGTCAGCGGGTCGAACGAGGCCTCGCCGAAGATCCTCCAGCCGTCCGCCGGGCTCACGTACACGCTCGACATGACGAAGTCCGGCGCGGCCCGTGTCGTCACCGACTCGATCCGGCTGAACGGCGCCGCCATCGACCCTGCCGCCACCTACCGTGTCGCGATGAACTCCTTCCTCGCGGGCGGCGGCGACGGCTTCGCGGCCCTCGGGGCCGGGACGAATCCGCTGGTCGGCGCGGACGACCTGAAGGCGTTCAACGACTACCTGACGGCCAACTCGTCCGCGGCGAACCCGATCGCGCCGCCGAAGGCGGACCGGATCACCATCGTCAAGTGACCGTCCTGAAGTGACTGTCCTGAAGTGACTGTCTTCAGGTGACTACCTCGCCGGGCACGCCCGGCGAGGTAGTCGGACATAAGGCTCTAATCGGATAAGTTCGGGCAAAGGTCTGTCCGTGCTATCCGGGAGTCTGATGATGCGTCACCGTCCATGGGGGGCGCGGCTGCGGGGCCTCGGTGCCGCGGCCGCGCTCACGCTGAGCGCGGTCCTCGCCGGGCCCGGCCAGGTGGCGGCCGACGTGCCGACGCCCGCCGCCGGGGAGTCCGTCGTCACCGTGAAGACGGGCGGCGACCGGGACGGCGACGCGAGCGTGGCGCCGCTCGCCGGGGTCCGGCTCGCCCTGTACGCGAGCGCGACCGCCACCGACCCGCTGACCGACACCTGGGCGCAGTGCACCTCCGACGCGGCCGGCGACTGCAGCTTCACCGTCCCGGACACGGGCAGCGGCGGGGCCAACGCGGGGCAGCGGTTCTTCGTGCGGCAGGTCGACGACGGCGTACCGGCCGGCTGGTACACGAATCCGACGCTGCGGACGGGCCCGGGCAGCGGCTCGGGATCGGTGGAGTCGACGTACCAGTTCGAGACCCCGGCGCTGGCCGACGGGCAGACCTACTCCTCCACCAGTGACTTCATGGCCAGCAAGAACTGGTCGGCCACCCCCTACGTCGCCTCCGGCGGCATCTGGCAGCAGTCGCGGACGAACCCGGAGATGCCGGAGTCCTGCGGGCTCGACGTCGCCGTGGTGCTCGACCTCTCGGCGTCGGTGGGCAGCGCGCTGCCGCAGCTCAAGGCGGCCACCGACAGGCTGGCGAACGCGCTCACCGGGACGCCGTCGCGGATGGCGCTGTTCTCCTTCGACCGCAACTCGCCGAGCACCGGGACCAGCAACCACCCCGACCTGATGTCGGTGTCGACGCCGGCCGGGGCGTCCGCGTTCAAGGCGCAGTACGCCGACTGGCAGCTGGGCGCGGGTACCAACTGGGATCAGGGTCTGCACGCGGTGGCCACGGCGCAGCCGGTCTACGACATGGTCGTCGTGCTCACCGACGGCAACCCGACGCGCTTCAGCAAGCCCTACACGGGCGACGGCGGCAACACCCACTTCGCGGACGTGGAGGGCGGCATCTTCGCCGCCAACGCGGTCAAGGCGAAGGGCGAGCGGGTCGTGGCCGTCGGCATCGGCAAGGGCGTCGAGGGCGTCTCGGGCCTCAACCTCCGGGCCATCTCCGGCGAGGAGCCCTACGACGGCTCGAACCCGAAGACGGCCGACTACTACCAGACCACCGACTTCGCGGCGGCGGGTGAGGCCCTGCACGAGCTGGCCACCACCCACTGCGTGGGCAGCCTGTCCGTGATCAAGCAGCTGGTGCCCGCGGGGAACACCGGCGAGGACGTGAGCGGCGCCCAACCGGCCGGTGCGGGCTGGCAGTTCACGGCGTCGACGACGACCCCGGGCATCGGCGGCCTGCCGGACACCCAGACCACCAGGATGGGGAGGATGACGTCGGGCGGCACCGGCGGTGTCGTCTTCCAGCCGACGTATCCGTCGGGGACCGGGAGCGCGGCCGTCACCGTCGCCGAGACCCAGCATCCCGGGCACACCCTGGTCACCCAGGGCGGCAAGAACGCGGTGTGCACGAACCTCGACGACGGCGCGGACGTGCCCGTCACCAACACCGGTACGGCCGCCGAGCCCGCGTTCACCGTGAACGTGCCGAGCCTCCAGGGCATCAGCTGCGTGGTCTACAACAGGCCGCCGCGGAAGGCCGACGTCGAGGTCCACAAGACGTGGCTGGTGGACGGCACCCGCTACCCGCACGCCGACCGGCCGGACGGTCTCGACGCCGCCCTCACGCTGAGCGGCCCCACGGGCACCGGCACCACCGCCCAGGACTGGGACACCGTCCGCGAGGGCTACACCGTCGGCGACAGCACGACCGTCGCGGAGACCCCGACGGTGCCCGACTCCTGCCGGCTGGACAGCAGCAGGGTCGTGGACGCCAACGGCACGGCCGTCGACGCTGCGGTGCCCTACCGGGCCGAACTCACCGCGGAGCACAACGAGTACACCGTCGAGAACAAGGTCACCTGCAAGGCCCGGCTGACCCTGGTGAAGAAGGTCGTGAACGAGCACGGAGGCACCGCCTCCCCGGGCGACTGGACGCTCACCGCCGACGGGCCGAGCGACCTCTCCGGTGTCACCGGCGCGGACGCGGTGACGGCCGCCGAGGTGGACGCCGGGACCTACGAGCTGTCCGAGTCGGATGGGCCGGAGGCATATGACGCGGGGGACTGGGCATGCGAGTCAGCCGGGGGCGCCGCGGTGCCGGTGACGGACGCCGAGGTGGCGGTGGCGCCCGGCGCCGCCGTGACCTGCACGGTGACGAACACCGACCGGGCGGCGTCACCGTCGCCCACGCCGACCTCGACGCCGACCCCGACGCCGACCTCGACTCCGACGGTGAGCCCGACGCCGACTCCGACGGTGACGCCGCCGGGCACGCCGGGGCCGACGTTCCCGCCGGGTGACAAGGATCACGGCGGCGAACTCGCCGACACGGGTTCCGGTTTCGGGCTCACCGGGTGGTCGGCAGTGGCTGCGGCCCTGCTGGTGGCGGCGGGCACGGTGCTGGTGGCACGGCGGCAGCGACGCCGCTGACGCCACTGACGCCGTCCTGAAGTGGCGCGTTACGGTGCCTGCTGTGTGCACGGCTTGCGAACGGGGTCGGTACGTATGGTGAAATCAGCTGATGCGTACCCCCCACCGCATATCCAACGACCGTATTCCGTTTGATGGTTGGCAGGAGGAATCGGTTCCCCCGGAAGGGGCCGGCCCGACCGGCCCCGCCGGCCGGTACGCCAGCCCGTACGACGAACTGGCCGATCTCGACGACGGCCGGCGCGGCGACAACCCGCTCGACGACGTCCTCCACGAGGAGCCCGCGTACCGGGACGACGAGGAGTGGTCGCCGCCCGACCACCGCAGCCGCGGCAGGCGCCGCTTCGGCAGCCTCTCCCTCGCGGTCAAGGGCGTCGTCGCGGTCCTCGTCCTCACCGCGTTCCTCGCCCTCGCCGACCGCTGGGCCGTCCTGTACGCGGAACATCGCGCCGCCCAACAGCTCAAGAAGGAGCTGAAGCTGACGGCCGCGCCCGAGGTCGAGATCGAGGGCTTCCCCTTCCTCACCCAGCTCGCCGACCGCCGGGTGCACGAGCTGAAGGTGACCGTCCCCGACGTCGCCGCCGACCGCATCACCCTCGCCAAGGTCCAGGCGACCGCGCAGAACGTACGCATCGAGGGCGACGGCCTCACCGACATCAGCGGCGCGACCGTGGACCGGATGCGGGGCGAGGTGCTGCTGAGCTTCGCCGACCTGAACCGTGAACTGGGCGCCTCGCAGGTCACCTTCACCGGGCACGGCCACAACCGGGTGCTCGCGCGCGGCACGTTGCCCGTCGCCGGGCACGACCTGAAGGTGCGCGCCGACGCCACGATCCAGCGGCTCGGCGCCTCCGGCATCTCCACCGACATCGACAACATGAGCCTGGCGGTCGGCGATCTCGCCACGTACCGGCCCGGCACCGGCGCCGACCAGGGCCTGCACCTGACGCCGAAGTCCGTCGACCGGCTCACCGCCGAGACCGACAAGGCGCGCAGGCTGCTGTCCATCCCGGCGATCGTGCACCGCGTCGGCGTCCCCGCGAGTGCCGTGCGGCAGGCCGAGCGCAGCGACGCCAAGCTCAGCGAGCTGACCGGCTCCCCGCGCTTCGTGAAGAAGGTGATGGGGATGAACCTCATCGACATCGCCGCCGACAACCCCTGGCTGCTCCAGAAGCTCGGCATCGACCCGAACCTCCTCGACGGCCTCACCAAGCTCACCCGCCCCGAACTCGCCGACCGTCTCTCGCTCGCCTTCCAGCTGCCCAAGCTGCCGGGCGACCACGGTTACGTACGGCTGCGGGACGTGAAGGTCGAGAAGGGCGGGATCCGGGTGGATCTGTCGGGGGCGGGGCTTTCGGTGGGCGGTTCCGGCTGAGCCCGTCCGTCCGGTGGGGAGCTAGTTGCAAAGAAACCCTTGCAAGGGTTTCTTTGCATAGCTATCTTTGTACGCATGGAAGAGCCCACCCCTCCCAAGGTCCGCGATCTCGACGCCCGCTCGCTGCGCGGGCTCGCGCATCCGCTGCGCATGCGGCTGCTCGACGCCCTGCGCTTCGACGGGCCGGCCACCGCGTCCCAGCTCGCCGAGAAGCTCGATGAGTCCAGCGGCGCCACCAGCTATCACCTGCGCCAGCTCGCCGCGCACGGCTTCGTCGAGGACGATCCGGAGCGCGGCAAGGGGCGCGAGCGGTGGTGGAGGGCGGTCTACCGGGGCCTTTCCGTGGACAGCGCACTGCTCCATGACGAGGACCCGGAGGTGCGCGGCGCCGCCGACTTCTACATGCACGAGGTCGCCACGTCGCAGATGCGCAACATGTCGACCTGGCTCGGCAATCGCGGCAGCTGGGCCCCCGAGTGGTCACAGGTCGCGGACATGAGCAGCGACACTCTGCGGCTCACACCGGAGCTCGCCGAGGAACTGATCGAGAAGATGCACGCCCTGGTCGCCGAGTACCGCGATCTGGCCGTCACCCGGAACGACCCGCGGGCCGAGCGGGTGCGGGTCCATACGCACGCGTTCCCGATCAGCAGCGACTGACCGACGCCTGCCGTCCCACCTGCCGACCGAAACGTACCGAAAGGCTTCTCATGCACCCCGAGATTCATCTCGCCCTGCACGACAGCCGCGCCGCCGAACTGCGCGCCGAGGCCGACGCCGACCGGCTGGCCGCCACCGCCCGGGACCCGCACCCGGCGGCCCTGCGCTCCCGTCTCGGCTGGGCGCTGGTCGACCTCGGCCTGCGGTTGGCCGCCGCGCCGAAGGGGGCCGCGGCCGCCGCCGCGTAGCAGCTAGGACAGCAATTCGGCGGGCTGGTCCGGCGGCGGGGTCGGGGCCCCGGGCAGCCGCATCGTCGCCACCGTGCCGCCGCCGTCCGCCGCGGCTAGCGCGACCTCGCCGCCGTAGCTCTCCACGGTGCGGGCCACGATCGACAGGCCGAGCCCCGACCCCGGCAGCGCGCGGGCCGTCGGGGAGCGCCAGAACCGGTCGAAGACGTGCGGGAGTTCGTCGGCCGGGATGCCGGGGCCGTGGTCGCGGACCGTCAGCGCGCCGCGCATCAGGTGGACCTCGATGGTGCCGCCGGGCGGGCTGAACTTCACCGCGTTGTCCAGCAGGTTGATGATCGCGCGCTCCAGTGCGGCCGGCTCCGCCCGGACGTACCAGGGGGCCAGCTCGGAGACGATCTTCAGCTCCGGGCCGCGGAGTCGGGCGCGCTCCAGGGCCGAGCGGGCCGTCTCGTGGAAGGAGACGACCTTCAGCGGGCCCTCGGTGCCGCTCAGTCCGGACCGGGACAGTTCTTGCAGATCTCCGATGAGCGCGGCCAGTTCGGTCATCTGCGCCTTGACCGAGGCCATCAGCGCCTTGCGGTCGTCCGGGGGGATGGCGCGGCCGGTCGCCTCGCTGCGGGTGAGCAGTTCGATGTTGGTCCGCATCGAGGTCAGGGGCGTGCGCAGTTCGTGGCCCGCGTCGGCGATGAGCTGCTGTTGCAGCTCGCGCGAGGAGGCCAGGGACGCCGTCATCGAGTTGAAGGAGGCCGACAGCCGGGCGATCTCGTCGTCGCCCTCCACCGGGATACGGACCGTCAGGTCTTCGGTGGCGGCTACGTGTTCGACCGTCTCGGTGAGCTTGTCCACGGGGCGCAGACCGGTCCGGGCGATCCAGAGGCCGGCCGCGGTGGCGCCGACCACACCGATGCCGCCGACTGCGAGGAGGACCCAGGCGAGGGTGGTGAGGGGTTGGGAGATCTCGTCCACGGGGCTGGCGATGGAGACGGCGAGGTTCGCGACCCGGGAGTGTTCGATCTCCACGGGAACGGTCAGCACACGCATGGAGGTGCCGTCCTCGGCCTCGGTCGTGTGCAGGGCGTCGTCTGCGCTGCCGTTGGCCACTGCCACGTCGGAGGGCTGGGCGGGGATGGACGACTTGCCGCGCCAGGTGCAGACGGTGCCGTCCGAAGAGACCCGCTGGATCGTCGGACCCGGGACGTCCTGCTGCTGGTTGATGCCGCCGCAGGCGAGAACGGCCGTGACCTGACGGCCCTGGCTCAGCGAGCCGACCTGGTTGTGCAGTTCTTGGTCCATCTGCGCGTACAACTGGTTGCGGGTGATGAACCAGCACGTCACCGCCACCGCCGCCACGGCAACCGCGACGGCCACCGACACCAGCAGCGCGAGCCGGGACCTGAGCGGCAGCGTGCGGAGCCGTCGGACCAGAGTGTTCACTCAGCGCTCCCCGAGCGCAGCACATACCCCACCCCGCGCACGGTGTGGACGAGCCGGGGCTCGCCGCCCGCCTCGGTCTTGCGGCGCAGATACATTACGTACACGTCCAGGGAGTTGGAGGACGGCTCGAAGTCGAAGCCCCAGACCGCCTTGAGGATCTGCTCCCGGGTGAGGACCTGGCGCGGGTGGGCCAGGAACATCTCCAGGAGGGTGAACTCGGTGCGGGTCAGTTCCACGGTGCGCTCGCCGCGGGTGACCTCACGGGTCGCCAGATCCATCCGCAGATCGGCGAAGGACAGCACGTCGGAGTCGTCGGGGCCGGCCCCGCCCGCCGCGGACGCGTACGAGCTGCGGCGCAGCAGGGCGCGTACCCGGGCGAAGAGTTCGTCGAGTTCGAAGGGCTTGACCAGGTAGTCGTCGGCGCCCGCGTCGAGACCGGTGACCCGGTCGCCGACCGTGTCGCGGGCGGTGAGCATCAGGATCGGGGTCGTGGATCCGGTGGCGCGCAGCCGGCGGGCGGCGGTCAGGCCGTCCATGCGCGGCATCTGGATGTCCAGGACCAGCAGGTCGGGGCGGTAGACGGCCGCCTTCTCCAGCGCGTCCGCGCCGTCGACGGCGACCTCGGTGCCGTAGCCCTCGAAGGCGAGGGAGCGCTGCAGGGCCTCGCGGACCGCGGGCTCGTCGTCCACGATGAGGATGCGGTGCCGGTCTTCGCGGTCGCCTTCGGCGGGGCTCATGGTGGGGCTTCCTTCACGACGAGGGTGAGTGAGTACTGCGACGGATTATCAGCCTCGCACGGCCGCGAGGCGCCCGCGTGCCGCGCGGCGCGGTGCCGCCGGGGGTACCAGCTCGGGGGCCCGGGTGAGCGGCGGGAAGAGCGTCGAGGCGACGGCGAGGGCGAGCCGGGTGTCGGCGGGGTCCGTGGTGGACCCCGGGTGACGGTGCACGGTGCTGATCATGAGGGTTCTCCCTGTTCGTCGTTGCTCGAAACGGTCGGGTCAGCTGTCGGAGCCCCCGGCGCGCAGCGAGTCGAGGTCGGCCTTGACGGTGTTGATCGGGATGGCGAAGCCGAGGCCGACGCTGCCCGCGCTCGACGACGACGAGGACGAGTCCGAACTGGCCGAGTACATCGCGGAGTTGATGCCGATGATGTTGCCGTTCATGTCGATCAGGGCGCCGCCGGAGTTGCCGGGGTTGAGGGACGCGTCGGTCTGGAGGGCCTTGTACGTGGTCGTGGACGAGCCGGTGTCGCCGTTGAACTCCTGGCCGCCGAACTCGAAGGGCCACTGACCGCTGCCGCCGCCCTGCTGTTGCTGCTGCTCCTGCTGGCCCTCGTCCGTGGAGACGGTGACGTCGCGGTCGAGCGCGGAGACGATGCCGCTGGTCACGGTGCCGGTCAGGCCCTCGGGGGAGCCGATGGCGACGACGTCGTCGCCGACGCCGACGTTGTCGGAGTTGCCGAGCGTCGCGGCCTTCAGGCCCGAGGCGTTCTTGAGCTTGATCAGCGCCAGGTCCTTCTTGGCGTCCGTGCCGACGACCTCGGCGGTGTACGACTTGCCGTCGCTCGTCTGCACCTTCACGGAGGTGGCGCCGGAGATGACGTGGTTGTTGGTGAGGATCTCGCCGTCGCTGGTGAGGATCACGCCGGAACCGGTGGAGGAGCCGCTGCTCAGCGTCGCGTTGATCTCCACGATCGACGGGCTGACCGCCTCCGCGACACCGGCGACGGTGCCCTTCTTGCTGCTGGGCACGACGGTGGTGCTGGTCGAGGAGGACGCCGTGGTGGAGGAGCCGGTCAGCTCCTGGAAGGCGTACGCGGTGCCGCCGCCGACCGCCGCCGCCGCTATGGCCACGGCGGCGAGCAGGCCGACCGGGCCGCGCAGCCGCTTCTTCTTCGCCTGCGGGGGCTCGGCGCCGAACGCGGCGAGCTGGCCGGTCGGCTCGCCGCCGCCACCGTTGCCGCCGTCGCCGGTGCTGCCCGGCCACACCGTGGTGCCCGGGGCGACGCTGACCGGCTCGGCCGGCTGGTAGGCGGGCGGGGGCGGCCACGCGCTGTCCACCGGGGTGGAGTGCGGGGGGTTCTGCTGCGGGCTCTCGGAGTACGGGGACTGCTGCTGGCCCTGGGGGTACTCGCCGTCGCGGCGGAAGCTCTCGGTCATGTCAGTAAGCCTGAGCCGCGTTCATGAGAGCTGGCTGAGTGTGCCCTGAGAGTCCCGGCAGAACCCTGTTTGCCCGAAATAAAGACCGGCCGTCGGCTGTCTGCGGCCCGGTGGCCGCTTCTCGCGCAGTTCCCCGCGCCCCTGGGCGAGCGCAGCTCGCTTCAGGGGGGCGGGGAAATGCGCGAACCGCCCACAAGAGAGCCGCCACCCACGACAAACCCCACGGAGTTCTCCCCTC
>NZ_JBHVIX010000023.1:45115-103260 GCF_042799415.1 Streptomyces sp. NPDC057694
CTCTCTTGCTCTCCCCCCCCCCCTCCCCCCCCCCCCCCCCCCCCCGCGACCAGCCACGACGAGAGCCGCAGCCGACGACGAACCCGACGGAGTCCTACGCGCAGCCGCAGGACTGCCGGACGACCAGCCGGGACGGGAAGAGCTTCAGGCGTTCGCGCCGCGACCCGGCGACCCGCAATGAGTCGTCCAGGACGAGATCCACCGCGGCCCGCGCCATGGCCGGCCGGTCCGAGGCGACCGTGGTCAGCGGCGGATCGGTGAGCCCGGCCTCCTTCACGTCGTCGAACCCGGCGACGGCCAGCTCGCTCGGCACCTCGATGCGCAGCTCGCGCGCGGCCCGCAGCACCCCGATGGCCTGGTCGTCGGTGGAGCAGAAGATGGCCGGCGGCCGGTGCGGCCCGGCGAGCAGTTCGAGCCCCACCTTGTACGCGTCGTAACGGTTGTAGGGGGCCTCGAAGAGCCGCCCCTCCGTGGACTTGCCCGCTTCCTGCATCGCGCGCCGCCAGCCCTCGACGTGGTCGGAGACCGGGTCGCCGACGGACGGCGTCTCGGCGGTACCGCCCAGGCAGGCCACGTACTCGTAACCGTGTTCGAGGAGGTGGCGGGTGGCCAGCTGCGCGCCGCCGAGGTCGTCGGTCACCACGGCGACGTCGTCGATGGCTTCGGGCCGCTCGTGCAGCAGCACCACGCGGGCGTCCCACGCCTCGATCTCGGTCGCCGCCAGATCGTTCAGACCGTGACTGACGAGGATCAGGCCGGAGACCCGCATGCCGAGGAACGCGCGCAGATGGTGCACCTCGCGGTCGCTGACGTAGTCGGAGTTGCCGACGAGCACCATTTTTCCGCGCTCGGACGCCGCCTGTTCCACCGCGTGCGCCATCTCCGCGAAGAACGGCTGGCGCGAGTCCGGCACGATCATGCCTATGAGGTCGGTACGGCGCGACGCCATCGCCTGGGCGACTCTGTCGGGCCGGTACCCCAGCTCTTTGATGGCGGCGAGAACGCGCTCGCGCGTGGCCGGGGCGACCGGCCGGGGTCCGTTGTTGATCACGTAGGACACGACGGCGGTCGAAGTACCCGCCAGTCGCGCAACGTCGTCCCGAGTCACCTTGGCCACGCGCGGAGTCTACGCGGATGGACCACCCTCTGGGCAGGGCGTAAACCTGCTCGCTACGAGTCGGCCGAAACGGCTTCCGTGCGCCGGGCGGCCGACGTGTCCGCTTCGCCCTGGTTGGTGGTGGAGGCGGGCTTCTCGCTGTTCCCGGCCGCCTTCTCCTTGTCCGCCCGCTCACCCTTCTCCGGCTTCTCCGGGGTGACGAACCGGTAGCCCACGTTGCGCACGGTGCCGATCAGCGACTCGTGCTCCGGGCCGAGCTTGGCGCGCAGCCGTCGTACGTGGACGTCGACGGTCCGGGTGCCGCCGAAGTAGTCGTAGCCCCAGACCTCCTGGAGCAGCTGGGCGCGGGTGAAGACCCGGCCCGGGTGCTGCGCGAGGTACTTCAGGAGCTCGAACTCCTTGAAGGTGAGGTCGAGGACGCGCCCCTTGAGCTTGGCGCTGTACGTCGCCTCGTCCACCGACAGGTCGCCGTTGCGGATCTCCATGGGGGAGTCGTCGGCGACGATCTGCTGGCGGCCCATCGCGAGGCGCAGGCGCGCCTCCACCTCGGCCGGTCCCGCCGTGTCGAGGAGTACGTCGTCGATGCCCCAGTCGGCGGTGACGGCGGCGAGGCCGCCCTCGGTCACGACCAGGACCAGCGGGCAGCCGGGCCCGGTGGAGCGGAGCAGCTGACAGAGGCTGCGGACCTGCGGGAGGTCGCGTCGGCCGTCGATCAGGATCACGTCGGCGCCGGGGGTGTCGACGAGGGCCGGGCCCTCCGCCGGAGCCACCCGCACGTTGTGCAGAAGCAGGCCGAGAGCGGGCAGCACCTCCGTCGACGGCTGAAGGGCATTCGTCAGGAGCAGCAATGAACTCATCGCGCCCCACCTGCCTGGGTCGTCCTACGTTCGTGCACGGTTCGCTCGCCCATAACGTCTGGTTCCTCCTCGGTCCCTGCGAGGACGTTTGCGGCACTGCTTCGTGTTGCTCTACTGCGGTACTGCTCTGTTTCGTGCTGCTGTACGGCCTTGTTCGCGGGCCCGCGCCCCGGGCCCCGCACCGTCGGGAGTGAGGTCGTATACAACGCTCCTGAAAGCACAAAAGGACCCGGGGGCTGCACTGCCCGAGTCCTTCGCCCAGCAGAATAGCCCACATGAGTAGGGGTCCGGCAGGTGAAGGACGTGGATCTTCTGTGCGGCCGATCACTGAACGAGCGCGGCGTGTGATGCTCCGGACACAGGACGGAGTCGCGATCGACGCGGCTTACGAGCCCGGATCAGGGCCCGCCGACGGGCCGGTGATCGTGCTCGCGCACGGGTTCACCGGCGATCTGGAGCGGCCCCATGTACGCCGTGCGGCCGAGGTGTTCGCGCAGGGTGGGGCGGTGGTCACGTTCACGTTCCGCGGGCACGGGCGCTCGGGTGGGCGCTCCACGGTGGGCGACCGGGAGGTGCTCGATCTCGCGGCGGCCGTCGCCTGGGCGCGTTCCCTCGGGCACGCGCGTGTCGTGACGGTCGGATTTTCGATGGGTGGTTCCGTCGTGCTCCGGCACGCCGCGTTGCACAGGGGGCGCACGGAAGCGCGTACCGACGCCGTCGTCGCGGTCAGCGCCCCGGCACGCTGGTTCTACCGCGGGACCGCTCCGATGCGGCGTCTGCACTGGGTCGTCACGCGGCGCACGGGACGCATGGTGGGCCGGCTCGGCCTGCGCACCCGCATCCACCCGTACGACTGGGACCCGATCCCGCTCTCGCCGGTCGAGTCGGTACCGATGATCGCGCCGACGCCGCTGCTCGTGGTGCACGGCGACCGCGACCCGTACTTTCCCGTCGACCATCCCCGGATGCTGGCCGAGGCCGCCGCGGGCGGCGCCGAACTGTGGCTGGAGGAAGGGATGGGGCACGCGGAGCACGCGGCGAGCGACGCGCTGCTCGCCCGGATCGGGGAGTGGGCCCGCATCGCGGGTACCGCACAATAGGACGCCGACCGGAGAACCGGACCGTGGAACCGTGGAGAGGAGCGCCCTGTGGCAACCGGCACCCTTCGTTACTGGGCGGCGGCCAAGTCCGCCGCCGGTGTGGCCGAGGAACCGTACGACGCCGACGACCTGGGCGCGGCCCTGGCCGCGGCCCGCGAGCGGCACCCCGGAGAACTGGTCCGGGTGCTGTTGCGCTGCTCGTTCCTCGTCGACGGGAACCCCGTCGGGACGCGCGGTCATGAGACGGTACGGCTGGCCGAGGGCGGCACGGTCGAGGTGCTCCCGCCGTTCGCAGGAGGGTGACACCGATGAGCGACAACGAGCAGTACCCGTACGACCCGTCCCAGCAGTACGACCAGTACGGGCAGCAGCAGCCCTACGAGGCCGAGCCCACCCAGTACTGGCAGGCGCAGACCTGGGACACCCAGGTCCAGCCCGCGCCCGTGCAGCAGCAGTACCAACAGCAACAGCAACAACAGCAACAACAGCAACAACAGCAGTATCAGCAGCCACAGGCGCAGGCTCAGCAGCCGCAGCAGTACCAGCAGCCGCAGGCTCAGCAGCAGTACCAGCAGCAGTCGTATCTGCCGCAGCAGCAACAGGAGTACGGGTACGGCGAGCAGCCGGCCCAGCCGTTGCCCCCGCAGCAGGAGTGGGCGTACGAGCCGGCGGCGCAGGCCCCGGCCCCCGCTCCGGCCCCCGAGCCCGCCGCGCAGGCCGCCGCGGGCGACGAGCCCGGCTACGGCCCGGCCACCGTCACCGGCAACACCCGCGTCACCGACGCCCAGCGGGCCCGCGCCGAGGGCCGCTCGCCGGTCATCGAGCCGGGCATCCAGCCGGCCGGTCTGACCGCCGTGCTCGGTCTGCTCCTCGCGGGCGGCGCCGCCGTCGGCCCGTACGCGCTGCTCGTCCCGCTGGTGCTGCTCCAGGCGGTCACCGCCGCGGGCTGGTTCCGGCTCAACGGCATGTGGCCCGCCCGCCAGGGCATCGCGCTCGCCTTCATGGGCGGCGTCGTCGCGGACATCGCGCTGCTCGCGGCCGGCCGGGAGCACGGGCCCGCCGCGATCCTCGGCACCCTCGGCGTCTGGGTGCTGCTCACCCTCGTCCTGCAACTGCGCTCGCACGCCTCGCCGGACGAGCGGATGTACGGCCTGATGGCGACCGTCGTCTCGGCGGCGCTCGCGATCGTGGCGACCGGGCATCTCGCGGCCGAGCCCGACGCGGTGACGGTGGGCGCGATCGCGGTGGCCGTCGCCGTCGTGGCCCGCGCGCTGCCGCTGCCGACCGCGGCGTCCGTCGTGGTCGCGCTGCTCGCCGGGGCCGGAGCCGGGGTCGCCGTCGGCGGGATGACCGGGGTCGGGTCGGGCGGGGCGCTGCTCGGGGTCGGGGCCGCCGCGGCCGCGCTGATCGGGCACCGGGTCGCTTCGTACGACTATCCGTCGCGGTTCGTTCACATGACGGCGGGGGTTGCCCTGCCGCTGGCTGCTGCGGCGCCGGTTGTTTATGTGCTGGGGCGGGTCGTCGGCTGACGGGCGGTGGGCACGGGGCTCCGCCCCGGACCCCGCTCCTCAATCGCCGGAGGGGCTTGTTTTCCCCCCGGGACCCGTCCGGCCCCGCGTACGCTCCCGAACATGCGTGCACTGCGAATACTGCTGATCCTCGTCGTGATCCTCGGCGGGCTGTTCGTGATTGCCGACCGGGTCGCGGTGAACATCGCCGAGAGCAAGGCCGCCGACAAGATCCGGGAGAGCGAGGGCCTCGCGAGCACTCCGTCCGTGTCGATCGAGGGGTTCCCGTTCCTGACCCAGGTCGCCGACGGCACCCTGGACGACGTCAAGATCGGCATCGACGACTACGAGGCGAAGAACGCCGACGGCAACATCCGCATCGCGGACATGAACGCCGAGATGCACGGCGTGAAGTTCGACAGCAGCTACAGCTCGGCCACCGCCGACTCCGCCAGCGGCACCGCCCGCGTCTCCTACGCCGAACTCCTCAAGGCCGTACGGAAGGCGGGCCCGGCCCAGGTCGCCCCCGGTGTGAGCGCGCAGATCGACGGGCTGTCGTACGGCGGCGGCCACAAGGTCAAGGTGACGATCGCCTTCAAGACGCCGCTGGGCACCCTGCGTCCCACCGTCACCAGCGCCGTCAAGGTCAGCGGCGGCAAGCTCTCGGCCCGCGCCGACAGCCTCCCCAAGGTCGGCTCGTTCGACCTCGGCGAATCCGCGCTGCGCGGGGTCACCGACTTCCAGCAGGCGATCGACAACCTGCCCGCGGGCATCAAGCTGGACAAGGTCGAGGCGGTCGAGGACGGCATCGAAATCTCGGTGACGGGTTCGGACCTGCATCTCGTCGGGTAGGGCAGATCAGGTAGCCGGAAAGGGCGGGCGTCCGCAGTTCGAGACGGACCTGTCCGCCCATCAGGAGTGAGCGGGGCCACGGCGCGTCCGGACCCCGGCGGGGGCGGCCCCGACAGACGATCGATCTCACATGTCGGGCGATCGCGTCTCATTATTCGACACGTCGGTGACACGGCCGCCGACGGGTCCTTACGATCGGAACCATGAAGCGACAGGCGGATCTCACGAAGCGGCGGGCAGTAGACCTGTGCCGCGTCGCCGCCATGCTCTGTCGCACCGCCTGAGCGGGGCGGTCGGCCACCGGGCCGCATTCCCGATTCCCGCTTTCCGGGCCCCTTGAGACGAGACACACGACTCGGGGTCACCGTGCGCACCCGCACACATCCGTTCCCCATGCTTGCCGCAACTGCCCCGGAGGAATCAGCATGAGCCGCAGCGACGTCCTGGTCGACGCCGACTGGGTCGAGGCCAACCTCGACAACGACAACGTGGCGATCGTCGAGGTGGACGAAGACACGTCCGCGTACGACAAGAACCACATCAAGAACGCGATCCGGATCGACTGGACCAAGGACCTCCAGGACCCGGTCCGCCGTGACTTCATCGACCAGGCCGGCTTCGAGGAGCTGCTGTCGAAGAAGGGCATCGGCAACGACACGACCGTCGTCCTCTACGGCGGCAACAACAACTGGTTCGCGTCCTACGCGTTCTGGTACTTCAAGCTCTACGGCCACCGGGACGTGAAGCTCCTCGACGGCGGCCGCAAGAAGTGGGAGCTCGACTCCCGCGACCTGGTCGACGGCGACAAGGTCCCGAACCGCGCGGCCACGCAGTACAAGGCCAAGCCGCAGGACACCTCGATCCGCGCCTTCCGCGACGACGTCGTGAACGCGATCGGCAACAAGAACCTCGTCGACGTGCGCTCGCCCGACGAGTTCTCCGGCAAGCTGCTCGCCCCGGCCCACCTCCCGCAGGAGCAGTCGCAGCGTCCGGGCCACGTCCCGTCCGCGCGCAACATCCCGTGGTCGAAGAACGCCAACGACGACGGCACCTTCAAGTCGGACGACGAGCTCAAGGCCCTCTACGAGGACGAGCAGGTCGACCTGGCCAAGGACACCGTCGCGTACTGCCGCATCGGTGAGCGCTCCGCGCTCACCTGGTTCGTGCTGCACGAGCTGCTCGGCCAGGAGAACGTCAAGAACTACGACGGCTCGTGGACCGAGTACGGCTCCCTCGTCGGCGTGCCGATCGAGCTCGGCGCCAAC
Source organism: Streptomyces sp. NPDC057694 (assembly GCF_042799415.1). NCBI lineage: Bacteria > Bacillati > Actinomycetota > Actinomycetes > Kitasatosporales > Streptomycetaceae > Streptomyces > Streptomyces sp. NPDC057694. Next base: position 51,815 of record NZ_JBHVIX010000023.1, read on the forward strand.
AAGTAATTCGTCAACCGACCTCTCGTATCTAGGAGTTCAGCATGTGTGGAGCGAAGGCCGGCGGTCCCGACGCCTCGACGATCAAGCCCGGTGAGACCACCATCCAGGGTCAGGTCACCCGTGACGGCGAGCCGGTGACGGGCTACGTCCGGCTGCTCGACTCGACCGGCGAGTTCACCGCCGAGGTCCCGACCTCGGCCACCGGCCAGTTCCGCTTCTACGCGGCCGAGGGCACCTGGACCGTGCGCGCGCTGGTCCCCGGCGGCACGGCGGACCGCACGGTCGTCGCCCAGACCGGTGGGCTCGCGGAGGTCGCGATCGCCGTCTGATCGCTGTCCGGTCGAGGCAGCGATCACTCGTGACGGCTGAAGGGCCGCACCCCAGGGGGTTGGACGCCACTGGACGGGGTGCGGCCCTTCGGCTTGCCCGGAGCGCGGCGGGCGGGCTTACGCTGAATACATGTACGCGCGGCGGAAGCACGCCTACTTCGCCATGATGGGCGTCTGCATCGCCCTCTTCGTCCTGGCCTGGGGCGTCGTACGCCTCTGGTCGGTCCCCGCTGCCGTGGCCATGTGCGTCGTCGCCATGGTCATCCCGCCCTTCGCCGCCATCGTCGCCAACCGGCACGGGCCCGACGACCGCTGGTGGGACGACCCCTCCGGAGACCGGAAGTCCGACGAGTGGTGGGACGAACTGGACGGCAAGAAGCGGCCGCCCCGCTGACCACTCTCCGGTGTGGCTGATTCGTGATCAATTTGCGTGCAACCCTCAAGTACCCCTGTGGGTCTCCTGTGGGCGCGGAGAACGGAATCCGCGCTTCGAGTTCCGTGGGGGGACCTGTTGGATTACGAAAAAGCACCACAAACCGCGCCTCTGGCGCCACCGCCTCAGCCGCCTCAGCCGCCTGAGTCGCCTGAGCCCGTCGAGAGACCCCGGCGCGGACGTGGCCGCACACTCGCCCTGATCGGCGCGGCCGCCGTGCTCGGCGTCGTCGCGGGGCTGTGCACCGGGTACGTCCGGCAGGCGGGCCGCGACCCCGACCCGCTGCCGCCGCTCGCCCAGCAGAAGGTCACCCAGGCCAAGGGCGGCAAGGCCCCCGAGGCCCTGTCCGCGGCGCAGGACCGGCGCGTCAAGACCGACGGCGACCTGCGCAAGCTGCTCGTGCCGCGGCCGTCGGGCACCCAGAAGGCGGACCTCGACCAGGGCTGGCTCGATCAGTACGGGTTCGCCTCGGCCTACGACCGGCCGGCCGACGCGTTCCGCAGCCTCTCCGACGACTCCTTCCGGCGGGCCGCGACCGTCTCCTGGGAGCGCGGTCAGTCGATGACAGAGATCAACCTCGTCCAGTTCCGCGAGACCGAGCACCTCGCCTCCCGCGACTACGTCAGCGTGCAGGGCGACTACGCCGTCGACGACGCGGGCAACGACGGCGAGCCCATCCCCGGCAGCGCCGAGGGCCGCGTCTACGTCTACGACGAACCCGACAGGGAGCCCGGCTACCTGCCGATGTACATGTCCCGGACGCTCGCCGCGCGCGGCGACATCGCGATGGACATCTGGATCTACGACACCAAGCCGATCTCGAAGAAGACCGCGATGGATCTCGCCAAGCGGCAGTTGGAGCGCCTGTGAGCGACCAGTCTCCGCAGTTCGAAGCGCAGCCTTCCGTGGTTCCGGTGCCGGAATCCGGAGCGCCGGTCTTCGAAGGTCCGGAATCCGAAGCGCCGCGGCCGCCGCGCCGCCGCCGGTGGCCCGCCGTCACCGTCGCCTGCGTCGTCGTGCTCGCCGTGGCGGGCGGCGCCGGTTTCACCGTGATGAAGGTGAACGACGCCGACCGCACCGTCCGCACCAAGGTGTGGGGCAAGCCGGAACAAGGGAAGCAGCGCGCGGCCGGTTCCGCTGACAGCGACCTGATGAAGCGGTTGCTGCCCATGCCCGACGGTTACGTCCCCGGGCCCGACATCGACGAGTTCGGCAACGACAAGGTGATCACCGGCAAGGAGGCCACCGCCCGCTTCAAGAAGGGCGCCGACAACCTCCCCTCCCGCCAGCGTGAGGCCCAGCACAAGTCGATCGACAAACTGAAGCTCAAGGGCCTGGCGGTGCGCAGCTACTCCGCGGACTCCTCCGACCTCGTCGTCGAGACCCAGCTCGCCGAGATCCAGAACCGGCAGGCCGGCCGCGACATGAAGCGGTTCCAGTCCGAGTTCCTGCGGGCGCTCGGCGTCTTCACCAAGGGCCCGAAGATCAAGGGGCACCGCAACGCGGACTGCTTCCTCGCGCCCCGGGGCAAGGACGGCAAGCTCGATCTGCTGATGTGCAGCGCGTACGAGGACGACCTCCTGGTCTCCGTCACCGCGTACGGCCCGAAGGCGATCGACAAGCAGTCCGTCGCCGAACTCCTCGCCCAGCAGCTCGACCACATCTCCTCACGGGGTGAGCTCGTATGACGTCCCAGCCCACAGAACAGTCCACAGAGCAGCCCGCGCCCGAGGTACCGGCTCGGACGACCGTGCCGCCTCTCCCTGACACCCCGCCGCTCCTCTTCCCGCCGGCCGTCGTCAAGAAGGACCGGCGCGTGCTGCGTGCCGCCCTGCGCTGGACCGCCGCCGTCGTCGTGTTCGCGGCCGTCGGCGCCGGCGTCGCGTACGGCGTCACCGAGCGCGAGCGCGGCGACCTGCCGGGGCTCTCGACCAAGAGCGACGGGCGCTGGGAGTACCCGCGGATCGTCAGGCCGCCGCTGCCTAAGGACGCCCCGGCCGCGTTCGCCGAGGACAACCTCCGCGAGGAGCACTTCGCCGATCTGCGCGCCCTGGTCCTGCCCGCCCCCGAAGGGGCCGAGGAGGACAAGGCGCTCGCCGGCAAGGACGGCTGGCTGCCCACGGCCTCGTACCTGAAGGTGTACGGCAAGGACGCGCGGGGCGACCTCGCCCAGTCCCTGAAGGAAGGCGGCCTGCGGCACATCGCGGCGCGCGGCTGGACCATGCCCGACGGCACGCACACCAGCGTCTACCTGCTGCGTTTCAACACGGGCGCGTTCGCACGCGAGTACCGCGGCGAGTTGAACACGGCGCTGGCGACCCTGGTCGGGGCCCCGAAGTTCGACGAGGAGTACTCGCTCCAGGGCAACGCCGACGCGGTGCCGCACACCCATCTGTACGTCTACGGCGAGCAGAAGCCGTACGGCAAGGAGCGCGTCCGGTACGCGTACATCGAGGCCGGTGACGTGCTGGGGCTGGTGGTCCAGTCGGACGACGGGCACGGCCCCGCCGCCCCGTTCCGGCAGACCGTCGCGCTGCAGAACCAGCTGCTCGGCTGACCTCGCCGAGTGCGCCGGGCCCCACCCGACTACAGTGGGGCCCGGCTCTGTATCCGCATACGTTCCGCTCACCGAGGAGCACCCCGTGCTTGAGGCTTTCTTCTCCGCTCTGCTCGTGCTGGTCTGCGTCGGCGTCCTCGCCTTCGCCGGTCTGACCGTGAAGAAGCTGTACCAGGGCCAGCGCTGACCTACCCCACCTGATTGAGCACTCCATGATCCAGATCCCGTCGGACCTGCACCCCGACCTCGTTCCCCTCGCGTTCCTCCTGGGCAACTGGGCAGGCGCGGGCGTCACCGACTTCCCGGGCGCCGAGAAGGCCAACTTCGGCCAGGAGGTCTCCTTCACCCACGACGGGCGGGACTTCCTGGAGTACCACTCGCACACCTGGGTCCTCGACGCCGAGGGCAACAAGGTGAAGCCGCTGGAGTCGGAGTCCGGCTTCTGGCGCGTCGGCAAGGACCGCACCGTCGAGGTCGTCATGGTCCGCGACGACGGCGTCGTCGAGGTCTGGTACGGCGAGCTGGCCGACAAGAAGCCGCAGATCGACCTCGCGACGGACGCGGTCGCCCGCACCGAGGCCTCCGGCCCCTACAGCGGCGGCAAGCGCCTGTACGGCTACGTGAAGAGCGACCTGATGTGGGTCGGCGAGAAGCAGACCCCCGAGGTTCCGCTGCGTCCCTACATGTCGGCCCAGCTGAAGAAGGTCGTCTCCCCGGAGGAGGTCGCCGAGATGGCGCGCAACCTCCCGGACATGCCGGACGACGGCATCGCCTTCTTCAAGTAGTCCTAGACTCGACGGTGTGGTGAGCACCGAAGGCGTCGAAGGCACCGACTGGAAGAGCGATCTGCGGCAGCGCGGCTACCGGCTGACGCCGCAGCGCCAGCTTGTCCTGGAAGCCGTGGACACCCTGGAGCACGCGACCCCCGACGACATCCTGAGCGAAGTGCGCAGGACGGCGTCGGGGATCAACATCTCCACGGTCTACCGGACCCTTGAGCTCCTGGAGGAGCTCGGGCTCGTCAGCCACGCGCACCTGGGCCACGGCGCCCCCACGTACCACCTCGCCGACCGGCACCACCACATCCACATGGTGTGCCGGGACTGCACGAGCGTGATCGAGGCCGATGTCGACGTGGCCCGCGAGTTCACCGACAAGCTGCGCTCCCAGTACGGCTTCGACACCGATCTGAAGCACTTCGCGATCTTCGGCCGCTGCGAGAAGTGCACCAAGGAGAAGCAGCAGTAGGTGCGGACGCAGGAATAAGCGCGTCCGCCCACTCGTCGTAGTGTGTGTGAACATGCAGCGAACCTCACCGAGCAGCCCTCTGCTGACCCTGCCCGGCGCCGTTCCCGCCGAGGGCGTGGACGAAGGCGTCGCCGCCCACTACGGCGACCTGTTCCGCGAGCAGCGCGCCCTCGCCGACGGATCGGGCGTCGTCGACCTCTCGCACCGCGGCGTCATCGCCGTCACCGGTGACGACCGGCTGAGCTGGCTGCACCTGCTGCTCACCCAGCACGTCAGCGACCTGCCCACCGGCCAGGCCACGGAAGCGCTGATCCTGTCCGCCAACGGACACATCGAGCACGCCCTGTACCTGGTGGACGACGGCGCGACCACCTGGGCGCACGTGGAGCCCGGCACGCAGGAGGCGCTCCTCGCGTACCTGGAGTCCATGAAGTTCTTCTACCGGGTCGAAGTCGCCGACCGGACGGACGAGTTCGCGGTCGTGCACCTGCCGGCCGGCTCCATCGCCCCGGTGCCCGACGGCGCCGCCGTGCGCGAGACGGCGCACGGGCGCGACCTGTTCCTGCCGCGCGCCGACCTGGAGTCCTACGCGGCCGAGCACGGCCCCGCCGCGGGCCTGCTGGCGTACGAGGCGCTGCGCGTGGAGCAGCACCGGCCGCGCCTCGGCTTCGAGACCGACCACCGCACCATCCCGCACGAGCTGGGCTGGATCGGCAGCGCCGTACACCTGCAGAAGGGCTGCTACCGCGGGCAGGAGACCGTCGCCCGGGTCCAGAACCTCGGCAAGCCGCCGCGGCGGCTCGTCTTCCTGCACCTGGACGGCAGCGAGGTGCACCTGCCGGGGCACGGCGCCGAGGTGCGGCTGGCCGCCGACGGTCCCGAGGGCCGCAAGATCGGCTTCGTCACCACGTCCGTACGCCATCACGAGCTGGGCCCGATCGCCCTCGCCCTGGTGAAGCGGAACGTGCCGGCCGACGCCGAACTGCTCGCCGAGACCACGGCGGCGGCACAGGAAGTGGTCGTCGAGCCGTAGGGCTTTTTTGGGGACTACATCTCCAGCAGGACGGTGAACGGGCCGTCGTTCGTCAGGGACACCCGCATCTGTGCCCCGAACCGGCCCGTCGCCACGGTCGCGCCCAGCGCCCGCAGCCGGGCCACGACCTCGTCGACCAGCGGCTCGGCGACGTCGCCGGGCGCCGCCGCGTTCCAGGTGGGGCGGCGGCCCTTGCGGGCGTCGCCGTAGAGCGTGAACTGGCTGATTACCAGCAGCGGGGCGTCGATGTCGCTGCACGACCTCTCATCGGCGAGCATCCGCACCGACCAGAGTTTGCGGGCCAGCCGGGCCGCGTCCTCGGGGGTGTCCTCGTGGGTCACCCCGACCAGGACGCACAGCCCCTCGCCCTTGATCTCGCCCACGGTCTCGCCGTCCACGACGACGCTCGCGCCGTCCACCCGCTGTACCACTGCTCGCATACGGTCATCATGCCGTGCCCGCCACAGTGTGCTCCCGAACCCCCCATCCGGGGCCGATATGGGGCACTCGTACCCTAAGTGGCCACTCGGGGTGGCACCATGCTCACACGTGGTGCGCCGGTGGCGTACGGCGGCAGTCCGGTCGAGGGGACGGTAAGCACACCATGGATGCCCATGCCATGAGCCACACAACGAGTACGGGGCCGCCCGCAGAGCCCGCCACCGTGTCGCTGACGCACCTGGCGCGGCCGCCGGTCCAGCGCACCGACAGCCCCGAACTGCCGCCCGTTCCCGCGCCCGACCTGGCCACGCTGCGGCTGCCCGAACTGCGCACGCTGCGGCGGGACTCCCAGCAGGACGAGGCCGACCTGAGCTATGTGCGGCGGCTGCTCCAGGGCCGGATCGACATCCTGCGGGCCGAGCTGGCGCGGCGACGGGATCCCGAGAGCCCGGTCGTGGACCGCCTCTCGGAGATCCTGCGGGACCAGCCGACGCGCTACCGCTCCTCGGCCCGGCACGTCACGCTCGGCACCCCGCGCAGCGAGGAGTTCCGGCGGCTCGCCTCGGACATGCTCTCCGAGGTGGAGCTGTCCGACCTGGAGGCGCGGACGGACGACGAGTTGCATGCCGGGATGGGGCGGCTCGTGCGGTACGAGCAGCAGGTGTCGCGCAGGCGGCAGCAGTTGCAGCGCACCGCCGACGACTGCAGTGGTGAGATCGCGCGGCGGTACCGGGAGGGCGAGGCGCAGGTCGCCGATCTGCTCGGGGGGTGACCGGGGGCGTCGCCGGGTGCGGGTCGGGTGGGGGCTGGTTGCGCAGTTCCCCGCGCTTGCGCTCCGCGCTCCCGGGTTGTAGGTGGGGTGCGGGTCTCGTCGTGGCTGGTCGCGCAGTTCCCCGCGCCCCTGAGGCTGCGCTACGCGCCTGCCTCCCCCTGAGGCTGCGCTCCGCGCGCCTCCACACGAGACAGGGGCGCGTGCCTCTCCTGGGGAGGCGGCGGGCGCGTCGCCTCTGACGAGATGGCGCACGAAGTGCGCATCTCAGGGGCGCGGGGAACTGCGCGAGAAGCGGCCACCGGCCCGCAGATCGCAACGAACCCCGTGGGGCAGACGCGGATCTTCCAGGGGCGCGGGCCCCCACCCCGCCCCCGGCGGAGATCACCGCCCTGGGCCAGGTGGTGGAGTAGGAGGCGGGCGCCGCCGCGACGGCCCCGAAGGCCGGCGGCGCCCCCTCGGACGAAGACCGACCGGACTCCCGGCTCCCCTCCGGAAGGGAGCCCGGTCAGCCGCTCTGGGCCAGCAGCATCACGAGGGCGACCGCCCCGATGCCGCTGATCACGGTGTTCTTGGCCTTGAGGCCGACGGACAGCAGGATGAAGGCGATGATGCCCACGGGCCCGTACTTCCACTGGATGAGCTGCTCGAATCCGATGGCCAGCGCGGCGACGACGATGGCGAAGACCGGCATGTCCCTACCCCCTTAGGTGGGAGTGGTGACCAACTCTGGTGCCAAAGCGATGGCGTAGACCAACCTCTGTGGTCGACGCCAACCCCCGTGGTTGTCCGACCATGTCTTCCAAGTTGGTCACCAACTCACTGTTACTTATCTCCGCTGAACCGCGACTTATAACCATCCTTCCTTCAACTCCCTTGAGATGGCGTGAAGTTGTACCGTTGAACCGTGAGCGTGGAGCATGCCGCCGTCAATGGACGGCCAGAGGTGCCGCGGGCGCAGTGGACGTACCGCGAGGTGGCGGACGAGCTGCGGGCCCGGATCCGCTCCGGGCAGCTGCGTCCCGGCCAGCGGATGCCAACTCAGGCGCAGTTGGCGGACGACTTCGGCGTGGAGCGCTCGGCGGTGCGCCAGGCGCTGCGCATCCTGCAGTCCGAGCACCTGCTGGCCAACGTGTCGAAGGGCAGCCCGGCCACCGTCGCGGAGAACACGCAGTCCGTGTTCCGCGGGCCCGGCGCACCTCCGCAGCCGACGATGGTGGGGCTCGGGCCGCGGGTCACGGCCGCCTTCCGGCAGCAGGACGTGGAGATCGACGCCCTGTGCCTGACGTCGGTCTCGCTGACCCTCGCGATGGGCGAACCGCTCCGGCAGATCCACGCGGGCCGCATGAAACCGGCCAAGGTCAGGGTCCGGGTGCTGATGCCCAGCCGGGACATCGACCTCGCCTTCCCGACACCGGCCGCGGACCTGGAGGCCGAGCAGGAGGCGGCCCTGGGCGGCAGGCTCCAGCGCCACTGGCTGGCGCAGCGCAACGCGCAGGGCCAAGTGCTCAGGCACAACCTGATGGCCCTGCGCGCCACGCACGGCATGGACGTCCGGGTGGAGTTCCGCGCCCTGCCTTTCACGCCACCCGTCAAGCTCTACCTGCTCAACGGCAATGAGGCGCTCTTCGCCTACTACACGCTGAGCAGGCGCGGGGAGCAGATCGACCACGAGCGGGTCGACGTGTACGACGCGACGGGCGTCCAGCAGATGCTGTTCGCCTTCGAGCAGGGGGCAGGACTGCGGGACACCACCTTCGTCGAGCAATCCCACCTGTGGTTCAACAGCCTCTGGAACACGATCAGCACGGATCTGACGCTGATCGGGCCCTGACCCGGTTCCGGGCGGGCCGGGGCTAGTGGAGCGCGGGGCCGGCCACCATGATCGCGAGCAGTACGCCACCGATGGAACTGCAGGTGGCGTTCCTTGCCTTGACACCCACGGCCAGCAGGAGAAGGCCCGCGATGCCGGCCGGGCCGTAGTGCCACTGGACGAGCTGCTCGAAGGTGATCACGAAGACCGCGGAGAGGAGGCTCAGGAAGGGCATGACGGTTCCTCCTTCATCGGCTTCGGCAGTGCTGAGGCGGGTTGGCAGAGTGAGCGCCATCCAGTAGCCATCCTGGGCCAAGTTGGTTACCAACCCACGATAGTTGTCCCCAACTCCCGGTGTAGAAAAACAAGTCTTCAACAACTCCCGCCAAATGGACGGGAGTTGTACCATTTGGTTGTGACCCGGGAGAGCGTGGCGGACATGACGGACACGATGGACGTGACACTGAACGGAAGCAGAAGGCGCGGACCGCAGGAGATCGCCGACGATCTGCGCCGCCGTATCAAGGCGGGTGAACTCAGGGCGGGCGACCGGCTGCCCACCCAGGCGGTGCTGGCCGAGGAGTTCGGGGTCGAGCGCGGCACGGTCCGCCAGGCGCTCCAACTCCTGGAGGCGGACGGTCTGTTGAGCAGCCGCAGCAAGGGCAGCCCGCCGCGCATCGCCTCCGCGGCCACCGCTCCCGACGGGCCGCAGCCCACGATGGTCGCCCTGGCCCCCCGGCTCGTCGAGGCGTTCCAGGCGCCCGAGGTGCGCATCGACGCGGTGTGCATGACCTCCGAGTCCCTGATGCTGGCCCTCGGCGAACCGCTCCGGCTGATCCACGAGGGCCGGATGCGCCCGAGCTCCGTCGACGTGCGCATCCTGCTGCCCGGCCGCGACATCGACCTCGCCTTCCCGGTGCCGGTCCCGGACCCGGGCGACGGCACCGACCGGGCCGACGACGTGGCGGTCCACCAGCGCTGGCTGGCCCAGCGCAACGCCCAGGGCCAGGTGCTGCGCCACAATCTCCGCTCGCTGCGCTCCTCGCACGGCATCGACGTCCGGGTGACCTTTCGTGCCCTGCCGTTCACCCCTCCCGTCAAGCTCTACCTGCTCAACGACGAGGAGGCGCTCCTCTCGTACTACATGGTCACCAAGCGCGAGGAGGAGATCGACAGCGGCACCAAGTTGGAGATGTACGCGGCCACGGGCACCCAGGCGCTGCTGTTCTCCTTCGAGAAGCGCGCGGGCCACCGGGACCGCGCCTTCGTGGAGGAGTCGCAGAAATGGTTCGACGCGCTCTGGGCAACCATCACGTCGGACCTGACACTCTCCTAGTGACTTCTGATCTGGCGAAGCAGACTGAATCCGTGACCGAATCCGTGGCTGAAGAGACGGATCCCCGCGGGGAGCTGACCGGGCTGGTGCGAGGGGCGCGCTACGTGCTCTTCGACTTCGACGGGCCGATCTGCCGGCTGTTCGCCGGCCGGCCGGCCGCACGGATCGCGCAGGAGCAGGTGGCCTGGCTGGACGCGCAGGGGCTCGGCGACGCCCTGACGGAGGCTGAGCGGGCGGACACGGATCCGCACAGCGCGCTGCGCAGTCTGGGTCTGCAGCGGCCGTCCAGCGACCTGGTCGTGGAGATGGAGAAACGTCTCACCGACCAGGAACTGAGAGCCGTCCCCACGGCCTGGCCCACCCCGTACGCGGACCCGCTGATCCGTACCTGGTCCGCGGTCGACGCCAAGCTCGCCATCACCACCAACAACTCGCCCGAGGTGGCCCGCACCTATCTGGAGGGCCGCGGGCTCTCCCCCTGCTTCGAGCCGCACATCTACGGCCGCACGCAGAACCTGGAACTCCTCAAGCCCGACCCGTACTGCCTCAACCGCGCGCTGAACGCCATGGGCGCGGCCCCCGCCACCGCCCTGATGATCGGTGACACCCCCACGGACCTGTACGCGGCACAGGCCGCGGGCGTCGCCTTTCTCGGCTACGCGCGTAACGAGGACAAGAAGCGGAAGCTGCGGGAGGCCGGCGCTTCTCAGGTGATCGACTCGTTGCAAGAGCTGCTGGACATTCTGCTGAACCGGGTCTGAGCTGCGAGTCCACCGATCTGGCTGACAAGTCGGTGGAGTTGGCTGCCAACTGGCGTAGAGTTGACGCGACTTGGTACTGCGGAGGTGATCGTGTCGTGGTGAACGACAAGAGCGTTCCGTCGCTCCGTCCGACCTCCGAGGGCATAGCCGACGAACTGCGGGAACGCATCAGGACCGGTGTGCTCGGGGCCGGTGACCGGCTGCCCACGCAGGCCGCGCTCGCCGAGGAGTTCGGGGTGGAGCGCGGAGCCGTGCGGGGCGCGCTGCAACTGCTGCGGGCGGACGGCCTGCTGACCAACGTGAGCAAGGGCAGCCCGCCCCAGGTGGCCCAGCGGGCCACGGCGGCCCTGCCCGGCGGATCCCGCTCGGCGCGCAGCATCCTCGGCCCCCGCCTCGTCGCCGCGTTCCAGGAGTCCGAGGTGCGCCTCGACGTGGTGTGTCTGACGGCGGAGACCCTGATGGTGTCGCTGGGCGAGCCGCTGCGCCAGGTCTTCGAAGGGGCGAGCCGGCCCGCGTCGGTCCATGTGCGCGTCCTGCTCCCGGCGAGCGACCAGCACCTGGACTACCCGGCGCCGGAGAAGGGCTGGGGCCACGACGCCGAGCTCGACGCGGCCCTCCACCGTCGCAACCGCAACCAACTGGCCGCACAACAGCAGGTCCTGGAGCAGAACTTCACGCTGCTGCGCCGGATGGGCGGCATCGACGTCACGACGGAGTTCCGCCGCCTGACGGGCACCCCCACCCGGAAGGTCTACCTCCTCAACCGGCAGGAGGCGCTCATCGGTCACTACATCCCGCAGCGCATCATGCGGGAGGTCGACGACTACGACAACGGCAGTCCGGTGCCCCTGCGCGACGTGCGGGGCTTCGAGACCCCGATGTTCGTCTTCGACCGGAACGGGGGCCCGATGGAGGCCGCCTTCGTCGAGGCCGAGCAGCAGATGTTCGACGGGCTGTGGGAGTACGTGGCGCGGGAGGCCGGTCAGGCCTGAGCGAGGGCCGGCAGGTGTCTCGGGTGAAGACGCAGAATCCCGGCCTCGCGAGGGCCGGCCCTCGTGGCCTTCTGGCGGTGATTATTCGATTCCGTTTGGGAGTACCTCGCTCTGTGAACGGGGTCGGCCGAGACTGGACCGGAACCGTTCGGCTATCGAACGCGGATCTCGGAAGAGTGGCATTCCCGCACCGGTATCAGCCGTTTGAGCTTCAGGGAGTGCTGAGTCCTTCTGCGGGTCGATACGGTGAGGCGTTTCCGTCCGGGCTTTCGTCCGGGCTTCCGTTTGGCCATGCAGGAGACGCCTGTGTCCGCCTCTTCCCCCGCGCGCCCGATCAAGGGCGCGACGCTGGATGACTCCCAATGGGCCGCGCTCATGAAGTACGCGGGCAACAAGGGAGCTGTGATGGAGGGCCATCACAACACCAACCGGGTGGTGGATCTGCCGTCCGCCATGGCCGGTTGGTTCGGCGGCGGTCTCGGGGCGCCGGCCCTGGTGACCGTACGGGTCCGCAAGTCGGACGCCCTGCCGGTGGTGATCCGCATGTGGCAGGACGAGTCGCCGGTTCTGGACGCGGTCGGCCCGGTCCTCGAGAACGTTCCGCGCTGTCTTGCGCGGCGGGACGACGTGGCGATTCACAGCTATGTCCAGGGGGTCCCCCTGTCGCTGACCTGCCCGGCCGGCGAGTTCCTGGAGTCCGAGATGGTGCGGGCCCTGGCCGGGGAGCTCGCGCGGATGACGAGGGTACGGGCGGACGAGCTTCCGCCGCTGCCTGCCGCGTGGTCCCGGCTGAGCCAACTGCCGGGGAAGAGCGCGGAGTTCCTGCGGACTCTCGCGCTGGCCGCCGACACGCAGATCCGCCGGCCCAACTGGGCTGTTTTCGGTGGTCTGTTCGCGTCTTTGGGGGTGGCCGAGCGGGCGCTGGTCGGCTTTGCGGAGAGGGTACCCAAGCTCCATGACCGCCCGTTCAGCCTGCTGCACGGAGATCTTCACCGGGACAACGTGATCGTGGCCTTCGACCAGCCGAGGCGCCCCTTGATCTGCGTCGACTGGGAACTCGCGATGTACGGGGACCCGTTGCACGATCTCGCGACACATCTGGTCCGCATGGGCTACCCCCACAAGCAGTGGGACGAGGTCGTCGAGGCGTGGTGCCGTGCCATGAAGGGGGAGGGACGGGAGCAGGCGGCGGACGGTGTGACGAGTGACCTCCCCCACTACGTCGACTTCGAGCGCGCGCAGTCCGTGTACCCGGATGTGATGCGGGCGGTGTCGGCGCTCGGTTCCTCGATCGGCCCCGGCGATCTGGAGCTGGCGGCCCTGGAGGTGCACCGGGCGCTGGAGGCGGCCGAGCGGCCGCTGCGGCTGCGCGGGCTGCCGAAGGTGAGCACGATCGAGCAGCTGATCCTTCGATGGTGCAAAGGCCGCGGGGCGCGGTTCCTGGAGAAGGAACCGGGGGCGCGCTGGACCTGGGAACGTGACGAACGGGTGCCGCTGCGCCCGGAGTTCGATGAGGAGGTGGTGGAGGAGGCGCTGTGGGCCGAGGCGCTGGCCTCCGCCCGGCAGGTGTTCAAGGGCGCGACCCATCTCAGCACCGTGGTGAACGCGGGAGGCGCGGATGTGGTCGTACGCCGCAAGCTGGGGGCCGTGACGCTGCGGGAACCCCGCTTCCTCCTGGAGCACGAGGTCCTGGGCGCGATCGAGGCGGCCGGGGTGGCGGTGCGTGCCCCGCGGGTGATGGCGCTGGGTAAGAGCGAGCTGGGCGACGAGTTCACCCTGCACACCTACGAGGGCCGCGGCGGTCCCGGCCACCGCGCCGAACACCCCGAATGGGGCCTGCTGCCGGGAGAGGCCGACGATCTGGTGGATCAGCTGTACGCACTGTCGAAGGTCGACACCCGGCCGCTGGATCAGCACCGTGGCGGCGTCAGTTTCTACCGCTGGCTCTGTCTGAAGCTCGTCCGGATGGTGGAGGGGCTTCCCGTCGAATCGGCCCGTGTGGCAAGCAAGTTGGGTCTTCCGGGGGCGCGCTGGCTGACGATGGCGCTCGCGCCGCGCGATGTGACACCGCGACGGAAAGTCCTGCTGCACGGCGATCTGAACCCGTGGAACCTGGTCCGTCTCGGCAAGCGGGGCGACGGGCATCGGCTGGCGCTGATCGACTGGGAGATGGCCCTGGTCGGCGACCCGCTCTACGACCTGGTCCGGCACATGCATCTCTCGCCGACCAGGCCGGAGACTCGCGAGCGGATGCTCCGGCGGTGGTCCGCCGTGATGCCGGCCGACCACACCCGGGGCTGGCAGAAGGACTGCGAGACGTACCGGCAGCTCGAAGTGGTCCGCTCGGCCTACGTCGACCTGGACCGGCTGGTCACCGGTGAGGGCCTGGACGCGCCCAACGTCCGTCGCGCGGTCGGCTCGTACGCGACCACGCTGCGCCATGCGCTGCACTACCTGGGCATGGGCAGTGCGGGCCAGGCGGCCCTCTCCAACCCCTATCTTGTTTTTGCCCTGCCGCGCGCGGACGATGAGATGCGGGGGACAGGCGCGGCGTTCGCTGCGCTGGAGCGGGCCTGAGCGTCGTGTGAGCCCCCATCCGGAGGGGGAGGCGGCGGATGCCCAACCGTACGGGGGACGGGGAGAACGGCGCGGGAGTGTTGCGTGCGTTACGGCGGTTCCAGGAGCGATTCGAGCCGGTGGCCGTCCGTGCGCTGCTGGCGGCCATCTTCGTCACGGGGCTGCTGGCCCAGTTCGTCAAACCCGTCGGGGACGCCCTGGAAGGCAAGGCATTCTTGGGCGGTGCGCTGCTCAGTCTCGTCGGGTACGTCCTCTACGACGCGCTCCGTAACCTGACCGAATCCGCCCGGGTTCCGGCAGGTGCCCAGGTCAACTCGCGTGACCTGGGCAGCTTCGTGGCGGAGGCTTTCCAGGCCCGGCGGGTCGAGATCAGCTTCTACGGTTACACGGGGGAGACCCTCTACAACGAGCTGTACCACCGTCTCGAACGGCTCGCGGACAATCCCGGTCCCACCCGCCGGGTGGTCATCCGGGTCATGGTGCCGGACTTCTCCCGGCCGATGCGGGTGCCCTCGCGCGTGGGGCCCGACGACGAGCCCGAGGACGCGCCGGAGTTCCGGGACCGTGCCGAGCGCCGGTGCCAGGAGTACGACCAGATCCTCTCCGAACTCGCCCAGGGCCTCACCCGGATCGGACGCATGGACGTGACCTGCGAATATCGCGTCTACCAGGGACCTCCCGTGCACAAGCTGTGCATCTTCAACCGCAAGCGTGTCCTGCACGGCCTGTACAACGTGTCGACCCGGATGCCGCTGCGCGGCCCCGAGTACTACGACCCCAAGGGGTACGACACGGATCTCAGCGTCCTCGCGGGCGATCACGGCACCCAGGACGAGGCCGCGATCGCCATGTGGGTCAGACACTTCGACGACATGTGGCGGCTGGTGGCCGAGGTGCCCTCCTGGCGCCGCGCCGCCGCTGCCTGAGCTGCCGCGCCCGGCCCCGTACCCTCCTCCCCATGACCACCCCACCCCCCTCCCTCCGCGAACTGAAGAAGCAGCGCACGCGCGAGACGCTCTCCGAGACCGCTGTCCGGCTCTTCATGGAGCGGGGGTACGACCAGGTGTCCGTGGCCGAGGTGGCCGCCGCCGCCGAGGTGTCCAAGCCGACGTTGTTCCGGTACTTCGCGGCCAAGGAGGACCTGGTCCTGCACCGATTCGCCGATCATGAGGACGAGGCGGCCCGCGTCGTGGCGGGGCGGGCGGCGGGGGAGAGCGCGCTGGAGGCGTTGCGGCGGCATTTTCTGGCGGGCCTCGAACGGCGGGATCCGGTGACCGGGCTGTGTGATCACCCGGCGGTGCTGGCCTATCAGCGGCTGTTGTACGGGACTCCGGCGCTCGTCGCGCGGTTGTACGGGTATCAGGAGCGGTCCGAGAAGGCGCTGGCCGCGGCGCTGGGCGGGCCGGAGTTCGAGGCGCGGCTCGCGGCCGGGCAGATCGTGGCGGTGCAGCGGGTGCTCGCGCAGGAGAACGGGCGGCGGATCGCGGCCGGGGAGTCCGCCGACGCGATCGCGGCGGACGCGGTGCGCGCCGCCGGGCTGGGGTTCGGGCAGCTGGCCCGGGGGCTGGGGGAGACGGTCACAGGCGGCGTGACAGAGTAAAGAATGTAACTCGGTAACGTTATTCGGTTATCGTGGGTGTCATGAGTGATGGCTCCGATGACTCCGCTGGCTTTGATGACTCTCTTGATCTCGCGCTCGGCGCCGAACGCCGTTTCCACGACACCTGCCGTGCCGCCCTCGCCGCCATGGTCGAGGGCGCCGACGAGCAGGTCGTCATCGGGGAGAATGCCTCCGCCTCCGGTGCCGACGCCGAGGTGCTCGGCTATCAACTGCGCAGCAGGGCAAAGGAGATGAGGGAGCTGCCGGCGGCGCCGTTGTTCTTCGGGCGGCTCGACTTCGGGGCCGTGGGGGAGCACGCCGGGCAGAGCTATCACGTGGGGCGGCTGCGCATCACCGAGCATCCGGCCGCGCCGCCGCTCGTCGTGGACTGGCGGGCGCCGGTGTCGCGGGCCTTCTACCAGGCGAGCGCCAAGGATCCACAGGGTGTGGATGTACGGCGCCGGTTCGGGTGGGCGCCGGGGAGCGTGGGGGCGACCGCGGATCTGACGAGCCTGGAGGACGAGCGGATCGGCGCCGGAGAGGCGGATTCCGGGAGCCGGATTCTCGCCGGGGAGATCGAGCGGCCGCGCGTCGGGCCGATGCGGGACATCGCCGCGACCATCCAGCCGGAACAGGACGACCTGGTGCGGGAGGCGCTCGCCGCGTCCGTGTGTGTGCAGGGTGCCCCCGGGACCGGCAAGACCGCCGTGGGGCTGCACCGGGCCGCGTACCTCCTCTATACGTTCCCGCAGCGCATCCAGCGCGGCGGACTGCTGGTCGTCGGGCCCAACCGGACCTTCCTCTCCTACATCTCCGCGGTGCTGCCCGCGCTCGGCGAGACCGGTGTGCGGCAGTCGACCGTGGAGGAGTTGGTGGGGGCGGAGGCGTTGGCTGTGCGGGCGTACGACGACGAGGGCGCCGCCGTCGTCAAGCACGACGCCCGGATGGCCGAGGTGCTGCGGCGGGCCCTGTACGCGCGGGTGTCGGCGGCGGGACTCGTCGAGGCAGGCTCCCTCGCGGTTCCCGATCCGCAGGTCACCTACCGGTGGCGGGTGCCGGCCGAGGTGCTGGTGCGGATCGTCGAAGGGGTGCTCGCGGAGGCGCCGCCGTACGCCGTCGGGCGCGAGCGGGTTCGCAGCCGGGCCGTGCGGTACATCCAGGAGCGCGCCGAGCGGCGGGCCGTCCATGTCAATCGCGTCTGGCTGCAGAAGATCGAACGGTCGCGGGCCATGAGCGCGTACGTGGATGCCGTGTGGCCCCGGGTGCGGGCCGAGGAGGTCGTTCATCAACTGCTGTCGGATTCGGAGGAGTTGGCGCGGGCCGCGGACGGGGTGCTCGACGCGGCGGAGCAGGAGGCGCTGCTGTGGGCGCGGCCGGCGCGTTCGTACAAGTCCGCCCGGTGGTCCGCCGCCGATCTCGTACTCGTCGACGAGGTCGCCGGGCTGCTCGCGCATCCCGAGGGGTACGGGCACATCGTCGTCGACGAGGCGCAGGATCTGTCCCCGATGCAGGCCCGGGTCATCGCGCGCCGCGCCGCTTTCGGTTCGCTGACCGTGCTCGGGGATCTGGCGCAGGGGACCACGCCCTGGGCGGCGCGGAGCTGGGACGTGCTGCTCGGGCATCTCGGCCGGCCGGAGGCGCGGGTGGTGCCGCTGACCGTGGGGTTCCGGGTGCCCGCGGCCGTCGTCGCGCTGGCCAACCAGGTGCTGGACCGCATCGACGTGGACGTGCCCGCGGCGCGGTCGCTGCGCGGGGACGGGGAGTTGCGGGTGCGGGAGGTGGGCGATGTGGTGGGCGGGGCCGTGGACGCCGTGCGGCGGGCGCTCGGGTACGAGGGGTCGGTCGGGGTGATCGCGGCCGAGGGGGATGTGGGGCGGGTGCGGGCTGCGCTGGTCGGCGCCGGGGTCGCTGTCGCGGGGGCTGATGAACTCGGGGCTCGGGTCAGTGTGCTGGGGGCTGGGGAGGCCAAGGGGCTTGAGTACGACCATGTCGTCGCTGTCGAGCCTGCGGCGATCGTGGAGGCGGAGGCGCGGGGGCTCGAGCGGTTGTATGTGGTGCTGACCCGGGCTGTGTCGCGGCTCGATGTGGTGCATACGCGGGGTCTGCCCTTCGGCTAGCCGCCGTTGGGGGGCACGGATTCGCTGCCGGGTGCGGCTCGCGTCGTGGCTTGTCGCGCAGTTCCCCGCGCCCCTGATGGGTTGACGGTCGGGTGTCGGCCGGTGGGGGTTCTCGCGCAGTTCCCCGCGCCCCTGAGATGCGCACTTCGTGCGGCATCTCATCAACCGAGGCGCCGCCTCCGAAGGGGAGGCTGCGCGAAGCGCATGCCTCAGGGGCGCGGGGAACTGCGCGAGAAGAGGCCGCCGGGGCGCGGACGAATGGCTACCTAGGGGCGCGGGGAACTGCGCGAGAAGAGGCCACCGGGCCGCGGACGAACGGCTGCCCAGGGGCGCGGGGAACTGCGCGGGAAGCGGCCGCCGGGGCGCGGACGAACGGCTACCGAGGGGCGCGGGGAACTGCGCGACCAGCCCCCACCGGAGTCGCACTCGGCGACGAGAGTTCTCAGGCCCGCTGTCGGGCCCTCCGTGCCGGAGTGGGGCCGGGGGTCGGGGTGCTCAAGTGGCCCTCGGCCAGGTGGGTCATCAGGCGGAGGAACACCTCCTGGTCACCCGGCGAGAACGCGGCCAGCGCCTCTTCGTGCACCCCGTCCACGATCTTCTGGCTGCGCGCCGCGACCTTGGCGCCCTCTTCCGTCACCGCGATGATCCGCGCCCGCCGGTCGGTGCTCGACGGCCTGCGCTCCGCGAGGCCCGCCTTCTCCAGGGCGTCGACCGTGACGACCATCGTGGTCTTGTCCATGTCCCCGATCTCGGCGAGCTGGTTCTGGGTGCGCTCCTCCTCCAGGGCGTGCACGAGAACGCAGTGCATCCGTGCCGTCAGACCGATCTCGGCGAGCGCCGCCGCCATCCGCGTACGCAGCACATGGCTCGTGTGGTCCAGGAGGTACGAGAGGTCGGGCCTGGTCCGGGTGGGGGCGGGCTTCATCGCGGTCATGGGGCAAGGGTAGTCCACCAATGGTTCCGAGAAATATAGTCTGCAACAGAACTATCTGTTACGGTCGTGTTGTCGTCGCCGCCCGGTAGGGGCGGCGACCCGACTCGGAGGGACCCCTGCCGTGTCCGCCGTATCCATGCGTTCCGCAGTCGCCGACCCGGCGCCCCGCAATCGTCTGCACAGCCGCTGGCTCGCCCTCGGCGTCATCGCCGCCGGGACCCTGATGATCATCCTCGACGGCTCCATCGTCACCGTCGCCCTGCCGGCGATCCAGCAGGACCTCGGGTTCTCCGCCACCGCCCTGAGCTGGGTGGTCAACGCCTACCTCATCGCCTTCGGCAGCCTGCTGCTGCTCGCCGGGCGGCTCGGTGACCTGGTCGGGCGCAAGCGGATGTTCCTCGCGGGCACCGTCGTCTTCACGGTCGCCTCCCTCCTGGCGGGTCTCGCCACGACGCCCGCCGTGCTGCTCGCGGCCCGTTTCCTTCAGGGGGTCGGCAGCGCCATGGCCGCCGCCGTGGGACTCGGCATCCTCGTCACGCTCTTCGCCGATCCGCGCGAACGGGCCCGCGCGATAGGGGTGTTCAGCTTCACCGGCGCCGCCGGGGCGTCGATCGGGCAGGTGCTGGGCGGCGTACTGACCGACGTGCTCGACTGGCACTGGATCTTCTTCATCAACCTGCCCATCGGCGCCGCCGTCCTCGCCCTCGCCGTGCCCGCGCTGCCGGGGGACCGGGGCGCCGGACTGCGGGCGGGAGCGGACGTGTGGGGCGCCGCGCTGATCACCGTCGGACTGATGCTGGCCATCTTCGGGGTCGTCAACATCGAGGCGTACGGGGTGAGTTCACCGCGGGCGGGCGGGGCGATGGGTGCGGGGCTCGTGCTCGTCGCCGGGTTCTTCGTGCGGCAGGCCCGCGCCCGTACGCCGCTCATGCCGCTGCGCATCCTGCGCTCGCGCACCGTCGCCGGTGCCAACATCGCCCAAGTCCTCACCCTGGCCGCGATGTTCGCCTTCCAGGTCCTGGCCGCGCTCTACATGCAGCGCGTCCTCGGCTACGGGGCGCTGCGCACCGGCCTCGCGATGCTGCCCGCCGCCGTACTGATCGGGGCCGTGTCGCTCGGTGTCTCGGCGCGGCTGGCGGCGCGGTTCGGGGAGCGGGCGGTGCTGCTCGCGGGCCTCGTCCTGCTGGCGGGCGCCCTTGGATATCTGGCGCGCGTACCCGTCCACGGGCAGTACGTCACCGATCTGCTGCCCGTGATGCTGCTGATCTCCGGAGGCGGTCTGGTGCTTCCGGCGCTCGCGGGGCTCGGGATGTCGGCGGCGAGCGAGAAGGACGCGGGGCTGGCCTCCGGTCTGTTCAACACCACCCAGCAGATCGGCATGGCCCTCGGCGTCGCCGTCCTGTCGACACTCGCCGCGACACGCGCCAACTCGCTCGCCGAGAGCGGCAGTTCCCAGGCCGCCGCACTGACCGAGGGGTACCGGCTCGCGTTCGGGATCGGGGCCGGGCTGATCGGGGCGGCGTTCGTGGTGGCGCTGGTCGTGCTGCGGCCGACGGGGGCGGGGGCGGGTGCGCGGGACCCGCGCTGATCGACGTACGGCGAGCGGGAAAAGGCGTGGCAGGCGGCGCTGATTGGTGTGTACCTTTCCCGCTCGTGACGAGACGCGCTCCAACTGATTCCGCGGGGCTCTTCTCCCGTACGTATCTGCCCGCCACCGCCAGCTTCGCCGCCGTGATGTTCCTGACCGGGTTCGCGGCGCTCGCCGTGATGCCGCTGCTGCCGGTGGCGGCCCGGGATCTCGACGGGGTGGGGCTGTATCCGCTGGTGGCGGGGGCGTTCGTCGCCGCGAGTCTGCTGGGCGGGGTGCTCGGCGGGGCGTGGGCGGACCGGGTGGGGGCGCGGCTGCCGCTGATGGTGGGCGTGGTGCTCACCGTCGCCACGCTCCTCATCTCCGCGACCAGCGGCAGCATCTGGCAGCTGGCGTTTGGGCGGTTCACGGACGGGATCGCGGCCGGGCTCGTGGCGGTGTCCGTGAACGCCGCCATCGGGCAGTCGTACCCCGACCGCATACGGGCCAAGGCCCTCGCCCTGATGAGCACCTGCTGGATCGTGCCGTCGCTCGCCGGGCCGCCGCTCGCCGGGCTCGTGGCGGCCTGGTCGTCGTGGCGGACGGTGTTCTTCGGGCTCGCCGTGCTCACCGTGATCCCGGCGGCGGCCGCCGTCCTGCTGCTGCGCGGGCGGCCGATGCGGGCCGACGCGGTGTCCGCCGGACCGCCGCCCCGGCCGCCGTTGCTGGTCGCGGGTGCGGTGAGTGTGGCGGCGGCGCTCACCCAGTTCGGGGTCTCGGAGTGGGACGTCGCGCACCTGCTGTGTACGGGGGCCGGCCTCGCGGCGCTGGTCGTGCTCGCCCCGCGCCTGTTGCCGCCCGGGACCTGGCGGGCCGCCCGCGGGCTTCCGGCGACGGCGTTGCTGCGGGCGCTGACCTCGGGCGCGTACTTCACGCTCGAAGCCTTCGTGCCGCTGATGCTGACGACCGCGCGGCGGGTGCCCGAGGTGGTCGTCGGGCTCGCGTTCACCGGGGCCGCGCTGGCGTGGGCCGGGGCGTCGTGGTTGCAGGGGCGCCTGCAGGAACGGGTGCCCCGGCATCTGATGGTGCGGGTGGGGGCCGGGGTGATGGCGGTGGCCGTGGTGCTCGCCGGCCTCTGCACGCTGCCCTCGGTGCCGGCCGCGGCCGCTGTGGCGTCGATGGTGCTGGCCGCCGTGGGGATGGGCTGGGCCGCGCCCTCCCTGACCCTGCTCTCGCTCGCCCACAGCCCGGCGGACCGGCAGGGGGCGGCGAGCAGCGCGATGCAGACGTCGCAGAATCTGGGGCAGACCGTGGTGTTGGCTGTGGCGTCGGGGCTGTTCAGTGCCGTGGGCGCGGTGGCCGACGGTCGGCTTCCTGCGTTCGCGGGGGCGTTCGTGTTGTTGCTGCTGCCGGCTGTCGCAGCGGGGGCGCTGGCCGCGCGGACCCGGGTGGTTGTGGGGGCCGCCCCCGGTCCTGACTTCGTCCGCGGCTCTCGTCGTGGCTGGTCGCGCAGTTCCCCGCGCCCCTGAGGCATGCGCTCCGCGCAGCCTCCCCTCGAAGGCTGCGCTGCGCGCGCCTTCGTCTGGAGGCCCCTCTTCGCGCACCGTCCTTTGGAGGCTGCGCTGCGCGCCTTCCCCCGGAGGCTTCGCTCCGCTCGCCGCCCCTGGGCGAGCGCAGCTCGCTCCCAGGGGGCGCGGGGAACTGCGCGGGAAGCGGCCACCGTCCCGCAGGCAGCGATGAATCCCCGTGGGGCAGACGCGGATCTTTCAGGGGCGCGGGGAACTGCGCGAGAGGCGGCCACCGGCGCGCAGGTTGCGATGAATCCCCGTGGGGCAGATGCGGATCTCTCAGGGGCGCGGGGAACTGCGCGAGAGGCGGCCACCGGCGCGCAGGTTGCGATGAATCCCCGTGGGGCAGACGCGGGTCTGTCAGGGGCGCGGGGAACTGCGCAACCAGCCCCCGCCGAAGCCGCCCCCACCCGAGCCGCCCCGCACGCTCACACCCCCACGTACCGAGCCAAATGCTCCCCGGTCAGTGTGGAACGCCCCGCGACCAGGTCCCCCGGCGTGCCCTCGAAGACGACCCGGCCGCCGTCGTGGCCGGCCCCAGGGCCCAGGTCGATGATCCAGTCCGCGTGGGCCATCACCGCGGGATGGTGCTCGACCACGATCACGGTCCTGCCCGAGTCGACCAACCGGTCGAGCAGCCCGAGGAGTTGCTCCACGTCGGCCAGGTGCAGCCCGGTCGTCGGCTCGTCGATGACGTATACGGTGCCGGCACCGCCCGCCCTGTCCGTCATCTGCGTCGCCAGCTTCAGCCGCTGCCGCTCGCCCCCGGAGAGCGTGGTGAGCGGCTGGCCGAGCGTGAGGTAGCCGAGGCCGACGTCCGCGAGCCGGGTGAGGATCTTGTGGGCGGCCGGGGTGCGGGCGGGACCGTCGGCAAAGAAGGCCTCGGCCTCCGCGACCGGCATGGCCAGCACCTCACTGATGTCACGGCCGCCGAACTTGTACTCCAGGACCGACGAGTCGAACCGGCGCCCCTCGCAGTCCTCACAGGTCGACGAGACGCCCGCCATCATCGCCAGGTCGGTGAAGACGACCCCCGCGCCGTTGCAGGTGGGACAGGCGCCCTCGGAGTTGGCGGAGAAGAGCGCGGGCTTCACGCCGTTCTCCTTCGCGAACGCCTTGCGGATCGGCTCCAGCAGGCCCGTGTACGTCGCCGGGTTGCTGCGGCGCGAACCGCGGATCGGGGTCTGGTCGACGGAGACGACACCCTCGGCGCCCTCCTGGAGCGGGATCGACCCGTGCACCAGCGAGCTCTTGCCGGAGCCCGCGACACCCGTGACGACGGTCAGGACGCCCAGCGGTACGTCGACGCTCACGTCCTGGAGGTTGTGGGTGCGGGCGTCGCGAATGGCCAGCTTGCCGGTCGCCTCGCGCGGGCTCTCCTTGAGCGCCCTGCGGTCGTCCAGGTGGCGGCCGGTCACCGTGCCGCTCGCGCGCAGCCCGGCCACGTCCCCCTCGAAGCAGACCGTGCCGCCCGCCGTCCCCGCGCCGGGTCCGAGATCCACCACGTGGTCGGCGATCGCGATGACCTGCGGCTTGTGCTCGACCACGATCACCGTGTTGCCCTTGTCGCGCAGGCGAAGCAGCAAATTGTTCATGTTGCCGATGTCGTGCGGGTGCAGCCCCGTCGTCGGCTCGTCGAAGACGTACGTGACGTCGGTCAGGGACGAACCGAGGTGGCGGATCATCTTCACGCGCTGCGCCTCGCCGCCGGACAGCGTGCCGGACGGGCGGTCCAGGGAGAGATAGCCGAGCCCGATCTCCACGAACGAGTCCAGGCTCTGCTGGAGCGCTTCGAGGAGCGGGGCGACCGACGGTTCCTTCAGGGCGCGCACCCACTGGGCGAGGTCCCTGATCTCCATCCGGCAGGCGTCCGCGATCGAGATCTTCTTGATCTTGGAGGAACGGGCGCCCTCGGACAGCCGCGTCCCCTCGCACTCCGGGCAGACGGAGAAGGCCGTGGCCCGCTCGACGAACGCGCGTACGTGCGGCTGGAGCGAGTCGATGTCCTTCGACAGCATCGACTTCTGGATCTTCGGGATCAGGCCCTCGTACGTGAGGTTGATGCCCTCGACCTTGATCTTGGTCGGCTCCTTGTGGAGCAGGTCGTTCAGCTCGCGCTTGGTGTACTTGCGGATCGGCTTGTCCGGGTCGAAGAAGCCGCAGCCCCGGAAGATGCGCCCGTACCAGCCGTCCATCGTGTAGCCGGGGATGGTGAGTGCGCCCTCGTTGAGGGACTTGGAGTCGTCGTAGAGCTGGGTCAGGTCGATGTCGGAGACCGAGCCGCGGCCCTCGCACCGCGGACACATGCCGCCGACCCGCTCGAACGACGCCCTGACCGCCTTCTTGTTGCCGACGCTGATCGCGCCCGCGCCCTTCGCCGACGCGGTGTTGAAGGAGAACGCGCTCGGCGGCCCGATGTGCGGCTTGCCCAGTCGGCTGAACAGGATCCGCAGCATCGCGTGCGCGTCGGTCGCCGTGCCGACCGTCGAGCGCGGATCGGCGCCCATCCGCTGCTGGTCCACGATGATCGCCGTCGTCAGACCGTCCAGGACGTCCACCTCGGGACGGGACAGCGACGGCATGAAGCCCTGCACGAACGAGCTGTACGTCTCGTTGATCAGCCGCTGCGACTCGGCGGCGATGGTGTCGAAGACGAGCGAGCTCTTGCCCGAACCCGAGACGCCCGTGAACACCGTGAGGCGGCGCTTGGGGATCTCGATGCTGACGTCCTTGAGGTTGTTCTCGCGGGCGCCGTGCACACGGATCAGGTCGTGGCTGTCGGCGGCGTGCGGGGCCGCCGCTGTCGCAGCCGCTCTCTTGGCGGGGCTCATCGGTCTGGTCTCTCCCTGTGTCCGGTCCGTGCGTGCGGGCTGGCGCGTCAGCTGTCCTGGAGCACGCCCAGGACGTTGCCGTCGGGGTCGGTGAAGGTGGCCACCAGGCGGCCGCCGCCGACATCGTGCGCGGGCTCCTTCACAGTGCCACCCGCGGCGGTCACCTCGGAGAGCTTCGCCTCGATGTCCGATACGTGCCAGTAGGTCACCGGGGACGTCATGCCCTGCTGACCGCCGTTCGGCACGAGCCCGATGTGCTGCCCGGCGACGTCGAAGCCGACGTAGTAGGCCTCGTCGACCTGCGGCGCGGTGCCGAGCAGGGCCGCGTAGACCTCCTTGGCCTTCGCGACGTCGGAGACGGGGTGGAGGACGGTCTTGATGCCACTGTTCATCATGGTTGCTCCCGGTTCGGTGTCTGTACGAACGACGCTAACCGTGGCCGGGCCGCATCGCTTCTCGATTCCTGACCGCTTGCGTCGTCGCACGTCACAGCGTTCTTCGGGGGTCTTGTCGCGGACGCGCGGCCGCCGGTGTCCCTAGGGCCTGTCTTCAAACTCCCCTCGTCGCCCGGAGGGCGGCCCCGCGGCGTCTGGTGCGTGCTCTCGGCGTGCCGGGCGCACGGCCTCGTACTGGACGTACTTGGCCTTGTGCCCGGTGCGGCGAGAGTGCGTGCCAGGCGTCGCGGGGCAGAGGGGAGTTTGAAGACAGGCCCTAGGGCGCGTGGAGCGGGCCGAGCACCTCACCGGATAACACCGCGACAACTTTGTTGACCATGCTGGGTGTCTCGTCTAGGTTCAGCGGGAATCATGCGGATGTGAGCATGACATAAGCACGAATGCAGGGGGGACCTGTGCACTACTACACCGATGTCCTGAAGAAGTACGCGACGTTCCAGGGGCGGGCTCGGCGTTCCGAGTACTGGATGTTCGCTCTGTTCAACGTCATCATCGCGGTCATCCTGATGATCCTGGCCGCCGTCACGAAGAGCTCGGCCCTCTACGTCGTCTACGGCCTGTACATCCTGGCGACGCTGCTGCCCTCGCTGGGCGTTCTGGTGCGCCGGCTGCACGACACGGGGCGCTCCGGTGCCTGGTTCTTCATCAGCTTCGTTCCGTTCGTCGGTGGCATCTGGCTGCTCGTCCTGACCGTGCTGGAGGGGACTCCGGGGGACAACACCTACGGCCCGAACCCCAAGGGCCTGGGCGGACCCCAGCCGGGTCCCGGGGCGTACGCGGTCTGATCCCGCCCCGCCTCGTCGCCCGATCGCTCGCTCAAGTGCCCTGATCCGCTGTCGGATCAGGGCGCTCGTGCGTCCTGGCCGCTTCGCGGGGTACCCGCACATCCAGCGCGGGCGCGAGGCCGCCCGCTGAGACCCAGCACACTATTGCAAGCAACTGCTTGCAATAGTTAGCGCGGGTGCGGCAGTATCGGCGTATGGCATCGCTCAACGTCGGAAATCTCGGCGAATATCTGCGCGAGCAGCGTCGCACCGCGCAGCTGTCGCTCCGTCAGCTCGCTGATGCCGCGGGGGTGTCCAACCCGTACCTCAGCCAGATCGAGCGCGGGCTGCGCAAGCCGAGCGCGGAGGTGTTGCAGCAGGTCGCCAAGGCCCTGCGGATCTCCGCCGAGACGCTGTACGTGCGCGCCGGCATCCTCGACGCGGAGCGGGACCGGGACGAGATCGAGACACGTGCGGTGATTCTCGCCGACCCCTCGCTCGACGAGCGGCAGAAGCAAGTCCTGTTGCAGATCTACGAATCCTTCAGGAAAGAGAACGGGAACCACGACGGCGGGTCCGGCGACAGCCGGTCCGACGACGACGGCGACGATGCCGAGCCCTCACGCAAGTAGCAGTTGATGTGATCCGGGAGGACCACGCCATGGCCATCAAGGACGACCTGCGCAAGACCTTCTCCGACCCGACCCCGCTCTACTTCGCCGCGGGTGCCGCCGAGTTGACGTACCAGCAGGCGAAGAAGGTGCCGGGGATCGTCGAGCAGCTGCGTGCCGAGGCGCCCGCGCGGTTCGAGGCGGTGCGCAACACCGACCCCAAGGACGTGCAGGAGAAGGCGACGACCCGCGCCAAGGAGGCGCAGGCCACGCTCACCGCGAAGGTGAACGAGTTCGTCGCCGTCCTCGACACCGACCTGAAGAAGTTCGGCGAGTCGGCGCAGGAGTTCGCGCTGCGCGGTGTCGGCATCGCCGCCGAGGCCGCCGTCAAGGCGCGCGAGACGTACGAGAAGGTCGCCGAGCACGGCGAGGAGACCGTGAAGAGCTGGCGCGGTGAGGCGGCCGACGAGATCGTCGAGATCGCCGGTGCCGTCGAGCCCGACCCCGAGCCGGCCGCCGAACAGGCCCCGGCCGCCGCGGCGGACAAGCCCGCGCCCGCGAAGCGGACGACCACGACCACCACCACGAAGAAGACGACGGCGAAGAAGACCCCCGCCGCCAAGAAGCCCGGCTCCGGCACCGCGCCGGCGGGCAAGTAGGGCGTACGTCGACGGGCCGGGCACGTGTCGCGTGCCCGGCCCGTTGTACGGGTACGGTGACCGTGATGACCGGGCGCCGTGGCGCAGGCAGTCGATTCGGGTGGTGGCGTTGTGCTGATGCAGGGTTTCAACAGTTTCTTGTCGCTGCTGAACCTGGCGTTGATCGTGTTCAGCGGCTTCGCGCTGGTCGACGCCGCGATCCGCCGTGAGGACGCCTTCCGCGCCGCGGACAAGAAGACCAAGCCGTTCTGGCTGATCGTTCTCGCGCTCGCCTTCATCGTGAACTGGATCTTCGGGATCCTGTCGTTCCTGCCGATCATCGGGCTCATCGCGACGATCGTGTACATGGTCGACGTGCGGCCCGCGGTCCGGCAGATCAGCGGCGGCGGTGGCGGCCGCAGGGGCGGCTCCAGCAGCGACGGCCCGTACGGGCCGTACAACGGCGGACGCTGACCTCCTCGGAACGGCGACCGGCGATTCCGGCCCCGGGTGCGGGGCCGGTCAGCGGGCCAGGAGCAGGACCGCCACGTCGTCCGTCAGGTCGCCCCCGTTGAGGTCGCGCACCTCGTTCATCGCGGCCTCCAGAAGTTCCTCGCCGCCCAGGCCCTCGGCCTGCTGGCGGCGGATCATCTCCACCATGCCCTCCTGGCCGAGGCGCTGGTTCCCCTCGCCGATCCGGCCCTCGATCAGGCCGTCCGTGTAGAGCATCAGGTTCCACGACGGGCCCAGCTCCACCTGCATCCGCGGCCAGCGGGCCTTCGGCAGCAGCCCGAGGGCCGGGCCGCTGTTCTCGTACGGGAGCAGGGTCGCCGGACGGCCGGGGCTGGAGATCAGCGGCGACGGGTGGCCGGCGAGGCACAGGCCCGCGCGGCGGCCGTCCGGCGCGATGTCCACCGTGCACAGCGTCGCGAAGATCTCGTCGTCGGAGCGCTCGTGCTCCAGGACCCGCTGGAGGGTGGAGAGGAGTTCGTCGCCGCACAGGCCCGCGAACGTCAGGGCCCGCCAGGCGATGCGCAGCTGGACACCGAGCGCGGCCGCGTCGGGGCCGTGGCCGCAGACGTCGCCGATCATCGCGTGGACCGTGCCGTCGGGCGTGCGGACCGTGTCGTAGAAGTCGCCGCCGAGCAGCGCGCGGGAGCGGCCGGGCCGGTAGCCGGACGCGAACCGCAGGGACGATCCTTCGAGCAGCGGGGTCGGCAGCAGACCGCGCTCCAGGCGGACGTTCTCCTGGGCGCGCAGCCGGGACTCGGTGAGCTTGCGCTGTGCCACGTCGCCGCGCTTGCGCTCCACGGCGTAGCGGATGGCGCGGCCCAGGAGCCGGCCGTCCAGTTCGTCGCGGAACAGATAGTCCTGGGCGCCCACCCGGACCGCCTCGGCGCCGCGCTCGGCGTCGCCCGACGCGGTCAGCGCCAGGACGGCGTGCCGGGGCGCGAGGCGCAGCACGTGCCGCAGCGTCTCCAGCTCGTCCCCGCCCGCCCGGTCCGCCTTGCCGCCGGGCAGCGCCAGGTCGAGCAGGATGCAGTTGACGTCGTGCGTGAGCAGCCGCTCGGCCTCGGTGAGGTTGCGGGCGGTGCGGACGCGGATCGGCTTGCCCGCGGCGTCCGGCACCTCCGGAATCGTGAGGGACCCGGTCGGATCGTCCTCGATGACCAGGAGCGTGAGGCCGGTGGTCTGGCCGGCGGTCGAGCTGCTGGTGTCCTCTGTGGCCATGGTGCCTGTGGTGTTCTCCGTGACATCCGTGGTGCCGAGGGCTCGGGTCGTGGTGCTGGTGCCTTTCGCGGCCGTGGGGCCGGTGGTGTCGTGGGCGGTCGTCCGGCCGGCCGGTCCGGCGGACGGTGTCGTGGACGCAGCTCGAGCCTGACCGCTTTCCACGGCCGGGATCGCTCTCTGCCGCGGTACGGGTACGGGCATCGCTAGGTTTCCTTCCCTCCCCCCGAGGGCGCGGTGGGACGAAGGTCCTCGAACCACCGACGGGGACCATAGCGTCAGCCGCCGCTCCAACGGAATGGTGAGCGGCGGTCGGCCCCCGTCATATGCCGTGCCGGGGAGCGGAATTGGGCAGGTTCCGGCCCTTGGGGGCTGGATGGGGGATGACTAAGATCACGTCGGAACCGTGGAACTGGAGTGAAGGAAGTGTGATGCGTCACGTGGGGTGCGCCACCCGGTCCCGAACGGGACCCGACGCCCCCTCATGACGGGCGGGCGCCCCTCCGGTGCCCTCACGCGTCCGGCCGCACGACTCCCAGGATCGCCATCGAACCGGCGCCCGCGACGGTCACGGTCCGCCCGGGCCGCGGCGCGTGGATGATCGCGCCGTCGCCTATGTACATCCCGACGTGGCTCGCGTCGTCGTGGTAGATGATCAGGTCGCCGGGGCGCATGTCCTTCACGTCGATGTGCTTGAGCTGCTTCCACTGCTCCTGCGAGGTGCGCGGGATGCCGTGTCCTGCCGCGGCCCAGGCCTGTGAGGTGAGTCCCGAGCAGTCGTACGACTTCGGGCCCTCGGCGCCCCACACGTACGGCTTGCCGAGCTGGGCGGTGGCGTACTGGACCGCCTTCTTGCCCATCGGCGACGCCTTGCCGTCGATCTCCTTGAGGACGCCGGAGGAGAGCCAGTCGGTCTGCGCCTTCTGCTCGGCCTGCTCCTCCAGCTTGCGCAGCCGCTCGCGCTCCTTCTTCTCCAGCTTGTCCTCGAGCGCCTGCGCTTCCTCGATCTGCCGCTCGACCTTCTTCTTGGCCGCGGCCTTGTCCTTGGCGCCCTCGTCCAGCTCTTTCCACTTCGCGGAGGCGTCGTCGGCGTAGCGCGCGAGATCGTCCTGGGCGTCGGCCAGTTGGGACAGCAGGTTCTTCGTGGCCTGCTGGCCCTGGTACATCCGGCCCGCGTTGTCCAGGAACTGCTGCGGGTTGCCGGAGAGCAGGAACTGGGTCTCGCGGGGGATCCCGCCGGTGCGGTACTGCTCGCGGGCGGCCGCGCCCGCGCTGCTCTTGAGGCGGTCGAGCCGGGCCTGCCCGGCGGCGATCTTCCGGGCCAGCTGCACGATCGCGTCGGACTGCTTCTCGGCCTTCTCCTCCGCGGCGTTGTACTCGTCCGTCGCCACCGCCGCGTCGTGGTAGAGCTTGTCGATCTTCTCGCGGACGGCCTCGAGGTCTTTGCTCTTGAGGCTCTTCGAGCTCCCGGAACTCTTGGGGTCCGTCGAGGGGGAGGGCGTCGGCGCAGGTGCCGCGTAGGCCGCGCCGGGCGCCGCCAGGACGGTCACGGCGCAGACCAGCGCTATGGCCGCCATCGTCGTCGTGCTCCGCTTGCTCATCCGTCCGCCCCCACAGCCGAGACCGTCTCAGGCTCACCCTTCGGTGAAATCTGATTTACCGTCAGTAACTTGTGCGCGTTCGGTGGATGGTGCCACGTGTTCGCCAAATCCGACAGACCCCGCACGGTGTGACGAACGGCGTGCCGCGATCGTTCCCGCCGCCCCCGTCAGTCCCTCATGCCCCCGACGGGCGCCAACGCACCCCATGCCACGGTGACTTCGCCCTGTCGCCAGCGTGCCGGGGTGTCCACCACCGGCCAGTCGGCCGTCAGGGCGCGGACCGTGCGGATCCAGCGCTGCCGGGCGCCGTACGAGGCGTAGGGGGCGGCCGCCGCCCAGGCCCGGTCGAAGTCGCGCAGGAAGGCGTGCACCGGCTCGCCGGGGACGTTGCGGTGGATCAGCGCCTTGGGGAGGCGCTCGGCGAGGTCGGAGGGGGTGTGCAGGGAGCCGAGCCGGGTCGCGAAGGTCACGGTGCGCGGTCCTTCCGGGCCGAGCGCCACCCACACGTGCCGCCGCCCGATCTCGTCGCAGGTGCCCTCCACGAGGAGGCCGCCGGGCGCGAGCCGTCCGCACAGCCGCCGCCAGACGTCGGCGACCCGGTCCTCGTCGTACTGGCGCAGCACGTTCGCCGCGCGGATCAGGACCGGGGGAGCGGCCAGGGGCACCTCGAAGCCGCCGTGCCGGAACTCCAGGCCCTCGCGCTCGTACGGCTTCGCGGCGGCGACCCGCGCCGGTTCGATCTCGATGCCGACCACACGCGCGCGGGGCGCGGCCTCGCGCAGCCGGGCCAGCAG
Source organism: Streptomyces sp. NPDC057694 (assembly GCF_042799415.1). NCBI lineage: Bacteria > Bacillati > Actinomycetota > Actinomycetes > Kitasatosporales > Streptomycetaceae > Streptomyces > Streptomyces sp. NPDC057694. The sequence continues at coordinate 83,312 of NZ_JBHVIX010000023.1, forward strand.
CTCCACGGCGGTCCAGGGGGCCGCCCCGTAGCCGAGGTCGACGGCCACCGGGTCGACGGCCCGGCGCAGCGCAGGGCCGTGCACGGCCGCGATCCAGCGGTCCATGCGGCGCAGGCGATTGGGGTTGGTGGTGCCTCGCGTCACCGTTCCTACGGGGCGGGACGGGGTACGCGGGTTCACAGGTACGAGAGTACGGGGCGACGGCACGCCGAGCCGCCACGCGGTCTCGTACGGTAATGATTCGGCAAAGTGGAAATGGAGGGGGGCAATCCGATGTTGCCGCTCTTGGACGAGGGCCTGCGCCCTCTTTCAGCCGTGCCCGCGCTCGGGTCCGGCAGAGCCGAGTAGAGCCGCCAGCAGGAGGACCGCACGTGAGTCAGTACGTGTCCAGGTTCCGCCGTACCGGAGCGGGTGCGGGCCCCGCCCGTCTGCGCTTTCCGGGCGCCCAGCGCCGCCCCCGCCGCATCGCCATGCTCAGCGTCCACACCTCGCCCCTGCACCAGCCGGGCACGGGCGACGCGGGCGGCATGAACGTGTACATCGTGGAGCTGGCCAAGCGGCTGGCCGCGATCAACATCGAGGTCGAGATCTTCACCCGGGCCACCACCGGCGGCCTGCCCCCCGAGGTCGAGCTGGCGCCGGGCGTGCTCGTCCGGCACGTCGACGCGGGCCCCTACGAGGGCCTGGCCAAGGAGGACCTCCCCGCGCAGCTGTGCGCCTTCACGCACGGCGTCATGCAGGCCTGGGCGGGCCACCGGCCCGGCTACTACGACCTGGTCCACTCGCACTACTGGCTCTCCGGGCACGTCGGCTGGCTGGCCGCCGAGCGCTGGGGCGCCCCTCTCGTGCACGCCATGCACACCATGGCCAAGGTCAAGAACGCCGCGCTCGCCGAGGGCGACACCCCCGAGCCGGCCGCACGCGTGATCGGCGAGACCCAGGTCGTGCGCGCCGCCGACCGGCTGATCGCCAACACCGCGGGTGAGGCCGACGAGCTGATCCACCACTACGAGGCCGACCCCGGCAAGGTCGCGATCGTCCACCCGGGGGTGAACCTGGAGCGGTTCCGGGTCGCCGACGGCCGCTCCGCCGCCCGCGCCCGGCTCGGCCTGCCCCAGGACGCGCTGATCCCGCTCTTCGCGGGCCGCATCCAGCCGCTGAAGGCCCCCGACATCCTGCTCAAGGCGGTCGCGGTGCTGCTCGACGAGCGCCCCGAGCTGCGCACGCGCATGGTCGTGCCGGTCGTCGGCGGCCCGAGCGGTTCCGGTCTCGCCAAGCCCGCCGCACTCCAGAAGCTCGCCGCCCAGCTGGGCATCTCGGACGTCGTGCGGTTCCACCCGCCGGTCGGCCAGGACCAGCTCGCGGACTGGTTCCGGGCCGCCTCCCTGCTCGTCATGCCCTCCTACAGCGAGTCGTTCGGGCTCGTCGCCATAGAGGCGCAGGCGACCGGGACGCCGGTGCTCGCCGCGTCCGTGGGCGGCCTGCCGGTGGCGGTGCGGGACGGGACGACCGGCTTCCTCGTCGACGGCCACGAACCGGCTGCCTACGCGCGCGTGCTGCGCGAGTTCGCCGACCATCCCCATCTTGTGGACAGCATGGGCGGCGCGGCGGCCCGCCACGCGCAGCACTTCGGCTGGGACACGGCCGCCGGCGCGACGGCCGACGTCTACTCCGCCGCGATGCAGGAACATCGCCGTCACGTACTCTCGCACCATGGCTGACCAGCACCCGGCACCCGAGGTCATCACGGCGTTCCTGAAGGAAGCCGAGCTGGAGTGGGAGAGCCCGGAGCCGGACACGTACGTCATCAAGCTGCCCGGCACCCGCAAGCTCTCCACGACGCTCTCGCTGCGGCTCGGCCGGCACAGCCTGTCCCTGAACGCCTTCGTGATCCGCCACCCGGACGAGAACGAGGCGGGGGTGCACCGCTGGCTCCTGGAGCGCAATCTGCGCCTGTACGGAGTCGGTTACGCCGTCGACCGGCTCGGCGACATCTACCTCACCGGCAAGCTCCCGCTGGCCGCCGTCACCCCCGACGAGCTCGACCGGCTCCTCGGCTCGGTCCTGGAGGCGTCCGACGGCGCCTTCAACACGCTTCTGGAGCTCGGTTTCGCGAGCGCGATCCGCCGTGAGTACGAGTGGCGGGTGACGCGCGGCGAATCGACCCGCAATCTGGACGCGTTCACACATCTGATCCAGCGCCCGTCCAAGTAGCGCCTTTCTTCTGCCACTTCGCTGCTGCACGCCTCTGTTCGGCGCCGCGGTCGTCGTGGCATGCTCGCGCCCGGCATTGACATGAACAGCGTTCACATATCTGTACCTCCGTGATCGGTACGTCGATGATCGGTACGTCGATGAAGGGTGGCAGGGATGCGGGACCTCAGTAGGCGCGGCGTTCTGGGCGGGGCGATCGCCGTGGCGGCCGGCGCGGTGACCGGAGCCGGGGCGGGTGTCGCCCAGGCCGCGTCCTCCGGCGAAGTCCCGGACATCTGGCGGGAGTTCACCAGGGCCCCGTACACCCACCCGCAGATCCCGTACATCGGCCGCGCCGGCCACCGGGCCGGGCGCGGGTCCCGCTTCGAGCGCCCCGGACGCGTGCTGCGGGCCGAGTCCTACGGCGCGGTCGCCGACGGCGTCACCGACTGCGCCCCCGCGATCAACCGTGCCCTCGCCGCCGCCGGACGGGCCGGCGGGGGCACGGTGCTGCTCGGCAAGGGCACGTACCGGATCGACGACCTCCTCCACATCGGGCACGACCATGTCGTCCTCAAGGGCGCGGGCAGCGCCGCCACCAAGCTCTACGCCACCAAGAACCTCACCGAGCTGATCGGCGTCTACGGCTCCCGCTACGGCGGCGACAAGTCGTCCTGGTCCTGGGCGGGCGGTCTGATCTGGCTCTGCCCTGCCGACCGGTTCCGTACGCTCACGGACGCGATCAGGGCGAAGGCCTGGCCGTTCGAGGGCTGGACCGGCAACAAGCGCGACGAGTGGCAGACCCTGACGACCGTCGCACCGGCGAAGCGGGGCGCGTGGTCGGTGACCGTCGCGGACCCGGCCCGCCTGCGCAAGGGCGACCTGATCCTGCTCCGCCTCGCCGACGACGCCGGTCACACCCTCCTGGAGCACATGGCGGGCGGCGGCCCGGGCCCGGAGGCGTACGTCTGGGACGACAAGACCAAGCTGACGTCCTACGTGCCCTACGAGTGGCCCGTGCGCATCGCCTCGGTCCGCGGCGACCGGGTCACCTTCGAGCGGCCCCTGCCGCTGGACGTGCGCCCCGAGTGGGACCCCCGGCTGACCACCCACGTGAAGGCGCTGACCGGCGCGGGTGTCGAGGGCCTGACCCTGGAGGCGGTGGAGACCCCGCAGTCCCCGCACCTCCTCGACAAGGGCCACAACGGCGTCGCGCTGCAATGCACGTACGACTGCTGGGTCGACGACGTCACCGTGTGGAACGTCGACAACGGCTTCGGGCTCGTCGCGGCCTCGGCCTCCACCCTGCGCCGCACCACCGTCGGCGGCCGCGGCGAGCACCACCCGTACTTCTGCCGCGAGGGCTCCCACGACAACCTGATCGAGGACTTCACCCTCACCGCGCGCACGGTCCCGGCCCCCTCCGGCACCCAGCTGCACGGCATCAACGTCGAGGGACTGTCCTCGTACAACGTCTGGTCGCGCGGCCGCATGGCGATGGGCACCTTCGACTCGCACCGCGGGATGCCGTTCGCGAACGTACGCACCGACATCACGGTGACCAACGACGGGCAGCACGGCGGCGACGCCTCGGCAGGGCCGCTGTTCGGGGCGCGCTTCACCCACTGGAACATCAGGGTCACCAATGAGCGCGCGGGACTCATGAAGATCGACGGGCTCGCGCCGTGGAGCGCGACGGTCGGCCTCAATACGGTCCGCGAGTTCGGGCAGATCGACGTCCCCGACTTCACGGGGGGACTGGACTCCCGTCTGGAGCTGTACGGGACCACGGACGTGGTCCGGCCGCGCAACCTGTACGACGCGCAACGGCAGTTGTAGTCGGCGCCGCCCGCCGGGTCAGCCGAGCGCGACCATGCGGACGACCGTGACCGTGAGGACGGATCCGGAGACGTAGTAGAGGACTATCGCCCCGCCGACCGTCGCCTCGCGGCGGTCGCGCTCGCCCGACACCGAGCAGGAGCCGTGCCCGTACGGGTCGTGGGCGAGGGTGCGGAGCATCTCGGCGCGGAAGGCGTCGGGGTTCGCCATCTTGACGAGGGTGTCGTCGGCGGGCGGTGCGTACGCGATGCGGCAGGGGCTGCGCCTGCGGCGACGGCTCAAGCCGGGCCCCGCCTCTCGGCCTCGTCGTGGGCGAGCCGGGCCAGGATCGCGTCGGCCTCCGGGTCGGGGACCGCCTCCAGCATCCAGTGCCGCATGACGGCGTGGATCTCGTCGACCCCGGCGCCGTTGATGTCCTTGTCGAACTCCGTGCGGCGCTCCGGCGTGAGCGCCGCACGGATCGCCGGAATGCTGTTCGGGACGTCGACCTCGATGCCGCCCACGAGCGTCCTGGGCGGTTCGTCCGTTCTCGGGGAGGTCCTCGGTGCTTCGGGCATGTTCGGGTACGTACCCGAACAAGTGCCGCTTCACGCCGGGGCGTTCTCCGGGGCGCTGGCCGGGGTGGTCGCCGACTCTCGTGCCGGGGCGGCCTGTTGGACCTGAGCCTGGACCTGGACCTCATGGACCTCGTGGGCGGGGCCCTCCGCGTGCAGTCCGCGCATCAGGGCCCAGTACCCGCCCGCGGTGAGCGTGCCGAGCGCGGCGCAGCCCGCCCACAGCCAGCCCGCGCCGGCGGAGTCGAGCACCCAGCCGCCGGCCAGCGGGGCGACGAGCGCGGCGGCGGACCAGGACATCGTGTAGACGCCCTGGTAGCGGCCGCGGCCCTCGGCGGGCGCGAGCCGGGCCACGAGTCCCGACTGGGTCGGGGCGTTGACCATCTCGCCCAGCGTCCACACCACGACGGTCAGCGCGTACGCGGCCAGCGATCCGGCGAACGCGGTGAGCGCGAAGCCGTAGCCGATGAGGAGCGAGGAGAAGGCGAGCAGCCGGCCCGGGTCGCGGCGCTGGATGTAGCGGGTCAGCGGGATCTGGAGGGCGACGATCACGGCGCCGTTCACGGCGGCGACGAGCCCGACGTCGGAGCTGCTCAGCCCGTTCTGGCCCATCACGATCGGCAGGCCGACCGAGCTCTGCGTGAAGACGACCGCGACCAGGAAGGACAGCCCCACCATGACCATGAACCGGCCGTCGCGCAGCACGGTGCCCATGGTGACCGCGGGCGCCGTCGAGATCCGCGGGCCCGGCTCGGGCCGCGACTCCTTCACCTTCACGAAGACGACGCAGGCGCAGGCCAGCGTCATGCCGGCCTCGACGAGGAAGCCGAGCGTATAGCTCTGGGCGACCAGGAAACCGGCGTACACCGACGAGATCGCGAACCCCAGGTTGATCGCCCAGTAGTTGAGCGAGAAGGCGCGCACCCGGTCCTCCGGGCGGACGATGTCGGCCATCATCGCCTGGATCGCGGGCCGCGAGGCGTTCGAGGCGAGGCCGAGCGCGAAGCCGGTGACGGCGATGGAGACGGGGTCGCGCACGAAGGCCAGGACGGCGACCGTCGCGGCCGTCGCGAGCTGCGCGCCGAGCAGGGTGGGCCGCCGTCCGAGCCGGTCGGCGAGCACTCCGCCCAGCATCGAGGCGATGACCCCGCCGGCCCCGATGAGCGAGGCGACCAGACCGGCGTACGCGGCCGAGAACCCGCGCGCGGCGGTCAGGTACAGGGCGAGGAAGGTGAGGACGAAGCCGCCGAGCCGGTTCACGAGGGTGCTGGTCCACAGCCACCAGAACTCGCGGGGGAGCCCGGCGACAGCCTCCTTGGAGGCACGTCTGAGCGCGGCGACTGACATGGGTGCATCCCCCGGGGCGTAAGTAAGTGGCGAAGAAGGTTTGCACAACTTACGTGCCGGGTAGCGGGAGTGGCCACTCAATTGACGGGGACCGTCAATCGGCGCGTGCCGGAGCCGTCGATTAGGCTCGGCCCCATGGCCGACGCACCGTACAAGCTGATCCTCCTCCGCCACGGCGAGAGCGAGTGGAACGCGAAGAACCTGTTCACCGGATGGGTGGACGTCAACCTGAACGAGAAGGGCGAGAAGGAGGCGGTCCGCGGCGGTGAGCTGCTCAAGGACGCCGGCCTGCTCCCCGACGTGGTGCACACCTCGCTCCAGAAGCGCGCGATCCGCACGGCCCAGCTGGCGCTGGAGTCCGCGGACCGCCACTGGGTCCCCGTCCACCGTTCGTGGCGCCTGAACGAGCGCCACTACGGCGCCCTCCAGGGCAAGGACAAGGCGCAGACCCTCGCGGAGTTCGGCGAGGAGCAGTTCATGCTGTGGCGCCGCTCGTACGACACCCCGCCGCCGCCCCTCGACGACGACGCCGAGTACTCGCAGTTCTCCGACCCGCGCTACGCGACGCTCCCGCCGGAGCTGCGCCCGCGCACGGAGTGCCTCAAGGACGTCGTCGTCCGCATGCTCCCGTACTGGTTCGACGGCATCGTCCCCGACCTGCTGACCGGCAAGACGGTCCTGGTCGCGGCCCACGGCAACTCGCTGCGCGCGCTGGTCAAGCACCTGGACGGCATCTCGGACGCGGACATCGCGGGCCTGAACATCCCGACGGGCATCCCGCTGGCCTACGAGCTGGACGCCGACTTCAAGCCGGTGAAGGCGGGCGGCACGTACCTGGACCCGGACGCGGCCGCTGCGGCGATCGAGGCTGTGAAGAACCAGGGCAAGAAGAAGTAAGCCCGACGCTTTCTAAGCCCCCTGTCTGCGGATTCTCCGTCGGAAGGGGGCTTAGGGCGTGTGTCGAAAGTCCTGCCGCTCGCGTGCCTGTTCATCGGGGGCGGACCCGGCGCCGCGGTCATACCATTGGGGCATCGCGGAGAATGCGTCGGGCCAGGGGGAATTGTGCTTCACGTGCCGCTGCACCGTGAGTTCCACTACATACACGAGCCGCTGCCCGTGGGCGATGCGTCGATTCCCGTACTCGGTCACGAAGACCTCGTGGAGTTGTTGTGCGAGCGGCTCATGCACTCGCACGGCGGGACGTTCCTCGTCACAGGGTTCCGTGGAGTGGGGAAGACGACTCTTGTCCTGCGCGCTCTGGAGAAGGCGGCGGCGGATTTCGGCAGGGGTGGCACCGCGCAGGGCGGAGCTGACCGCCGGGTCCTGTTGAGGGTGCATTTGAGTGTCGCGCGCAAGATGGCGCCGGACCAGCTTCTCTTCGCTGTCGTCCGGCGCGTCTTCGAGGCCCTTGATGATCAGGGCCTGTTCCAGCACCTTCCCTCAGAAGTGCGCGACTCCCTGCTGCTCGCCTACACCCGCACATCCTTGTCGTTCACCCAGACCCAGTCCGAGACCAGTGAGCGCAACGCGACGGCGGGCATGAAGCTGCAGAGCGGCCTGCTCGGCATGGCACCACCGACCTTGAGCGTGGGCGGCAAGAAGAGCAGGTCGCGGACGACCGAAGCGGCTTTTCTCGCCTATTCGGAGACCGATGTCGAGCACGATCTGGTGCGCATCATTCAACTGCTCAGCGGTTGGTCCGAGTACCGTTCCCGCCGAAGCCGCAGGTGGAGAAGGAGAGTGCCACGGCTGAGCGTGCATCCGGTCATCGTGCTCGACGAAATCGACAAGCTCACGGACAACGAGCCGGGTGCCATCGCCGATCTCGAAAAGCTGCTCGGATCGCTGAAGAACGTTTTCTCGACTCGTGGGGCCCATTTCATCCTGGTCGCGGGACCCGATCTTCACGACCGGGCCGTTTCGGACGCGGATCGAGGAACCGGCCTTTACGAGAGCGTCTTCGCATGGCGTATGTACGTACCGTGTCTGTGGACCGCGCCGGAGCGGCTCGTGCACGAGTCGGTCGCGTGGGCAAGGGTGGAACTGGGATTACCTCCGCTGCGTGTGCCCGCCACCGGGGCCGATGTACGCAACACGGTCGTCTTCAGGCTGCCGGAAAGTGAAACTCTCCCCTTGGCGCCCTTGGTTGCCCATTTGCGGTTCAAGTCGCGTGGTGTTCCCCGCAGACTGCTCCAGGAGTTCAACTCCATGGTCATGTGGGACGCATCGGAGCGCGCGTCCGTGCATGTGGGAGGCGATGACTGGCAACGAGTGCTCTTCTACGCCCAGTTGGACGAGATCCTGTCCCGCGATGGCGTGCTCGACGAAGTCTCCTCGGCGGCTTTCGTCCCCATCGACAGGGACAGGTGGCGGTTGGGCGCCTATCACTTGGCCGACTGGGTGCTGCGCAGCCGCGGGCGAGCCTTCTCGGCCCAGGACATCATGGTCGACGGTCAACTCGACCCGATGCTGTTGCTCGACGGGCCGTCGGCCGAGCGGTTCCTGGGGCATTTGGAACGCAGTGGCGTCCTTGAGGTGGTCAGTGATCCCGGCCGCATCGATGTGACGCAGTTCGGGAACCCGGCGAGCGCCGGACTGACCTACTACCGGCTCGCGGACGCCTATTCCCGCAGAGTCGCAGGATTCGCCCGTCGCAACGAGGACGAGCGGGCCCAGCATGGAATGCACACCCTCGTTCCCGGGCGGCGGGACAGCTCCTCGACCGTCGTCATCCGGCCGCGTGACGGCTCGGAGCCGACACCCGCCCCGCCTGCGCTCCCCGCGATCACGCGGCTCGGAGACCGGTACGAGGTGCGTGAACTCATCGGAGCCGGTGGCATGGGGGCGGTGTATCGGGGCATCGACCTGCGCACGGGTGAGGGTGTGGCGATCAAGCTGTTGCACCCCGGGTTGGCGGAGGACCCCACGTTCCGCGCCCGCTTCCAGCGCGAAGGGGAGATCGGTACGCGCATACGGCACCCCAACATCCTGCGCGTGATCGAAGCCTTCGACCGACTGGCGGTCCCGGCTCTGATCATGGAGCTGACCGAAGGGCCCTCGCTCGAGCAACTGCTCATCCAGCACCGAACGTTGCCACCACCGGATGTGGCCGGGCTCGGACGGACGCTCGGCCAGGCACTGGACTATCTGCATTCCTTGGGCCTGTCACGCATCGACCTCAAACCGGCCAACATCGTCGTGACTCCGGGGCGAGGTCCCGTCGTCGTCGATCTCGGTCTGATGCGTCCGGTGGAGACGAGTCTCAGTATCACCACCGCGGGAGCCGTCATGGGCACGATCCCCTACATGGCCCCCGAGCAGGTGCAGGGCAACCACGTCGCGGACATCCGGTCGGACATCTACGCGCTCGGCGCGGTGCTCTATCAATGCGTCGTCGGCCGGCGCCTCTACGAGGGGGACAATCCTTTGGACGTCGTCTTCGCGATCCTCCGGGAACCCGTCACCGTGGTGGACCTTCCGGTCTCTCCCGCCCTGAACGACGTCCTGTGGACCTGCCTCGCGCGCGACCCGTCGCACCGCTACCAGGACCCGGCCCAGTTCCTCCTGGCTCTGGAAGCCACGCCGGAAGCCCGGCAGGAGCCGCGACTGCTGCCGCCCCTCATCGTCCGTGGTCCGGCCCGTTGACCCTCGACCTGGTGCAGGGGCCAGAGTGCCGGGGGTGGAGAACGACATGCGCAGCATCGGGGAGATGGCCCGGGACAGCGGGCTCGGGGTGAGTGCCCTGCGGTTCTACGACCGGGCCGGGGTGCTGGTGCCCGCCTGGGTCGATCCGGTGAGCGGGTATCGGTGGTACGAGCCCGGGCAGCTCGACGAGGCGCGGGTGCTGGTGCGGCTGCGGCGGGCCGGGATGCCGCTGGCGGACGTCCGGCTGGTGCTGGCCGGCTGGTCGGGGGCGGACGGTGAGCTGGTCCGCGGGCTGCTCGACGCGCACCTGAGCCGCCTGGAGCGGGGGCTGTCCGATGCCCGTAGCGAGTTCTCCGCACTCCGAGCGCGACTCGATCACAGGGAGAACGTCATGACTTCGCTCCGCACCGACACCGTCCAGGCCGGCACCGTCCGGCTGTCCGTCGACGCGAACGCGCTGGCCGCCGCGCTGGACGCCGTCCGGTTCGCCGTGAGCGGCGATCCTGAGCTGCCGATGCTCGGCGGGGTGCTGTTCGACATCGAGGGCGAGAGCCTGCGGGTGGTGGCCACCGACCGGTACCGGATGGCTCTCGCGCGGGTCCGGGCCACCGGGGGCGGCGAGGGCCGCGTGCGGGTCGTCGTGCCCACCGCGCTCGTCGACGCGATGCGGGCGCTGGTGGGCGGTGCGGGGCCCGTGCTGCTTACCGTCGACGGGGGCCGGGTGACCCTGGAGTCCGGGGACCGGCAGGTGGCCGGGCAGGGCCTTGACCACGACTTCCCCGACTATCGCCGCCTTCTCGCCCTGCCCGCGGGACATCGCGCCGACATCGAGGTGGCGGCGTTCCGGAAGACCCTGGAGGCCGGTCCTGTCCGGTCCGCGGAATCCGGCGACCTCAGCGTGCTCCGGCCGGCGGACGACGGCACGGTGGCCCTCTGCGCGGACGGGACGGAGGGCCCCGACCGCGTCGCGGTCAACCGTCAGTACCTGCTGGACGCGCTGCGTGCCGGGGCCCGGGACCGCCTGATCCTGGAGCTCGGCGCCCCCGCGGCGCCGATCGCGGTCCGGCGGCCCGACGACGAGGACTCCTTCTCGATCCTGATGCCGGTTCGGCTCGAGGACTAGGGCCCGCCCTCGGGTGCTCCGGGCTACGCCGCGATCACCGCCACCCCCGTCCGGCCGCCGTCCACGTCCACCACGGTTCCGTGCACGAACGACGCCTCGTCGCTCGCCAGCCAGAGGGCCGCGTGGGCGATGGCGTCGGGGGTGCCGACCGTGCCCGCCGGGGTGCCGTGCATCATCGCCTCGCCGGGGTGGGGGTCGGTGCCCTCGGGGGACGGCGGGAGGACGACGCCGGGGGAGATCGCGTTGACCCGGACGCCCTGCGGGCCGAACTCGGCGGACCAGGCGCGGGTCAGGGTCTCCATCGCGCCCTTCGTGGAGCTGTAGAGGGCGCCGAGCGGGACGGCGAGGCGCGTGATCCACGAGCCGAGGTTGATGATCGTGCCGCCGCCCGCGGCCGCCATGGCCGGGGCCACGGTGGCGGTCAGGAAGAAGGGGGCCTTCACGTTCACGCCGTAGACGCGGTCGAAGGTCTCCTCGGTGGTGTCGGCCGTGCCGGGCGCCGGGTAGACGCCGGCGTTGTTGACCAGGATGTCGATGCGGCCGCCCAGGGCCTCGGTCGCCCGGTCGGCCAGGTCGCGGGAGGCCCGCGGGGTGCCGTCCAGGTCCGCCGCCACGAAGTCGGCCCGGCCGCCGGCCGCGCGGATGCCGTCGACGACGGCGGCGCCCCGGTCGGCGTTGCGTCCGGATACGACGACGTGGGCGCCCTCGGCGGCGAACACCTCGGCGATGGCCTGGCCGATGTTGCTCGTCGAGCCCGTGACCAGCGCCGTCCTGCCGTGCAGCCGTCCACTCGTGCGTCCGGTCGTGCGTTCACTCGTGCGTCCACTCATGACGTGCTTCCCCTCGGGGTCGTGATCGGTCGGTCGGTCCTGATGACGTCGACCACGGTGCTCCGTATAAAATGGACCAGCAAGTCCAGATTTTGGGGCGAGGCGATGAGAGGGAGAGGTCGGTCGTGGCCGAGACGTTGACCGCGAAGGGGCGTGCCACCCGGGGCCGGATCGTCGAGGGTGCGGCGGAGGTGCTGCGCGAGCAGGGCGTCTCCCTGACGACGCTCGACGACATCCGCGCCCGCACCGGCACCAGCAAGAGCCAGCTCTTCCACTACTTCCCCGGCGGCAAGGACGAACTGCTCCTCGCCGTCGCCCGGTTCGAGGCCGGCCGGGTGATCGAGGACCAGCAGCCGCACCTGGGCCGCCTCGACTCGTGGGAGTCATGGCAAGCGTGGCGGGACGTGGTGGTGCGGCGCTACGAACTCCAGGGCGACCACTGCCCGTTGGGCGCGCTGTTCCTCCAGGTCGGGCGGTCGAGTCCGGGCGCGCGGGCGATCGTCACGGAGCTGATGCGGCAGTGGCAGGCGGAGCTGGCCCGGGGTGTCCGTGCCGTGCAGGCGGCCGGTCTGGTGCGGGCCTCCCTCGACGCGGACCGCACGGCGGGGGCGCTGCTCGCCGGGATCCAGGGCGGAGTCACGATCATGATGTCCACCGGTGACTCCACCCACCTCAGGGCCGCGCTCGACACCGGCATCGCGTATCTGCGCGGCCAGGACTGACCTACGGCAGCGCTCCGGCGGCGCCGAGCCGGTCGAGCACGCGCCCGCGCAGCAGCTCGTACTCCTCCCGGAGTCTGCGCAGCTCGGAATTGGGCGGCCGCGGGATCACCGTCCCCGGCGTGACGATCTCGTGCGGCGCGAACTGCTCCCGCGTGAGGTCGATCTCAAGTCCCTCACCGAGTCTGTTCCACCAGTGATAGTCGACCCACGCACCGTCGACATGCACCTCGCCGCGCAGCAGATCGCCGCCGACCAGATCGTTGACGACCAGCGCGGTCACCCCGCACTGATCCCGCGCGGGGTTCTCCCCCGTCCAGCGCGCGCGGTACTCGGGCGTACAGGTCTCGGCATCCCAACTGGCGCGTACAGCACGCTCGATGTCGGTCAGCAACAGCGGTTTCGTGGCAGCGTCCGTCATACCCGTCACTGTGGCACCCGGCACTGACAATCGGCCCGGGCCGGCCCGCGCAGCCAGTCGGCGAGCGCCGTGAAGTCGTCGTCGGCCAGCCCGGTCGCCGGGGCGACGCGGTGCAGCAGGGCGGGCCCGGGATGCTGCGCCGCGACCCACTCGCGGTCCATCGCGCCGATCTCGTCGTCGACCCAGACGAACGGGCGTCCAGCGGCCCGCGCGACGAGGGCGGGGGTCTTCCAGTGCAGGCCGCGCGGGACGCCGACGGCCGGGGAGGCCGGCCACTCGATCACCGGCAGCGGCGGCAGACCGATGCGCGGGGCTACCACTTCGTTCGCCTCGTGCTCCCAGGTCGTGGCCCAGACGAGGGTGCAGCCGAGCGCCAGCAGGCGGGGGCCGATCGTCGGGTCGAGCCGGCCGAGCAGGGGATGTCCGGGCCCCGCGTCCGGGGCGGGACCGGCGCCGGAGGCCGGGGAACCGAACGGGATCAGCGGTCCGTCGATGTCGAGGAAGAGCAGCGGGGGCCCGGGCGTGTGCGTCACGGAAGCACGGTAGTTCCCGGGGCTGTTGGGCTTCCCCTGGGCAACCCTTCCCGGCCGCGCGGAGTCGGACCGGCGTGACGAGTCTGTTGAGTGTTCTCTTTCTGGCCCTGACCTTCGCGCCGTTCGTGACGCCGTTCCTGGTGGCGGGGGCCGGCGCGGCGCTTGCCAAGCGCGGGTATCAGCGGCTGCGGCTCGGTACGTTGCGGTGGCATCCGCCGAGCGGTCGGACCTGTGTGCTGGTGCTGGTCATGGCGGGGTCGGCGGCGTTCGGGGCGTATGCGTGGGGGCTCATGTCCGGCTTCTACATCCTGGACCCGGACCAGATGTGTGCCGCCCGCGGTGTGCCCGGGGACCATGTGGTGACGCGGGCGATGTTGCCCGTGAGTTCTCAGTGCGTCACCTCGGCGGGGGAGGGGACCGAACTCGTTCCGGGCTGGGTGAATCCGGTCGTCTTCGTGGGGCTCGCGCTGTGCGGGCTCGCCCTCGGGGCGAGCGGGGACGCCGTGCGGCGCAAGGTGCGGGCCCGGGCCCGGGTGGCGTGATGTGTGTCGGGTGCGGCGTGCGTCGTGGCTGGTCGCGCAGTTCCCCGCGCCCCTGAGGCGTGCGGCTTCGCCGCTGCCTCCCCACTGACGTGCCCCCGAGATGCGTACAGGGGCGCGGGAACCGCGAAACCGGCACCATCCCACCGGCCGTCACCCCACCCACTCCGCGATCTCCCGCGCACACACCTCCGCACCGCTCGACCCCGTATCGACCGCCACGTCGTAGGCGACCCCCACATGCACCGACTCGGCCTGCTTCACCGCCATCCCGGTGATCCGGTCGCCCCGCGCCGCCTCCCGGCGTGCCGCCACCTCCGGGGCGCAGCGCACCGCCACCCAGAGGACGTCCAGGCCGTGCGCGGCGAGGGCCGTGCGCCAGCGGGCCTGGGAGGCCGCGCCGCCGAGGAACACCTCGTCCACGACGATCCGCGCCCCGGCCGCCGCCATCGCCGCGACGCCCGCGATCCACGCCGCCTCCACCGTGCGGAACTCCGGGCCGACGGTCACCGTCCCGTCCGCGCCGAACTCGATCCCGGCGTCCGCCGAGGGCAGCGCCGCCACGAACGTGTCGGTGCCCAGGGTCAGCCACAGAGACGGCAACAGCTCCTGCAAGGACCGCGCGATGCTGGTCTTGCCGGAGCTGGAGCCGCCGTTGAGGACGATCACGTCAGTCATGGAGCGAACGTAACCGCGGGACGCGCTACTTGGTGAAGTACAGGTACTTCCAGGAGCTGTGCGTCGTCGAGTTCACGTTGTCCCCGGACGAGTTGTTGATGTACGAGGTGCGCACGCGCGCCTTGATGCCCGCCTCACCGGGGGCGCCGAGGCTGACGGCCACCTTGCCGTTCGTGCCGAGCTTGAAGTACTCCGAGCCGGAGTCGTACCACTTGCCGTTGTAGTAGACCTCGACCTGCAGGCGCTCCTTGCGGCCCTTGTAGTACGACATCGTCGTGGTCACCACAGGGCTCGTCTTCTTGTGGAACCAGTAGTAGGAGTGCGAGCCGATCTTCCCCGTCTTGTAGTGCTTGGAGATCGAGTTCGACACCGTCACGCGCGCGTAGGCGGTCGACTTCGCCGTCTTGGCCGCGGTCCGCGCGTCCCCGGCGAACACCGCGGTCACCGTCGTGTCGCGCTTCATGTCCACGGTCGCGGAGACGTTTCCGCTGGAGTTGACCTTGGCCGTCCTGATCAGCTTGTTCGGCTTGTCGCTGCCGTACGGGTTCGCCCAGATCTCCACCGTGCGGTTCTTGTACGTCGAGCCGAGGTGCGCGGTGAAGGAGACGTCGGCGCCGTACGAGTAGACGTTGCCGTTCTTGTTCAGCGTCAGGGACGGCGTGGTGCGCGAGACCGCCACCTTGTCGGACGCGGAGACCGCCGAGTGCGTGGCGTCGCCCGCGTACGACACCGTGTAGGTGACCGTGCCGCCGGCCGGCGGGGTGTCGCTGAAGGCGTAGGTGCCGTCGCTCTTCACCGTGACGGAGGCGAGCGCCTTGCCGTTCGGGGACTCCAGGTCGGTGCGGGTGACGGCGAGCTTCACGCCGGCCGGCAGGGCGACGGTCGCGGAGAGCTTGCCGCTGACGGTGAGCTTCTTGGCGCGGGTCGCCTTCGACGGGGCGCTGACCGTCAGAGTCGGGTTGTTGAGCGTCGGGTCGGTGAGCACCTTGAGCGCGTAGCCGGTGCCGCTCGCCACGAGCGTGAACACCCGGGACAGGTCGGGGGCCCACTCCAGCGCCGCCACCTCGGTGCTCTGCGGGTAACTGTGCACGACCTTGGAGGAGTTCGGCGCGTACGTCACCACCTTGCTGCCGGTGTACTGCGCGACCACGCCGTTCGGCGCGATGTCGGCGCGCAGCCCGCTGGGGTAGGAGCCGGCCTCGTGGAACTTCCCGTCCGCGTACGCGTCCCGCACGGCGCCGTTGACCAGCACCTCGCTGCCGCCGGGGACCAGGTCGATGTCGCCGATGCCGCTGTTCAGCGTGTAGTCGCCCCCGTAATAGGCGACCGCCGTCGGCGCGGCGCCCGACACGTCGACCACCGCCATGGAGTCCGTGGAGATGCCGGTCTCACCGATCGCGAGGATGCCAGGCTGCGACGGGTCGGTGTCGAGCAGGCCCTGGCCCCAGATGCCGATGGAGGTGCCCTCGGTGGGGAACTGCTGGAGCGCCACCGGGTCGGTGCCGCTCGCCGGGTCCACGCCCGGGTCGACCGAGCCGAGGTCGCCGTCCCACTGGTCGCCGTACGTGAACCACGCCTTGCCGGCGCTGAACGCGACGTAGGTGGGCCCGGTGTCGGTGGCGACCGGGTAGCGCCGGACCACGTCGAGCGTGGCCGCGTCGAGCGCCACGATCTCGTGGCTGTCCCGCACGGCCGCGTACAGCGTGGCGCCGTCGTCGGAGACCGCGATGTCGCTGAGGGCGCCGAGACCGCTCGTCGAGTCGACGAGCTTGCCCGTGTAGTCGACGGCCAGGATCTTGCCGCCCGAGGTGTCCCCGAGGAAGACGCGCTTCAGCGCGCCGTCGGCGACGAGACCGGCCGGTGAGGCGACGGTGGCCGTGGCCGCCGATGCGGTGCCGGCCGCGACGGCGCTCAGCGCCGCCGATGAGAAAAGGACCGCGAGCGCCGTCGCGGTAGAGATGCTGCGCGTACGCACAGTCGTGTACCCCCACAAAGGATCCCGGCGGACGGCCGGGAGATGAGAGCGCCGCGCGACGCCCGTGTCCGTCCGGCGGAGGGACCGGGGCGCGGCTGCTGGGGGCAGCGTATGGCATGCCTGTGACAGTTGGGGAGAGGGTTTTCCCGGTGGTGCGTGGTGCGGTGCGGCCGGGCTCTCTGCTCATGTGCGCCGTTGATGCGCCCACCGGGATGGGCATGCAATGGATGAGGCTCTCCGCCACGGAGGTCCACACAGGTCCATCGAGGAGGGAACCATGGCTGCCGAGTCCACCAGGCCCGACCAGACACCCGAGACGCTCGTCGAAGTGAGCCGGCCCGTACCGGAGTTGGTGATCGTCGGAGCCTGCGGTTGCGGCTCCGGCTGTGGCTGCGGCTGCCAGTCCGGCGCGCCGTGCCAGTGCGGCGGCTGCTCCGGCTGACCGCTGACGGACGAGGGCCCCGCACCCGTATGGGGTGCGGGGCCCTCGGCCGCGTAGGACAGGAACCGGTCAGGCGCTGTCGCCCGCCGTACTCGTCGTCGAGGCCGCCGCTCCTGTTGTCGAGGCCGCCGCACCCGCCGTCGCCGCCGCCTGCACGTCGTCCGCGTGCTCGCCCGTCACCAGGTAGACGACCCGCTTGGCGACCGCCACGGCATGGTCGGCGTACCGCTCGTAGTAGCGGCCGAGCAGCGTCACGTCGACCGCCGTCTCGATGCCGTGCTTCCACTTCTCGTCCATCAGGTGCTGGAAGAGCGTGCGGTGCAGCAGGTCCATCTCGTCGTCGTCCTGCTCCAGCTGCATCGCCAGATCGACGTCCTTGGTGATGATGACCTCGGCGGCCTTCGCCATCAGACGCTGCGCGAGCTGGCCCATCTCCAGGATGGTCGCGTGCAGGTCGTGCGGGACGGCCCGCTCGGGGAAGCGCAGCCGGGCCAGCTTGGCGACATGCTGGGCCAGGTCGCCGCTGCGCTCCAGGTCGGCGCTCATCCGCAGGGAGGTGACCACGATCCGCAGATCGGTGGCCACCGGCTGCTGCCGCGCCAGCAGGGCTATGGCCCGCGCCTCCAGCTCGTGCTGCAGATCGTCCACCTTCTGGTCGGCGGCGATCACGGTCTCGGCGAGCTTCAGATCGGCGTCGAGCATGGCCGTGGTGGCGCGCCCGATCGCCGACCCGACAAGGCGGGCCATCTCGACCAGGCCCTCGCCGATCGAGTCAAGTTCCTCGTGGTACGCGTCACGCATACGACGTGCCCTCTCTCAAGGATGCTCAGGATGGTGTCCGTGGGACCCGGTCGGCCCCACGCTCCCACGTTCCGTGTCGTACGCGTCCGGATCCGGCATCTGAAATGAATCGGCACCGTACTGAAGGTGAACTCTGGGCGACGAGTGTTCGAGCGTCCACTCGGACGGCTGTGGAGGACCGGCTCGGGCCGCATAACCTGGAGACATGGACGTGAACGCGGCGGTCGCCGCAGCCTCAGCGATCGCCGGAGTGTGCACCGGGGCGATCGCGACGCTGGCGTTCCGCTGGAGCGAACGCGACCAGAAGCGCCCCACCCGGACCTCCCTGCACACGGACCCCGCCCTGCCGCCCGGCGTGGACACGGTCCTCTCCGTGCTGCGCTCCTCCGCCGTCGTCCTCGACGAGGCGGACAGCGTGGTCAAGGCCAGCTCGGCGGCGTACGCGCTCGGTCTCGTCCGCGGCGGCAAGCTCGCCGTGGAGCCGATGCTCCAGATGGCCCGCGACACCCGGCGCGACGGCGAGATACGGCAGGTCGAGCTGGATCTGCCGCGCCGCGGCACCGGCCGCGGCGAAGCCCTCGCCGTCTCCGCCCGCGTGGCCCCGCTCGGCTCCCGCCTGGTGCTCCTCCTCGTCGAGGACCTGACCGAGGCCCGCCGCATCGAGGCGGTCCGCCGCGACTTCGTCGCCAACGTCAGCCATGAACTCAAAACCCCGGTCGGCGCCCTCTCCCTGCTCTCCGAGGCCGTCATGGACGCCTCCGACGACCCCGAGGCCGTCGAGCGCTTCGCGGGCCGGATGCAGATCGAGGCGACCCGCCTGACCAACCTGGTCCAGGAGCTCATCGACCTCTCCCGGGTGCAGAACGACGACCCGCTGGAGGACGCCGAGCCGGTCCGCGTCGACGAGCTGGTCGCCGAGGCCATCGACCGCTGCCGCCAGCCCGCCGCCACCAAGCAGATCACCATGGCCGCCGGCGGCACCGCCGACGTCCGCGTCTGGGGCAACAGGGGGCAGCTCGCCGCCGCCCTGGGCAACCTGGTGGAGAACGCGGTCAACTACTCGCCCGCCCGCACCCGCGTCGGCATAGCCGCCCGCCGGGTGACCGCACCCGGCGGCGACCTGATCGAGATAGCCGTCACCGACCAGGGCATCGGCATCTCCGACAGGGACAAGGAGCGCATCTTCGAGCGCTTCTACCGGGTCGACCCGGCCCGCTCCCGCGCGACGGGCGGTACGGGCCTCGGCCTCGCCATCGTCAAGCACGTGGCCGCCTCCCACGGCGGAGAGGTCACCGTGTGGAGCTCGGAAGGCCAGGGCTCCACCTTCACGCTGCGGCTGCCGGAAGCGGCATCGACCCGCAGCCCCCTCAGCTCTTACCCCGAAGGCCCCGGAGACGTACGCGACGAAGACGACGCACACGGGCCCGATCACACAACCGCATACGAATCCATCCCTGCCGCCCCGGAGGTCCTTCCGTGACCCGAGTGCTTGTCGTAGAGGACGAGGAATCGTTCTCCGACGCCCTGTCCTACATGCTCCGCAAGGAGGGTTTCGAGGTCGCCATCGCGGCCACCGGGCCCGACGGCCTCGACGAGTTCGAGCGCAACGGCGCCGACCTCGTCCTGCTCGACCTGATGCTGCCGGGCCTGCCCGGCACGGAGGTCTGCCGCCAGCTGCGTGGCCGTTCCAACGTCCCGGTGATCATGGTGACCGCCAAGGACAGCGAGATCGACAAGGTCGTCGGTCTCGAAATAGGAGCCGACGACTACGTCACCAAGCCCTTCTCGTCGCGCGAGCTGGTCGCCCGTATCCGGGCCGTCCTGCGCCGCCGCGGCGAGCCCGAGGAGGTCGCGCCGCAGGCCCTGGAGGCGGGCCCGGTGCGGATGGACGTCGACCGGCACGTGGTGACCGTCTCCGGCTCCAAGGTCGACCTCCCGCTGAAGGAGTTCGACCTGCTGGAGATGCTGCTGCGCAACGCGGGCCGCGTGCTCACCCGTATGCAGCTCATCGACCGGGTCTGGGGCGCGGACTACGTGGGCGACACCAAGACCCTCGACGTCCACGTGAAGCGCCTGCGCGCCAAGATCGAGCCGGACCCGGGCGCCCCGCGCTACCTGGTCACGGTCCGCGGCCTCGGCTACAAGTTCGAGCCGTAGGCCCGCCGGCGCCGACAGCCGCGAAGAGCACGAAACGCCCCGGGGGCGGATCCCAGCTGGGATCCGCCCCCAGGGGGTTGAGGCACGGCGGCGGGGGGCGGAGGTCAGTGGGGGGACGCGTGGACGTCGTTGAAGACAGATCGGGGTTCGCAG
>NZ_JBHVIX010000023.1:103270-141551 GCF_042799415.1 Streptomyces sp. NPDC057694
CCCCGGCCTGATGTGGCCGTGTTCGTTGTCTTGGGCAAAAGGTGAGATTGGGAGCCTCGCGGGAAAAAAAAAAAAAAAAAAAAAAAACCCCCCCGGGGGCAGCCCCCAGCGGGACCCCCCCCCCCGGGGCGTTACGGCACGTCGTAAGGGCTCAGCGGCCCGTGGCGGACTCCGTGGCCGTCGCGGACGACGTCGCGGAGTTCGAGGCCGTGGCGGACGACGACGGCGACGTGGAGGTCGACTCCGAGGCCGACGGGGACGGCGTCTGCGGCGCCTCGGTCGGGCCCCACTTCTCGAAGTAGCTCTCGGCCGGCACCACGAACGCCTTCAGCTTCACGTCACCGGCCTGGCTGAAGGAGAAGGTGATCGGCTGCGCGTTGCCGTCGAGGACCGCGGTGCGGCTGTTGGGCAGCTCGGCGGAGGCGTTGCCCTTGCCGCCGAGGACGACGGAGCCGCCGGCCGGGACCGTGATGGTCGAGCCGCCCTTGGCGTCGGTCAGGGTCGCGGTCTTGCCGACCCCGTCGACGGTGATGCCGTCGAGCTTCTGGTCGGACCTGCCGTTGTTGAAGACGGTGGCGGTGACGACGGCCGGGCCCTTGGAGGTGCGGTCGGGCTGGGTGATCACGGTGGCGTTCTGCACCTTGATGTCGCCGACCGACGTCGCGGCGTTGTCCGGCTTCACCTCAAGCGTCTGCGCGTTGTGGCCGGCACCGCACGCGGCGAGCGAGGCGATCGAGAACGCGATGGCGGCGGCGGCGAGGGCGCCGCGTCGAAGGCTGCTGCTCACGGCGGCGGCTACTCCTTGAACGTGGGCGGGACAGACGGCTTCACAGGATGTAAAGCCGTCCTAAGGGTCTGTCAGCGGCCTTAGATTACCGAGCCGTTCTCACGCCATCGCACCCGACCCGCCCCTAGGGCCTGTCTTCGAACTCCCCTCGTCGCCCGGAGGGCGGCTCCGCGGCGTCTGGTGCGTGCTCTCGGCGTGCCGGGTGCAAGGCCTCGTACTGGACGTACTTGGGTTTGTGCCCGGTGCGGCGAGAGTGCGTGCCAGGCGTCGCGGAGCAGAGGGGAGTTTGAAGACAGGCCCTAGCGGCCGTCGGCTCGTCGCAGGCCGTCGCACACGCACCGGACATCGCGTGTTCCTCACCGTCACCAATGGCCCCTTGTTCGTCATTCGCATAGGGCCTGTCCAGCGGTGGGTACGGATTTCCGGTAAGGAATGCATGGGGGTACGGAAAAACGATCACCCGGCCACGGGAAACGCGGTGATCAATTCCTGATTCGGCTCGAACGGAGCTCAGTGCGCCCGAACGGAGTAGCGGAAGTCTCCCGTCCCGAACCTCACAAACCGGGACGTTCGACCCCTTGGACGTCTGTTCAAGGGGCTGTAACGTTCGCGTTTCTCCTTCGTCGGACAGCTGCTCCGACCTGCGAATACCCCGCTCCTCTTCCGTCCGCGGACCCCTTCGCAGCACGTTCCTGTTGTTGTTGTCAAGCCCCGAGATATGCCCTGACCTGCGAAAACGCCATTCAGAACCCGCAGTTTCCGTGTTACCCTGGATAGCCACGGAAGGGGTACCTGTCACATGACGTTCAAGGTTGGCGACACCGTGGTCTATCCCCATCACGGGGCCGCGCTGATCGAGGCTATCGAAACTCGCCAGATCAAAGGCGTGGACAAGACCTACTTGGTGCTGAAGGTCGCCCAGGGCGACTTGACGGTACGTGTGCCAGCGGACAATGCGGAGTTCGTCGGCGTGCGTGATGTGGTCGGTCAGGACGGGCTCGACCGGGTCTTCGAGGTACTGCGCGCGCCGTACGCCGAGGAGCCCACGAACTGGTCGCGCCGCTACAAGGCAAACCTGGAGAAGCTCGCCTCCGGTGATGTCATCAAGGTCGCGGAGGTTGTACGTGACCTCTGGCGTCGTGAGCGTGAGCGCGGACTGTCCGCGGGTGAGAAGCGCATGCTCGCCAAGGCTCGCCAGATCCTGGTGAGTGAGCTCGCTCTCGCGGAGAACACGAACGAGGACAAGGCCGAGGCCCTGCTCGACGAGGTCCTCGCGTCCTGACGCGCCGCTGCGCGGGATGAGCGCGTAGGAAACAAATGCCGTGGTGCCCGCTGACCCTTATGGTGTCGCCGGGCGCTGCGGCATGCTTGTATCCGCTCGCCCCGGGATGTACGTCGATGTGCCGTCCCCTGATGTGCCGGGCCCGGACAGCAGGCTCGACCGGTGTCACGGAAGGGGTCCGGTCAAGGCGTCGCGCCCGGCACGATGTGGCCATACCCACCACCCCCGAGCGTACAAACCTGAACGGAACCGATGTCTGACGAAACGCGTCCCGTTGTCGCCCGAGCACGCACCGCGGCCGTGATTCCGGCCGCCGGCCGGGGCGTACGCCTCGGTCCGGGCACCCCCAAGGCGCTCCGCGCGCTGAGCGGCACCCCGATGCTGATCCACGCCGTGCGCGCCATGGCGGCGTCCCGCTCCGTCTCCCTCGTCGTGGTCGTCGCCCCGCCCGACGGCGCGGCCGAGGTGAAGAGCCTGCTCGCCGACCACGCGCTGCCCGAGCGGACCGACTTCGTCGTCGTGCCCGGCGGCGCGTCCCGCCAGGAGTCCGTGAAGCTCGGGCTCGACGCCCTCCCCGACGGCATCGACATCGTCCTCGTGCACGACGCGGCCCGGCCGCTGGTGCCGGTGGACACCGTCGACGCGGTCATCGAGGCCGTACGGGACGGCTCCCCGGCCGTCGTGCCCGCGCTGCCGCTCGCGGACACCGTCAAGGAGGTCGTGCCGACCACCGACGGCAGCCCCGAGCCGGTCGTCGCGACCCCGTCGCGGGCCAAGCTGCGCGCGGTGCAGACCCCGCAGGGCTTCGACCACGAAACGCTCCGGCTGGCGCACGACAGCGTCACCGAGGACGTGACCGACGACGCGAGCATGGTGGAGCAGCTCGGGCTTCAGGTCGTGCTCGTGCCCGGGCACGAGGAGGCGTTCAAGGTGACCCGCCCCCTCGACCTCGTCCTCGCCGAGGCCGTGCTCGCCCGCAGGAGGGCCAACGATGGGTTCTGACCAGCAGCCGGTCCAGCAGCCGTTTCCGTACGTGCTGCCGCAGGTCGGGATCGGGACCGACATCCACGCCTTCGAGGAGGGGCGGGAGATGTGGTGCGCCGGGCTGAAGTGGGAGGCCCCCGACTACACGGGCCCCGGGCTCGCCGGGCACTCCGACGCCGACGTCGTCGCCCATGCCGCCTGCAACGCGCTGTTCTCGGCCGCAGGGCTCGGTGACCTGGGCCAGCACTTCGGCACCGGGCGCCCCGAGTGGTCGGGGGCGAGCGGGCTCACGCTGCTCGCGGAGGCGGCCCGGATCGTGCGGGACGCGGGATTCGTGATCGGCAATGTCGCGGTGCAGGTCGTCGGCCCCCGGCCGAAGATCGGCAAGCGGCGCGACGAGGCGCAGAAGGTGCTGTCCGAGGCCGCCGGAGCGCCGGTCTCCGTCTCGGGCGCGACCACCGACGGGCTCGGCTTCCCCGGGCGCGACGAGGGGCTGATGGCGGTGGCGACGGCGCTGGTGGTGCGGGCCGGTACCGCCTGACCTGCACGGAAGCCGCCCCGCCCCCTTATTGCGCATTACTTGCAGTTAGCATGTCAGGGCAGGATGATCGGCTCGCGTGACGCGGGCCGATCAGGGCTCGGACGACGCGAAGGCAGGCAATGGGCGACTACGTGATCCGCGTGGCCGGTGACGGCGATGTGGACGGGGCCCGTGCCGTCATGCTGGACACCGTGTACCGCGACCTGAAGTCCGGCTACGTGCCGCGCTGGCACGCCGACATCATCGACCCGGCCGGCCACTACCTGCGCCCCGAGCGCCGCACGCTGCTCGTCGCCGAGCACCTGCCCAGCGGTGAGATCGTCGCCACCGGCGGGGTGCGGGACCGCGGTCCGGCCGCGCCGCCCAACCCGCGATGGGTCGCCGACCGCTTCCCGTCCGGCTCCACCGCCCAGCTGTGCCGCATCTACGTACGCCCCGAGCACCGGCGGCACGGCCTGGCCCGCGCCCTGGTGCGCGAGTTGACCGCCTTCGTCGCGGGCGTCGGCGGCTACGACGCGATCTACCTGCACACCGACCCGGCCGTGAGCGGCGCCGAACCGTTCTGGCGGGCGCTCGCGAGCGAGGTCTGCGACGAGCGCGAGCTGCCCGGCGGCGGACAGGGCATCGTCCACTTCGAACTGCCGCTGCCCGCCGCCGTGCCCGTGCCCCTTCCCGTCGGCTGATGCGCCGCCGTGGCTTCCTGCTCGCGGCGGCCGGGCTCGGGTTCACCAGCGCCTGCGGGGCGTTCACCGGCACCGCGCGCGGCGGCCGGCTCGGCGTCGACCTCGCCTTCGCGCCCACCCAGGGCCTGTCCCCGTACGGCGACGACGGTCTGCTGCTGAGCCGGCTCGCGGTCGTCGACGGGCTGACCCGGATGGACGCCGATGGCGTGATCCATCCCGCGCTGGCCGCGAAGTGGACCCGTACCACCGCCACCACCTGGGAGTTCACCCTGCGCGCCGCGCGCTTCCAGGACGGCCGGGACGTCACCGCCGCCGCCGTCGCACGGTCCTTGACCGAGGCCGGGCGGGCGAAGGTCACCCCGCGCGTCCTGAGCGACGTGAAGCTGACCGCCGAGGCGGTGGGGGAGCGGACCGTGCGGATCACGGCCGGGGACGCCGATCCGCTGCTGCCCGCGCGCCTCGCGAACCCCTCGCTCGCCGTCTTCTCGCCCGCCGCCTACCGGACGGGCGGGACGGTGGACCCCGTCGGCACCGCCACCGGCCCGTTCGCCCTGACGAAGGTGAACGGGGCGGTGTCCGCGACGCTCGACCGGTTCGACGGGCACTGGCGCGGCCGGGCCGCCGCGCGCGGCCTCGACGTCACCTTCGTCGCCGACAACAACGCCCGCGCCAACGCGCTGCGTTCGGGCCAGATCGAGGTCGCCGAGTTCGTGCCCGCCGCGCAGGCGCTGGTGCTCGGCGGCCGGGCCCGGCGGGTCGCCACCGTGCGCACCACGACCCTGTACCTCAACACCCGCAGGGGCCCGCTCGCCGACCCCGGGCTGCGCGCCGCCGTCCGCGCGGGCGTCGACACCAGCGCGCTGGCGAGCAGCGTCTACGAGGGATACGCGGAGCGCGCCGACGGGCTGCTCGGACCCGGGTTCGCCTGGGCCGACGGCAAGCGGCTGCCGGTCACCGGCCGGGTGGCGGCCACGGCGCCGCGCGGCCGCACGCTCACCCTCGCCACGTACACCAACCGGGCCGAGCTGCCCGAGGTCGCCGCCGCGCTCGGACAGCAGCTGAAGCGGGCCGGGTTCGGGGTGCGCCTCGTCGTCAAGGACTACGCGCGCCTGGAGGCCGGGGCGCTGGACGGCGACTACGACGCGTTCCTGATGTCCCGCTCCACCGCGCTGGACACCGGCGACCCGGTCTCGTACCTCGCCTCCGACTTCACCGGCGGCGGCAGCTTCAACATCTCCCAGCTGCGCGACGCCCGCGTGGACGCCGCCGTGCGCGACGCCGCGGGCCGCGAGGGCGCGGCCCGGCAGCGCGCCGTGCTCGCCGCCGAGGCCGCCGTGCTGCGTACCGACGCCGTCGTGCCGATCGTCCACGAGGAACACCTCCAGGGCGTCGGCGCCGGGGTGCGCGGCGTCGTCCTCGACCCCTACGAGCGGCAGTTCATCGGCCTGGAGACACGCGCGTGAGGAAGCTGAGTCCGACGAGCCTCAAGGTGGGCGCGGGGCGGGTCGCCGCCGCGGGCGGGCTGCTCGCGCTCACCGCGCTGCTGCCCTGGCTCACCCGCACCGACCCGGCCCTGACCGTGCTGCACGCGCGGTACGGGGACGCGCCCACGACACCGAAGCAGCTCGCCGAGGTGCGCGACCAACTGGGGCTCGGCGACGGCCCGTTCACCTTCCTCGGGCAGTGGCTGCGCGGCCTCGCGCACGGGGACCTCGGCACGTCCTGGGTGACGGGCGCCGACGTCGGCGCGGACGTCTCCGCCGGCTTCCACGTGTCCGTGTCGCTGATGGCGTACGCGATGGTGGTCGCCGTCCTCGTCGCGGTGGCCGTGTGTCTGCCGGCCCTGCGCCGCGGCCGGGCCGAGCCTCCGAACGGCGTGGTCGCCGGGGTGCTCGCCGCCCTCCCCGAGTTCCTGCTCGCCTCCGTCCTCGCGACGCTGTTCGCCGTCCGGCTCGGCTGGTTCCCGGCGCAGGGCTGGGCCTCGCCCGCCTCCGCCGTGCTGCCCGCGCTCGCCCTCGGCCTGCCCGCGGGCGCCGTCCTCGGACGGCTCGCGCAGGACGCGCTGCCCACCGCGTTCGCCGAACCCTGGGTGCGCACCGCCCGCGCGAACGGCATGCCGCGCTCACGCATCGCCCGGCACGCGGTGCGCCGCGCCCTGCCCGCCGTGCTGCCGCAGGCGGGGCTCACCATGGTCGGCCTGACCGGGGCGGCGGCCGCCGTCGAGGCGGTGTTCGCCATCCCCGGCCTCGGCGGCACCGCCGTCGCCGCCGCGCTCGACCTCGACCTTCCGCTGCTCCAGGGCTGCCTCCTCGCGCTGCTCGCGCTCGGCGTCGTCGCGGCCGTCGCCGTCGAACTCGTCCGGCGACGGCTGCTCGGCCCCGCCCTGCGCGCGGGTGCGCTGCCCGGCGCCGCTCCGGTGCGCGCGGGCGGGCGGGCGGCCACGTACGCGTCGCTCGCCCTCGCCGCCGCCCTGCTCACGGTGCTGGTCTGGGGCCTGACCCGCGACCCGCTCCAGGTCGAGCTGACCGCCCGCCTCGCCCCGCCGTCGGGCGCCCACCCCTTCGGCACCGACGCGCTCGGCCGCGACGTGCTGGCCCGGCTCGGCCACGGCGCGCTGCGCACCCTGGCCACGGCGGCCGCCGTCTGCGCCGCCTGCTGGATCGTGGGCATCGCCCTCGGCCTCACCCGCTGGGCCAAGGGCCCGGCCGAGGTCGCCAACGCGCTGCCCGCGATCCTCGCCGGGCTCCTGGTCACCGGCCTGTTCGGGGCCGGGCAGACCGGCGCGGCCGTCGCCGTCGCCGCCGTCGGCTGGGCCCCGCTGGCCGCGCACACCGCGGCGCTGGCCGAGACGGAACGGGCCTCGGGCCACGTCGAGGCCGCGCTCGCCCAGGGCGCGGGCCGCCCGCACATCCTGCGCCGCCACGTCCTGCCCGGCGTCCTCGGCCCGGTCACCCGCCACGCGGCCCTCCGCCTGGCCCCCACGACCCTCGCCCTCGCCTCCCTCAGCTTCCTGGGCCTGGGCACCCAGCCCCCCACCCCCGAATGGGGCCGCCTCCTGATGGAGAACCTCCCGTACGCGGAGCGGGCCCCATGGGCGGTACTGGCCCCGGCGGCGGCCTTGGCCTGCGTGGGCGCCCTGGTGGCCTTGGCGGGCCGAAGGCCCCTCCAAGGGCGCAGGGCTGTGTTCATCGGCGGCTCCGCCGAGCCACGACGACGCGGCAGTCGCCGTGGGTGACACCCGGCCGAAATACCGGGCCCGTGCGGTGTGTTGCCGCAGGATCGGGTATTCGTCCGCAGTCTCACGAGAAGGAGTGAAGCCATGTCCGCCCAGCTCTCCGACGAGCTCAAGGCCCTGCTCGACAGCAAGGTCTTCATCGGTGTCGCCACCATCCAGCCCGACGGGAGCCCGCAGGTCTCCCCGGTGTGGGCCAAGCGCGACGGCGACGACGTGCTGTTCTCCACGACCGTCGGCCGCCGCAAGGAGAAGAACCTGCGGCGCGACCCCCGGGTGACGGTGCTCGTGCAGCCCGCCGACAACCCGTACGCCTACGCCGAGATCCGCGGCACCGTCGAGATCACCACCGAGGGTGGTCAGGAACTCATCGACGAGCTGTCGCTGAAGTACACCGGGAAGAAGTACGCGGAGTTCAACGCGTCGTCGGCCGACGACGCCGAGCGGGTCGTCGTGCGGGTCCGTGCCCGGAAGGTCGTCGGGCGGGTCTGAGGTTCGTGGGGGTTCGCCTCTTTTGGGGGACTGCGTCCCCTCGCTCCCGCCGGTTCGTCGTCGAGTGACGCGTCGCGGGGGCCGGGCGCGCAGTTCCCCGCGCTCCTGAAGGGGCGCCCGCACTCCCTCGGGGCTACTACCCTGGAGGCGTGACTATTCGCCTGTACGACACCAGCGCCCGGCAGATCCGTGACTTCATCCCGCTCACGCCGGGCTGTGTCTCGATCTACCTCTGTGGTGCGACCGTGCAGGCGGCCCCGCACATCGGGCACATCAGGTCGGGGCTCAACTTCGACATCATGCGGCGCTGGTTCGCGTACCGCGGCTACGACGTCACGTTCATCCGCAACGTGACGGACATCGACGACAAGATCATCAAGAAGTCGGCCGAGCAGAACCGGCCGTGGTGGTCGATCGGGTACGAGAACGAGCGGGCGTTCAACGACGCCTACGACGCTCTCGGCTGCCTGCCGCCGACGTACGAGCCGCGCGCCACCGGCCACGTCCCCGAGATGATCGAGATGATGCGCGGGCTCATCGAGCGCGGTCACGCCTACGAGGCCGACGGGAACGTGTACTTCGACGTGCGCTCGTTCCCCGGCTATCTGGAGCTGTCGAACCAGGAGCTCGACGGGCTGCGCCAGCCGCCCGAGGAGGGCATCACCGGCAAGCGCGACCCGCGCGACTTCGCCATGTGGAAGGCGACCAAGCCGGGCGAGCCCAGCTGGGAGACGCCGTGGGGCCGCGGCCGTCCGGGCTGGCACCTGGAGTGCTCGGCCATGGCCCACAAGTACCTGGGCCCCGCCTTCGACATCCACGGCGGCGGCCTCGACCTGGTCTTCCCGCACCACGAGAACGAGATCGCGCAGGCCAAGGCCTTCGGCGACGACTTCGCGAAGTACTGGGTGCACAACTACTGGGTCACCATGGCCGGCGAGAAGATGTCGAAGTCGCTGGGCAACAGCGTCCTCGTCTCCGAGATGGTCAAGCACTGGCGGCCGATCGTGCTCCGGTACTACCTGGGCACCCCGCACTACCGCTCGACCATCGAGTACAGCGAGGAAGCGCTGCGCGAGGCCGAGTCGGCGTTCGCGCGCATCGAGGGCTTCATCCAGCGCGTCACCGAGCTGGCCGGGGGCACCGTCGCCCCGGCCGCCGAGGTGCCGCCGGCCTTCGCCGAGGCGATGGACGACGACCTGGGCGTCCCGCAGGCGCTGGCCATCGTGCACACCGCCGTGCGCCAGGGGAACTCCGCCCTCGCCGCCGACGACAAGGAGGGCGCCGTCGCCCGCCTCGCCGAGGTGCGCGCCATGCTCGGCGTCCTCGGCCTCGACCCGCTCGACGCCCACTGGGCGGGCGACCTGGGACAGGGCGAGGACCTGCACGGCGTCGTCGACAGCCTCGTACGGCTCGTGCTCGACCAGCGCGAGGCGGCCCGGGCCCGCAAGGACTGGGCCACCGCCGACGCCATCCGCGACCAGCTCGGCCAGTCCGGGCTCGTCATCGAGGACAGCCCGCAGGGGCCGCGCTGGACGCTCGGCCCGCGCTGAGCGCACCCTGAAGTGTGCCGTCCGACGCACGGGGCGGCACACTGGCATATACGTACACACATTCGTCGTAAGAGAACAGGTAGGTCATGGCCGCCAACAACAACCGCCGCATGTCCGGCAAGAAGGGCGCGCAGGTCGGCAGTGGCGGCCAGCGACGCAAGGGGCTCGAGGGCAAGGGCCCGACCCCGCCCGCCGAGATGCGCAAGAAGCACAAGAAGAACCGCATCGCGACGGCCCAGGCCAAGCGCGCCCAGGGCCGCCCCACCAGCCGCACCGGCGGCCCGCGCGGCAAGTCCACCTCCGAGATGGTCGTCGGCCGCAACCCGGTCGTCGAGGCGCTGCGCGAGGGCGTGCCCGCGAGCACGCTCTACGTCCAGCAGTTCATCGACAACGACGAGCGGGTCCGCGAGGCGCTCCAGCTCGCCGGTGAGCGCGGCGGCATCCACCTCATGGAGGCCCCGCGCCCCGAGCTGGACCGGATGACCAACGGGCTGAACCACCAGGGCCTCGTGCTCCAGGTGCCGCCCTACGAGTACGCGTTCCCGGAGGACCTGGTCGCCGCCGCGTTCGACGAGGGCCAGGACCCGCTGATCGTCGCCCTCGACGGGGTGACGGACCCGCGCAACCTGGGCGCCGTCGTCCGCTCCGTCTCCGCGTTCGGCGGGCACGGGGTCGTGGTGCCCGAGCGGCGTGCCGCCGGGATGACCGCCGGGGCCTGGAAGACGTCCGCCGGTGCCGCCGCGCGCACGCCGGTGGCTCGCGCCACCAATCTGACCCGCGCCCTTGAGCAGTACAAGAAGGCGGGCCTCGCCATCGTCGGGCTCGCCGCCGACGGGGAGGACACCGTGGGTGACCTCGCCGCGCTCGAAGGGCCCGTCGTCATCGTCGTCGGCAGCGAGGGGAAGGGTCTTTCCCGGCTGGTCGGGGAGACCTGTGACTACCGGGTCCGGATCCCGATGCCGGGTGGCGCCGAGTCGCTGAACGCCGGTGTGGCCGCGGGTGTTGTCCTCTACGAGGCTGCTCGGCGCCGGAGCTGATTCCCGGTCTCGTCGTCGGCTGCCGGCCGGTGGGGCTTCTCGCGCACCCGCAGTCGGCGACGGACCCGTGATGACCTTGACGGGGCCCGGACATTTTGGCGCAGTCAAGGCAGTGTCCTAAACACACATCACTCGGTTAGATGAGTGTGGACACCAGAACGCCCCGCACACCCTCGGGGGACCGCTCGTCGGGATTCGACGACGGCCCCGCGCTGAGCATGGTGAAGGTTCCGTGCGACCCGGCGCAGGTCATCGTCAACCACGCGAGTTTCCGCGTGCAGCTCCCCACGGCGCAGAAGACTCAACTCCCGCGCATCGCCCGGCACTTGTCCGCCGTCGACGCGGCGACCGCGCGCATTCCCGTGATCACCGCCGCCGGTACGCCGGCGGCCCGCCGACGCCCCGTCGTCATGAGCGGCGGCGCCTTCGCCGCCGACGGCCTGCTGACCGGCGCGCGCCGCCCCGGCGAGCCGGAAGCGGCCGGTGCCACGCAGGTCATCCCGCGCATCGACGTCGACGACCTGTACGCGGGCGAGCCGACCCAGGAGACGCCCGTCGTCGAGCCCGGCGCCCGGATCCTGCCCAAGATGCGGCAGTCCGGCAGCGCCTTCGAGGACTCCGGCGAGCTCGACCAAGTCCGCTACCGGGGCGACGAGTTCGACGGCCCCGACGACGGCGAGGACGACACCGAGAGCACCGCCGCCCGCCGCTACGGACCCGTCCGGCACGCCTATTACCCCGGGCGCCGGATGAACCTCGGCGTGGTGCTGCTCCCGCTGCGCGTCTTCCTCGGCTTCATCTCGATCTACGCGGGCATGGGCAAGCTCTGCGACCCCGTCTACTTCGACGGCGGCGAGCGCGGCTCCATGGTCAAGTGGCTCAACTCGCTGCACCCGTGGGAGCTCGCCGAGCCGCTGCGCGACTGGGCGTTGCAGCATCCGGTCGGCGCCGGACTCGCCATCGCCTTCTTCCAGGTCATCGTCGGCGTGCTCACGGTGCTCGGACTCTGGCAGCGGCTCGCCGCCGCCGTCGGCGTCCTGCTCTCCGCCGCGATCCTCGTCACCGTCAGCTGGAAGACCGTCCCCGCCTACGACGCGCCGGACATCATCTATCTCGCCGCATGGTCGCCGCTGATCATCGCCGGCGCCCCGGTCTACTCCATCGACGGACGACTCGCCTCACGTGCCTGGCGGCGGCTCGGCCCGCGCTCCACGCTCGGTGAGCTGCGCCGCTACGTCCTGCGCCGCGGCGCCGTCGTCGCGACCGTCGTCATCGGCCTCACCCTGCTGATCGGATCGCTGCTCGGCGGCGCCGTGCGCGACGCCGACCGGGTCACCGCCCCGGGCCCCGGCGACGCCCCGCACAACCAGCAGCCCGGCTCCCCGCTCCCCTCGGAGCCCGGCAGCACGAAGAAGCAGGAGCGGCGCTCGTCGAGCCCCTCGGCGTCCAACGCGCCGACGCAGGGCACCACGTCGAGCCCGTCCGGTTCGCCCGGCGCCGCCCGCGAGAGCGGCAGCGCCAGCGGGACGACCAGCACGCCGACGCAGGGCGCCACGGCGGGCCAGGCCCCGCCGCAGCAGACGACCCCGCAGCAGCCGCCGAGCAGCACCGGCGGCGCCCCCACCAGTGGTGGCGGGACGTCGGGTGGCGGCACGTCGGACGGCGGCACGTCGTCCAGCGGCGGCGACGGTGGTGGCGGCGGCGGTTCCGACTCCTCGGGCGGCAGCAAGCTCGTCGGCGGTCTCCTCGGCTGACCGCTCTTCGCCCGCTACGCCGATGGGGCCCCGCACGATCGTCGTGCGGGGCCCCATCGGCGTAGAACCATGGCAGGAGGGCCGCTCAACGGCCCTGTGCGGCCAGCTCCTTCGCGGCCTCCGTGAGGTCCTTCGCCGTGTCGATCGCCCGCCAGTACGCGCCCTGCGGGATCGGGAAGCCCGCGAGCCGCTTGGCGCGGGCCAGGCGCGGGAACGTCGTGCGCTCGTGGTCGCCGGTGGCCGGCAGGAGCGAGGCGAACTCGGGGGAGAAGACGTAGACGCCCGCGTTGATCAGGTACGGGGACGGCGGGGCCTCGATGAAGTCGGTGATGTGACCGAACGCGTTGGTCTCCACGACGCCCCACGGAATGCGCGGCCGGGCCAGGGCGAGCGTCGCGGTGGCCTCCCGCTCGTGGTGGAAGTCGGCCATCTCGCGCAGCGAGAACCGGGTCCAGATGTCGCCGTTCGTGGCGTACCAGGGCCGGTCGGGGTGGGGCAGGTGCCCGGCCGCGTACTTCAGGCCGCCACCGCGGCCGAGCGGCTCCGTCTCGACCACGGTCGTGACCCGCAGCGGGAGTTCGGCCTGAGCCAGCCACTCCTGGAGGACCTCGGCCAGATGGCCGCAGGAGACGACGGCGTCGGTCACGCCCTCCTCGGCGAGCCAGGTCAGCTGATGGCCGATGATCGGCGTGCCCGTGCCCGGGATCTCCACCATCGGCTTGGGGCGGTCGTCGGTGTACGGACGCAGCCGCGAGCCCTGGCCGCCCGCCAGGACGACGGCCTGCGTGGGCCGGTGCGGATACGAGTGCGGGCCGTGCGCGGCGGGTTCAGCGGTCGTCATGACCGGAACCCTACGTGCGCACGGCCCGTGGAGTGACTGGGGACTCGGCTGCGGTCAGCCGCCCGTCAGGCCCGGAAGCCTGCCACGCCGGTGGCGAAGGAGGTGTCGCAGACCGGGCGGGCGTACGACTGCGCGCGCGCCGGACCGTAGGCCTGCACGGCGGCTCGGCCGAGCGACTTCGCGATCGACATGCAGTACTTGGCGAGCGAGGGCCGCTGGTCGATCTCCTGCTGGAGGTGGGTGAGTGCCGTGCCCGGATCCTTCTCCTGCAGTTCGACGAGGAGACGGTCGCGCAGGACGTCCTGGGGGGCGCGCGATTTGGCGCGCGCCGACACGTCCTGTGAGGAAGCTGTGAGGACGGAGTCCGAAGAGCCTCCCGACCAGTTGACTCGGGTGACCGCGAGGGTTCCGGAGAGCACCAGCATCACCGGCAGGACGAACGCGAGCGTGCGGGCGGCGCGGCGGGCGGGGCCCCGGCCCCGGGCGCGGCGCGGCTTCTGGGTGTAGGTAGCAGAGTGCGTCACGCGAGTGAGCGTAGCGGTAGGTGATGATTTGGCGACATTTAGTCACTCGACTGAGCGACACGCAACTTGGTTTTGATGATGAGGTGTTGACGTCCGGTAGTGAAATGTCCGAGTTGCCGGGGTATTTGTCGACAACGTGGCCGAACGTGCGGAAGGGCCCCGCACCGAAGTGCGGGGCCCTTCCGGGAACTTCTGGGGGTTCAGCCGGTTCAGTCGGTGAGGCGCTCGCCCGTGGAGGTCGAGAACACGTGGGTCTCGCCCGGACGCGGCACGACGTGCAGCTGGGTGCCCTTCTCCGGCACCTGGCGGCCGTTGACCCGGACGACCAGGTCCTTGTGCTCGCCGTTGACCTGCGCGGCGCCGTAGACGTAACCGTCGGCGCCGAGCTCCTCCACGACGTTCACGGAGACCGCGAGGCCGGCCGGGGCGTCGCTCGCGTCCTTCGTGAGGGTCTTCGCGGCCTCGCCACCGTGCTCGACGATGTCGAAGTGCTCGGGGCGGACGCCGACGGTGACCGTGGTGTCGCCCTTGTCGGCGGCGGCCTTCAGGGCGTCGCGGTTGACCGGGACGACCGAGTTGCCGAACTTCACGCCGCCGTCGGTGATCGGGACCTCGACCAGGTTCATGGCCGGGGAGCCGATGAAGCCGGCGACGAACAGGTTGGCCGGGCGGTCGTACATGTTGCGCGGGGTGTCGACCTGCTGGAGCAGACCGTCCTTGAGGACCGCGACGCGGTCACCCATCGTCATGGCCTCGACCTGGTCGTGGGTGACGTAGACGGTGGTGATGCCGAGGCGGCGCTGGAGCGAGGCGATCTGCGTACGCGTCGACACACGGAGCTTGGCGTCGAGGTTCGACAGCGGCTCGTCCATGAGGAAGACCTGGGGCTCACGCACGATGGCGCGGCCCATCGCGACACGCTGGCGCTGACCACCGGAGAGGGCCTTCGGCTTGCGGTCCAGGTACTCGGTGAGGTCGAGGATCTTCGCGGCCTCTTCGACCTTCTGCCGGATCTCCGCCTTGTTCACGCCGGCGATCTTGAGCGCGAAGCCCATGTTGTCGGCGACGGACATGTGCGGGTAGAGCGCGTAGTTCTGGAACACCATGGCGATGTCCCGGTCCTTCGGCGGCAGGTGCGTGACGTCGCGGTCACCGATGCGGATCGCTCCGCCGTTGACGTCCTCGAGACCCGCGAGCATGCGCAGGGAGGTCGACTTTCCGCAGCCGGAGGGACCGACGAGGACGAGGAACTCGCCGTCCTCGATCTCGATCTCCAGGCCGTCGACCGCGGGCTTGGTGGAACCCGGGTAGACGCGGGTCGCCTTGTCGAACGTGACAGAAGCCATGGCTGTGAAGCCCCCTTCACCGGCAGGAACGTGCCGGACGATCCGTTGTAAAGAAGGTGATCCCCGCCGGGCGATCCCGGAGAGGTGTAGTCCACACGGGTGAACTGATCGGACGGTACCTGGCGGATGCCGGATCTGTCAGTAGTCCGGGGGCTGTGAGATTCGTCGAAATATTCGAGAGCGGGGGCTCCGGCTTTGGTTACACTGCTCGGGCTGCCTCCTTAGCTCAGCTGGTCAGAGCGCCGCTCTTGTAAAGCGAAGGTCGTCGGTTCGAATCCGACAGGGGGCTCAACGCATCACCTGGGACAACGGCCCCGCGATCTTGGATCGCGGGGCCGTTGACGGTAGCGGTTGACGGCAGTCGCCCTCAGCGACGTCGCTTCAGCAGGCGGTCCATGTGGCCCATGGCCTCGCGGCGGTCCCCGTCACTCGCGTGCGTGTAAAGGCTGTCCCGTAACGCCTGGCCACGCGTTGGATGATCCTGTGATGGCTGGTGTGACCACGCCGACGCAGCGTCCTGGATGGCTCCAGCTCGAACCGGGTTGGACTGCTTCACCGGGTTGGTGACCGTGGGCGATCTGGTTTCGTGCGGCTCGCGTTCGAGCTTGGTCTCGAAGCTCGCGGCAGGCGGCCCGCACGGCCTCCACCCGCTCCACACTGGTACGCAAGGCCGGAATGGAAAGCTAGCTTGACACCTAAGCGCAATGGAAAGCATGCTTTCCATGTGAGGAATGAGGTCAGGAAGCTGCGCTTGGCACGCGGGCTCTCCCAAGCGCAGCTCGGGGCAGTCGTCGGAGTCTCGCGGCAGACGATCAACTCCATCGAGGCCGAGCGATACACGCCGTCCTTGCCGCTCGCCTTGTCCTTGGGCAGGTTCTTCCAGTGCAAAGTAGAGGAGATGTTCCATGTCGACGGAGACACCACGCACGGCTGAGAGCTCGGCCAAGTGGTCCGTGCCCGCCTTCTTCCTCGGCATCGGTTTCATCTGCCTGGTGACCGCCGCCGTCGGTGACCATGTCGGCATCGGGCTCTTGGTGTTCGGGGTCATGGTGCTGTGCAGCCTGACCGTGTTCGAGCTGGCGCGCCGCAGCCAGAACTACCGCGAGGCTGTCGAGCATCCGGACGAACGC
This sequence comes from Streptomyces sp. NPDC057694, assembly GCF_042799415.1. Taxonomy (NCBI): domain Bacteria; kingdom Bacillati; phylum Actinomycetota; class Actinomycetes; order Kitasatosporales; family Streptomycetaceae; genus Streptomyces; species Streptomyces sp. NPDC057694. The sequence continues at coordinate 119,454 of NZ_JBHVIX010000023.1, forward strand.
TCTCGCCTGATCAACGTGCGCGCCTGGGCCGGTGTGGGTGTGATCCTCACGGTAGGAAACCTGTGCGCTTTCATCGGCGACCTCGCGTCCGGTCGCACCGGCAATCCCTACTACTGGATGCTCATGGTGGCCGCGGTCGCCTACGTGGTGCTGATCAGGCTGCTGCGCCGACGCTTTTGAGGTTCGCATCAGGCCCGCACTGGGGCGGACGGCGGTCGGGCCCGAGGTTCGCACGCATAATCATCACGTATCTGAGGGCTGTCTCAGAATCCCTGCTCACGGGTGGGATGGCCTTGGGATGGCAGGTGTGATCACGACGTCGGAGCCTTCTTGGATAGCTCCGTTCACCGGGCTGAGTCCGCGCTGCTTCGCCAAGTCGGTGACCCTGGTGTGCCGGAGGACTGCGGAGGAACCGCGACGCGGCCGGCCGTGGGGTCTACCGCTGGATGATCGCGTGCTGCTGGTTGCGGCCTACTGGCGGACAAACCTGACGTTGCGCCAGCTCGCACCGCTCTTCGGGGTATCGAAGTCGGCAGCCGACCGGATTATCAATCCCCTCGGCCCGAAGCTCGCTCTCCAGCCGCGCAAGCGGTTCGCCCAGGACTCGGTCCTGATCGTGGCCGGCACCCTCGTGCCGGCCCGCGACCACAGCGTGGCGGAGCAGTCGAAGAACTACCGCTACTCGACCAATCACCAGGCCGTGATCGATGCCGACTGCCGATGCGTCGTCGTGGTCGGCCGGCCGCTGCCCGGCAACCGCAACGACTGCCGGGCCTGGTCCGAGTCCGGCGCTGAGTCCGCCGTCGGGAAGACGATGACGATCGCGGACGGCGGCTATCCGGGCACCGGTCTCGTCATGCCGCACCGCCGCCGCAAGGGCGAAGAACTGCCTGTCTGGAAGCAGGCCCACAACAAGTCGCACAAGCAGGTCCGCGCCCGCGTCGAGTACACCTTCGCCCACATGAAGACCTACAAGATCCTGCGCGACTGCCGCCTCAGAGGCGACGGCGTCCATCACGCCATCCTCGGCATCGCCCGCCTGCACAATGTCGCGCTCGCCGGATAGGCCAACGGGCGGTAGCGCAGCCGACTTTGCCCGCACTAGCTCCAAGATCAGTTACGGGACACGCCTTAGCCGACATCACCCCGCGTCCCAATTGTTCACGAGCAGGTCGAAGGCGAGCCGCCGTGATCACACCAGCCACTACGGGAGCATCCCACCTTGATCACTGTGCGGAGCCCGCCAAACTCTGGCGGAACATATGCCGGTCGCCCAGGAGGACTTGGCATGAGAGCGTGCGCCTACGGCCGCAGGCCGAGCTGTCGAAGGTCGTGGTAGAGCGCGTCAATGACACGCTGGTCACGACTGAGTCGGTCGGCGGCACCGGTGTTGCCGTTGAAATACAGGGAGACGGTGAGGCTGGCTTCGGGATCTGCGAAGACCAGGCATGCCGTTCCTCCCAACGCTCCAAACGACTCAGGTGATGCAGGCCCGAAGTTCTCAGCGGCGAGGACCATACCCAGTCCCCAGCGCCGGGCGCGGCCGGCGGATTCGTCGATCAGTGTGGTCGGTCGCTGATCCGTCACCAAGGCGGCACAGGTCTGGGGCGAGAGGATACGCCGGCCATGCTGTGTACCAGCCTGACGCACCATCTCGCAGATCTCTGCAAGATCACCGAACGGGCCCGCCATGCAGGCGCTGGGATACCCCATGCTGACGTCGAAGCGCGCAATGCGGGAGGCCATTTCGGCCGGGCCGAACCACGGCACGTCAACCACATCGGCGCCGGGAGGACCGCCCAGTCGAGAGGTCAGCCGCAGTGGCGCAGTGACCTGTTGGTGCAGGAAGTCCGGGAACGGTCGGCCGCTGCCTCGTCGCACGATCTCGTCGAGGAGCAGATACCCGGCGTGGCCGAGGTAGGCCGCTCGGGTGCCAGGCGTCCAATCGGGGTCGGCGTCACCGTTCAGGACCAGCTTCAGCAAGGCATGCCTGCCGTCGGAGAATCGTCGGCCGGTCTCACGGTCGACGGCCCGCAACGGCGCAGTGTGGGTCAGAAGGTGCTCGATGCGAATATCGTCCTTGCCGGGTCCGGTGAACTCGGGAAGGTGCTGTACGACGCGATCCTTCGGGTCCAGCAGGCCCAGTTCCCACGCGCGGGCAACGGCCACGGTCGCTGCCAGCTTCGATGCCGAGAACCACGGCACGACAGCGCTCGTTGTCATCATCTGAGTGGCATTGGCGTCACCGACAGCAAGGTCGAGGACCTCGACGCCGTCGTGCAGTACTCGCAGTGTGGCCCCGAGACAACGCCCCTGCGACACGACCTGGGCCAACGCGCCTTCAGCCGCATGAAATTGACTCATCGTTGCATCATGCACGCGCCGGTGCAGTAGGCGCAGCCCCTACGCGGGCGGCAAACATATCCGAGAAATCCCCCTATGGGCCAGGATCCAAGGTCTGTTTACCAAAGCCGCGAACCCCAGCCTGCGGGCATTGCGGGACAACCTTTAGGCCGGTCGGTCCTGTGGTTCTAGGTGCCATGACCACCACGCCGAAAAGGCGCCAGCCCTAATTCGCTTGATTACCCCCCCTAAACAAATCAGCTATTTTTCGCTGGGCTGCTTGCGGAATCTTTGGTAAGTGCCTTATCTAGCGTCCCTCTAATTATGTCACGCGCGGCGTCGCCAGTAGGCAAAGCAGAAAGAACGGCTGTCGCAAGTAGCAGTACTCGCGCTCCGTCGGCAGAATCCCCCACTCCTGGAAGGATTGGAATCAGGAGTGCCGCAGCAGCAATAATCAGAGACGGCGTGATTCGTCGAAAAGTGCGAGCTGGGCGCGATATGAGGGATACTTCCGCCGTATTTTCGAGTAGCTCATCCCAGTTTCCGTACGCGGCAGAAATAGCCCCAGCTAAAACCCTGGCACAAATCTGATCGTATTGCTCGTGAGTATGAATTTCCGCCACCTCCTCTCCGATCTCACGGAGGGTTGCAGCGATACGCGCATGATCCTGGCGTATTCTCCTTCGTAGAGAGCGTTCCCTCCAGTTCGCAGTGCGAAGGGGGACGGGGTTCAACTCTATTGCTCTTGCCGTGACATTGATTCTTCCACGGATCATCCTCAGGGTCCGAGGGTGAAGGTACCTGGGTCTATTAACGTGCAGCTGCCAGGCGAGGTAATGAAGGCGCCAGACGACTTGATCGACCGTTTCCTCGCCTGCGGGGCGTATATGTCTGTCAAGGAACGACCATAGTGTCGTAATCCAGCGTCGCGTGGCGAGTCCAAGAACGAAACCGCCGCCGATTAGAATCTGCCAACCAATTGGCCAGCTTCCGTAACGCGGGATCGTGAATATTATCGCCCATGGAAGTCCTACGAAACTAATGCCTACGAGTAATGCACATGCAATGAGCAGGAGGTCGAAGGTCGCCTCCGCTTCGGGGCGATATCGGACATCGCGTCGAAGAATTTCTAATATTTCACTCCTTCCAGCCCAAAGGGCTCCAACTGAGACCGTGACTGCCAGTATTTCTATCTGGGTAACAAGTGATACCCCTAAGGCTCCCGCAGGTTTTGACAGGCTGGGCGTGAGCCCGTCATTGAGGAGCCAAAGGAGGAGTGCCCCGCCAGTCAGGGTTAAGACCCCTGCAAATAAGACTGCGGATTTCTCATTTCTTTGCCTCAGCCCTTCCGGAGAGAACACTCCTACGGCGGCCCATTGGGCCGCATCTATTAACTTCTCTCGCTTGTCTGGATCTTGAATATCTAGATCCAATGCAACCCGTCTTCGGATCTTTAAGTCCTCGTCTCGGGTTTCTCGTTCGTCGACCTCTCGCTGTTGAGGGCTAGAGCCAAACCGATACCAATGCCATATTCTAGAAGATATGCCCATCTCGCCCCCGAGTTCCTCTAGGCTCCGCCGGATTGGCCAGCGGAGCCTTTGGCGTCAGTACCTTCTCGCGTCTGAGAGGGCAGCCGCAGCGCTTTTGATGTTGTCGGCCGCATTGTTGAGGGCTGAGGGCAGGTCTGCCACACGCTTCAGAGCTTGAGCGGCAGAGATCAGCAAGGAGACGTTGTCTTGCAGATGCGCGAGGTCTTCTCCCGCTTCCATCAGTAAAGGCGCGCTGTCCGGGAGGTGCGCTAGGTTCCGGCTCGCCTCGTAAACCATCCAGGCCGCGTCCTCTGAGACGCCGGGGGTGCGGCCCTGCAGGCGCTCAAGATCCGACCTGAGGACGCGGAGGAGGGATGAGAGCTCCGGCACTTGGTTCGCGAGCGCCCCTAGGAGCGGAACAAGGCGATCGACGTACTGTGCTTGAGCCTCCTGGAGCATCTTGAGCAGGCGTGCTTCGGTTAGTCCGCTCAGCCCAGCTAGAGCGTCCTTTCCGTCGGCTTCGCGAGCACGCTTCCATCCCTCAAGGATGGCCACCGTGTATTTTTCGCCGTCCACGCCATCCACTCGCTTGTGGTGCACATTGCATAACAGCAACAGGTTGGCGAAGCTGTTCCGCTCTTTCACATCCCAAGCTGGATCGAACCTCTTGCCACCTGCCTTTAGGGCGCGGATGTGGGCGATGTCCAGGTTGAGGACGGGCTTACCGTCGATGATGCGCACTGTCGGTGCGCCACAGCGAGGGGCGTAGCAGCCGCCCCTCGCAAGGGTCATGAGGGCAGCGATGGTGGTGTTGTCGTAGTTCCGGTGCGGCTCGTCGGCCATGACGTCCTCCTCGGCTCAGCATGGTTGCTTGAAACCATAAGGAACGGCGCTGGCAACTTCCTTGGCGTGGAACGGAGTTGGCGGTTTCTCGGCCTATGGAGGCTGGTCTCGGACTCGTTCTCATGTGCGGTTCAGTTCCAGCAGGCCCATGCTGCCCAGGTGTGTCCTTAGTCACACTCTTCGGCGGGGTGGCGGAGGAGGCGCTGGTGCGAAAGGCAACCTCCGCTGAAGTGTCCGCCACTCTGCCTGAACAGGTGTCGCGCTCGGTGCGCGATCCGGCGAAGCGAGTAGAGGTCGCATGTTGCGGGGGCTGCAAGGTTGCGACCTGGGGTAACGAACGCAACAACTGTCGCGTGTGTAGCTACAGACTTGACTCTTATAGCTATACGACATCGCAGCTCTTCATTGCGATGTAATGAGTTACGCCGCTTGGCGGATGGTGTTCGCGTCAGTTAATCGCGAACGTCTGGAGAGAGGGGGCGGAGGGTGCGTAACCTCCGCCCAATGGGCCACTCTGTGGGCACCAGTTCACGGCGCTCTGCTCCCGCCAACTTCGCGGGCGGACGGGAGCAGAGCGCTTGACCCTTAGGAGAGCCATGCCGAGTGTCGCGCAGTGCCTACCACTTCCGTCAAGCGCCCTTCAGGTGCGCTGGCTTGTCGTGGTGATTCTCGTCCTCGTCGCCGCCGTGTCCCGCCCCGTCGCTGAGGTACTTGGCTTCGCTGCCAGTGCGGTCGCAGTGGCGGGCTTCGTGCCCCGAAAGCGTCACGGCGCGGCTGAATGAACACCGGGCCGCAGTTCCTGGCTCCCGATCAACCTCGCGGTTGACGGCAGTCGTTGACGGCAACAGAGGTGGACGCCGTTGTATCGATGCGCCCACCCACGTACGCTGCGACGCCTAGACCTACCCCTGTTGGCAGATCCACGGACGCTGAAACAGAACTTGTAAAGCGAAGGTCGTCGGTTCGAATCCGACAGGGGGCTCGGGTACCGATCGGAGAGGACGGGCCATGGCTGTCGGCCGTGGCCCGTCCTTTCCGCTGCTGGTCCCGTTCCGCAACCGTCTCGGGGGAGATCACATGAAGCGCGCTCTCGCAGTCCTGGCCACCGTCGTCGTGCTCGCCGCGCCGCTGACCGCCTGCAGCGGCTCGAAGTCCGTCAGCGGCACCGTCGTCAGCAAGAACACCGACCGTGACTGCTCGACGAAGAAGAAGCACGGCAAGCGGACCCGCAGCTGCCACACGGAGTACGAGCTCCAGGTCCGCACGAAGAGCGGCGACCAGGAAGAGGTCGACGTCAGCAGCGGCGACTACGCCGACTGCGTCGAGGGGTCCAAGTACCCCAAGTGCACCACCCGCTAGGGGGAGGCATGGCCTCGATCATCGTTCTGTTCTCCGTGCTGGCGCTGCTGGTCGGCGCGCTGGTCCTCAAGCTGCTGACCCGCTCGGGCGGGCACACCGATAACGCCGACGGGCTGCGGATCGAGCAGGCCAGGCGGAACCAGGCGAGCGCCGACCGCAGCACGTACAACGCCGCGAGCGTCCACAACCTGCCGCCGTCGTTCCGGGACACGCCCCGGAGCTGACCCGCTCCCGCGACGGCGCGCTGCCGTCGCGGGAGCCCGCGGTCAGTGGCGGCCCGCCACCCGGTCCGCGATCTTCGCCAGGCGGGACGAGTCCCCGGTGTTGGTGGTCAGCTCGCGGCGGTCGGCGGCGTAGTACGTGGCGTACATGCCGTGCACGCCCAGCCAGCGGAAGGGCTCCGGCTCCCACTTGCGGACCTTGTGGTTCACCCAGGGCAGGGTCGTGAGGTCGGTCGGGCCCGCCTGGCCCGAGTCCTGCTGGACCAGGTCGCGCAGCGTGCGGGCGGCCAGGTTGGCGGTGGCGACGCCCGAGCCGACGTAGCCGCCGGCCCAGCCCAGGCCCGTGGAGCGGTCCAGGGTGACCGTGGCGCACCAGTCGCGCGGCACCCCGAGGACACCGGACCAGGCGTGGTCGATGCCGACCCCGGCGAGCTGGGGGAAGAAGCGGTGCAGGATCGCGGTCAGGGCCTCGATCGTCTGCGGCTGGGTGCGGCCGTCGTTGTCCGTCTTCGAGCCGTAGCGGTACGGGTAGCCGCGGCCGCCGAGCGCGATCCGGCCGTCGGCGGTGCGCTGCGCGTACATGTACGCGTGCGCCATGTCGCCGAGCGTCTCGCGGCCCGCCCAGCCGATCGACTCCCACTGCGCCTCGGTCAGCGGCTGCGTGGCGATCATCGACGAGTTCATGGGCAGCCAGGTGCGGCGCTGGCCCTTGAGCGAGGCCGTGAAGCCCTCCGTGCAGCGCAGTACGTACGGGGCGCGGACCGTGCCGTAGGGCGTGATCGCGTGCTTCGGCTTGATCTCCGTGACCGGCGTCGACTCGTGGATGGTGACGCCGAGCGCCTCCACGGCCCTCGCCAGGCCCTTGACCAGCTTCACGGGGTGCAGCCGCGCGCCGTGCGGGGTCCAGGTGGAGCCGACCGCGCCCGCGACCCGGACCCGCTCCGCCGTCTCGCGGGCGCCGTGCAGGGTGCGGTCCTTCTCCCCGTACGTGAGTTCAGCCTCGTGGAACGCCTTCAGGCGGGCCAACTGTGCTGGGGTGTAGGCGACTTCGAGTACGCCGCCGTGGTGGACGTCCGCGTCGATCGACTCGGCGCGGGCCACGTCGACGACCTCGGTGACCGTCGCGTTCATCGCCTGCTGGAGACGGACCGCCGCCTCGTGGCCGTGCAGTTTGGCGTAGCGGTCGCGGCCCGCGATGCCGTTGTAGAGCCAGCCGCCGTTGCGCCCCGAGGCGCCGTAGCCGCAGAACTTCTGCTCCAGGACCGTGATGCGCAGGAAGGGCGCGGCCTGCTTCAGGTAGTACGCCGTCCACAGTCCCGTGTAGCCGCCGCCGACGATCACGACGTCGGCGCTCGCGTCGCCGGACAGGGGCTCGCGGCCGTCGGGGATGCCGTCGTCGGCGTACCAGAACGATATGCCGCCGTTGGCTGTATGTCCGCCGTTCCCGCTGTTCACGCTGCTCATGCGGCGGGACGCTATCGCACCGGGGCGACGGCTGCCCAGGCCCGGCGCAGGGCCGCGAGGGGGTCCCAGTCGGCGCCGGGGCGGTTGCGGGTGACCGGGAAGCAGGCCAGGCCGATCAGGACCGAGGCGAAGTGGCCCAGGTCGGTGAAGGTGCGGCCGGTGATCAGCGGAGCGCCGTAGACGACGAGGACCCCGGCCGCGTACACGTACCGCCAGGGGTGCGCGAAGCGGTACGTGAGGACGGCGACGACGCCCGCGAGCGCGTAACTCACGCCCACGTCCAGGGTGTTGACCATGGATACGGGTGCGTGGCCGTGCCGGATCGCCCACAGCAGGGCGCCCTCGCTGATGTAGGTGGCGCCGATGTGCGCGGTGCCGAGGACGAGCAGCCAGCGGCCGGTGCCCAGCCAGCGTTCGGCGGGCGCGTGGAAGAGCGTGTAGAGGACCGCGTACGGGAGCCAGCCGCTGCCGTCGATCCACAGCGCGCTCTGCACGAGGACGCGGAAGGGGTGGGTCGACAGGGCGTGGATGTTGGTGGAGCGGTCGCCGAGGAACGCGTCGAGGGTGTCCGGGGCCATCTGGCGCATGACGATCGTGGTGACCAGGAGGATCGCCAGCCAGACATAGGTGCCCGGGGCGCTGCGGACCCAGTCCCGTACAGCGTCCCGGACCCTGCGGAGAAAACGGTGCATGGTCGATTCAGGCACGTCGGTAAGGTCGGGCGGATGATCGACATTCCGGACGGGTTGGTGCAGTCGCAGTTTACCTACGCGGGGGAGGCCGGACGAGCGTTCATCGCGGCGCTGCCCGCGCGGGTGGAGGAGTTCGTCGAGCGGTGGGGGCTGCGGGTGGAGGGGCCCGCGATGCACGGGATGGCGGCGCTGGTGCTGCCGGTGGTGCGGCGGGCCGACGGGACGCCCGCCGTGGTGAAGTTCCAGGTCCTCGACGAGGAGACGGAGGGCGAGCCGGTCGCGCTGCGGGTGTGGGACGGCGACGGGGCCGTCCGGCTGCTCGACCACGACCCCGGTACGGGCACGATGCTGCTCGAACGGCTCGACGCCGCGCGGATGCTGAGCGTCGTGGAGGACTCGCGGGAGGCGGTGACCGTCATCGCCGGGCTCCTCGCCCGGCTCACCGCCGGGCCCGCCCCGGACGGCATGCGGCGGCTGGCGGACATCGCGGCGGCGATGCTCGCCGAGGTGCCGGGGGCGCTTGCGCGGATCGGTGATCCCGTTCAGCGGGGGCTCGTCGCGGACTGTGCGGCGGCGCTGCGGGAGGTCGCCGCCGACGGCGGTGGGGATCGGCTGCTGCACTGGGACCTGCACTTCGAGAACGTGCTGGCGACGGTCGACGGGCGCGAGCCGTGGGTCGCCATCGACCCGAAGCCGCTCGCCGGTGATCCCGGGTTCGACCTGTGGCCCGCGCTCGACAACCGCTTCGAGAGCGACGAGGTGCTCTGGCGGTTCGAGGCGATGACCGCCGCGGTGGGGCTTGATCGGGAGCGGGCTCGGGGGTGGACGCTGGGGCGGGTGGTGCAGAACGTGTTGTGGGACGTCGAGGACGGGCGGGCGCTCAGCGCCGATCATCTGGAGGTTGCGCGGAGGTTGTTGGGGAGGTGAGGTGGGGGGCCTGTCGGTCGGGTGCGGGTCGCGTCGTGGCTGGTCGCGCAGTTCCCCGCGCCCCTTGTCGGGTTGTCGGTCGGGTGCGGGCCGGTGGGGGCTGGTCGCGCAGTTCCTCGCGCCCCTGGAGATGCGCACTTCGTGCGCCATCTCCATCAAGGCGCGCCACCTGCCCAAGGGGGAGGCGCGCGAAGCGCAGCCTTCAGGGGCGCGGGGAACTGCGCGAGAAGCCCCACCGGGCCGCAGACGAACAACAAACCCAGGGGCGCGGGGAACTGCGCGACCAGCCCCCACCGGAGCCGCGGCCGTCTACGCGTAATCTGCCCCGATGATCCGTACAGCCAGGGCCGAAGACATCCCCGTCGTCCACGCGATGATCCGCGAACTCGCCGCGTACGAGAAGGTTCCGGACGAAGCGCGGGCCAGTGAGCAGCAGCTGCGGGAAGCGCTGTTCGGCGAGCGGCCCGCGGCCTTCGCGCACATCGCCGAGGATGACACCAGCGGCGAGCCGGTCGGGTTCGCGTTGTGGTTCCTGAACTTCTCCACCTGGCGGGGCGTCCACGGCATCTACCTGGAGGACCTGTACGTCCGCCCGGAAGCGCGCGGCGGCGGCCACGGCAAGGCACTGCTCACCGAACTCGCGCGGATCTGCGTCGAGCGGGGCTACGAGCGTCTGGAGTGGTCGGTGCTGAACTGGAACCAGCCCTCGATCGACTTCTACCGGGCGCTCGGAGCGCGGCCGCAGGACGAGTGGACCGTCTACCGGCTGACGGACGGCGCGCTGGCGAAGCTCGGCGGCTGAACCGGCGCGCGTTCGGTCACGGCTCCAGTACCACCTTGCCCGTCGTGCCCCTCGATTCGAGGGCCCGGTGGGCGGCGGCGGCCCCGGACAGCGGGAAGCGGTCGACGGCCGGGGCCAGGACGCCCCGGGACGCCAGGTCGAGGGCGGCGACTTCCAGGGTGCGTATCGGGTCCGCGCCGCCGACCTGCCGCAGCATCGCGGGGCCGAGCGTCCGTACCTGCGTGATGCCGCGCCGGGTCTGCTCGGCCTCGTCGAGGAGCAGCGGGCCCGCCGTGTCGCCGATGCCCTGGGCGGACCAGCCGAAGATCAGGTGCCGGCCGCCGGGGCCGAGCAGGTCGAGCGCGGCGGCCGTGGTGGCGCCGCCGACCCCGTCGAAGAGGTCCGTGACCCGCCGCTCGCCCAGGAACTCCCGTACGCGGGCGGGCCAGCCGGGATCGGTGTAGTCGACGGCGAGGTCCGCGCCGTTCGCCTCGACGCGGCGGGTCTTGGCGGGGCCGCCGGCCAGCCCGACGACGGTGCCGCCGGCGTGCTTCACGTACTGCACGAGGAGCGTGCCGATGCCGCCCGCCGCCGCCGGGATCAGGGCGACCGTGTCCGGGGTGACGGTGGTGAAGGCGAGGATGCCGAGGGCGGTGCGGCCGGTGCCGATCAGGGCCACCGCCTGCGCCGCGTCGAGCGGGGCCGGGATCTCGTGCAGGCGGTCCGTGCCGGTGACGGCGAGTTCCGCGTAGCCGCCGGGGGCCATGCCCAGGTGGGCGACGACCCGCTTGCCGAGCCAGGCGGGGTCGGTGTCCGCGCCGAGCGACTCGACCGTGCCGGCGACCTCGCGGCCGGGGACGGTGGGCAGCGCGGGGAGTTCGGGGGACGGGCCCCGGATGCCCTGGCGGAGGGCGGTGTCGAGCAGGTGCACGCCCGCGGCCTCGACCGCGACGCGGACCTGGCCGGGGCCCGGCTCCGGGGCCTCGGTCTTCTCGTACGTGAGGTTGTCGGCGGGGCCGAAGGCGTGCAGGCGGATGGCGTGCATGGGCGCTCCCATGGGTGGGCGGCCGCGTTCTGCGGCGCCGGGCGGCCAGTCTTCGACCTCAAGCTCTGTTGAGGTCAAGGCTGCCTCGTTGTCAGTGGGGGAGTGCAGCATGGGGGCATGGCGACGGAACGGCGTGGTGCGGCGGCGAAGGTGAAGAGGGCGCGGCGGCCGGAGGTGCGGCTGCCTCCGCTCGTGCCGTGGGAGGGCGCGGGCCTGGAGCCGGACGGGGACTATGACGGGGTGGAGTTCCGGGGCGTGGACTTCGCCGGGCAGGAGGGGATCGGGGCGCGGTTCATGGACTGCGCGGTGGAGGGGTGCGCCTTCGACGGGACGGGGCTCGCGCGGGCCCGGATCATCGACTCGACGCTGACCGGGATCAGAGGCGTCGGCACGGACCTGTCGGAGGCGTCGCTGCGGGACGTCGAGGTGGTGGACGCGCGGCTCGGCGGGGTGCAGCTGCACGGGTCCGTCCTGGAGCGGGTGGTGATCCGCGGCGGCAAGATCGACTACCTGAACCTGCGGAAGGCGAGGCTGAAGGACGTCGTCTTCGACGGGTGCGTGCTGGTGGAGCCGGACTTCGGGGGAGCGCGCCTGGAGCGGGTGGAGTTCACCGGGTGCGTGCTGAAGGGGGCGGATCTGACGGGCGTGACGCTGACCGACGTCGACCTGCGGGAGGCGGCGGAGCTGGGCATCGCGCGGGGCGTCGACCGGCTCGGCGGGGCCGTGATCTCGCCGGGGCAGCTCTTCGATCTGGCGGGGGCGTTCGCGACGCAGTTGGGGGTGCGGGTGGAGGGGTGAGGGGGGGAGTGGGGGGGCGGGTCAGGCGAGGCGCGGGAAGCGGCCCTGGAGGTCCCAGATCACCGGGTTGTCCGCCAGGTCCTCGTGCATGTCGGTGAGGTCCGCGATCAGGTCGTGCAGGAAGTCCCGTGCCTCGCGGCGCAGTTCGGAGTGGGAGAAGGTCAGCGGGGGCTCGTGGCCCTCCATCCAGTCGGCCTCGATGTCGACCCAGCCGAAGCGGCGCTCGAAGAGCATGCGGTCGGTGGACTCGGTGAAGTCCAGGTCCGCGTACTGCGGGGTCGCCGAGCGGCTGCCGCGCGGGTCCTTGTCGAGCTGCTCGACGATGTCGCACAGCGCCCACGCGAAGTCCAGCACCGGCACCCATCCCCAGGCTGTGGACAGCTCCCGGTCGGCCTTGGTGTCGGCCAGGTACACGTCGCCGCAGAACAGGTCGTGGCGCAGCGTGTGGACGTCCGCGCGACGGTAGTCCGTCTGCGGGAGGTCCGGGAAGCGGCGGGAGAGGGCGTAGCCGATGTCGAGCACGGGGTCGATGGTGTCATGCCCCGGCCTGCTCGGCTCCGGGTGGCGGTCGCCGGTCACGGCAGCAGGCGCTGCTCCTTCGCGACCGCCACGGCGCCCGCCCGGGTGTCCACGCCGAGCTTGTCGTAGATCCGGCCCAGGTGGGTCTTGACCGTGGCCTCGCTGATGAACAGGGCCTTGGCGATCTCGCGGTTGCCCAGGCCGTGCGCGAGCTGGGCCAGGATGTCGCGTTCGCGGTCGGTGAGGGTGGGGCGGGGTTTGCGCATGTTCGCCATCACGCGGGACGCGACCGGGGCCGAGAGGGCCGTGCGGCCTTGTGCCGCCGCGTGGATCGCCGCGAAGAGTTCTTCGGGGCGTTCGGCTTTGAGGAGGTAGCCCGTGGCGCCGGCCTCGATGGCGCGGGTGATGTCGGCGTCGGTGTCGTAGGTGGTCAGGACCAGGACGTGCGGGGTGGGGGCCGGGCCCGTCGTGAGGCGGCGGGTGGTTTCGACTCCGTCGATGCCCGGGCCCAGCTGGAGGTCCATCAGGACGACGTCCGGGGTGAGTTTCGCGGTGAGCGCGATGGCTTCTTCGCCGGTGCCTGCCTCGCCGACTACCTCGATGTTGTCGGCGCTGTCCAGGAGGGCGAGGAGGCCTGCTCTGACGACCACGTGGTCATCGCAGAGGAGTAGGCGGACCTGGGGTGTCATGGGGTTCCTTGTCTGGGCTGTCGGTCGTGTGCGGGTCGCGTCGTGGCTGGGTGCGCAGTTCCCCGCGCCCCTTTTCGGGTTGTCGGTCGTGTGCGGGCCGGTGGGGGCTGGTCGCGCAGTTCCCCGCGCCCCTGGAGATGCGCACTTCGTGCGCTGTCTCCATCAAGGCGCGCCACCCACCCATGGCGGAGGCGCAGCCTCCGAGGGGAGGCGGCGCGAAGCGCCTGCCTCAGGGGCGCGGGGAACTGCGCGAGAAGCCCCACCGGGCCGCAGGTGAAGGACTACCCAGGGGCGCGGGGAACTGCGCGAGAAGCGGCCAACGGGCCGCGGACGGACGACGGGGTCACGGTTCCCGCAAGGGGATGGAGGCCGAGAGGACGGTGCCCTCGTTGGGGGTGGATTCGATGGTGAGGGTGCCGCCTAGTTGGTGGACCCGGGCTCGTATCGCCGGGAGACCGTGACCGCGTACTCCGGGCACGACGCCCACCCCGGGATCGAACCCCCGGCCGTCGTCGGCGACATCCAGGACCACCTGATCGTCGAGGAGGGTGAGGGTCACGGCCGCGCCGGAGGCCCCGGCATGTTCGCGTACGTTCGCCAGCGCCCCCTGAGCGATCCGCAGCAGCGCCGCCTCGACCCGGTCGGGAAGCCGGACGGGCCCGGCCCGCTCACCGGCGTCGATGTGGACCCGGACCGTGAGCCGCTCCCCGGACGCGCGGGCGGCCACCGCGCGCAGCGCCTCCTCCAGGCCGTGGGCCAGATCGGCGGGGGCCAGATCGTGCACGAAGCGGCGGGCCTCGGTGAGGTTGTGATCGGCGATGGACGCGGCGGTGTGCACATGGGTGCGGGCCTTGCCGGGGTCGGAGGCCCAGACCCGTTCGGCCGCCTGGAGCAGCATCTGCTGGCTGGACAGGCCCTGCGCGAGGGTGTCGTGGATCTCCATGGACAGCCGCTGCCGCTCGGCGAGCGTGCCCGCGCGGCGCTCGGCGGCGGCCAGCTCGCGGCGGGTGCGGATCAGGTCGTCGATGAGGGCGCGCTGCCGGGCCGCCTGCCGCTGCATCTGGAGGAAGACGCCGGCGGCGACCATGGCGACGATGGGCGGCCCGAGCACCAGGTCCGGGTCCCAGCGCCCGGCGAGCCGCACCTGGGAGGCGATGACCAGACCGGTCAGCAGCACCACGAGGGTGAGCGCCGCGCGCGTGGGCAGGGTGCGCAGGCCGGTGTAGAAGAGCGGGATCCCGACCCACGCGAAGCTCGGCGCGAGGATCACGAGCACCACGACCACGGCGACCACGAGGGACAGCCACAGCCGCTGCCGGGCGGTGGAGCGGTGCGGGCCCTGCCAGGCGACGCCGACGACGTAGAGCACGGCGAGGACGGCGCTGAAGGCGATGATCCAGGGCACCCGGGCGCCGCCGGGGTGGCGCAGCAGGAAGCGGGCGAGGGCGACCGCGAGCAGCAGGAAGAACGCGGCGTGCATGAGGGCGGCGAGCCACCGGCTGTCCGTCGCCCCGGCATCGTCCTCGGCGTTCCTCATGGCCACCTCCCGTACCGCTCCGAACTGGGCAAACACTCCCATTGTCGGATGCGCTCCCGCCCCCGGGGTCAACCGATCGGATGACCCCCGGGTCAGCCGCACGGCAGCCGCCGAGCAGCCGGAACGCCGACGGGAACGGGCCGGTTCCGGACCCAGCATGGAGTGCAGAAGGAACGAACGCCCCGCCCCCAGGAGTTGAATCCCATGGCTTCCCTGAAGAACATGTCCCGCCGCGCCCGCATCGCCACCGGCGGTGCCGTCCTGGCCGCCGTCGCCGCCGGAACCTTCGGCACGGTCTCCGCGAACGCCTCGGCCCCGGCCGCCGCCGCGCCCGCCGCCAACGTGAAGAGCGCGACCACCACCACCTCCACGCACCTCTCGATCGACGCCGCGAACAAGGCCGCGCAGGCCGCGCTGCACGCCGCCGAGAAGGACGGCCAGAAGGTCTCCGTCGCCGTCGTCGACCGCAACGGCAACACGATCCTGACCCTGCGCGGCGACGGTGCGGGCCCGCAGTCCTACGAGTCCGCCGAGAAGAAGGCGTACACCGCCGTGTCCTGGAACGCGCCCACCTCCGAGCTGGCCAAGCGGCTGGAGAGCGCCCCCAACCTGAAGGACATCCCCGGCACCCTGTTCCTCGCCGGTGGTGCTCCCGTCACCGCCAAGAACGCCCCGATCGCCGGCATCGGCGTCGCCGGTGCGCCCTCCGGCGACCAGGACGAGAAGTTCGCCCAGGCCGGCGTGGCCGCTCTCCGCTAGTCGGGGCCGGGCTGCACTTCTCGGCACCGAGCGAGTGCAGCCCCCCAGGGGCGCGGGGAACTGCGCGACCAGCCACGATGAACCCGCACCCTGCAATGGCGTGCAGCCCCCGGGGCTCCGCCCCGGACCCCGCTCCTCAAACGCCGGAGGGGCTTGATTGGGAGCCGCCCGAATGAAGAACGACACCCTGCTCACCGCCGCCGCCCAAGGCGACACCGCAACCCTGCGCACCGCCCTCGCGGCCGGCGCCGACCCCGCCATCCGCGACGAGCACCGCAGGACCCCGCTGCTCCTCGCCGCCCTGCACGACCACGTACCGGCCGCGGAGGCGCTCGTCGCGGCGGGGGCCGATCCGAATGCGCAGGACGACCGGTCCGACAGCGCGTGGCTGGTCACCGGGGTCACCGGGTCCGTCGCCATGATGCGCGCGCTGCTGCCCGCCGGTCCCGACCTGAAGGTCACCAACCGGTTCGGCGGCATCTCCCTCATCCCGGCGTCCGAACGCGGCCACGTCGACTACGTGCGGGCCCTGCTCCGCGAGACCGACATCGACGTCGACCACGTCAACCGGCTCGGCTGGACCGCCCTGCTGGAGACGGTGATCCTCGGCGACGGCGGACGCGCGCACCAGGAGATCGTGGAGCTGCTGATCACGGCCGGCGCCACCCCCGACCTCCCGGACGGCGACGGCGTCACGCCCCTGGAGCACGCCGAACGGCGCGGGTTCACCGAGATCGCCGGTCTGCTGAGGGCCGTACGGTGAAACGCCTCGCCCTCGCCGCGACAGCCGTCGCCGTCCTGGTGACGGGCTGCGCCACCACCCACAGCCCCGACACTCCGAGCGCGAACACCAGTACCAGTACGAGTACGAGCACTCAGCCGGACCGTGCGGCGCGCGGCACCGCCGGGAACACCCTCCTAGTCGCCGACTTCGGCGCCGACACCGTCAGCTTCGTCGACCCCGACAAGGGGGTCACGGACTCGGTGACGGTCGGGCGCGCGCCCTACGGGCTCGTCGTCGGTGACGACGGGCGGGCCTGGGTGGCCACCGCCGAGGGCGTCGCCGTCGTCGACACCGCCGCCCGCGAGCGCGTGGCGCTCGTCCCCTACACGACGAAGCACCTCGGCCCGGTCACCGACGGCGAGTACCGCGGCGGCGGCATGGGCATCGCGCTGGCCCCCGACGGCCGGCACGTGTACGTCGGGGTCAACGTCCCGGATGGCAACGGCACGTTGGAGACCCTCGACACCCGCACGCTCGACGTCACGGACACCACCGGCGTCGGCCGCCGCCCCTTCGACGTGGACGTCTCGCGCGACGGCCGCGAGGTGTACGCGACGGACCACGACTCCTTCGACGTCACCGTCCTCGACACCGGCAGCGGCGACACCCGCCGCATCGAGGTCGCCCCCTACGGCACCGAAGGCGGCCTCGGCTCCTGGCTGAAGCCGCACTACGCCGCCGTACGCCCCTCGGACGGCAAGCTGCTGCTGCCCTTCGAGGGCGAGAAGCTGGTCGTCGTCGACCCGGAGACCGGCCGCTCCCGCATCGAGCGGATGACGGCGAACACGCACCAGCACGGCGTCACCGTCACCCCCGACGGCACCCTGTTCGTCGTCGGCACGGGCCCCATCGACCCGGCCGAGGACGAGGGGCCGTCCCTGACCGTGCGCACGAAGGACGGTCGGGAGAAGGTGATCCCCCTCGACGGCCCGCACGAGGACGTCGCCGTCTCCGCCGACGGCCGCACGGCCTACGTCACCGGCGGCTTCACCCGGGACGGCTACTGGGACGGGATCACCGTCGTCGACCTCGACAGCGGCGACACGCGCCGACTGACGGCGGGGGAGCGGCCGTTGGGCATCGCCGTTCTCGAATCCGGGAACGAACGTCCCTGAGCCCGGGAATGGACATAAGGGGTCATAGGATCACGGGGTGCGCAGACACCCCCGCCCCTTGGTCCTGACCGCCGTCGCCCTCCTCACCGCGGCCGCCTGCGGTGGCGGGGTCCACGGTTCGCCCGGCGCCTCAGGCCTGCGCGACCCGTACTTCCCCAAGCTGGGCAACGGCGGCTACGACGTCACCCACTACGCCCTGAACCTCGCCTACGACCCGGACACCCACCGCCTCAAGGGCACCGCCACCCTCACCGCGACCGCGCTCCAGGACCTCAGTGCCTTCAACCTCGATCTGCGGGGGCTCACGGTCGCCGGTGTCACCGTCGACAAGAAGCGGGCGGTGAGCCGCCGCGCGGGGAGCGAGCTGACGGTCCGCCCGTTCGACGAACTGCCGAAGGGGCACACCTTCCGCACGGTCGTGCGCTATTCCGGCGAACCCGTCACCATCACCGACCCCGACGGCTCGGAGGAGGGCTGGCTGCGCACCGCCGACGGCGCGCTCGGTCTCGGCGAACCGACCGGCTCGATGGCCTGGTTCCCCGGCAACCACCACCCCTCCGACAAGGCGACCTACGCGATCGCGGTCACCGTCCCCAAGGGCGTACGGGCCGTGTCCAACGGGGAGTTGACGGGCGCCAAGCGGTCCGCGTACGGCAAGAGCACCACCTACACCTGGCGCGTCACCCAGCCCATGGCGAGTTACGTGGCGACGGTCGCCATCGGGAAGTTCGAGACGCACACGTCCCGGACGCCGGCCGGTATCCCCGTGTACACGGCCGTCGACCCGGAGGAGGCGGAGGCGAGCGAGAAGGTCCTCGCCCGGCTGCCCGAGGTCGTCGACTGGGAGACGCGGACCTTCGGCCCCTACCCGTTCTCCTCCACCGGCGCGATCGTCGCGCGCGAGGGCGACTCCGGGTACGCGCTGGAGACGCAGAACCGGCCGGTCTTCCCCGGCGCCCCCGATGTGGGCCTGCTCGTCCACGAGTTGGCGCACCAGTGGTACGGCGACTCGGTCACCCCGAAGTCGTGGCGCGACATGTGGCTCAACGAGGGCTTCGCCACCTACGCCGAGTGGCTGTGGGAGGAGCAGCACGATGGCGACAGCGCCCAGGAGTCCTTCGACGCGGCGTACGACCATGCGGCGGACTCCGCCGTCTGGGCCTTCCCGCCCGCCGATCCGCCGAGCGCCTCGCACATCTCCGACTCGCCCGTCTACACGCGCGGCGCGATGGTCCTGCACCGGATCCGGAAGACCGTCGGGGACGCCAGGTTCTTCGCGCTGCTGAAGAGCTGGCCCGCCGACCACAAGTACGGCAACGCCGACACGCACGACTTCACGGCCTACGTGGAACGCGCGAACCCCACGAAGAAGGACGCGCTGGCCGAGGTCTGGAAGGACTGGCTCTACGGCAAGGGCAAGCCGGACGAGCCGGACACGCCCTGATCCCGTGCCGGACGCAGGGGAACGGGCCCCGGAGAACAACTCCGGGGCCCGTCCACCTCAGGAACTCAGGAACTCGCCGAACCTCAGACGCTGACGCCGAAGTCCTGCGCGATGCCGACCAGGCCCGAGGCGTAGCCCTGGCCGACGGCGCGGAACTTCCACTCCGCGCCGTTGCGGTACAGCTCGCCGAAGACCATCGCCGTCTCCGTCGCCGCGTCCTCGGAGAGGTCGTAGCGGGCGATCTCGGTGCCGCCGGCCTGGTTGATGATCCGGATGTACGCGTTGCGCACCTGGCCGAAGTTCTGCGAGCGGTTCTCCGCGTCGTAGATCGAGACCGGGAAGACGATCTTGTCGACGTCGGCGGGCAGGCCCGCCAGGTTCACGTTGATCGCCTCGTCGTCGCCGTCGCCCTCACCGGTGCGGTTGTCACCGGTGTGCACGATCGTCTGGTCCGGGGTCTGCTTGTTGTTGAAGAACACGAAGTGGCCGTCCGAGTAGACCTTGCCCTGCGTGTTCACCGCGATCGCCGAGGCGTCGAGGTCGAAGTCGGTACCGGTGGTGGATCGGACGTCCCAGCCGAGGCCCACGGTGACGGCGGTCAGGCCCGGAGCCTCCTTGGTGAGCGAGACGTTGCCACCCTTGGACAGGCTTACAGCCATGGTTCGGGAGTCCCTTCCCTCGTTAAATACGTGCCGTACGGGTGTACGTGCGTAGCCGAAGCTACTCGTACCCGTATGAACGCGATGCGGGGTGGAGAAGGTTCCAGGTCTCTTTACTTTCTTTACCCGCGTTCCGGGCAGGGGGTAAATCCGGGTGACGGGCGGTGCTCCGACGCGCGACCATGGACCCATGTCCGGTCCTTATCCCATCCGCGGTTCGGTCGTCCTTCCGGAGGCCGAGCTGGTCTGGCGTTTCTCGCGGTCGTCCGGGCCGGGCGGGCAGCACGTCAACACCAGCGACTCTCAGGTGGAGCTGCGCTTCGACCTGGCGAACACCAAGGCGCTGCCCGAGGTGTGGAAGGCGCGTGCCCTTGAGCGGCTCGGGGCGCGTCTGGTGGGCGGTGTGGTGACGGTACGGGCGTCCGAGCATCGCTCGCAGTGGCGCAACCGGGAGACGGCTGCCGTGCGGCTCGCCGCGCTTCTTGCCGAGGCCACGGCGCCGCCGCCGAAGCCTCGCCGGGCCACCAAGATTCCGCGGGGTATCAACGAACGCCGCCTCCGCGAAAAGAAAGCCCGCTCCGACACCAAGCGGGGCCGCACGGGCCGCGACTGGTAGCCCCGAATCGCGCAGTTCCCCGCGCCCCTGGGTTGTCCGTTCGTCTGCGGCCCGGTGGCCTCTTCTCGCGCAGTTCCCCGCGCCCCTGGAGATGCGCACTTCGTGCGCTGTCTCCATCAAGGCGCGCCACCCACCCAAGGTGGAGGCGCGCGGAGCGCAGCCTCTGGGGGAGGCGGCGCGAAGCGCCTGCCTCAGGGGCGCGGGGAACTGCGCGAGAAGAGGCCACCGGCCGTCAGCTGAAGGTCAACCCATCAGGGGCGCGGGGAACTGCGCGACCAGCCCCCACCGGGCCGCACTCGACGGACAAGGTCACCCCAGGCCCCGGTACCGCCCCCGGAAGTACATCAGCGGGCCCCCCTCGGCAGAGGGCAGCGCGGCGCTCAGGACGTGGCCGATGTACAGGGTGTGGTCGCCCGCGACGACCCGTTGTTGCGTCCGGCACTCCAGCGTGGCCAGCGCCCCACCCACCAGCGGAGCGTCGGTGTGCTCACCCCGCACGTACGGAATGTCCTCGAACAGCAGCCGGTCACTCAGGCGCCCCTTCATCGCGAAGCGCCCCGCGATGTGGCTCTGCGACTCCGAGAGGAGCGACACCGCCCACAGGGGCTGCTCCTCCAGCAGGTCGTCCATGCGGGAGCCGTTGCGCAGGGACACCATCACCAGCGGCGGATCGAGCGAGACCGACATGAAGGCCGTGGCCGTCATCCCCGCGTCCTCGCCGGGAGGCGCCCCCGCGTCGTCGGGATCGAGCGACGCCTCGCGGGCGGTCAGCAGGACGACACCCGCGGCGAGACGGGACAGGGCGGCGCGGAACTGGTCGTTGCTCACCCCCTCAGCATGCCCGGGGGAGCGTGGTGCGGGGGTGACGGGAGCGGCAGGGGGAGTCTTCAACACATCCCCGACGCTAACCGGGCCACCCCGCGCCCCACATCGGGCCGAGGGCCGAGAGGAGACCTAGGTCCCCCGGCGTACCTTCAAGGGAAAAAGCTCCGGGTTGGGGACGAAACAACCCGATTCAACCCGGTTGACGTGTTCAGGAAACGCACAGAATGCGCCTAGGTATGCTCCTCAAGTCTTCATGTTTTGCTGTGACTTGAGTCACAGGAGGCCTTTTTTGTTGACCCTGTGTACCGAGTGGGGAGCGCGCTGTGATTCAGTGGCGGTCGACACTGCGAGATGAACGTGCTCATGCACGTGCGCGGGGAAAGAGCCGATCAGAGTACTGGAGTGCTGTCGAGGTCTCGGGGAGAGCTGAGCATGGAGACCGAGTCGGAGCCCTACGTCCGTCTTGCGACCCTGCGGCAGCTGCACCACGTGATGGCGGACATGAACGCCGCACGCAGTCTGGCCGACACGCTGCAGACCGTCGCCGACGGGGTCGTGAACGGGCTGGGTTACGAGCTGGCGTGCGTCAACCTCGTACGCCCCGACGGCGATCTCGTCGTCGCCGCCTTCTCCGGCAACTCCGCGGCCGAGGCCCTCATCACCGGCCGGGTCGGCTCCCGCGCCGCCTGGGACCGCAGGCTCACCATGGGCGAGCGCTGGGGCGAGCTCTGCTTCATACCGCACACCGAGGGCTGGGTCCTCGACGAGGACGACGTGCCGCAGTGGTTCACCGACGGCCCGCCGCCCCGCTTCGAGGACGAGTGGCACCCCTCCGACCGCCTCTTCGCCCCCATGTTCGCGACCGGCGCGGCCGGCGGCGAGCTCATCGGCGTCATATCGGTGGACCGCCCGCGCAACGGCCGGATACCCGGCGCCTGGGGCCGCGAGGCCTTGCAGATGTACGCCTTCCAGGCCGCCATCGCCATCAGCAACGCCCGCCTTCGCGCCAACATGCAGCGCGCCCTGGTTCGCCTGGAGCGCGAGCAGCAGGCCCTGCGGGCCAGTGAAGAGAGCTTCCGCCAGGCCTTCGAGTACGCGCCCTCCGGCATGGCCATCGCCGAGATGGGCGGCGACCAGCACGGCCGGATC
>NZ_JBHVIX010000024.1:0-33111 GCF_042799415.1 Streptomyces sp. NPDC057694
GCGTTGATTTTTGGCACGCTGTTGAGTTCTCAAGGAACGGACGCTTCCTTTGTACTCACCCTCTCGGGCTTTCCTCCGGGCGCTTCCCTTCGGTACTTCTTTTCTACTGTTACTGCGTGTTTCCAACCTTACCAGATCCGTTTTCCGTTCCGTTTCCGGTCCGAATTTGTTTCCAGTGGCCGTTGGAGGGCCTTTGCCTTTCGGCTGATCCGACTTTATCAGAAGTTTTGGGCCGGTCTGACCGGCTGTTTATTTCTGAATTAGTCAGGGGGGCTTCTCGAAAGAAAGTGTTTCGTGAAGCGAGCTAGATGCTAGCCGTTGCAAGCGAACCTGTCGAGTTCGGGGCAACTGTTCGAATCTACCTCCCCGTCCAGTCCGTGTCAACGGTCTTTCCGGGGCGAAGAGGAGACTAGCAGGTCAGAGAGCCCGAGTGCACATCAAGCCGCTGTCGGCAGCAGCGCGCTGCGCTCCGACTCGGGCACATCGCCGGTCTCGCCCTCTCGGGTGGCGCGGCCACCGAGGACGTAGACGTAGGTGAGGAAAGCGAGTTCGGCCGCGATGCCGATGCCGATGCGGGCCCAGGTCGGGAGGCCCGAAGGGGTGACGAAGCCTTCGATGGCGCCCGAGATGAAGAGGACCAGGGCCAGGCCGATGGCCATGCCCAGGGCTGCGCGGCCCTCCTCAGCGAGGGCGGTGCGGCGGGTGCGCGGGCCTGGATCGATGACGGTCCAGCCGAGACGGAGGCCGGTGCCGGCGGCGACGAAGACCGCTGTCAGTTCCAGGAGACCGTGCGGAAGGATCAGGCCCAGGAAGGTGTCGAGGCGGCCGGCGGACGTCATGAGGCCGATGCCCACGCCGACGTTGAGCATGTTCTGGAAGAGGATCCAGAGGACCGGAAGGCCGAGGAAGACCCCCAGGACCAGGCACATGGCGGCCGCCTGGGCGTTGTTCGTCCACACCTGGGCCGCGAAGGAGGCCGCCGGGTGGCTCGAGTAGTACGTCTCGTACTGGCCGCCGGGGCGGGTCATCTCGCGGAGTTCCGCAGGGGCGGCAATGGAGGCCTGGACGCCGGGGTGGGTGCCGATCCACCAGCCGATCAGGGCGGCTATCGCGGTGGATATCAGGGCCGTGGGGACCCACCAGTGACGGGCCCGGTAGACCGCTGCCGGGAATCCGCGCGTCAGGAAGTCGGTCACGTCGCGCCATGAAGCACGGCGGGTGCCTGTCACGGCACTACGCGCGCGTGCCACGAGTTGGGTGAGGCGGCCGACGATCCGGGGGTCCGGTGCGCTCGACTGGATGAGGGAGAGATGAGTGGCCGTGCGCTGGTACAGCGTGACCAGTTCGTCCGCCTCCGTGCCGGTCAGACGGCTTCGCCGGCGCAGCAGAGCGTCCAGGCGATCCCACTCGGCCCGGTGGGCGGACACAAAGACGTCGAGGTCCATCCGGTCTGCTGCTCCTCGCTTTCCGGCACCTGTGCGGCGCGATGTGCCCTCAGCTTGGCAGACTGGCGGTTCCTAGGGGCAGGTCAGGGAAGGGCGGGTGGCCGGTGTGAGTGATCTGGTGACGGGCGAGGCGGTGGCTCTGGAGCTGCGGCCTGCGAAACTGCCGAGCCGGGCGCTCGCCGTGCTCATCGATCTCGCGGCGGCCTTCGCCGTCTACATCGTCGTGACCATGGCGATCGTGGCGGGCACGGCCTCCCTGGACGACGCCGCTTCGGCGGCGGTGGCCGTGGCCACGTTCCTGCTCGTGCTCGTCGGGATTCCGATCGCGGTGGAGACGTTGAGCCGCGGGCGGTCGCTGGGGAAGCTCGCGTGCGGGCTGCGGGTGGTGCGGGACGACGGAGGGCCGATCCGGTTCCGGCACGCGCTGGTGCGGGGGGCCGTCGGCGTCGTGGAGATTCTGATGACCTTCGGGGTCGTGGCGTGCATCGCCTCGTTGGTGTCCGCGCGTGGGCGCCGGATCGGGGATGTGGTCGCCGGGACGCTCGTCGTGCGCGAGCGGGTGCCCACCGGGCAGGCGGCGTTCGTTCCGGCTCCGCCGCCGTGGCTGGTCGGGCGGTTCGCGCAGCTCGATCTGTCCGCCGTGCCCGAGGGGCTGTGGCTCGCGGTGCGCCAGTACCTGACGCGGATGGGGCAGTTGGACCCGCAGGTGGGACAGGGGATGGCCGGGCGGCTCGCGGCCGATGTCGCCGCGCACACCGGCGCTCCCGTGCCGATGGACGTGCCGCCCGCGGCGTTCTTGGCCGCCGTGGTGCACGAGCGGCAGTCGCGGGAAGCGCAGCGGGCCTTCGGAGCGGCGCAGCACGGGCGTGGGCCGGTGTACCCCGCCCCGGCCGGATACGCCCCCGCGGGTGCTCCGGCCCAGCCCGCTCCGTACACGCCGCCCGTCGCCCCCGCACCGGACGCGTTCAGCAAGCCGCCGGCTCCGTCTTCGGTTCCCAGTGACCGAGACCGAGACCGAGACGGCGGGTCCGAGCCGCCGGCCACCGGGTTCGCGCCGCCGGCCTGACACACCGGGCATCGAACATCCCGCATCGGACATCCGGCGCGAGGTGTCAGGCGAATACCGAAGGCGGAGTCTCGAGGTCCTCCAGCTCGATGCCGGGGGCCGCGAGAACGACGTCGCCGCTGATGTGAACGGTGTGCTGCTCGCCGGTGTCCAGGGCTGTGACCTGGTACGCGTCCACGGTCAGGGGTCCGTTGTCAGTGGCGTGTGCTTCGCTGTTCAGCAAGGTCCAGGACTGGTCCACGGTGCGCGGGGCCAGGACCGGATCGGTGAGAGCGACAAGGCGGACACGGGTCACGGGGGAAGCGGGGGTGAGGCTCAGCAGACGCGTGGTGGCGATGAGGAACGCGGGGGACGTGCCCGTGAACGCGTGCGCGGGAGCGTTTCCTTCTGTGGCGTGTGTGCCGGTGGGGTCGGTGCGCACCCAGGTGACGCCGTCGAGGGCGGCGCCGCGGACCTGCCAGCTCGACGCGTTCACTTCGAGGCGGATGGGGCGGCCGAGTTCGTCGAGGGCGAGGTCGATCGAGCCGGCGTGATCGCCGGAAGGGATGGTTCGTTGCGCGACGTAGCGCCAGCCGGAGGGGCCGGGCGCGCAGTGGAAGTGTTCTTCGCCGAGAGGGGTGTGATCGTGCGGATCATGGAGCGAATAACGGCCGCGGGGCATGGGCTTCGTGGGGTCCTCTGTCTGGCCTGGTGACGGCCGCCGCCACCGGTCGCGGGTTCGGGCCGGGTGGTTCTGGCCGGCGTCGAAGGACGTGTCCACCGTAGCCAGCGGTGCGGCAGGTACGGGACAGGCCCCCGGCACGGGGGTGCGGGGGCCTGTCCTTGCAGCCGGTTCAGTCGGCGCGTGATGCGGTCGACCGGTACGGGGTGCTCAGTGTGCTCAGTAGCGGTAGTGGTCCGGCTTGTACGGGCCTTCGACCTCGACACCGATGTACGAGGCCTGCTCCGGACGGAGCTCGGTGAGCTTGACGCCCAGCGAGTCCAGGTGGAGACGCGCGACCTTCTCGTCCAGGTGCTTGGGCAGCACATACACGTCGGTCGGGTACTCGGCCTGCTTGGTGAACAGCTCGATCTGCGCCAGCGTCTGGTCCGCGAAGGAGTTGGACATCACGAACGACGGGTGCCCCGTCGCATTGCCCAGGTTCAGCAGACGGCCCTCGGACAGCACGATGATGACCTTGCCGTCGGGGAACGTCCACGTGTGGACCTGCGGCTTCACCTCGTCCTTGACGATCCCGTCGATCTTCGCGAGACCGGCCATGTCGATCTCGTTGTCGAAGTGGCCGATATTCCCGACGATCGCCTGGTGCTTCATCCTGGCCATGTCCGAGGCCATGATGATGTCCTTGTTGCCCGTCGTCGTGACGAAGATGTCGACCTTGTCGACGACCTCGTCCAGCGTCGCGACCTGGAAACCGTCCATCGCCGCCTGCAGCGCGCAGATCGGGTCGATCTCCGTGACGATCACGCGGGCACCCTGGCCACGCAGCGACTCCGCACAGCCCTTGCCGACATCCCCGTAACCGCAGACCAGAGCGGTCTTGCCGCCGATGAGAACGTCCGTGGCACGGTTGATGCCGTCGATCAGCGAGTGACGGCAGCCGTACTTGTTGTCGAACTTCGACTTCGTCACCGCGTCGTTCACATTGATCGCGGGGAACAGCAGGGCCCCGTCGCGCTGCATCTCGTACAGACGGTGGACACCCGTCGTGGTCTCCTCCGTCACGCCGCGGATCTCCGAGGCGAGCTGGGTCCACTTCTGCGAACCGTTGGAGATCGTGTCGTTCAGGAGCTGGAGGATGACGCGGTGCTCGTCGGACTCGGCGGTGTCGACCGAGGGGACCTTGCCGTCCTTCTCGTACTCGACGCCCTTGTGGACGAGGAGGGTGGCGTCACCACCGTCGTCGAGGATCATGTTCGGACCGCCGGTGGGCGTGTTCGGCCAGGTCAGCGCCTGCTCCGTGCACCACCAGTACTCCTCCAGGCTCTCGCCCTTCCAGGCGAAGACCGGGACGCCCTGCGGGTTGTCCGGCGTGCCGTTCGGGCCCACCGCGATGGCCGCGGCGGCGTGGTCCTGCGTGGAGAAGATGTTGCAGGACGCCCAGCGGACCTCGGCGCCGAGCGCGACGAGGGTCTCGATGAGGACGGCCGTCTGGACCGTCATGTGGAGCGAACCGGTGACGCGCGCGCCGGCCAGCGGCTGCGCGGCGGCGTACTCCTTGCGGATCGACATCAGGCCGGGCATCTCGTGCTCGGCGAGCGTGATCTCCTTGCGGCCGAACTCCGCGAGGGAGAGATCGGCGACCTTGAAGTCCTGGCCCTGTCGGTCGGCGACAGAAGTCATAAGTGAGCTGCTCCTCGGTGCAGTTGCGGATGGTCGAGGTGGGCTTCGTCCGTATGCCGTCCGGGTGGAGGCATGCGTGGCTGGTCTGCGGGCGTCGTCGGACACAGGTGTCCTGTCGATACTCGCAGCGCAGTCCGTCGGAGGCCCTCTCTCCCTCGGCCGGCCCGCACGGCGGGCCGCCCGACCGCCATCAGCAGCGACGTCTGGCTCGTGACAAAGCTACACCGATCGGCCCAGTCGGCCCTACCCCGTCTCGGTATCGGGGGCCGGGCCGACCGCGTACGGGAGTGGTCAGTGGCCCGGCGTCGGGTTCGGCGTCGGGCCGCCGGGGGCCGCCTCCGGGTCCGCGCCCTTGGCGGCCTCGGACTCGCTGTAGATGTCGGGTTCGAGGTAGATGACCCGGGCGATCGGCACGGCGGCGCGGATGCGGGCCTCGGCTTCGTTTATGGCGCGGGCCACCTCGGCGGCGGTGTCGTCGTGCTGCACGGCGATCTTCGCCGCGACGAGGAGTTCCTCGGGGCCGAGGTGGAGCGTGCGCATGTGGATCAGGCCGGTGACGGTGTCGCCGTCGACGACGGCCTGCTCGATCTTGGCGACCTCCTCCGTGCCCGCGGCCTCGCCGAGGAGCAGGGACTTGGTCTCCAGGGCGAGGACGATGGCGATGGCGATCAGGAGCAGACCGATGCAGAGGGTGCCGATGCCGTCCCAGACGCCGTCGCCGGTGCCGAGGGTCAGGCCGACGCCGAGCAGGGCGAGCACGAGACCGATCAGGGCGCCGAAGTCCTCCAGGAGGACGACCGGCAGCTCGGGGGCCTTGGCCCGCCGGATGAACTGGCTCCAGGTCAGCTTGCCGCGCAGCTGGTTGGACTCCTTGATGGCCGTACGGAAGGAGAAGCCCTCGGCGAGGATCGCGAAGACGAGGACGCCGACCGGCCAGTACCAGTGCTCCAGCTCGTGCGGGTGCTTGATCTTCTCGTAGCCCTCGTAGACGGCGAACATGCCGCCGACCGAGAAGAGCACGATCGACACCAGGAAGGCGTAGATGTAGCGCTCGCGGCCGTAGCCGAAGGGGTGTTGCGGGGTCGCCTCGCGCTGGGCCTTCTTGCCGCCGATGAGGAGCAGGGCCTGGTTGCCGGAGTCGGCCAGCGAGTGGACCGACTCGGCGAGCATCGACGAGGAGCCACTGAAGAGGAACGCCACGAACTTCGATGCCGCGATCGCGAGGTTGGCGGCCAGTGCCGCCACGATCGCCTTTGCTCCGCCTGAAGCACTCATGTCGTTCCCGGTGTCCCTTCGAGGTTCTGCGTATGCGTACGTCCCGTGCAGCGGTGGGCCATTGTTGCAGCACGGGACGGCACAGGGGTCTCTCAGACCGTCTCAGGCCACGACCGTCGCACGGAAAACCGTTCCCACTCCGGACACTTCGGTCTTTTCGTCTGCCGGGACGAAAGCGGATCCGCCGGGAGCGAGGTCGAGGTCGCCCACACGGACCGAGCCCGCGGTGCAGAGCAGGATCTGCGGGGTCGGCGCGCTGAGGTCGTGGGTCGTGCCGCTCTCCGGCAGCACGTAGCGGGAGAGCCGGAACTCGTCGATGGGCGTGTCGTACAGCTCTTCGCCGTCGGGCGACGCCTCGGGGCGCAGCACGCCCGGGTCGCTCGCCTCGAAGCGGACGATGCGCAGCAGTTCGGGGACGTCCACGTGCTTGGGGGTGAGGCCGCAGCGCAGGACGTTGTCGGAGTTGGCCATGATCTCGACGCCGAGCCCGTCGAGGTAGGCGTGCGGGACGCCGGCGCCGAGGAACAGGGCCTCCCCCGGCTGCAGTCGTACGTGGTTGAGGAGCATCGCCGCGATCACGCCCGGATCGCCCGGGTAGTGGTGGGCGATGCCCGCGTACGGCTCGTAGGCGCCGCCGATGCGCTGGGCGGCGGCGGTCGCCTCGGTGACGGTCGCCGTGATCTCGGCGCGGTCCGCGGACAGCACGGCGGTGAGGACCTCGCGCAGCGCGGCCTCTTCGGGCTGGGCGCGCAGCAGGTCCACGTACGGCTTGAGGCTGTCGACGCCGAGGCCTTCGAGGAGCCGGGCCGCCTCCTCGGGGGCGCGGAAGCCGCACAGGCCGTCGAACTCGGTGAGCGCGCAGATGAGTTCGGGCTTGTGGTTGGCGTCCTTGTAGTTGCGGTGCGGGGCGTCGATCGGGACGCCCCGCTTCTCCTCGTCCTCGTATCCCTCTTTCGCCTGGGCGAGGTCGGGGTGGACCTGGAGGGAGAGGGGGGCGCCGGCGGCGAGCAGCTTGAGCAGGAAGGGCAGGCGGGGGCCGAACTTGGCGGTCGCGCGGGCGCCGAGTTCCTGCTCGGGGTGCGCGTCGATGACCTCGTTCAGCGGGCCGCGCTCCGTGCCGGAGGGGGCGCCGGGGTGGGCGCCCATCCACATCTCGGCCTGGGGTTCGCCGGTCGGTTCGGCGCCGACGAGCCGCGGGATGGCGGTGGTGGAGCCCCAGGCGTAGGGGCGGACGGTATTGGTGAGGCGGTCCATGACGTGTTCGTTCTCCGTACGCGGTCCGGGGCAGGAGGCGCGGTCCGTGGCGCGGACGCGGTCCAGGGCGGGCGGGCCCGGCGGGTGCGGCCGGGCCGGGGACAGGGTCGGCTCCGGGTCACGTACCGGAGGCGAGGCCCAGGTAAACGGCGGCGAAATCCGTGACGGCGATCAGCTCCGCGAGGGTCTCCAGGTCGCTGCCCTCCTCGGGTTCGAGCTCGCTGATCGCGGTGCCGTGCGAGAGCGCGAGTTCGCGGGCGGCCGGGGCGGCGCTGAGGCCGCCGGTGGGCCGGTCGCGGAGCAGGACGACGCGGGCGCGCAGGGCCTGGGCCTCGTCGACGCGGTCGCGGAAGAAGTCGTCGGGGTCGGCGCCCGCGGCGAGGTCGCTCGCCAGGAGCGCGCCGTGGGCGGGCAGCGCCTCGGGCAGGTCGGCGGCGAGCGCCGGACGGCCGGCCAGTTCGGCGAGCGCGGCGGCGAACCGGCGGCCGGCCGGGCCCGCGGCGGCGCCCTCCGTCCAGATCAGCGGCAGCGCGTCGGCCAGCTCGGAGGCGAGCGTCTTGGCCGGGTTGCTGTACGTGGCGATGGCCGGGCCGCAGCGTTCGGCGGTGCGGTCGAGGCGGTCGGCGACCTTCTCCAGGTCCTCCGGCGGCGCGCTGAGCAGGCCGGTGCGGTCGAGGAGCGCGAGCAGCGGGGTGAGCAGGGCCCACAGGGAGCCGGGGGCGGAGGCCGCGACGGGGGTCTCCTGCTCGTCGTACGGGGCTGTCGCCATCGGTACGAACAGGCCGTGGGCGCCGGCCACACTCTCGGTCAGCGGGGAGCCGGAGGGGCCGACCGCGACGACCGAGACGCCTCGGCGGTACGCCTGTTCGACCAGGAGCGAGAGGCTCGGCTCGCCGCCGTCCGGGGTGGCGATCAGCAGCAGGTCGACCGAGCCCGCCCAGCCGGGCAGTTCCCAGCGCAGGGCGCCGGTGGCGGGGGCGACGCCGGTGGAGCGCAGCCGGACGACCGGGCAGGCGGAGCCCGCCAGGCGGCCGATGAACTCCGCGACGCCGAGGGCCGCGATGCCGGGGCCCGCGATGAGGACGGCGCGCGGGCGGCCGTCCGGTTTCAGCTCGGCGATGCCGGCCTCGGCGGCGTACCGGGCCGCGGTGCGCACGCGGGCGCCCGCCTCCGCGGCGCCGCGGAGCAGGGCGCGGCGGTCGGCCCTGGCCAGCGCGTCCGGGTCGTCCAGGAGCGTTTCGTCGAACATGGCGCGGGCCTCCTGCGGGCGGCGTCTTTGCGGGTTACGCGGGGTGGCGGGCCTCGTCGACGAGGAGGACGGGGATGCCGTCGCGGACCGGGTAGGCCAGGGCGCAGTCCTTGGAGGTGCAGACCAGCTCGGCTTCGGCCTCCTTGAGGGGGGCGTGGCAGGCCGGGCAGGCGAGGATCTCCAGGAGGCCGGCTTCGAGCGGCATGGGGGTTCCCTTCGGGGTTACGGGTGCCTTTGTGGGTGGCCCGGTCAGGGTACCGCCGGGGCGTTCGCGGCAGCGGGCCGGTGGGGCTGGTCGCGCAGTTCCCCTCGCTTGCGCTCCGCGCTTCTGGGTTGTCGGTCGGGTGCGGGCCGGTGGCCGCTTCTCGCGCAGTTCCCCGCGCCCCTGAAGGCAGCGCTTCGCGCGCCTTCCCCTGCCCCTGGGCGAGCGGAGCTCGCTTCCAGGGGCGCGGGGAACTGCGCGACCAGCCCCCACCGGGCCGCAGCCGACCATCAAGCCCTGATGACCCCGAGGACCTCGTCGCGGACCTTCTCCATAATCTCCCGGTCCCGGGCCTCCGCGTTCAGGCGGAGCAGCGGCTCCGTGTTCGACGGGCGGACGTTGAACCACCAGTCCTTCGCCGTGACGGTGAGGCCGTCGAGCTCGTCCAGGGTGATGCCGTCCCGGTCGCCGTACGCGGCCTTGATCGCGGCAAGGCGGTCGCCCTGGTCGGCGACCGTGGAGTTGATCTCGCCGGAACCGGCATAGCGGTCGTAGGAGGAGACCAGGGAGGAGAGCGGACCGTCCTGGCCGCCGAGCGCCGCCAGGACGTGCAGCGCGGCGAGCATGCCCGTGTCCGCGTTCCAGAAGTCCTTGAAGTAGTAGTGCGCCGAGTGCTCCCCGCCGAAGATCGCACCGGTCGTCGCCATCTCCTGCTTGATGAACGAGTGACCCACGCGCGTGCGCACCGGCGTACCGCCCTGCTCCCTGACCACCTCGGGCACCGACCAGGACGTGATCAGGTTGTGGATGATCGTGCCCGACCCGCCGTTGCGCGCCAGCTCCCGGGAGGCCACCAGCGCCGTGATCGCCGACGGGGACACCGGATCCCCGTGCTCGTCGACCACGAAGCAACGGTCCGCGTCACCGTCGAAAGCCAGACCGATGTCGGCGCCCTCCGCCCGCACCCGCGCCTGGAGGTCCACCAGATTGGCCGGGTCCAGCGGGTTCGCCTCATGGTTGGGGAACGTGCCGTCCAGCTCGAAATACATCGGCACCACCTCCAGCGGGAGACCCGCCAGAACGGTCGGCACGGTGTGCCCGCCCATCCCGTTGCCCGCGTCGACCACGACCTTCAGCGGACGGATCGCCGTGAGATCGACCAGGCCACGCAAGTGCGCCGCATAGTCGTCCAGGGTGTCCCGCCCGGTGATGGTGCCGGTGGTCGCGGCAGGCGCCGGGGCACCCGCGTCGCTCCACTCCTCCGCCAGCCGCCGGATGTCGCTCAGGCCCGTGTCCCGGCCGACCGGGGCCGCACCCGCCCGGCACAGCTTGATGCCGTTGTACCGCGCCGGATTGTGCGAGGCCGTGAACATCGCGCCCGGCAGATGCAACGCACCCGACGCGTAATACAGCTGATCGGTCGAGCACAGGCCGATCTCCGTGACATCCGCACCCTGCGCCGCCGCGCCCCGCGCGAACGCCCGGGACAGGCCCGGGGACGAGGGCCGCATGTCGTGCCCCGTCACGATCGCCGTCGCGTCTGTGACCCGGACGAACGCGGCACCGAACAACTCGGCCAGCTCCTCGTCCCACTGGTCCGGGACCACCCCGCGCACGTCGTACGCCTTGACGATCTGCGACAGATCAGCAGCCATGGCCCGGTCCAGCCCTCCTGAAGTACTTCACGGACCCCACAAACTACCGGTCCCCACCGACAACAGAGCGTGAACCCCTCATTCCTCGCAAAGAACCCGCCGTCCGTCATCCGTGCTGGTCACACGAGCGTCACGGCAGCATCCAGGACAGCGCCGCCGTGCTCTGCGCGTACACGATGAGGCACATCACGAGCAGCAGTCCCAGGCTCCACGGCAGCACCTTGCGCAGCAGATCGCCTTCCCGGCCCGCGAGGCCGACGGCCGCGCACGCGATGGTGAGGTTCTGCGGGGAGATCATCTTGCCGAGGACGCCGCCCGAGCTGTTCGCCGCGGCGAGGAGTTCCGGCGACAGGCCCGACTGCTGGGCGGCCGTCACCTGGAGTGCTCCGAAGAGGGCGTTGGCCGAGGTGTCGGAGCCGGAGACCGCGACGCCGAACCAGCCGAGGACGGGCGACAGGAAGGCGAGGCCCGCGCCCGCCGCGGCCACGAAGTGGCCGATGGTGGCGGCCTGCCCGGAGAGGTTCATGACGTAGGCGAGAGCGAGCACGCTCGTCACCGTGAGGATCGCGAACCGCAGTTCGTGCACGGTCCCCAGCCATTCGCGCACCGCCACGCGCGCGTGCACCCCGATGACGACGGCCGTCAGCACGCCGGCGATCAGCACGAGGGTGCCTCCGGTGGAGACCAGCGGCAGGGTGAACACGTTTCCGCTCACCGGCTTGCCGTCGGGGCCCGCGACGTTCAGGAAGGGCCAGTCGAAGACGCGGTTGGCCTTGGCGAGCCAGTCCTTGACGGCGGGGATCTGGGCGAGGGAGAAGATCACGACGATGAGCGCGTACGGGGCGTAGGCGCGCAGCACTTCGGGCCGCGGGTCCTCCTCGTCGAGGTCTTCGCTGCGTACGCCGGTCAGGACCGCGGCGCGCACCGGTTCGGCGGCGGGCCTGCGCGCCTGCGGCACGGCGACGAGGGCGGCGGCGCCGATCAGCGCGGCTCCGATGTCGGCGAGTTGCGCGGAGACGTAGTTGGAGGCCGCGAACTGGACGACGGCGAAGGCGACTCCGCAGGCCAGCGCGGGCACCCAGGTCTCGCGCAGCCCGCGCCGCCCGTCGACCAGACCGACGAGCACCAGCGGCACGACGAGCGCGAGCAGCGGTGTCTGACGGCCCACCACGGAGGCGACGGTGTCCAGCGGCAGGCCGGTGACCGACGCGAGCGTCACGACGGGGGTGCCCATGGCGCCGAAGGCGACCGGCGCGGTGTTGGCGACCAGCGAGACGACCGCGGCCTTCACCGGGTCGAAGCCGAGCGCGACGAGCATCACCGAGCAGATCGCGACGGGCGCGCCGAATCCGGCGAGGGCCTCCAGGAGCGCGCCGAAGCAGAACGCGATGACGAGGGCCTGGATGCGCGGGTCGTCGGAGAGCCGTCCGAAGGAGCGGCGCAGGATGTCGAAATGTCTGGTGCGGACCGTCATCCGGTACACCCACAGGGCGTTGACGACGATCCACATGATGGGGAAGAGCCCGAACAGCACGCCCTGCGCACCGCTGGAGAGGGTCTGGCCGAGCGGCATGCCGTACGCGAGCCAGGCGACCAGGACGGCGACGCCGAGGCCGATCAGGCCCGCGCGGTGGGCTTTCATGCGCACGGCGCCGAGCAGGACGAGGACGGTGACGAGGGGCAGGGTCGCGACGAGGGCGGACAGGCCTAGCGAGCCGCTGACGGGCTCCAGTTGCTGGACGAACACGGGCGCCTCCCGGAATCCCGGATTCCCATGGACAGGGTGGCGAAAGTGTTCTGTCCTCAACAAACGCGCGTCAACGTGCGTGACAGAGATGGTGGCGAAGATCCGGTGAAGGCGTGCGTCGCGGGCGCGCTGTGCCCCCGTATGCGGTCAGTTGTCGGGCGAGCGCAGGACCCTGAGGTGGCCGCGGCGGGCGACCTCCATGGGGTCCGCGGTGCGCGGGCCCTTGCCGCCGGCCTCGGCGGCGCGCTCCTGGGGGCGGGCGGCCTCGCGCACGGCGTTGGCCAGGGCCTCCAGGTCGTCGCCGCTGGGGCGGCTCGGGCCACTGCTGTTGTGGAGCCGGACGACCTCCCAGCCACGCGGCGCGGTGAGGCGCTCGGAGTGCTCGGCGCACAGGTCGTAGCAGTGGGGTTCGGCGTAGGTGGCGAGCGGGCCGAGGACCGCGGTCGAGTCGGCGTAGACGTACGTCAGCGTCGCGACGGCGGGACGGCCGCAAGCGGTGCGCGAACAGCGACGTACAGGGCTCACAGCGATGGACGGTACCGCACTCTTGAGCGGGCCGCGACGACTCTCCCCGGGGTCACCCCACCGTGTCGTGGTGTGAGACGGCGCACACCGGCTCGCGCGGGCGCCTTCGTGACCTGCGGCGACCCGGGGTCGCACGCCCTGCCGAACAGTTGAAATCGGTCACCACTCGGGACATATGCCGTCAACTGTCGCGAGTGCAGCGGTCCGGGAGGGATACGGAATCAGGCCCAAGAATGGCTTGATCGGTCGGGAAGCGACATGCGGGGGCCCGCCCGGGGCTGCCCCGCTTCGTGCGCCGCTCCGGCGTCCCCAAGGACTACGCTGCGTCGGTGATGGAAAGGCCAGACAGTCAGGTACCGCGCTCCCCCGGCGAGCCGCGTCCGCCGCGCCGCCGCGACCGGCACGGCCGTGGCATGCGCGGGCCCGTGGCGCCCCCGCAGGTGCCGCTGTCCGCGAGCCGCGCCGACACCTTCGCGGACCTCGTGCAGGACTCCGTGGAGCGCCTGGAGCGGCGCTGGCCGTCGCTGGCCGAGGTCGACTTCGTCGTCCTGGAGGTGCCGCGGCTCACGGCCGAGGACGAGGCGTGGGGCGGCGACTCGGTGCCGCTGGGCGGCACGGTCCCGGCGGGGGACGACCGGCCCGCGCGCGTGGTGATCTACCGGCGCCCCATCGAGATCCGCACCAAGGGCCGCGACGAGCGCGCGGCCCTGGTGCACGACGTGGTCGTCGAGCAGGTCGCCGAGGTCATGGGGCTCACCCCGGAGACCGTCGATCCCCGCTACGGGGACGAGGAGGAGTGACCCACTCTTCGGCGCCTACTTCTGGAGCACCGACAGGTTCTCGTCCGAATGGGGCACCGACACCGTGCCCCGGTCGTCCGGCAGCGTCTGGATCGTGAACGCCGGGACGCCGTCCTGCTTCTCCTCCAGCATCCGCGAACCGTAGACCTTGCCGCCCGACACGGGCTCGACGGTCAGCGCGTACGCGCCCTTCAGGCCGCTCGGCACGGGCGGGTCGACCGCCAGGGTCGTACCGGCCTTGACGGTGTACTCCTTCGTGACCGGCGTGCCGCCCTCGGAGCCCGCCGACGCGGTGACCTTCACCTTGCCGGTGGCGCCGGGCGCGGTCAGGGCCAGCGTGGAGCCCTTGGAGCGGTTGTCGGCGACCGTCGCGCGCGTGCCGATGTCGCCGGTCGCCGGAATGAAGGCGGTCTCCCGGTCGGCGCCCTTGCCGCGCGTGACGCGCAGCGCGGCCACCACCGGCACGGAGTCCTCGCTCGGGGTCAGGATGAGGGAGCCCGGGTCGCCGCGCGTGACGTCACCGAGGTCGACGGCGGTCGTCATGCCGGACTTCACGTGCAGTTCGTCGTGCCCGGCCGGCGTGATCCTGCCGCTGGACGTGGCGATCTGGAGCTTCAGGTCGGCGTCGTCCTGGCCCGGCGCGAAGGCCACCAGGCGGACGTCCGTCGCGTCCTTGGGGATGCCGGGCAGCACCAGGGACGCCGCCGGGTCGGTGGAGGCGGGCAGCCAGTCGCCGCCCAGCTCGGAGTCGGCGGCGGAGACGGCGGCCGCGACCCGGCCGCTGCGCGCGGTCACGTGCAGCGTCAGGTTCGTGTACGGCTTGTCGGTCAGGGTCGACAGCAGCACCGGGACGCTGGAGTGCGCCGCGATCTGGATGCCCTCGCCGACCTCGGACTTGATGGCGCCGTCCGGCCCGTACAGCTGCACGTCGACGACCGCGGGCTCGTCGTCCGGGTTCGTGAGGTGGATGTAGTCGCTGCGGCTCTTGGCGGTGGAGGCTCCGGGGAAGTAGAAGTCCGTGTCGGGCTCCGAGCAGTCCACTCCGAGCAGGCCGCGGCCCGTCCCCACGTCCACCGTGGTGGTCTGCTGGACGGTCCAGCCGGGCGCGAGGGCGCCGTCGGCGGTGCCGACCAGGGCCGGTGCGTCGCCGCCCGAGGCATCGCCCGTGGCGGGCTTGCCGGGCTCCTTCGGAGTGACGACCGCCTTGGCCTTCTTGCTCTTGCCCTTGGCGTCGGCGCTGTCGCTCGCCGTCGTCCCGGCGGGCATCAGCTGGGCCTTGCCCGCGCCCTCGGTGCCCGCGGACTTCGGGGTGTACGAGGTGTACTCGGTCTCCGCGAGGTCGGACTGGCTGGGCTGCGGGCAGAGCAGGCTGGAGCGCTCGACGGGCAGCCGGGCAGCCGCCTTGACGGGGGCGCCGTCCTCGCCTCCGGACCTGACGGAGGCGAACCCCGTGACCGCGGCCAGCGCGGTCACGGCGGCGATCAGGGACAGGGTCGTGCGGTTCACTGCTGGCTCCCGTCGGGGTGCTCACCGTCGGCGCCGGTGCCGTGCTGCTGATGTTGCTGGTGCTGCTCGTACGTCGGGTCGTACGGCGCCTGTTGGTCGTACGCGGGCTGCTGCTCGTACCCGCCCTGCTGGTGGTCGTACCCGGCCTGCTGGTCGTACGAGACCTGCTGGTCGTAGGCGCCCCCGTAGGCGTACGGGTCGTACTGCCCCGCCTGGTAGGGGTCGGCCTGCTGGTCGTACCCGTAACCACCGGCGCCCTGCTGGTACTGCTGCTGCTCGCCCGCGGGGTACGCGCCGTACTCGGCGCCCGCGTAACTGGGCTGCTCCCACTCGCCGTACGCCTGCTGCTGCGGGATGTCCGCGACCGGGACGTCCTCCTCGGCGGGGGCCTCCGCGCCGGGGACGGCCTGCTCGGCCTCGGCCTCGGCCTGGGCGCGCAGCCTGCGGGCTCTGCGGCCCTCGCCCTCGACGGCCTGGGCGGGCACGACGGGCTCCTCGGGGAGGTCGTCGTCGATGTCCTTGCGGCGGCCCGGGAGGGCCATCACCACGAGGACGATCGCGAGCGCGCCCTGCGCCCACAGCCAGGCGGTGTGGGTGAACGGCGTGTCGTAGGTGACGTCGAGCCGGCCGCCGGACGCGGGCAGTTCGAAGCCCTGCGCCCAGCCGTCGACGGTGGTCTTCGTCAGCGGAGTGCCGTCGAGGGTGGCGGTCCAGCCCTCGGCGGCCTGGTCGGCGAGGCGCAGGACGCGGCCGTCCTTGCCCGAGCCCACGGTCGTGTGGATCTCGACGGGGCCCGCGGCGACCGGCCGGGCGGCGTCCGAGGTCGAACCGGACTCCGCCGTGGGCAGGACGACCGCGCGCGCCACCTGGCGGTCGATGCGCCACAGCGCGGTGCCGTCCTGCTGGCTGAGCCGGGTCAGGCCGGGGGTGGAGTCCAGGACGCGGCCCATCTCGCGCGGCGCCCCGTCCCGTACGAGGACGTAGCGCACGGCGAAGCCGCCGAGCTGGTCGGCCTGGTCGGCGCCGGAGCCCGCGACCAGGTTGGCGACGACCTTGTCGAGCCTGCCGTTCTCCCCCGCCGCGTCGGTCAGTTCACCGTCGCCGAGGCGGGCGCCCGCGCCGCGCACCAGCGCGTACGAGACGTCGCCCGTGTCGCCGTCGAGGACGAGCGTGCGGGCCTGGTCGCGCGTACCGGCCTCTTCGGCGACGAACGCCGGGACCTGCACCGGGTCGCGCCGCTCCAGGGGACCGTCGGCGCCGCGGATCATCCAGCCCGCGGCGAGCAGCAGCGGGCCCGCTGCGGCGGCGAACGCGATCAGCGCGGCCACCGGCTGGCGCCAGCCGAAGCTCTGCTCGGCCACGCGCGTGCGGGCGCCGTCGGCGCCGAGCGCGGCGGCGGCGAGGAGCGCCAGGCCGTAGACGAGGGTGGCGGGTCCTGCCCACGTCGAGCTGTTGGACAGCACCGCGAAGACCAGGGCCACGACGGCGACGGTCCACGCGGCGAGGACCGCGAGGCGGCGCTCCTGGCGCAGCAGTGCGGCGAGCGCGGCCAGGACGATGCCGATGAGCAGCAGACTGCCCATGGTGCCGGGGCCGCCCGGTGAGGCGCCGAGCAGCGCGAGCGCGCCGGCCGAGCCCTTGCCGAACGGGAGCCCGGCCTCCTTGAAGAAACCGAACGGGAGCAGCGACAGCGACCACGGGGCGAGCACCAGGAGCGGTGTGCCGAGCGCGGCGAGGAAGCGCAGTCCGTAGGCGGTGATGTCGTCGCGGCGCACCACGAGGAGCCCGATGCCGAGGACGAGGGCCATCGGCCACACGATGGGCGTGAAGGCCGTCGTGAGCGTCAGCAGAAGGGCGTACGCCCAGGTGGCGCGCCAACTGCCGCGCGCGCCCTTGGCGTTCATGAGCCCGGACGCCGAGGCGCCCGCGCGAGCGATGAGCGGGAGCAGGATCACGAGGACCGAGGTGCCGACGCGGCCGCCCGCGAGCGCGCCGGTGGCGGCGGGCAGGAACGCGTACGCGACGGCGGCCCACGCGCGCAGCAGCCGCGACTCGACCAGCGGCCGGGACGCGAAGTACGCGGTGAATCCGGCGAGCGGCACCGAGCCGATCAGCAGCACGGTGATCGCGAGTCCGGTGGAGCCGAACAGGACGGTGGAGAGCGCGGCGACGGCGGCCAGGTAGGGCGGCGCCGCCTGGGTGCCGCCGGTGCTGGTGGCGTGCCAGGCGTCGAGATAGCGCGCCCACAGGTCGGAGGCGTCACCGGGCGCGGGCAGCAGCGCGCCGCCCGCGAGGGCCCCGCTGCCCAGCAGGCCGCGGCAGGCGATCAGGGAGACGAAGAGCAGGACCACGAAGAGCAGCGGTCCGGGGTTGCGGGCGATGCGCTTGAGGCGGGCGAACTGCTCGACCTCGAAGAACTCGTCGTCGCCGGGACCCGATTCGAGACCGCCGCCGCCGTGCCGTCCGGCGGTCGTGGTCTCCGGGTCGTCGGCGCCGAACAGATTGCCGGCGACCTGCTCGACGGTGAGCCGTACGGTCGCGCCCGGCGGCGGGAACAGCGGCTTGAGTTCCTTGGGGTCGACGATTCCCTTGCCGCGCTGCCTGCGTCCGGCCATGATCCGGCCGGGCCGCAGCAGTGTCGCGAGCAGGCCCGTGATCTCGTCGAAGGCCTGTCCTGGCACCTTGCCGACGAGGTACGCGAGGGTGCGCAGCACGGTGCCGACGACGAGCCGGACGAGGATCCAGGGGAGCGTCGCCGCGCGCGCGTTCACCAACAGGGTGTAGACGGCGCCCGCCTTGTCGACCTTGTGCGGGGAGGACGCGGTGCGGCCCACGCAGTCGACGGTGCGGCGCTCGCGCGAGGACGCCTCGGCGTGCCGCACGACGGCGTCCGGTGCGACCACGACGCGATGGCCGGCGGCCTGGGCGCGCCAGCACAGGTCGACGTCGTCACGCATCAGCGGCAGCCTGCGGTCGAATCCGCCGAGCTGCTCGAAGACGTCACGCCGGATCAGCATGCCGGCGGTGGACACGGACAGGACGGGCCGCACGTGGTCGTGCTGTCCCTGGTCCTGCTCGCGGCGGTCGAGTCCGGTCCAGCGGCGCCCGGAGTGGGCGATGGAGACGCCGACCTCCAGGAGCTGCCTGCGGTCGTACCAGCCGCGCAGCTTGGGGCCGACGATCGCGACGTCGGAGCCCGCCTCGCGCTCCGCCTCGACGACGCGCAACAGCTGGGCGAGCGCGTCGGATTCGGGGGCGCAGTCGTCGTGCAGCAGCCACAGCCACTGCTCGGGCTCGCCGTGCGGGAAGTCCGGCAGGTCGTACGCGTCGTCGCGCCAGGAGCGGCTGACGGGGTCCCAGCCGCTGGGTCGCTTCAGGTACGGCAGCTCTTCGGGCGTGAGGACCCCGGCGCCGCGCACCGCCTCCTCGACGGCCTGGCCGAAGCCGGTCCGGCGGGCGAGGTGCAGGACGCGCTCGTCGCCGATCGCGCCGGCGATGAGGGCCGCGGAATCGTCGGCGCTGCCGGTGTCGGCCGCCACCGCGTTCTGCACCGGGCGCTCCTGGCCGAGCACTCCTGACAGGACGTCGGGCAGCCAGCGCGCGCCGTCGTGCGAGACGAGGACGGCGGTGACGACATGCCTGGGGAACTCGGGGGCGCTGCTCGGGTCGAGCCCTGCGGCGTGCCCCGGGTTGAACGCGGCGGCGGCAGTGCCGAATTGGTCTGCCGAGTGGCTGTGCACGGACATCGAGGTACGGGCCCCGGTTCGTTGGACTGCGGTGGACACCCGTGGCACACGAGGGCGCTGGGGTGTCTCGGACGGGACCTCACACTAACGGCTGCCGACAACAGCGGCCCGCCGCCTGTGGATAACCCACCTGCGCCGGGCCGTACGTACCGTGGATACCGCCGATATGGCGATATGGCCTTGAGGGACTAGACGGCGGCCTTCTTCAGCCGCCGGCGCTCGCGCTCCGACAGGCCGCCCCAGATGCCGAACCGCTCGTCGTTGGCGAGCGCGTACTCCAGGCACTCGGAGCGGACCTCGCACGCCAGGCAGACCTTCTTGGCCTCCCTCGTGGAACCGCCCTTCTCGGGGAAGAAGGACTCGGGGTCGGTCTGGGCGCACAGCGCGCGCTCCTGCCAGCCGAGTTCCTCTTCCGCGTCCTCGACCAGCAGATCCGAAAACGACTCGGTCATAGTGCGCCCCTCGTCTGTCCGTGCGTCCCCGTGATGTTGCCGTTACCGATTTCGGCTGAACGACACGAGTGAAATTACAAGTGTGCCGATCCGGGGCAGTCAAGCCGGGATCTGCTATTGAGCCCCTTATTCACTCTGCGGAACCAAGGCTATGCGGAAAGTGTTCAAATCGGCAAAAACCGTGACACTTGCCAGCGGCCCATCCCAACGATCCGGGCCGCCCACACCCCTGGACACCTCACACAGGGGAGGACGCCGCGGAGATTGATCTCGTTCCGGCGGCGCCCGCGAAGCGAACCTGATCACATTCGGATCACAGGATCACAACGGCGTTTGCGCGCCGGGTTACTGCGCCAAGTGTCCGCCCGACACCCTGCACAAACCTTTCGCCAAACAGAACAACCGGAAAGGACTAAAGATATCTCGCATTCCGGACATTGGGTTGACAGGGGGCGCATGAACCGGTGTTCTGGTGGGCATGCTCGCGAACTTGGCACTTATGACGACGACCGGCACCGCCGGGTCCGTCTGTGCTGCCCGCGCGCACCACAGCTGTTGCTGTTCCAGCTGTTGAGTCGTTGAGCCTGCGGGCTCCGACCGCGCTTCTTCCTCCGCATCACCTCTGCACGACCGCTGCATGACCTCCCTCTCCGCACGGCCTGTCTGCAACGACCCGTCTGATCGACCTGCCTGATCCACCTGCTTGATCGACCTGTCTGATCGACCTGTACGACTGAGGAACCCCACACTCGATGAACAGCGACAGCGACCTCCAGATCGCCGGCGACATCCTCGAAGTCCAGCACCTGCTGCAGCCCGCGCGGGAACACCCCGAGACCGTGGCCGAGTTCGCCGGTCTCGCCCGCTCGCTCGCCGCCGACCGCTCCCAGTGGGAGCACCTGGTCGAGTTCGACGCCACGACCCGCTGGTACCACCGGCTGCGCACCGGCCCCGGCTACGAGGTGTGGCTGCTGTCCTGGGTGCCCGGGCAGGGCAGCGGGCTGCACGACCACGGGCGCTCGTCCGGCGTCATGACCCTGCTCCAGGGGGAACTGACGGAGCGTTCGGAGCGGGGCGCGCGGACGCTCCCCGCGGGCGCGCAGCGAGTGTTCGCGCCGGGTTATGTCCACGAGGTTGTGAACGACTCCCTCGAGCCCGCCGTCAGCCTGCACGTCTACTACCCCGGTCTGACCGACATGCCGATGCACGCCGCCGCCTGCTCGGTCGCCGCCGACGCCACGGTCTGAGACCGCTGCCGCGAGAGCGCCGTACCGAGACCGACTGCCGTGTTGTCGGTGGTGCCTGCGATGCTGGGCGCATGCGCATTGTGGTTCTGGCAGGCGGCATCGGTGGTGCCCGGTTCCTTCGCGGTCTCAAGCTGGCGGCTCCGGACGCGGACATCACGGTCATCGGCAACACCGGGGACGACATCCATCTCTTCGGTCTGAAGGTCTGTCCGGATCTCGACACGGTGATGTACACGCTGGGCGGCGGGATCAACGAGGAGCAGGGCTGGGGCCGTACCGACGAGACCTTCAAGGTCAAGGAGGAGCTGGCGGCGTACGGGGTCGGGCCGGAGTGGTTCGGGCTCGGCGACCGGGACTTCGCCACCCACATCGTCCGTACGCAGATGCTGGCGGCGGGCTTCCCGCTGAGCGCCGTCACCGAGGCGCTGTGCGAGCGGTGGCAGCCGGGGGTCCGGCTCATCCCCATGTCCGACGACCGCGTGGAGACCCATGTGGCCGTGGACGTGGACGGTGAACGCAAGGCCGTTCACTTCCAGGAGTACTGGGTGCGGCTGCGGGCCTCCGTGGACGCGCAGGCCGTGGTGCCGGTCGGCGCCGAGCAGGCCAAGCCCGCGCCGGGCGTCCTGGAGGCCATCGCCGAGGCCGACGTCATCCTCTTCCCGCCGTCGAACCCCGTGGTCAGCGTGGGCACCATCCTGGCCGTGCCCGGGATCCGGGAGGCCATCGCCGAGGCCGGGGTGCCGGTCGTCGGGCTGTCCCCGATCGTGGGCGACGCCCCGGTGCGCGGGATGGCCGACAAGGTGCTCGCCGCCGTCGGCGTCGAGTCCAGTGCCGCCGCCGTCGCCGAGCACTACGGGTCGGGGTTGCTCGACGGCTGGCTCGTCGACACCGTGGACGAGGGAGTCGTGGAGCGCGTCGAGGCGGCCGGGATCCGTTGCCGGGCCGTGCCGTTGATGATGACCGACCCGGAGGTGGGCACCGCCGCCGCCGAGATGGCGCGCGTCGCCCTGGCTCTCGCGGAGGAGGTGCGGGGCGCGTGAGCGAACTGCGCGTATGGGCCGTGCCCGGGATTCCCGAGGTGCGCGAGGGCGATGACCTGGCGAAGCTGATCGCCGCCGCCGAGCCCGGGCTCGTGGACGGCGACATCGTGCTCGTCACCTCGAAGATCGTCTCCAAGGCGGAGGGGCGGCTCGTCCGCGCCGACGACCGGGAGGCCGCCATCGACGCCGAGACCGTACGGGTCGTCGCGCGGCGCGGCACCCTCCGGATCGTGGAGAACCGGCAGGGCCTGGTGATGGCCGCGGCCGGGGTCGACGCCTCCAACACTCCGGCCGGGACGGTCCTGCTGCTGCCCGAGGACCCGGACGCGTCGGCCGAGGCCGTGCGGGCCGGGCTGCGGGAAGCGCTCGGCGTCGAGGTCGGCGTCGTCGTCACCGACACCTTCGGCCGCCCCTGGCGCAACGGGCTGACCGACATCGCCATCGGGGCCGCGGGGGTCCGGGTTCTGGAGGATCTGCGGGGCGGCGTCGACGCGTACGGCAATCCGCTGAGCGCGACCGTGGTGGCCACCGCCGATGAGCTGGCCGGGGCCGGGGATCTGGTGAAGGGCAAGGCCGGCGGGCTGCCGGTCGCCGTGGTGCGCGGGCTCGCCGACGCCGTCGTGCCCGAGCGGGGTGCGGCCGCGCGGGAGTTGGTGCGCAGCGCCCGGGACGACATGTTCCGGCTCGGGACCTCGGAAGCCGTGCGGGAGGCCGTGACGCAGCGGCGCACTGTGCGGGCGTTCACCGATGAGACGGTGGATCCCGGGGCCGTGCGGCGGGCCGTCGCGGCCGCCGTGACCGCGCCCGCGCCGCATCACACGACGCCGTGGCGGTTCGTGCTGCTCGAGTCCGAGGAGTCGCGGGTGCGGCTGCTCGACGCGATGCGGGACGCCTGGGTCGCCGATCTCCGGCGGGACGGCAAGAGCGAGGAGTCCATCGCGAAGCGGGTGCGGCGCGGGGAGGTGCTGCGCGGTGCGCCGTATCTCGTGGTGCCGTGTCTGGTGATGGACGGGGCGCACACGTACG
The DNA here is from genome assembly GCF_042799415.1 of Streptomyces sp. NPDC057694. Lineage (NCBI taxonomy): Bacteria > Bacillati > Actinomycetota > Actinomycetes > Kitasatosporales > Streptomycetaceae > Streptomyces > Streptomyces sp. NPDC057694. The sequence goes on from NZ_JBHVIX010000024.1 coordinate 22,580, forward strand.
GGGACGCGCGGCGGGATGCCGCCGAGCGGGAGATGTTCGTCGTCGCCGCCGGGGCCGGGGTGCAGAACTTTCTTGTGGCGCTGGCCGGTGAGCGGCTCGGCTCCGCCTGGGTTTCTTCGACCATGTTCTGCCGGGATGTCGTGCGCGGGGTGCTTGATCTGCCCTCGTCGTGGGATCCGATGGGGGCCGTGGCTGTGGGGCATCCGGCGGTTGAGCCGAGTGTGCGGGCCCCGCGGGTTGTTTCGGAGTTCGTCGAGGTTCGGTAGGCGGGGGCCCGGGTGCGGGTTGAGTGTGGCTTCTCGCGCAGTTCCCCGCGCTTGCGCTCCGCGCCCTGGGTTGTCGGTCGGGTGACGGGCGGTGGCCGCTTCTCGCGCAGTTCCCCGCGCCCCTGAGATGCGCACTTCGTGCGGCATCTCATCGGGAGGCTGCGCTTGGCGCATGCCTCACGGGTGCGGGTTCACCACTCCGCGATGTTCACCCTGCGCATCTTGGGGTGTCTGCGGGGTGGGGAGACTCCGGACAGGAGGATCAGGCGGGCCGCTCGGTGGCGTTGGCCTGTGTACGGGGTGAGGAGTTCCAGCATGTCGGTGTCGGTCGCGTGGCGGTTGCCCGCGAGGGCGTAGCCGACGATGCCGGGCAGGTGGAGGTCGCCGGTGGTGACCTCGTCCGGGGCGCCGTTCGTGCGCTGGATCGTCTCGGCCGAGGTCCACGGGCCGATGCCGGGGACGAGTTCCAGGCGGGCCCGCGCCGCGGGCGGTTCCATCGTCGCCGCCTCCTCCAGGCGGCGGGCGACCTGGGCCGCGCGGATGATCGTCGAGGCCCGCTTGTTGTCGACGCCCGCCTTGTGCCACTCCCAGGACGGGATGCGGGTCCAGGTGTACGGGTCCGGAGGGATCCGCATGCGCAGGTCGTCGCCGCCCGCCGGGCCCGGGGCCGGCTCGCCGAACTTGTGGAGCAGCAGACGCCAGGCGCGGTAGGCCTCGTCCGTCGTGATCTTCTGTTCCAGGATCGACGGGATCAGGGATTCCAGGACCAGGCCCGTGCGGGTCAGCCGCAGGCCGGCCCGGCGGCGGGCCGATTCGGCGACCAGGCGGTGGCGGGGTTCGAAGGGGGCAGCGTCGTCCTGTTCCCCCAGCAGGGCCGGCAGGTGGTCGAGGAACCAGGGTGCGCCCGGGCCCCAGGAGTCGGCCCGCACCGTGCCGTCCGGGGCGGACGTCACACGGAGGGTTGCGGGGCCTTCGGGGGTGCGGCTTGCTCGCCACAGGGCGCCGTCGGGGGTGCTGCGGAACGTGGGGTCCGCGGGGCCTCGGCGCAGGGGGCCGAGGGTGAGGCCCAGGTGGAGAGGGGTCCGGGGGGTGTAGGTGCGGGTCGACTCCGTCGCGGGGAGCGGGGGTGTGGCGGGAGCCGGGATGCCCTGGGCGCCGCCGCGCACTGTGGTGCGGGTGGGTGCCTGGGGGTGGGGGATGTATCGGCGGCCTGCCACTGGGGTCCTCGGTCGGGGCGGGTGTGCCCTTCGAGGGTAGGGGGTCCGGGGGTGTGGTGGGGCGGGGAGTGAGGGTCGCCCCCTCCTCCCCTTCCCGTCCCGGAACCGGGGGCTGCGCCCCCGGGCCCCCCTTGCGTGCGTTGTCGTGTGCCGGTCCGTGGGGCTTCTCGCGCAGTTCCCCGCGCCCCTTACGGGGCTACTGGTCCGAGGAGAAACGGAGGGACGCCGCGGGGAGGGTGGCGTCGCACCAGACTCGTACTCCTGTCTGGAGTTCGTTGTCCGCGCCCACGTGTGCGCCGTCGCCGATCACCGCGCCGGTGAGGACCGTGCGGGCGCCGATGGTGGCTCCCCTGCCGATGAGCGAGTCCGTGATCACCGCGCCGGGCTCGACGACGGCGCCGTCCAGGATCGTGGAGCCGGAGACGCGGGCGCCCTCGCCCACGCGCGCGTGTTCGCCGACGACCGTGCCGTCGGTCAGTTTCGCGTCGGGGGCCACTTCGGCCGTGGCCAGCACCAGGCGCTCGCCGCAGCGGCCGGGGACCGCCGGGGACGGGGCGCGGCCCATGACCAGGTCGGCCGAGCCGCGGACGAAGGCCTGCGGGGTGCCGAGGTCGAGCCAGTACGTGGAGTCGACCATGCCCTGGAGGTGGGCGCCGGAGGAGAGGAGGCCGGGGAAGGTCTCGCGCTCCACCGAGACCGGGCGGCCCGTCGGGATGGTGTCGATCACCGAGCGGCGGAAGACGTACGCGCCCGCGTTGATCTGGTCCGTCACAATCTCCTCGGGGGTCTGCGGCTTCTCCAGGAAGGCCGTCACCCGGCCCGTCGAGTCCGTGGGGACCAGGCCGTACGCGCGCGGGTCCTCCACCCGGGAGAGGTGGAGCGAGACGTCCGCGCCGGTGCTCTCGTGCTCGTCGACCAGGGCGGAGATGTCCAGGCCCGTCAGGATGTCGCCGTTGAAGATCAGGACCGGGTCGTCCGGTCCCGAGTGCAGGCGCGGGGCCACGTTGCGGATCGCTCCGCCGGTGCCGAGGGGCTCGACCTCGGTGACGTACTCGAGGTGCAGGCCCAGGCGGGAGCCGTCGCCGAAGTACGGCTCGAAGACCTCCGCGAGATAGGACGTGGCGAGGACGATGTGGTCGACCCCGGCAGCCTTCGCGCGGGCCAGCTGGTGCGTGAGGAACGGCACGCCCGCCGCCGGGACCATCGGCTTCGGGGTGTTCACGGTGAGGGGGCGCAGTCTGGTGCCCTTGCCGCCGACCAGGAGGATCGCTTCTGTCACCTGTCGTCTCTGCTTCCTGCTGGGGCCGGCCGAACTGTCTTTCGGCCGGCCAGTGTATGCAGACCGTTCGAGCAGCCCGGGAGCCGGCGTCAGCGACCCTGGAGACGGGCCGAGCTGCTACGGGCCGTGCCGAGCTTCTTGTAGAGACGGCGTCCCGGGCATTCGGTTGCGAAGCCGTCCCGATGACCGGAGATCACCTTCAGCCGCACATTCTTTCCCTTTTTGTACAGATTGCCACCGCCCGACTTGAGATACGTCGTGCCGCGGGGGTTCGCCCCGTACAGACCGAGTTTCCAGGCCGTGAGGCGTGCGATGGCGTTCACCGCGGCCGCCGGCGGGTTGGAGCTGCCGAAGGTGCCGAGAACGGCGATGCCCGTGCTGTTGGTGTTGAAGCCGAGAGTGTGGGCGCCCATGACCGGTTTCGTGACGCCACCGGCCCGTCCCTCGTAGATGTTTCCGCACTTGTCTACGAGGAAGTTGTAGCCGATGTCCCGCCAGCCACTGCTCTTGACGTGGTAGCGATAGATACTGCGAATGACTGAAGGGGCCTGTGAGCAGCGGTAGTTGTTGCCGGATGCGCTGTGGTGGACGAAGGCCGCCTTCACCGTCTTCGTGTAGCCGAACTGGCGCTCGCGCAGCTTCTCGTCTGCGCCCCAGCCCTTGCGGGTGATGATCCGCGGGCGCGGGCCGACGTAGGGGCGGGCCTTGGTCGCGTCGGCGTCGGCGCCGCGGGCCGCGATCACCTCGTCCTCCGTCTCCTTCTTCGTGAGGGCGGGGATGGCGGTCGCGCCGAGCGGGGCGAGGTCGGCGTTGACGGCGGAGGCGGCGGCGGTCTCCGCGGTGAGGGTCGCGCCGCGGGCGCCCTCGGACTCGGCACCGGCGGCCGGCTCCTCGCCGGGGTCGACGAGTTCCAGGCGCAGGCCCTTGGGGAGGGGTTCGGCGGCCGGGTCCGCGGCGCGGGTTCCCGCCGGGGGTTCTTCGGCCTTGACCCGTACCTCGACGCCGTCGGAGTCGCCGACCCAGAGCGGGGCCGTCGCGCCGCGCAGCGTGCTCGACGCGTGTTCCGCCGAGTCGGGGTCGGGGGCGTCGTCGCTGTGGGTCTCCACGTCCTGCCAGGTGGACCAGGTGGAGGTGCCCGTGGTGCGGGTGCGGACCTGGACCTGGCCGTGGAGCTGGGCGTTCGGGTTGTCCCAGACCACGCCGACGAGGGAGAAGGGGCGGACGTCCCGGCGGGGCAGGCCCTGTTCCTGTGTCCGCCCCTGCTGCTGCGGGGTGGCGGAACGGGTGCTGGTGCCGGGCGCCGACAGGGGGGTGAGGGGGAGGGACTGGGTGGTGCCCGGGACGGATTCCCGCACCTCGGGCTTTGCCGCGTGCGCGGCTGTGGGCAGGGTGAGGGGGAGGGTGAGGGCGGCCGCGCAGGTGACGCCGATCGAGGAAGCAAGAAGACCACGCATGCCCACGATCGTGGGCATAAGGGGGCGTTTCCTGCTATCGGGGCGGGTCATATGGGTGCCGGGAGATCGGGCGGGAAGTTGGGTGCTCGGGGCGGAGGGTGACGGGGCGTTGGGTCGGGGGCCCGCTGTTTGGGGCCCGGTGATGGGGCTCGGGCCTGCGCGGCGATGGGGCTCGGGCGGGATGGGCGCTTGCCCCGCGCCGGGGTGCCGCCTTGCCCACCCTGCCGCCCCAGGCGGCAGATTGCCCAAGGCGGGGCGGGCTCGCGGCTGATTGGTCGAGGCGGCGCGGGCTCGCGGCAGGCCGGGGCGGGGCGGGTTGCCCGAGGCGGCGGGGTCGCGGTCCGGGCGGGGCCTAGGGTGGGGGTGTGAATGATGTTGTGTTGACGCCTGGGCGGGTGCTGGACGAGGCGCTGCGGGGCGATCCCGGGCGGCCCCTCGTCACCTTCTACGACGACGCCACCGGGGAGCGGGTGGAGCTGTCCGTGGCCACGCTGTCCAACTGGGTGGCCAAGACCGCCAATCTGCTCCAGGGTGATCTGGGCGCCGAGCCCGGCGACCGGGTCGCCGTGCTGCTGCCGGCGCACTGGCAGACCGCGGTGTGGCTGCTCGCCTGTTCGTCCGTCGGCGTCGTCGCCGACATCGGCGGCGACCCGGCCCGCGCCGATCTCGTCGTCACCGGCCCCGACACCCTGGACGCGGCGCGCGCCTGCTCCGGCGAGCGGGTCGCGCTGGCGCTGCGGCCGCTGGGCGGACGGTTCCCGCAGCCGCCCGAGGGGTTCACCGACTACGCGGTGGAGGTACCGGGGCAGGGCGACCGCTTCGCCCCCTTCGTCCCGGTCGACCCGCACGAGGTCGCGCTCGTCGTCGACGGGGACGAACTCACCGGCGCCGAGGTGGTGGAGAAGGCCCGCGCCGAGGCCGCCGCGCCCGGCGCGCGACTGCTGTCGGGGCTCGGGTACGGCACCTGGCAGGGGCTCGCCGCCGGACTGTACGCACCGCTGGCGACCGGCGGTTCGGTGGTGCTCTGCCGCCACCTCGACCGGCTCGACGACGAGGGTCTGGCCCGGCGCGTGGAGAGTGAACGGGTCACGGCGACCGTCAGGTAGCCCGTTCGGCTCAGCTCCCCCGGCCCCGCATCGCCGACGGGTCCATGGTCGTAGAGACGCGTTCCATGTCTTCTACGTCGCCGAGGGGGATCCGCACGTGACCGACTCTGCCGCCACGCCGCCGACCGGCCCGCCCACCGGCCCGCCGTCCGGTGCGTCGCCCACCGGCGCCTGGCGGACGCGGCGGCGCAGGAGATGGCTGCGGAACGCGGCGATCGGTGTCGCGTTGCTGGTGCTCGCCGCGGGCGGCGCGGGCTGGGTCGCGTACCACAAGCTCGACGGGAACATCACCGCGGACGACGCGGCCGCCGCCGAGCTGGCCCGCTACGACAAGGAGCGGCCGGGCGTCCTGGTCCACGGGGCGCAGAACCTGCTGCTCATCGGGTCCGACTCGCGGGCCGGCGGCAACGGGAAGTACGGCCGCAACGACGGCACCCAGCGCTCGGACACGACGATCCTGCTGCACGTCGCCGCCGACCGGAAGAGCGCAACGGCCGTCTCCTTCCCGCGCGATCTGATGGTCGACGTACCGGCCTGCCACCAGCGGGACGGCTCCGAGATCGAACCGATGTTCGCGATGTTCAACTACGCCTTCGAGGTGGGCGGTTCGGCCTGCACGATCCGAACCGTGGAGAAGATGACGGGAGTTCGGATCGACCACCACATGGTCGTGGACTTCCAGGGGTTCAAGGACATGGTGGACGCCGTGGACGGCGTCGAGGTGTGCCTGGACAAGCCGATCGACGACGCCGACGCGCATCTGAAGCTGGCCGCAGGGCGCCGCCGCCTCGACGGTGAGCAGGCCCTGGGCTACGTACGCGCCCGCAAGAGCCTCGGCAACGGCAGTGACACCGACCGGATGGACCGCCAGCAGCGCTTCCTCGGCGCGCTCGCCACCAAGATGCAGAGCAGCGGCGTGCTGCTGAACCCCGCGAAGCTGTATCCCGTGCTCGACGCCGCCACCTCCGCGCTGACCACCGACCCGGGGCTCGCGAGTCTGCGCGGGCTCTACGACCTCGTGCGCGGGATGCGTGACATCCCGGCCGACCGGATCCAGTTCCTGACCGTGCCCCGCGAGTCGTACATCTACAACGCCAACCGCGACCAGCTGATCCAGCCCGCCGCCGACCGGCTGTTCACCCGGATCCGCACCGACTCCCCCGTCGCGGTCACGAAGGAGACGCCCGCCGAGGTGCGGGCCGAAAGCCAGCAAGGGTACGACAGTTCGGACGAGTCCGGCATGTCGGACGAGAGCGTGTACGACGAGGACGAGGGGTACGAGGACTACGAGGACGGCAAGCCCGGCGCCCACGGACCGTCCGCCTCACCCTCCCCGACGCCCTCCCCCGCCCCTACTTTCCGGGGCAACACGGCGACCCAGGACGCCTGCGGGTAAAGGTCAAGTCATCAGCAGGCACACAGGTTTCAAGAAATGGTCCGGATTGCCCAGTTGTAGGGGAGTGGAATTTGTCACCGTCGTCGCTTGACGCTGAACTGGGCGGATAGTGTGAGCGATCCGGTGCACCTGGCCATGCCTCGATACTTCGTCGGTGGGGTCGCGCACTGCTTACCGACTTGACCGGGCGCCCGCTTTGAGGGGGGTGGGGCGCCGCGTGGCCCCGACGGAGGATGCAGAAAACCGTGGACGCGCAAGGCCGTGGGCGGGCTGACAACAATGTCGATCCCGCAGACCAGTGGGTGCTCAATCCCCAGACTGGCGATTACGAACTGCGACTGACTCCTTCCGGAGGGCAGTCGGCGGTGCCGGGTCCCCGCCGCAGCGCGCCCCGGCGCGGGCAGCAGCAGGAGGTCCCGCCGCAACGCAGGCGGCGCGAGCCGCAGCCGGCGGCGCAGTCGGGCCGCCGCCGCTCGAAGCCGAAGAAGAAGGCGAAGGGCAAGAAGATCCTGCTCTGGACGACCGGGAGCCTGGCCTTCGTCGTGCTCGCCACGGCGGCCGGCGCCTACTTCTACTACGAGCACCTCAACGGCAACCTCACGGTCGCCGACACCCCCGAGGCGAAGAACAGCTTCAGCAAGGACGAGGCGTTCAACGTCCTCATCATCGGTACGGACAAGCGCACCGGTAAGGGCAACGAGGGCTACGGGGACAAGGGCAGTGTCGGCCACGCCGACACCAACATCCTGCTGCACGTCTCCAAGGACCGGTCGAACGCGACGGCGCTGAGCATCCCGCGCGACCTGATCGTGGACGTCCCGGACTGCACGGACAAGGACGGCAAGGTGATCGCGGGCACCAGCCAGGTCCGCTTCAACACCAGCCTCGGACAGGACGAGCGCACCCCGGGCTGCACCATGAAGACGGTGAAGGCGGTCACGGGCATCACCCCCGACCACTTCATGATGGTCGACTTCAACGCGGTGAAGACCCTGTCCAGCGCGGTCGGCGGCGTCGATGTCTGTGTCGCCAAGCCCGTGGACGACAAGGAGTCGCACCTCAAGCTCCCCAAGGGGACCTCCACTGTCGAGGGCGAGCAGGCCCTCGCCTTCCTGCGCACCCGGCACAGCTTCGGCAACCAGGGCGACCTGGACCGGATCAAGGTGCAGCAGCAGTTCCTCGGCTCGCTCGCCCGCAAGATGAGTTCGAGCGACACGCTCACCAACCCGGGGAAGCTGACGAGCCTCGCCGAGGCCGCGACCAAGGCGCTCACGGTCGACCAGGGCATAGGAACGCTGAACAAGCTCAAGGACGTGGCCCTGGAGCTGAAGAAGGTCCCGCCGAAGAACATCTCCTTCGTCACCACGCCGGTCCTCGACAACCCGGCGGAGAAGGTCAAGGCGACGGTCGTCGTCAACGAGGCGCAGGCGCCCGCGGTCTTCAACGCCATCAAGAACGACGTGTCGCTGACGGAGACCAAGAAAAAGAAGAAGACCGCCGAGTCGGCGAAGCTGAAGGGCACGAAGTCGGAGGCGTCCGAGGTCCGCGTCGACCTCTACAACGGCAGCCTGAAGACCGGCGCCGCACAGGAGACCCTGACCTGGCTCCAGAACAGCGAGGGCGTCGCCAAGTCCAGCCAGCTGGGCAACAAGCCGACGCAGAAGAAGACGACGCTGGAGTACTCGCCCGACCAGGCCGACCAGGCCCGTCGGCTCGCCGACATCATGGGGCTGCCCGGCTCCGCGATGAAGCCGGGCAAGAGCGAGAAGAACGACCAGGGCCTGCCGGCGATGATCCTCGTCCTCGGCCAGGACTTCGAGGGGGCGGGCACCCCCATCGACAGCTCTTCGGCAAAGGCGCCGAAGGTCGACGGGCAACAAACTGCGGACAAGACTGTGTGCGCGTCGTGACCAACCTCGGCCGCCCTTTGACTGTCTAACCCACAGACAGGGGGCGGCCGAGGCATGGGCTCGGGGGCGGGGAGGGCGGGGAACATGGGGCGAAGTGGTGTGCGCGGGGAGCGTTCACGACCAAGTGGCCGTGATGGATCGACGGCGCGAGCCGGTGACCTGGGCTGGGACGAATCCCTCTACGAGGGGCCCGGCAGCGGCGGGGACACGCCCCCGGGACCCGACGGCCGCAGACCGGCGCAGGGCCACCGGCACAAGGGCCCGCGCGCGAAACGCAGAGGTTTTCGAATACTGCGCTGGGCCGTGGGCACGCTCGCGGTCCTGGTGCTCGCCACGGCGGGCGCCGGCTATCTCTGGTACCGGCATCTGAACAGCAACATCAAGACCGACAAGCTCAACATCGGCGAGCACAAGGCCCCGGCGCCCACGCCGAACGCGGCGGGCCAGACCCCGCTGAACATCCTGCTGATCGGCTCCGACAGCCGGAACAGCAAGGAGAACCTGAAGCTCGGCGGGTCGAAGGAGAGCGTTGGCGCCGCCCCGCTCGCCGACGTGCAGATGCTGCTGCACCTGTCGGCCGACCGCACCAACATGTCGGTCGTGAGCATGCCTCGCGACACCCTCGCCCAACTGCCCAAGTGCACCGACCCGAAGACCGGCAAGGTCTACGAGGCGACGACCACCCGGCAGATGGTGAACACCTCGCTGGGCCGCGGCGGTCCGGGCTGCACGGTCGCCACCTGGGAGGAGATCACCGGCATCCACATCGACCACTTCATGATGGTCGACTTCTCCGGTGTGGTGTCGATGGCGGACGCCGTCGGCGGCGTACCGGTCTGTGTCGACGCCAATGTCTACTCGCGTAACAGCCTGGGCGAGGGCTCGGGCCTGAAGCTGCGGAAGGGCACGACGTCCGTCAAGGGCGAGCAGGCCCTGGCCTGGCTGCGGACCCGGCACGGCTTCGAGGACGGCAGCGACATCGCGCGCGCCAAGGCGCAGCACATGTACATGAGCTCGATGGTGCGCGAGCTGCGCAAGAACGCGACATTCACCCACCCCAACAAGCTGCGCACCCTCGCCGAGAAGGCGACGGACGCGCTGCACGTCGACGACGACCTCCACACGGTCAAGAAGCTGTACGACCTGAGCAACGAGCTGAAGAAGCCCGAGCCGGACCGGATCACGATGACGACGATGCCGTTCGTGTACGTGGGCGCGCGGGTGGCGCCGAAGGCGAACGACGCGGACGCGCTGTGGCGCCTGATCCGCGAGGACGTCTCGCTCGACGGCAAGGACAAGGACAAGAAGAAGGCGAAGGACGAGGTCTCCGACGATCCGGCGGCCCCCGACGACAAGATCGCGGTGCAGGTGAGCAACGGCACCCGTACGGCGACGACCGCCGCGGTTCCCGGCCGGGCCTCGCAGGTGGCGCAGGCGCTCGTCGCCGAGGGCTTCACCAAGTCGGTGCCGGACCAGACGCAGTCCCTCGCCGAGGAGAAGACGGTGCTGCGCTATCCGTCGTCGGACCTGGAGGGTGACGCCCAGGCGGTCGCCAAGTCCCTCGGGATTCCGCTGAGTTCGGTGAAGAAGTCGACGGACGTGTCCGGGGTGACACTGATCGTCGGCGCCGACTGGAAGACCGGGAACGCCTACCCGAAGTCCGGCGCCGACGAGGACGCGGGCAAGGCGCTCGACAAGGAGCAGACGCAGAACGGCGCGGACGACTCGAAGTGCATGAAGGTGGAGCCGGGCTACACCTGGTCCTGACGTTCTTCACCCGTGACGAGGTCGGGGGGGGGGGGGGGGGGACCCCGCGTCCCCACCACCCTCCTACAAGAGGGTCAATCCCCGCCGCCGCCAACACCCCCCGCACCCCCGCAGAGACGAACTCCCCCTCCCACAGC
>NZ_JBHVIX010000024.1:33121-117626 GCF_042799415.1 Streptomyces sp. NPDC057694
GGAGGAGGGGGGGGGGGGAGGGTGGGGGGGGGGGGGGGGGGGGGCGGGGCGACCCTTGGTCTTGATTTTTTCCCCCGGGGAGGGGGGGGGGGGCGCGGGAGACAACCTCCGCCCCCCCCGACCTCGTATGACGGACGGTCAGCTCTCGGCCGCGGCCAGTACCGCCGGCCGGCGCGAGGCGATGACCTTCTTCGCGAGCGCCTTGGGGCTGGTGAGGAAGCCCCAGCCCCACGTCATGTGCATCGTGGCGAGGGCGACGGGGATCTGGGCGCGCGCCTTGAGCGGCAGTCCCTTGCCCGCCGGGACGGACCCGGCCGCGATCGCCGCCAGATACCCGACGGGGATCACGAAGCCCCACGGGGTGAGCGCGGCGCCCACCACGATGCCCGCGGCGATCGCGCACACGGCGGCCGGCGGGGCGAGGTAGCGCAGGTTGATGGAGCCCGAGTGGTAGCGGGCGACGACGTGCCGCCAGCGGCCGTAGTCCTTGTACTGCTTGGCGAGCGCCTTCACGGAGGGCCGCGGGCGGTACGAGACCTTCAGCTCGGGCGAGAACCAGATGAGCCCGCCGGCCTCACGGATCCGGAAGTTCAGCTCCCAGTCCTGGGCGCGGATGAACTCCTCGTTGTACCCGCCCTGCCGCTCCAGCGCCTCGCGCCGGAAGACGCCGAGATAGACCGTGTCGGCCTGCTGGGCCTGGCCACCGGTGTGGAACACGGCGTTGCCGACACCGATCTTCGAGGTCATCGCGGCGGCGACGGCCTGCTCCCAGGCGTTGGTGCCCTCGGCGTGCATGATGCCGCCGACGTTCATCGCGCCGGTCTCCTCCAGGAGGCGGACCGCGGTGGCGATGTATCCGGCGGAGAGCGCGGCGTGGCCGTCGACGCGGACCACGACCGGATGGCGGGAGGCCTTGATCGCGGCGTTCAGCGCGGCGGGGGTGCGGCCCGTCGGGTTCGGCACCGTGTGCACGCGCTTGTCGGCGGAGGCGGTTTCGGCGACCAGCTGCGCGGCGATCTCGTCCGTACGGTCGGCGGACGGGCCGAGGGCGAGCACGACCTCCATCGGGCCGTCGTACTCCTGCGCCAGGATGGCCTCGACGGCCTCTCGCAGGTGCCGCTCCTCGTTGAGGATGGGCATGATCACGGAGACGGCCGGAAGCTGCTGCCCGGCAGTGTTGGCGGTTGCGTTCATCGGACGTCACGTTACCGCTAATGGGGGACACCGGCGCGCGCCGCCCGCCTCACTACCGCGGGCAGCAGATCGTATCGGCCTACGGTGCCAGGGCCTGTCCCCCGCCCACCTTCTCGGAGGTGCCCTCCGGTGCCCACGCCGCCCCGCTCCCCCGCCCGTCCGCAGCGTCAACCGCGGCCAGGACAGGGCCGCCGTCCGGTCCGGCCGCCGCGCAGGAAGAAGCCCCGGTGGGCGATGCGGGTGGCGACCACGTTCTCGGTGACCGTGCTGGCCGCCGCCGGGATCGGGCACGCGCTCGTCACCGGCCTGGACACCGGGATTCAGCGGATCGACCCGTTCAAGGACATGAAGAACCGTCCCGCCGCCGGGCACGGCATGAACGTCCTGCTCGTCGGCACCGACGGTCGCGACAAGATCACCGAGGAGGAGCGGCAGAAGTACCGGCTCGGCGGCTCGCCCTGCCACTGCACGGACACGATCATGATCGTGCACATCTCGGACGACCACGAGCGCGCGTCCGTCGTCTCGCTCCCCCGCGACTCCTACGCGGAGATCCCGCCGCACACCGACATGAACAGCGGCGACGAGCACCACGCCCACCCGGTGAAGATCAACGCGGCGTACGCGGAGGGCGGCCCGCAGCTGACCGTGCGCACCGTCGAGCACATGACGCACGTCAAGATCGACCACTATCTGGAGGTCGACTTCACCAGCTTCATGAAGACGGTCGACGAACTGGGCGGCGTCAAGGTGTGCACCACCCGTCCGCTGAAGGACTCGTACACCGGTCTCGACCTGGGCGTGGGCACCCACGACCTGAACGGCGGGCAGGCCCTTCAATACGTACGCGCCCGGCATCTGGACGGCGCGGGCGACCTCGGCCGGATGCAGCGCCAGCAGCGCTTCCTCGCCTCCCTCATCGCGAAGACGACGTCGTCCGGGGTGCTGCTCAACCCGGTCCGCTTCCGTGACGTCGCCCGTACGCTGCTCAGCTCGGTCCGCGCCGACAAGGGCTTCGGGGCGGACGAGATGGTCGATCTCGCGCGGGCGATGCGGAACTTCTCGCCGTCGTCGTCGGAGTTCACGACGGTGCCGATCGGCAACATCAGCTATCCGGTCAAGGGCATCGGCTCCACCGTGAAGTGGGACGACAAGAAGTCCGAGAAGCTGTTCCAGGCGCTGCGCGACGACGAGCCGCTGGCTCCGCACCGGGCGAGGAAGAAGGCGACCGTCGTCGATGTCGCGCCGCAGCAGATCCGCGTACAGGTGGAGAACGCGACGATGACGGGCGGGCTCGGGGAGAAGGCCGATGCCGCGCTGAAGGGGACCGGGTTCCGGACCACGGGGGCGCCGGTCAACGCGGGTGATCGCAGCGCCGCGCATACGACTGTGCTGTACGACCCGCGGTGGGACCGGTCCGCCAAGTCGCTGGCCGCCGCGTTGCCGGGGGCGCGGATGCGGGCCGTTGCCGGGCAGGGGGCCGTGTTGAAGGTCCTTGCCGGGGGTGATTATCGGGGGGTGCGGGCTGTGCGGGCCGAGGATGCCTCTGAGGGGGAGTTCGGGGCCGTTACCGGGGACGAGGTTTCTTGTTCCTGACGGGGCCCTGTCGAGGTGCGGGTCACGGGGCTCTGCCCCGGACCCCGCTCCTCAATCGCCGGAGGGGCTCCTCTGTTAGAGGTCGTCGTTCAGGCCCTCCGCGATGCGCTTCTCCCTCAGTTCCTTGATCGCCCTGCGGCGGGCCAGGCGGTGGGTGCGGCGGATCTGGGCCTCCTGGTTGCGGCGGCGGTCCTTCTCCGTCTCCAGGACGACCGGGGGCACGGGGCGCGGCTTGCCGTCGGCGTCGACCGCGGCGAAGACCAGGTAGGCGGAGCCGACGCGGGTCGGGGGCGTCGACTCGTTCCACCGCTCGGCGAGGACGCGGACGCCGATCTCCATGGAGGTACGGCCCGTCCAGTTGACCTGAGCGCGGACGTGCACGAGGTCGCCGACGCGGACCGGCTCCATGAAGACCATCTCGTCCATGGAGGCGGTGACGGCGGGGCCGCCCGAGTGCCGGCCCGCGACGGCGCCCGCGACATCGTCGACGAGTTTCATGATCACGCCACCGTGCACGGTGCCGAGCAGATTGGTCTCGGCGGCCGTCATGATGTGGCTCAGCGTCGTGCGGGAGGCCGAGACCGGCTTGCCGGGGAGGGTGTCCTCGGAGGCCTCTCCAGGCGATATGGCGTGATCAGTCATGGTTCAACTGTATGGCCCGCCGACGCGGGCAGCCGTCTATGTGTCAGCTCTGCAACAGCCCTGGTCCGATTTCTCACACGCTCTTGTGGGGCACACAGCGGGTCACTGCACACTGTTCCAATGAGCGATTGGCCCGACGGGCGGAGCGACAGGCAGAGCGGCGGCGACCGTGGCGGTTACGGCCGTGGCAGCGGGAGCGCACGCCCCGAGGGAGCCCGTGCCATGCGACAGGTGCGGCGCCCGGTACCCCAGCAACAGCAGCAGCCCGCGTACGACGACGGGTACGGCGGCAACGGTGGCAACGGGTACGACAGCGGTTACAACACCGGGCAGGTCTACGGCCAGCCCGGCAGCCGCGCGGGCGGGGGCGGCGGTGACGACTACGGGCCGCCGAGCGGCCGCCCGGCGCGCACCCCGAACTGGCGCAAGCGCATCAAGTGGACGGCGATCACCGTCGTCACGGTGCTCGTGGTGACCAGCGTCGTCACCTACTTCTGGGCCGACTCCAAGCTGAACCGCGACGTCGACCTGGCCAAGGTGATCGACCGGCCCGAGGCGGGCGACGGCACGAACTACCTGATCGTCGGCACCGACAGCCGTGAGGGCATGTCCGCCGAGGAGAAGAAGAAGCTGCACACCGGCTCCGCCGAGGGCAAGCGCACGGACACGATGATGATCCTGCACACGGGGAGCAACGGGGACACGCTCGTCTCGCTCCCCCGCGACTCGAACGTCACGATCCCGAGCTTCAAGGGCGCCGAGTCCGGCAAGCTCTACCCGAACACGGGCCGCCAGACGAAGCTGAACGCCGCCTACGCGGAGGACGGCCCCGAGCTGCTGGTGCGCACCGTCGAGTACAACACCGGTCTGCACATCGACCACTACGCGGAGATCGGCTTCGGCGGCTTCGCGGGCATCGTGGACGCGGTCGGCGGTGTCGAGATGAACCTGAAGGAAGGCTTCAAGGACAAGTGGTCCGGCGCCGACTTCAAGGCCGGCAAGCAGACCCTCGACGGCCAGCAGGCCCTCGCCTACGTCCGCACCCGGCACGCCTTCGCCGCGTCCGACCTCCAGCGCACCAAGAACCAGCAGGCGTTCCTGGCCGCGCTCGCCCACAAGGTGTCCTCGCCGAGCACCCTCATGAACCCGTTCAAGCTCTACCCGACGCTGGGCTCGGGCCTGGACTCGCTCGTCGTCGACAAGGACATGAGCCTGTGGAACCTGGCGTCGATGTTCATGTCGATGAAGTCCGTCTCCGGCGGTGACGGAAAGTCCATGAACATGCCGGTCAGCGGCTCGACCGGCGGCAACCTGCTCTGGGACAAGGCCAAGGTCAAGCAGCTCGTCGAGCAGTTCAACAACGACGAGAAGGTCACCGTCTCGGGCAACTGAGACCGTCCGGAGTCGCGCGAAGGGGCCCCGCCGATCACGGCGGGGCCCCTTCGCGCGTACTCGCCTACTTGGGCAGGTTGCGCGCCATCACGATGCGCTGGACCTGGTTCGTGCCCTCGTAGATCTGCGTGATCTTGGCGTCGCGCATCATGCGCTCGACCGGGTAGTCACGGGTGTAGCCGTAGCCGCCGAGCAGCTGGACGGCGTCCGTGGTGACCTCCATCGCGGTGTCCGACGCGAAGCACTTGGCGGCCGCGCCCAGGTACGTCAGGTCGGCGTCGCCGCGCTCCGAGGCCGCCGCGGCCTGGTACGTCAGCGCGCGGGCGGCGGAGATCTTCATGGCCATGTCGGCGAGCATGAACTGGATGCCCTGGAAGTCGGCGATGGCCTTGCCGAACTGCTTGCGCTCCTGGACGTAGCCCTTGGCGTAGTCGAGGGCGCCCTGGGCGACACCGAGCGCCTGCGCGGCGATCGTGATGCGGGTGTGGTCGAGGGTCTTCATCGCCGTGGCGAAGCCGGTGCCCTCGGCGCCGATCATGCGGTCGGCGGGGATGCGAACGTTGTCGAAGTAGACCTCGCGGGTCGGCGAACCCTTGATGCCGAGCTTCTTCTCCGGGGCGCCGAAGGAGACACCCTCGTCCGACTTCTCGACGACGAAGGCGGAGATGCCCTTCGAGCGCTTCTCGGGGTCGGTGATCGCCATGACGGTGTAGTACTCGGAGACACCGGCGTTGGTGATCCAGCGCTTCACGCCGTTCAGCACCCAGTCGTCGCCGTCGCGGACCGCGCGGGTCTTCATGCCCGCCGCGTCCGAACCGGCGTCCGGCTCGCTCAGGCAGTACGAGAACATCGCGTCGCCCTTGGCGAGCGGGCCCAGGTACTTCTTCTTCAGCTCCTCGGAGCCGGAGAGGATGACGGGCAGCGAGCCCAGCTTGTTCACGGCCGGGATCAGGGACGAGGACACACAGGCGCGGGCGACCTCCTCGATGACGATGACCGTGGCGAGCGCGTCGGCGCCCGCGCCGCCGAACTCCTCCGGTACGTGCACGGCCGCGAGGTCGGCCGCGACGAGCGCGTCCAGCGCCTCCTGCGGGAAGCGGGCCTCCTCGTCGACCGCGGCCGCGTGCGGGGCGATCTTCGCCTCGGCCAGCGCGCGGACGGTGTCGCGGAGCATGTCGTGCTCCTCGGACGGGCGGTAGAGGTCGAAATCAGCCGATCCGGCCAAGGGTCTCACGCTCCAAGCGACGCTAATTACTGTTAAGTAACCCGAATTTTAGGTGTCTGCGCACGCAGGGGATACGTGAGCTATACGACAGCGGGAATGTGCCCCGTGAGCAGCTCCGGCACGCCCGACTATGCTCAGGCAGCGCAGATCAGCCCCCAGACCTCTGGAGCACCGCATGGCCCCCAAGATCACCGTGATCGGCACCGGCTACCTCGGCGCGACCCACGCCGCGGCCATGGCCGAGCTCGGCTTCGAGGTGCTCGGCCTCGACGTGGTGCCCGAGAAGATCGAGATGCTCACGCGGGGCGAGGTCCCGATGTACGAGCCCGGCCTGGAGGAGATCCTGCACAAGCACGTCGCCGGGATCGAGGGATCCACCGGGCGGCTGCGCTTCACCATGGACTTCGCCGAGGCCGGCGCCTTCGGCGATGTGCACTTCGTGTGCGTGAACACCCCGCAGAAGCACGGCGAGTACGCGTGCGACATGAGCTACGTCGACGCCGCCTTCGCCTCGCTGGCCCCGCATCTGAGCGCCGGGGATCTGGTCGTCGGCAAGTCGACCGTGCCGGTCGGCTCGGCCGCGCGCCTGGCCGAACTGCTGCCCGAGGGCGTCGAGCTGGCGTGGAACCCGGAGTTCCTGCGCGAGGGCTTCGCCGTCGACGACACCCTGCACCCCGACCGGATCGTGGTCGGCGTGACCAGCGACCGCGCCGAGAAGCTGCTGCGCGACGTGTACGCGGGGCCGCTCGCGGAGGGCACCCCGTTCGTCGTCACCGACTTTCCCACCGCGGAGCTGGTGAAGACCGCCGCGAACTCATTCCTCGCCACGAAGATCTCTTTCATCAACGCCATGGCCGAGGTGTGCGAGGCCGCGGGCGGCGACGTCGTGAAGCTGGCCGAGGCGATCGGCTACGACGAGCGGATCGGCCGCAAGTTCCTGCGGGCCGGCATCGGCTTCGGCGGCGGCTGTCTGCCCAAGGACATCCGGGCGTTCATGGCGCGCGCCGGTGAACTCGGCGCCGACCAGGCGCTGACCTTCCTGCGCGAGATCGACTCCATCAACATGCGGCGGCGCGGGGCGATGGTCGAGATGGCCCGCGAGGCGCTCGGCGGCGGTCCGTTCCTCGGCAAGCGGGTCGCCGTGCTCGGCGCGACCTTCAAGCCCGACTCGGACGACGTCCGGGACTCGCCCGCGCTGAACGTCGCCGGGCAGATCCACCTCCAGGGCGGCCAGGTGACCGTCTACGACCCCAAGGGCATGCCGAACGCCCGGCGGCTCTTCCCGACGCTCGGATACGCGGAGACGGCCCTGGACGCGGTGCGCGGCGCCGATGTCGTCCTGCACCTCACCGAGTGGCGCGAGTTCCGGGAGCTGGACCCGGCGGAGCTGGGCGCCGTCGCCTCGGACCGGCTGATCCTCGACGGGCGCAACGCGCTGGACTCCGCGCTGTGGCGGGCGGCCGGCTGGACGTTCCGCGCGATGGGCCGCCCCGCCGCCTGACCCGGGGCTACGCGTCCGGTGACGTACGGACGCCCGCGCGGTAGGCGCCCGGTGTGACGCCCGCGGCCTGCGCGAAGGTGTGGACGAACGCGCTGGTCGTCGCCCACCCGCAGGCATGGGCGGTGTCGGTGACGCCCGCCCCCTCGGCGAGCAGGACCATCGCCGTGAACAGCCGGGCGCGGGTGCGCCACTGCGGGTAGGTCATGCCGAACTCGTCGCGGAACAGCCGCGAGAGGGTGCGTTCACCGGTGTGGACCCGGGCGGCGAGCCGCGCCAGCGTGCGGGGCGTGCGCAGATCGCCCTCGACGAGCGCGCAGGCCTCCGCGAGGCGCCGGTCGCGGGCGGCGGGCAGGGCGACCGGCTCGGCCCGGACGCGGCGCAGCCGGTCGTGCAGCACCGCGTCGATGTGCCGGACCTCGGCGGGCGGCAGCGCGGCGGCGCTCCGGGCGATCAGGAGTTCCCTGACCAGTGCGTCGACGGCGATGACGGTCGGCCGCCCGGTGTCCGGCAGCAGCGGCCTGCCCCGGGCGGGGAAGCCGACGGTGTGGAAGCGGCTCTGCCCGTAGAAGCGGTGCTCGTGCCAGATGTTCGCCGGGATCCACAGGGCCCGGTCGTTGGCCGCGATCCAGGACCCGTGCTCCGTGGTGATCGCGAGCACTCCGGAGCTCACGTAGATCAGCTGGTGGTCGTCGTGGCGGTGCCGGTCGATGGTGTCGCCGCCGCCGCGGGACTGGGTGCTGGTCGGCGCGACGGCCGTGTGGCGGATCTGCGACATGGATCGGCAGAATACGGGAAGCGCGCCCCGGGGCCGTCCCGCCACCGTGGACGGGTGACATCGATCCAGGAGACAAGCACCCCCAGCGAGGCGCCCGCGCCGCCCGGGCACTGGCGCCGGATGCGGATCTGGGCCTCCGCCCACGCCGTCGACGACTTCTACCAGGGCCTGGTGCCCGCCGCCGTCCCCTACTTCGTGCTGCAACGCGACTTCAGCTACGTACAGGCGTCGGGACTCGCGCTCGCCGCGACGCTGGGCAGCGCGCTGCCGCAGGTGCCGATCGGGCTGCTCGCCGACCGGTACCGGCTGCGCTGGATGTCCCCGCTGGGGATCAGCCTGGCGGGGATCGGGGCGGGCCTGTCCGGCCTCTCGTCCTCGTACGCCGTGGTGTTCGCGCTGCTGCTGACGGCGGGGGTGGGCATCGCGATGTTCCATCCGCCGGCCGGGCGCGACGCGCGCCGCGCGGCCGGTGGCAGCGCCACCGCGATGAGCTACTTCGCCGCGGGCGGCAGCGTCGGCTTCTTCGTCGCCCCGGCGCTGGTCACCCCGGCCCTGGACCGCCTCGGGATGAACGCGACCGCGCTGTTCGTCCCGCCGGCCGTCCTGATGGGCTTCGTCCTGCTGCGCCACCACCACCGCGCCACCGGTGAGGCGGCCGGGAAGGCGGTGCGCCGGGGGCGGGACCGGCCGGGCCTGTTCGCGGCCCTGACCGCCGTGGAGATCGTGCGCTCGACGATCTCCATCGGCCTCAACACGTTCATCTCCCTTTACTGGATCCGGCACTTGGAGGCGAGCAGCGGCCTCGGCGGGCTCGCGCTGACCCTGGAACTGGGCGGTGGTGTGCTCGGCACGCTGCTCGGCGGCCGGCTCGCCGACCGGATCGGCATGGTGCGTACGGTCCAGATCGGCAACGCGGCGCTGCTGCCCGCGCTGTGGGCGATGCTGCTCTGCGACGACAAGTTCTACGCGCTGCCGCTGGCGCTGCTGGCGGGGCTGGTCTCCAACATCCCGTTCGCCGTGCTCATCAAGCTCGGCCAGGACTACCTGCCGAGCCGTCCCGGGACCGCGGCCGGGGTCACCCTCGGCCTCGCGATGAGCGCGGGCGGGCTCTTCATGCCGCTGCTCGGCCTCGTCGCCACCCACCACGGCCCCCGGGGCGCGCTGATGGTCCTCGCCACGGTGCCGGTGGCGGCGGTCCTGCTGTCGACGGCCCTGCGCGAACCGGACCGCCCCTAGGGTCGGCTCCGCGCGCGGTAGCGGCGCATCTTCGCGCGGGCCCCGCAGAGCGCCATGTCGCACCAGCGGCCGCGGCCCGCGGGGCTGCGGTCGTAGTAGACCCAGTGGCAGTCGTCGGCCTCGCACGCCTTGAGGCGGGACCAGGTGCCGGCGGCGTGGGCCTCCGCGACGGCGGCCGCCACCCGGGAGGCGAGGGCTGCCTCGTCGACCGGGACCAGCTCCGCCGAACCGTCGCTCGCGTCGATGGCCACCCGCAGCGGTGCCCGCGCCAACAGCTCGTCCAGCGGCGTCACTTCGCGGTGCGGGGCGAGCCCGGCGTGGGCGAGGCACACCGCACGCAGGGACTCGCGCAGTTCGCGGGCGGCGGGCGCGTCGGCCGCCGTGACGCGGAAGGGGGCGCGGCCCTCCGCCGTGTCCAGCGCGTCCGTGCCCGCCTCGGTGTTCAGCGTGTTCACCAGCGCGGCCACGAGGGCCAGGCCCCCGGGTGCGGGCTCGCGGTCGTTCATGGTTGCGACGTTACCCCTCGTAGGGCAGGATGCGGTAACGACAGCGTTACCCCTTGAGCCGCTCTACAGGTAATCCCTTGGAGGAGTCATGGCCATCGCACGGTTCGGCGTCACCGTTCTGGACTGTCCTCAGCCGCTCGCCCTCGCGGAGTTCTACGCGGCGGTGCTCGGCGGCACCCCCAGCGTGAGCCCCGACGAGAACGACTGGGTCGACCTGGAGATTCCGGGCGGCCCCGCGCTCGCCTTCCAGGAGGCACCGGGGTACGTGGCACCGCCCTGGCCCTCGCCGAACGGCGCGCAGCAGTTCCATCTCGACCTGGTGGTCGACGACCTGGACGCCGGGGAGAAGGAGATCCTGGCGCTGGGCGCGACGGTGCTGGACAACGAGGACCGGACCCGCTCCTGGCGGGTCTACGCGGATCCGGTCGGGCACCCGTTCTGCCTCTGCCGCGGCTGAGCCGGGGTCAGGGCGTCGCCGTGGACGGCCCCCTGCGCTGCCGGGCGGCCCGGGCGGTGAACTCGGCGACGCGCAGCACCCGTTGGACATTGCCCCAGGTGAGCAGGGCGAGGTCGTCCTCGGGCCAGCCGCGGCTCTGCAGCTCGGCGATCAGCGCGGGGTAGCCGGCGGCGTCGCCGAGGCCCTCGGGGTGCGCGTCCCCGGTGTCGTACATCCCGGACAGGCCGACCGACTCGGGGCCCGCCACGTCGCGTACGTGGTCGAGGTGGTCGGCGACGTCGCGCAGTTCGGGGCCGGTCCGCGCGGCCGAACAGGGCACGAGGCACAGGCCCTTGCGCTCGCCGAGTTCGGTGAGCAGGTCGTCGGGGACGTTGTCCGGGTGGTGGTTGAGGGCGCGGGCGCCGGAGCGGGTGAAGAGCGCGGGGGCCTTGGACACGGCGAGGGCGCGGGCCGCGGTGGCCCGCTCGGCGCCGGTGAGGTCGACGAGCATGCCGAGCCGGTTCATCTCCCGTACGACCTCTTCGCCGAACCGGGTCAGCCCCTGCTCGCACTCCGCCCAGGAGGCGCCGGAGATGGTGAGCACGCGCAGGCCGAGGGTGTGCAGGGCGCGCAGGGTGCCCAGGGAGTCGCCGGTGGCGGCGGCCGGGGCCGGGCCGATGACGACGGCGATGCGGCCGTGGGCGCGGGCGTCGGCGGTCTCCGACGCGGAGCGGGCCAGGCGCAGGCCCTCCGGGTAGCGGGCGACGACGTTGTTGATCAGGTCGATCTGTTCCAGGACCGCCGTGAGGGGGTCTTCCTCGGCCGCGTCGAGGGCCCACAGCAGGGCGCCGGTGCCGCCGGCGCGCAGGCGTGGCAGGTCGCTCTCGACGGAGGTCTCGCCCAGTTCGAGGTCGTGCCAGGGCAGGGTGCGCAGGGTTTCCGGCAGGCCGCAGTATCCGTCTGCGACGGGGTGGCGGGCCAGGAGGGTGTGGGGGTCGGGGGTGGGGGCGGGGACGGTGGGGGGATTCGCGGGGCGGGCGGGCTGGTCCAGCTCGCCCACCTCCGCGAGGGCGGTGACTTCACCCTGTAGGTCTGCCATGGCAGGCTCCGGAAAACAGTGGGACAGCGTTCGTCCCACCGTGCCACGCAGTGCCCTGCCGGGCCCGACGGGTTGAGCCGAACGGGGCACCCCGGTGCCCGTGAGCACGGGCTGCCTTCCGCCCCGACAGGGCGCTGTGAGCGCGGGCCGCCTTCCGCCCCGATAGGGGCGCGGGGAACTGCGCGAGAAGCCCCACCGGGCGTTCACCCGCGAACGGCGCTGTACTGGCCGCCCATTAGGCGCTCGCCCCGCGCCGTGGGTGCCGCCTTGCCCACCCTGCCGCCCCAGGCGGCAGATTGCCCAAGGCGGCGGCGGGGTTGGCGACCGGCAGGTCGCCCTAGGCGGCGGGGGCGGGCGGTGGGGCGGGGAGTTAGGAGCAGGGGGTTACTGGGGGCCCGAATTCTGGCGGAACGCGTTGGCGGCGGACCAGCCCTCCGACTGGCCGCGCAGCTGTGCGGCACTCTCGGCGTGACCGCGCACCCCGTCACCCCCGCGCCGGCGCAGGACCACCACCAGTGCGCCGATGACCAGCAGTCCTACGACGATGATCCCTATGGCGACAAGCATCGATTTCCCCGTTCGCAACCGGCGGCGGGCCCGCTCGGGCCCATGAGCCGCCGGTCTGACCTCACGGTACGTCCGACGGGGCGGTTGCCGCATCAGTCCCAGGGAGGGTTCGTCCGACGGGAGGCCCCTGGCCTACGTGTCCAGTTGTTCCAGTGTGACGTTCGACGGGCCGCGGCGGGACTGGAGGTCTCGGGCGACGGATTCGGCGGCGCCGAGGACTCGGACCGCGTTGTGCCACGTCAGCTTCGCGAGGTCGTCCTTCGACCAGCCGCGGTCGAGCAGTTCGGCGATCAGGTTCGGGTAGCCCGAGACATCGTTCAGGCCGTCCGGGGTGAACGCCGTACCGTCGTAGTCGCCGCCGATGCCGATGTGATCGACGCCGGCCACCTCACGCATGTGGTCGAGGTGGTCCGCCACCGTGGAGACCGTCGCGACCGGCCGCGGACGCTCGTCCTCGAAGGCCCGGTGCAGCTTCATCGCGGCCGGGGACGAGTCCAGGTGGTGGAAGCCGTGTGCGCGCAGGTTGTCGTCGGCGGCCGCCGTCCAGTCGACCGCGGCCTGGAGGACGAACTTCGGCACGAAGGTCGCCATCGCCACTCCCCCGTTGCCGGGCAGCCGCTCCAGGACGTCGTCCGGGATGTTGCGCGGATGGTCGCAGACCGCGCGGGACGAGGAGTGCGAGAAGATCACCGGCGCCTCGGTGACGTCGAGCGCGGCGCGCATCGTCGTCGCCGCGACGTGCGACAGGTCGACGAGCATGCCCTCGCGGTTCATCTCGCGGACCACCTCACGGCCGAAGGCCGAGAGACCGCCGACGCCCGGCTCGTCCGTCGCCGAGTCCGCCCACGCGATGTTGTCGTTGTGGGTGAGGGTCATGTAGCGCACGCCGAGCGCGTACAACGCCCGTAGCGTGGCGAGGGAGTTGTTGATGGAGTGGCCGCCCTCGGCGCCCTTGAGCGAGGCGATGTGCCCGTCCCGCCGTGCCGCCTCCATGTCGGCCGCCGTCCATGCGGCCCGCAGATCGCCCGGGTAGCGCGCGATCAACTGGTCGACGCAGTCGATCTGTTCGAGCGTGGCGCTGACCGCCGCGTCGCCCGTCAGATCGGTGCGGACGTACACGGACCAGAACTGCGCGCCCACGCCGCCCGCCCGCAGCCGGGCCAGGTCGGTGTGCAGATGGGCGCTCTGGTCGACGGCGATGTCGCGGGCGTCGATGTCGTACGTGACCTGCTCGCGCAGCGCCCACGGCAGGTCGTTGTGCCCGTCGACGACGGGGAACTCGGCGAGCAGTTCGCGGGCCCGCTCCACAGACGTGGTCATGTCGCTCACTTCCCGAAGCCGAAGCCGCCGCCCGCGCCCTCGACCTTGGCGCGCAGCCGCTTGCCCTTCTCGGTGGCCTGGTCGTTGAGCTCCTGCTGGAACTCCTTCATGCGCGCGAGGAGGTCCTCGTCGTGCGCGGCGAGGATGCGCGCGGCGAGCAGTCCCGCGTTGCGCGCGCCACCGACCGAGACGGTCGCGACCGGCACCCCGGCCGGCATCTGCACGATGGAGAGGAGCGAGTCCATGCCGTCGAGGTACTTCAGCGGGACGGGCACGCCGATCACCGGAAGCGGCGTCACCGAGGCGAGCATTCCGGGCAGATGTGCGGCGCCGCCCGCGCCCGCGATGATCGCCTTCAGGCCACGCTCGGCGGCCTGCTCGCCGTAGGAGATCATCTCGTGCGGCATGCGGTGCGCGGAGACGACGTCGACCTCGTAGGGGATCTCGAACTCGTCGAGGGCCTTGGCCGCGGCCTCCATGACGGGCCAGTCCGAGTCGGACCCCATCACAATGCCAACCACAGGGCTCATTCGGTGATCGTTCCCCTCAGGTATCCGGCTGCGTGACGCGCACGGTCCAGTACGTCGTCCAGGTCGTCGCCGTAGGTGTTCACGTGACCGACCTTGCGGCCGGGCTTCACGTCCTTGCCGTACATGTGGATCTTGAGCTGCGGGTCCCGGGCCATGCAGTGCAGGTACGCGCTGTACATGTCCGGGAAGTCGCCGCCCAGGACGTTACCCATGACGGTCCACTTCGCGCGCGGGCGCGGGTCGCCGAGCGGCAGGTCGAGGACCGCGCGCACATGGTTGGCGAACTGGGAGGTGATCGCGCCGTCCTGGGTCCAGTGGCCGGAGTTGTGCGGTCGCATCGCCAGCTCGTTGACCAGAATGCGGTTCTTCCCGTCGGGTCCGCGGGTCTCGAAGAGTTCCACCGCGAGGTGGCCGACGACACCCAGCTCCTTGGCGATGCGCAGCGCGAGTTCCTGCGCCTCGCCCGCGAGGGCCTCGTCCAGGTCCGGGGCGGGGGCGATGACCGTGTCGCAGACGCCGTCGACCTGCTGGGACTCGACGACGGGGTAGGCGACGGCCTGGCCGTGCGGCGAGCGGACGACGTTGGCCGCCAGCTCGCGCGCGAAGTCGACCTTCTCCTCCGCGAGGACCGGCACGCCCGCCTTGAACGGGTCCGCCGCGTCCGCCGCGGAGCGCACGACCCACACACCCTTGCCGTCGTAGCCGCCGCGCACCGTCTTGAGGATGACGGGGAAGCCGTCGCCCTCCTCGGCGAAGGCCACCACGTCGGCCGGATCGGCCACGATGCGGTGGCGCGGGCACGGCACCCCGAGCGTGCTGAGCTTCGCGCGCATCTCGCCCTTGTCCTGGGCGTACAGCAGCGCGTCGGGGCCGGGGCGCACGGGGATGCCGTCCGCCTCCAGGGCCCGCAGATGCGCGGTGGGTACGTGTTCGTGGTCGAAAGTGATCACGTCACAGCCGCGCGCGAACTCGCGCAGCGTGTCCAGGTCGCGGTAGTCGCCGACGACGACATCGCCGACGACCTGCGCCGCGGAATCCTGCGGGGTGTCACTGAGGAGCTTGAACCTGATGCCGAGCGGGATGCCTGCCTCGTGTGTCATACGAGCGAGCTGGCCGCCGCCGACCATGCCGACTACCGGAAACGTCACATCCCCAGGGTATCGGCCAAATGACTGGTTCCCACGCGCCCCTCTTTCTGTAGGAAAGAACGAGGTACGACCATCGACGGCGTCCGCAGGCGGCCGGGAGGCCCCGTGGTTAGCATGGCTGGGTCGGCTCCTGCGAGAGTCGCGTGACCGAACACACGGGGAACGACGGGGGTAGAGGCGACGATTATGAGCGTGACGACCGGCCGGCAGGCCAAGGGACTCGGCGCACTGCGGGTGCGGTTCGCATCCCTGGGCCGGGAGATCGCCAAGTTCGGCGTCGTCGGCGCCCTGGGCGTCCTCGTGAATTTCGCGGTCTTCAACCTGATGCGGCACGGCACCGACCTCCAGGTGGTGCGGGCCAGCGTGATCGCGACGGTCGTCGCCATCGTCTTCAACTACGTGGGGTTCCGGTACTTCACCTACCGCGACCGCGACAAGAGCGGCCGCGCCAAGGAACTCACCCTGTTCCTGCTGTTCAGCGTGGTCGGCCTGGTGATCGAGAACGGCGTGCTCTACGCGGCGACGTACTGGTTCCACTGGGACAGCTCGCTGCAGAGCAACATCTTCAAGTTCCTCGGCATGGGCCTCGCGACCCTGTTCCGCTTCTGGTCGTACCGCACCTGGGTGTTCCGGGCGCTGCCGGCCAAGGAGGCCGTCGCGAGCGCGGAATCGTTCCTGGACGACCCGGCGGCCTCGATGCAGCGGGCCGAGCGGGCCCAGCGCATCAAGTAGCCGGGCGGGCCCCGCGGCCCTACCGGATGGTCTCGGCGTCGCCGGAGCTCTTCTTCAGCGGCGTACGGGACAGGAACAGGCCGAAGACCGGCGGGCCCGCCTGGAGCATCTCCAGGCGTCCGCCGTCGGCCTCCGCGAGGTCCCGGGCGACCGCGAGGCCGATGCCTGTCGAGTTCCGTCCGCTGATCGTCCGCTCGAAGATCCGTGAGCCCAGCTCGGAGGGGACGCCCGGGCCCTCGTCCGTGACCTCGATGACCGCCTGGTTGCCGGTGACGCGGGTGCGCAGGGCGACGGTGCCGCCGCCGTGCATCAGCGAGTTCTCGATCAGCGCGGCGAGCACCTGGGCGACGGCGCCCGGGGTGCCGACCGCCGTGAGGTGGTGCTTTCCCGAGGAGACGATGGCGCGGCCCGCGCTGCGGTAGGCCGGGCGCCACTCCTCCAGCTGCTGCTTGATCACCTCGTCCAGGTCGAAGGTGACGGCGGAGCCGGTCCGCGGGTCGCGGGCGTTGGTAAGCAGCCGCTCGACGACGTCGGTGAGCCGCTCGACCTGGGTCAGCGCGATCGTCGCCTCCTCCTTCACCTCGGCCAGGTCCTCGGTCATGGTGATCTCCTCCAGGCGCATGGAGAGCGCCGTGAGAGGGGTGCGCAGCTGGTGCGAGGCGTCGGCGGCGAGGCGACGCTCGGCCGTCAGCATGCGGGCGATGCGCTCGGCGGAGCCGTCCAGGACGTCGGCGACCCGGTCCAGCTCGGGCACGCCGTAGCGCTTGTGGCGCGGGCGCGGGTCGCCGGAGCCGAGGCGTTCCGCGGTGGAGGCCAGATCGGTGAGCGGGGAGGTCAGGCGGTTGGCCTGGCGTACGGCGAGCAGCACGGCGGCGACGATCGCGAGCAGCGCCACCCCGGCGATGAGCAGCAGGGTGCGGCCGACCTCGGCGGTCACCTCGGAGCGGGGTTCCTCGACGGTGACCTTCTCGCCCTGTTCCCCGTCGGCGGTGTACTTGATGACCTCGCCGGCCGGGCGGGTGCCGATCTCGATGGGGCCGTGGCCGGGCATCTCGATCAGCGCGTAGCGCTCCCCCGCGACCTGGTTCTTCAGGACGTCGCCGCTGATCAGCTCGTCGCTGAGCATCCGGCTGTCGACGATGGAGGCGAGCCGGACGGCTTCCGACTGCACGCGTTCCTGGGCGCTGTTCGTGATGGTCCGGGTCTCCACGATGACGAGGGAGATCCCGAACACGGCGATCACGACCAGGACGACGGCGAGCGTGGAATTGATCAGTCGGCGGCGCATACGTCCTAGTTTCCCGGAAGGTGGCCAGCGCCCCGCCAGGGGCGCGGGGAACGGCGCGAGAAGCCCCACCGGTCGGAGGCCGCGGACGACGCTCAGCCCCTACGGCGCGAAGGCCGCTCAATCGCCGCAGGGGCGTGAAGAACGGCTCAGCTCTTCTCGAACCGGAAGCCGACCCCGCGCACCGTGGCGATGTACCGCGGATTGGCGGCGTCGTCGCCGAGCTTCTTGCGCAGCCACGAGATGTGCATGTCCAGCGTCTTGGTCGACGACCACCACGTGGTGTCCCAGACCTCGCGCATCAGCTGGTCGCGGGTCACGACCCGGCCCGCGTCCCGCACGAGCACCCGCAGCAGGTCGAACTCCTTGGCGGTGAGCTGGAGCTCCTCGTCGCCCATCCAGGCCCGGTGCGACTCGACGTCGATCCGGACCCCGTGGGTGGCCGGGGCCTCCTTGGGCTCGGCGGCGCCGCGCCGCAGCAGCGCCCGGACCCGGGCGAGCAGTTCGGCGAGGCGGAACGGCTTGGTGACGTAGTCGTCGGCGCCGGCGTCGAGGCCGACGACCGTGTCCACCTCGTCGGCGCGCGCGGTCAGGATGAGGATCGGCACCGTGTGCCCTTCGGCACGCAGGCGACGGGCCACCTCGAGGCCGTCCATCCCGGGCAGGCCGAGGTCGAGGACGACGAGGTCGATGCTTCCCTGAAGTCCGGCGTCGAGGGCGGTCGGGCCGTCCTCGCGCACTTCCACCTCGTAACCCTCCCTGCGCAGGGCGCGGGCCAGCGGCTCCGAGATGGACGCGTCGTCCTCGGCGAGCAGTACACGGGTCATGGGGTGATGGTAGTCCGCGCCGGACGAGGGCTGTGGGGTGATCCGCCGGTACGGGTCGGGCGCGGGGTCCGCGGCGGCCCTCCGCGGAAGCGGAGTCATGACCTCCGCGATTACGTTCTCCGTCTTCGAAGTGCGATCCTGGTGAAAACCTTGGAATCACCAGAACGGTTCCGTGGCTACCTGTGATCCATCTCTCAAGTCCTTCCATATGCCGCACTGTCGTGTCGTATGGTGACCAAACGCCTGATGCACTACTGGGGGACCTTTGGAGCGCACTGCGCCCGAAGGTCCTTTTCATGTGCCCTGAAAAGCAATGACCTGTGGCCGGGCCCCGACACACGTAAGGAAGCGTGGACGGGGTGTGGATCCCGGGTCCCGCTGTGACACCTCTCCCGTCGGGCGTGGAGGGGTCGGCGGGACACCGGTGCCGGCCGCCCCCCACCGGGCGCTCAGCCGCTGTGCGGCGCGCGTCCCGACACCCCACAAGGATCGACCATGGCGTCCAGCCTGACGAAGGACTCGGCCAGCACCCCTGGCTCTGACAAGACCTTCTTCGGCCACCCCCGCGGACTGGCCACTCTCTTCATGACCGAGATGTGGGAGCGCTTCAGCTTCTACGGCATGAGGGCCCTGCTTCCCCTCTACCTGATCGCGCCCGGCGGCCTCCACATGGACGGCGCCACGGCGACTGCGATCTACTCGGTCTACCTGTCGCTGGTCTACCTGCTCGCCATGCCCGGCGGTTGGTTCGCCGACCGCTTCTGGGGTCCCCGCAAGACGGTGGTCATCGGCTCCGGCATCGTGATCCTCGGTCACATCACGCTGGCGCTGCCCTCCTCGGGCTCCTTCTTCGCCGGTCTCGGCCTGGTCGCCCTCGGCTCGGGCCTGTTGAAGGCCAACATCTCCACGATGGTCGGCCACCTCTACAAGGGCCCGCAGGACCCGCGCCGTGACGCCGGCTTCACCGTCTTCTACATCGGCATCAACGTCGGTGGCTTCCTGGCCCCGCTGACCATCGGCACCATCGGCGAGAACGTCAACTGGCACATCGGCTTCGCGCTCGCCGCGGTCGGCATGGCGCTCGGCCTGATCCAGTTCCTGCTCGGCAGCCGCCACCTGAGCCCCGAGAGCGACACCGTCGTCAAGCCCGCCACCAAGCAGGAGCGGGCCAAGGCGCTCAAGCAGTCGCTGTACTGGGCGATCGGCGCGGCCGTCTTCTACCTCGTCGTCGTGTCCACCGGGCACTACACGCTGAACTGGATCCTGGTCCCGCTGTCGGTCATCGGCCTGGTCATCCCGGTCCTGGTCCTGGCGCGCATGAAGCGCGACAAGGAGCTGACGAACGACGAGCAGTCGAAGGTCTCCGGCTACATCTGGTTCTTCGTCGTCGCCGCCATCTTCTGGATGATCTACGACCAGAACGGCTCGACGCTGTCGATCTTCGGTGAGGAGTCGACCACCAACACGCTGCTCGGATTCCACTTCCCGACCTCGTGGTACCAGTCGCTGAACCCGATCATGATCATGGCGCTCGCCCCGGTGGTCGCCTCGGTCTGGCTGTGGCTGAACAAGCGCGGCAAGGAGCCGAGCACGGCGGTGAAGTTCGCGTCGTCGCTGGTGCTGATGGGCATCTCCTTCGCCGTCTTCCTGATCCCGCTGATCGACACCGCCACCAACGGCGGCAAGGTCTCCCCGATGTGGCTGGTGGCGATCTACTTCGTCCAGACCGTCGGTGAGCTGTGCCTCTCCCCCGTCGGCCTGTCGGTCACGACCAAGATGGCCCCGGCCAAGTACACCGGCCAGATGATGGGCGTCTGGTTCCTCGCGGTCACCGCGGGCGACTCGGTCACCGCCCTGCTCTCCACGGCCGGGGTGAACCTGAACACCAAGGGGGCCGTCGGAGCCGAGGTGATCATCGCGGTCGCCGCTGGTATCGGCTTCTGGATGTACCGCGCCAAGGTCAAGAAGCTGATGGGCTCGGTCAGCTGACGCGACCCGTCCGCCCCGCACGACCCAGCAGGCCGCCGCACCGGATGTCCGGTGCGGCGGCCTGTGGCGTGTTCCGGAACGTCAGCGCATCCGGGCCCGCCGCCGCGGCAGGAACGTGAAGACCGCTCCGCCCAGCAGGATCACCGTGCCGGCCACCAGGCCGAGGGCGCGCAGGGCGCCGTCGTTCGAGGCGCCGGTCTCGGCGAGGCCGCCGCCGGTCGCGGACGAGCCGCCCGCCGAGCCGGAGGCCGAACCGCCCGCCGAGCCCGAGCCCGAGCCGGAGCCCGAGGCGCCGCCCTCCACGGCCGTGGTGTCGATCTCCAGGGAGACCGCGTTCGTGGTCGGCGTGCAGGTCGTGGTCGTACCCAGCGCCTCCACCGTGAGGACACCCGGGGACAGCGTCGACTTGCCGTCGGCGCCCGGCTTGTAGGTGCCGGTCAGATCCGGGATCTCGATCGGGTCACCGGACTTGATGGCCTCCTTGTTGGTGGCACCCTCGACGTGGACGGTGCCCTTGTCGGCGCCGCCCAGCTTCACCTCCATCGACGGCTTGACCGAGTCGGCCGGGATGTCGGCCGGGCTGTCCATCACGGACTTCTTGAACTGGACGGTCAGGGCGTAGTTCCCGCCGTCCTTCTTGGCGTTGATCTGCACCGGGGACGTCGCGTTCTTGTCGCCGATGGGGGTCTTGCAGGCGTAGGGGATGCTGACTTCCTTGCCGGTGAAGTCGGTCTGCCCGCCGGAACCGCCGGAACCGCCTGACGAACTCGACCCGCCGGTGTCACCGGCGGTGGTGGTACCGCCGGAATCGGTCGTGCCCGTCGTACCGCCGGAATCGGTGGTCCCGCCCTCCGTCGACCCGGTCGTGCCGCCGCCCGAACTCCCGCCGCCGTCACCGACCTTGATGGTCGCGCCGGGCTTCACGGTCTCCTTCGGCGTGCACTTGGTGTCCGTCGATATGGGCTTGTTGACGTTGATGTTGTACGCGTCCGGAGTCAGCGTCACGTCACCGGCCGCGGTGAGCTTCACCTTCCCCTTCATCGTGGACAGCTGCATCGCGCTGTTCTTGGGGATCGCCGGGTTCTCCCGCGGGCCCTCCATCGAGATGTCACCGGTCTGCGCACCGGCCGCCTTGAGCGTGCCGGTGGGCTGCACGGTGTTCGCGTCGAGGTCGAGGACGTCCGGGTTCTTCGAGGCGGCCTGTACGAACTTCCAGGTCACCTCGACCTCGTCGCCGACCTTCGCCGTCGCGGGCGCGGTGATCTCCACCTGCGTGGTGCCCTCGACGGGATCCAGGCCGGAGATCGCGGGCGGGACGCACTCGGTCTTGTACGAGACGTCGGCGGCCTGCGCGGGGGACGCGAGGAACAGCAGTCCCGCCCCGCCGAGCATCAGGGCGACGCCGGCCGCGCTCACTCTCCGTTGGGTGGTCACGGGTTTCCTTTCGTCGTCGGGCTGTGGTCGGTCGGTGCGGAGAGCTGCCCGGCCTCCGGGGCGCCGGGACCGGTGTCCGCGGCGAACCAGGGCAGGGTGTTCGTGGGGGTGTCCGCCGGCGAGCCGGGGAGCCGTTCGGCCGGCGGCGGATCCTGCTGAGGGGACCTCAGCTTCGGTATGCGTACGGTGATGTCGGCCAGTCGGCGCCCCCGGTGACGGCCCTGCGCGCCGTACCGGTCGCGCGGCCTGACCCGGTCCACGACCGCCATGCCGATCCGGAAGACGGCGGCCGGCACGACGACGCACAGCAGGAGCCAGAAGAGCGTCACGCCCCAGGGGCGGCCCACGCCCCAGGGCTGCTCGGCGAGGACCTTCCCGCCGTACTTCAGCGACACCAGATAGCTGCCGTGGGCGCCCGCCGTCAGCTCGACGGGCAGCTTGATCTGCGCCTTGCGGCCCGGCTCGACCGTGCCGCGCCACTGCTGCTCCTCCCACTGCGGCGCGAACACGCCGTGCGAGGTGCCCACTTGGAAGACGGGGTTCTTCACCGGGGTCGAGCCGGTGTTGCCGACCGTGAAGACGAACGAGCGCGAGGGCGGCGCCCCGAACCAGGTGAGGATGCCGCTCGATCCGTCGAGCCGGGTGTCGGTGACCATGGACAGCTGCCCGGTGCCGGACTCCTTCGGCAGCGCCTTCACCGGATGCCCGGCGACCTGGAAGGCGGCGTCCGCCTGCGCCTTCGGACCCGTGGCGGTCGCCACGTGCACGACGCAGGGGCAGGCGGCGGGCGGCTCGGCCACCGGCAGCTTCTTGCTGAACGTGCCCGAGGCGTCGGTGGTGACGGCGAGCCCGTCCGCGTTGGCGCAGGAGTTGGTGCCGCCGACGACGCCGCGCTCAGGAGTCGCCTGTCCGCAGACGAGCAGCATCAGCAGCGCCTTGGACCCCCACCCCTTGCCCTTCACGGTGATCGAACCGCCCGTCCCCGCCTGGGACTTGGAGAGCGTGACGGTGGGCCTGCCGTCGGCGGCCGCCGCCCAGGGAGCGGCGCCCGCCACCAGCGCGGCGACGAGGGCCAGGACGGTCAGCAGCCGCGGTGCGCGGGCGCTGCGGCGGTTCATGTGGTTCCCCTTCGGTCCCTGTGTCTGCGTACGTACCAGAAGGCGGCGCAGCCCGCGCCGGCGAGCACCGCCAGGGCGCCGCCGAGCACCCCCCACGGCACGAACCGGGCGGTCGTCGTCGCCGAGTCCGCCGCGCCGCCGCCCGCGGTGACCGTCACCCGTACGTCGACCGAGTCGAGCGCGGGGGCGCCGGGCCAGGGTTCGGTCAGGGTCACGCGGCGGCCCGGGAGCAGTTCGACCGGGAGGGTGCGGGTACGCCGGTCGAGGACGCTGCCGAAGACGCCGTCGGCCCGCACGGCCAGGCGCGGGGTGAGGGTGGTGTTGCCGCGGTTCACGACGTCGTACGCGATGGAGTCGCCGTTCTTCACGTGGACGTGCTCGACGGTGAGCGCGGCGAGGGTGGGCCCGCTGACCCGCAGCCGGACGCTGACACCGGCGTCCCGGCCGCCGCCGCTGGCCACGATCGCGCCCGGGTGGTCGCCCGGGGCGGCGCCCGCCGGGACGGTCACCGTGAAGGGGACCTCGGCGCGGGTGCGGGCCGGGATCTTCACGCTCTTCGCGGCGAACCCGATCCAGGCGCCGGTGTCCCGGGCCTTCTCGCGCAGGCCGAGGGCGCCGTCGGCACTGTTGTCCGCGTCGGCGCCGCGCAGGGTGACGCGCAGCGCCTTGCCGGTCGGGTTGGTGACGGCCACCTTGTCCTCCAGGACGGTGCCGGGGGTGCCCTCCGCGTAGATGTAGGGGCGGCCGTCGTCGGCGGCGGGGCGGGTGCCGCCGCCGGCCGACGGGGCGATGGTCCAGCCGGGTGTCGCCGCGACCGCGGGGGCCGCGACGACACCGGCCGTCACGAGGAGGCCGGCGACCAGCACCCAGCCCCTCCGGGCGAGCAACATCCAGCCCCTCCGGCGTTTGAGGAGCGGGGTCCGGGGCGGAGCCCCGTGTCGTTCGCCGTCCTCGCGCCGGTGGGGGCTGGTCGCGCAGTTCCCCGCGCCCCTGAGCGGCGCCATCTACCGCGCCGACTGGTTCCTGCGGGTCAGCCACAGGGCTCCGGCCGCTCCGGCGAGGAGCACGGTGCCGCCCAGCGTGCCCAGCGCGATCGCCGAGTCCTCCGGCCCCGTCTGGGGAAGCTGGTCGCCGCCCGAGGAGGACGACCCGGAGGAGCCGGACGACCCGGAGCCGGTCGACCCCGAGGAGCCCGAAGCGCCGCCGCCCGCGGCCTTCACGTCCAGTTCCAGGGACGGCTTCGGGTTGTTCGACGGGGTGCAGGTCGTCGTCGTACCCAGTGCCTTGATGGTCAGCACGCCCGCTGTGAAGGTCACCTTGCCGCTCTTCTTCGGCGTGTACGTCCCGCTCAGGTCGCTGATCTTGATCGGCGAGTTGGCGGGGATCGCCTCCGCGTTCGGCGCTCCGGAGACGGCCAGCTGACCGCTCTCCGCGCCGCCCAGCTTGATGACGGCGCTGGGCTTCATGGCGCCCTTGCCGAGCTCGACCGGGCTGGAGGAGACACCCTTCTGGAAGGACATCGTGATCTTGTAGCCGCTGCCGCTCTTGACCGACTTCATGT
Organism: Streptomyces sp. NPDC057694; assembly: GCF_042799415.1. Lineage (NCBI taxonomy): Bacteria > Bacillati > Actinomycetota > Actinomycetes > Kitasatosporales > Streptomycetaceae > Streptomyces > Streptomyces sp. NPDC057694. Next base: position 57,235 of record NZ_JBHVIX010000024.1, read on the forward strand.
CGATCGGGGAGACGGCGCCCTTGTTGCCGATCGGCGTTTTGCACTGATAGTTGACGTCCTGCACCGTGGCGGAAGCGGTGGGGGCGGCCATCAGCACCGCCGAGCCGGCCAGGGCCGCGCTGAGCGCGAACGCGGCGGTTCGTTTCTGGTACGTCCGGTACGACACCTCGAAATCCCTTCAGCCAAACAATTACTGACGGTTCATCAGATGCGGGTGGCTCAAGGTACGCCGGGGACCTTATGGAGGGAAGACAAAGAGCACGCCGGATCGAAGACGATCCGGCGTGCTCGAAAACACGGACGGGACGGGCCCGCGCGGCGGGTCAGGCAGGGGCGCCGACCTCGGCCCACACGGTCTTGCCCGTGACCCCGGGGGTGCGCACGACGCCCCAGTCGAGGCAGAGGCGCTGCACGATGAACATGCCGTGCCCGCCGGGGCGGCCCGCGCGGTGCGGGGTGCGCGGGGCCGGTTCGCCCGCGCCGCGGTCGGTGACCTCGATGCGCAGCACCTTGTTGGCCGGGGAGTCCCCGTAGAACAGAGCGATTTCGTCCGGGCCCTCGGCATGCAGGCAGGCGTTGGTGACCAGCTCGGAGACGACGAGCAGTACGTCCTCCGCAGCGGCGCGGCGATCCGCGGTCGCGGCCGGCAGCCAGCCCCAGGCGTGCAACGCCTCCCGGGTGAAGTCGCGGGCCAACGGCACGATGCCGCTCTCGCCGCCCAGGCTCAGCCTGCGGACCCGGCGGCTCTCAGCGGCCGGCTCGTCGCCGGACCCGGGGCCGTGGTCGCCCGGCGAGTAAGGCCGGGTGGTGCTCATCAGCACTTCACCTCACCGATTCACCAATGTCAGCTTCAAAGTTCAGGGGTAGGGGGTCGGTCGTCTCTGTCGGGTGCGCCGCGTTCTCGGTCGGAGGTCTCCTGCCCGGAGGGACGGTGAGAACACCCCTCACTTGCATGGAGACCTTGTGACGCTGGTAACGCCTCGATCACGCAGAGACAACCGGAGCGTAACTTCTGCATCTCGCGGCCGCGCGCCCTTTCGGAGCCTTCGCATCACTCCGCGGCGAGCGCCGCTTCCAGTGATTCGTGCACGGTAAAAACGGCCTCCGCGCCGGTGATCTCGAAGACCCGGGCCACCACCGGCAGCATCCCGGCCAGATGAACGCCGCCCCCCGCGGCCTCGGCCTTGAGACGGGCGCCGAGCAGAACGTTCAGCCCGGTGGAGTCGCAGAACTCCAGGCGTGAACAGTCGACCACCAGCCGGGAAAGTCCGTTCGCGAGGCATTCGTCCAGGGGTTCACGCAGCAGATCGGCCGTGTGGTGATCCAGCTCACCCGCCGGTGTCACCACGGCACTGGAGCCCTCCTGCCGCACCTCGACCAGAAGCCGGCCCCGATGCGCGCTGCCGACTGTCCCGCGGTCCATGACGACCCTCTCCCGCTCAAGCTCTGCACTGCCTACGACGTGCGGTTGACGCCCTCGAACACTACGCCTTCTGTACGTGCCCTGGTACCTGAACAACCCCTAGGAATCGGACATTTCACCATCAAGTGCACTTGCGGCTCGATGTGGAAAGCGGGTAGGCCTAGTAAGGACACCAATCGACACGGCCGGCTTTGGAGGCGCCGCACACCGCAGTGCACGTATTGGCATCGGCAGCCATATGCCGAGAACGATGGAGGACATCATGTCACCCCGGCTCGACGAATCGCGTACTGACCAGGCGTCGTCGACTCTCCCCCCGGAACCCCGCGCCGACGCCGACGCCACCGCTTCGGACGCTTCCGGCACCGCGACGGACTCCCTGGAAGGGCTCGACGGCCTGCCGGAGATTCCCCCGTACAGCGAAGTTGCCCCGCTCGACGCCCGAGCGCTCTCCAAGACGCTCTTCGAGCGTCTCGAGTCCCTCGAAGAGGGCACCCACGACTTTTCCTACGTCCGCAACACGCTGGTCGAGCTCAATCTCGCGCTGGTGAAGTTCGCGGCCTCCCGGTTCCGCTCCCGCAGCGAGCCGATGGAGGACATCATCCAGGTCGGCACCATCGGCCTGATCAAGGCGATCGACCGCTTCGAGCTGAGCCGCGGCGTCGAGTTCCCCACCTTCGCGATGCCGACCATCGTCGGTGAGATCAAGCGCTTCTTCCGCGATACCTCCTGGTCGGTGCGCGTACCGCGGCGCCTGCAGGAACTCCGTCTCGACCTCGCCAAAGCGGGCGACGAACTCGCCCAGCAGCTCGATCGCGCCCCCACGGTGGGCGAGCTCGCCGAACGCCTGGGCATCTCGAACGAAGAGGTCGTCGAGGGCATGGCGGCGTCCAACGCCTACACCGCCAGCTCGCTCGACGCGCAGCCCGAGGAGGACGACTCCGAGGGCGCCCTCGCGGACCGCATCGGTTACGAGGACCACGGCCTGGAGGGCATCGAGTACGTCGAGTCCCTCAAGCCCCTGATCGCCGAACTTCCCTCGCGCGACCGCAAGATCCTGTCCTTGCGCTTCGTGGCGAACATGACCCAGTCGGAGATCGGCGAAGAGCTGGGCATCTCCCAGATGCACGTGTCGCGACTCCTGTCGCGCACCCTGGTCCGGCTGCGCAAGGGCCTGACGGTGGAGGAGTGAGCCCACCCGACGGTCCCTTACGGTGCCACGCACGAGCGGGCCCGCCTCCCTGATCCCCGGGAGGCGGGCCCGCTCGTTTTGCCGTCCACCGCCGTCAGGGCTTGGCCCCCTGGGCCAGTACGGCGATGTGCGGGAGCGCCAACCGGCCTTCTGAAGACATGAGTTCGGCGGCGAGCCGGTCGTAGTGGGCCTTGACGGCGGCCCGCTCACCGGCGGTCAGCGCGCCGAGCAGCGTCCCGATCGTGCCGATGCCCCCTTCGGCGAAGCCGTCCCACCACCGCGCCGGGTCCTCATGGTGCTCCCATGCGATCTCGGCGCCCTGGACGTCGCCGAATCCGGCGGCGTCCAGCAGGCCCGCGACGCCGTCTCCGGTGCGCGCGAAGTCGATGCCGGGGCTCGGGCGGCCGGCCGGGGGCCGGGCGCCCGCCGCCTCCATGGCCCGGCCGAGCAGGGTCTGCCCCGGCGCGTTGGGGTTGCGCCACAGGGTCACCGCGACACGGCCACCGGGGCGCAGGACCCGCCGCAGTTCGGTGAGCGCGGCGATCGGGTCGCCGACGTGATTGAGCACGAAGTTCGCGGTGACAGCATCGAACGCCCCGTCTGCGAAGGGGAGTTCCGGCAGCGCGGCGCATGCGGTGCGGGCCTCGGGGACGCGGGCCCCGGTCGCCGCCGCCATGTCCGGCTCGGCGTCCACGGCGGTGGTGTGCGCGCCGCGCGCCCGGGCCGCCGCGACGACGGTGCCGGTGCCGCAGCCGACGTCCAGGTGCCGTACGCCGTCGGCCACTCGGGCGGCGTCGAGCAGTTCCGGCACCGGGCGGGCGCACAGCCGTTCCGCGCTGCGGCGGTAGGCGGCGGCGCGCCCGGCCCACATGCGGCGTTCGAGGGCGTCGAAGGCGGAGGCGGTCGTCATGGGAAGGACGGTACGCGGGCGGCCCGTGGGCCCGGTCAGAGGCCGCGGGCGGTGATGTCGCCCTGGGCCGTGGTCGCCTGGATGGTCAGGGCGGGGGTGGCGTCGGTGTTCTTGAGGGTGTTGGCGACGCGGCCGTAGGTGGTGCCCGCGTCCAGGGCCGCGGAGACTCCGGGGGCGGCGCCGACGGTGATGTCGCCCTGCTGGGTGCGGAGCGTGAGGGTGCCTCCGGCGGCCTCGGTGACGGTCAGGTCGCCGCGCTGTGTGGTGAGTTCGGCGTCGCCGGCGAGGCGGCCGATCACTATGGCGCCGTCCTGGAGGGTGACGCGGGCGCCGGCGACCTCGTCCAGTTCGACCGGTCCCTGGGCGCTCTCGACGACGACGTCGCCGAGCCGTCCCTCACCGCGCAGTCCGGCGCGGGCCGCGGTGACCTCGACGTGCGAGCCGGCGGGCAGGTGAACGGTCACCTCGATCTCGCCGGAGGAGCCGAAGGCCTGGTTCCCGGCCTCGGGGGCGGCGATCCGCAGCACGCCGTCCGCGTACCCGGCGGTGGTGCGCTCGGCGGCCTTCTCGTCGCGGCCCTTGCCCGCGGTGGCGGGGCGGACCTCGACGGTGGTGTCGGCGCGGTCGGCCGCCACGACGTGGATGCGGGCGGCGGGGAGGTCGAGGACGGCGGTGATCGGGGCGGGGGTGGTGAAGTTCTGCATCGTTCTCTCCTTGAACCTGAGGCTCGCTGTTTCCGATGAGAGAAACGCTACGTTGCGTTTATGGATTCCTCAACACTTTCATTGCCTGTGATTTCTGAACTCCGAGGCCAGGAGCGGTATTTCATTGCAACTGGACTCCCGGTTAACGCAACAGACGGCTCAGTTTCATTGCAATGATTGAAGGTGAACGCTCCGGAGGGCTTAGGCTGGCCGCCGCAGAACAGGAGCCCTCACCTGCCATGACCAGCCAGCCCGCTCTCTCCGTACGCGCCGTCTCCCGCGCGGAGCATCTGGCCCACCTCACCCTGTATCCCGGTGTGAGCCACCTCCAGATCCCCGAGTGGGGCGCTGTGAAGCCCGACTGGGAGGCGGAGAGCATCGGCTGGTTCGAGGGGCCGGTCATGGTGGCGGCGGCACTCGTGCTGTACCGGGCGCTGCCGGGGACCCGGCGCACGCTCGCCTATCTGCCCGACGGGCCGTCGATCGACTGGCGCGATCCGCGGCTGGGCCGGTGGCTGGAGCCGCTGGTCGCGCACGCGACGGAGCGCGGGGCGTTCTCCCTGCGCATCGGGCCGCCGCTCGTCGTACGGCAGTGGGAGCCGGCCACCGTCGCGGAAGGCATCGCCGACAGCGGCGTACGGCATCTGCACGGCATGTCGGCCGACCACATCGACGGCACGGCCCTGGAGGTCGGGGCGCGGCTGCGGCGGCTCGGGTGGCGGCCGTGCGCGGACGGCGACGACGCCGGGTTCGGGGTGGGGCAGCCACGGTACGGGTGCCAGGTGCCGCTGGCCGGGCGGTCGGCGGAGGCGGTGCGCGCCGGGCTCGCGCCGCGCTGGCAGGAGGAGCTGGACACGTCGGAGGCGGCCGGGATCCGGGTGACCTGGGGTTCGGTCGCCGACCTGCCCGCCTTCCACCGGCTGTACGTCCGCACCGCCGCCCGGGACGGTTTCAAGGCCCGGCCCGCCGCGTACTTCGACCGCATGTGGCAGGCGCTGAACGCGGAGGACGGCGACCGGCTGCGGCTGTACCTCGCCGAGCGCGACGGCGAGGCGCTGTCCGCCGCGCTGATGATCTCCGTCGGCTCACGGTTCTGGCACTCCTACGCCGCGTCCGGCGACCGGGGGCGTGAACAGCGTCCCGGCAACGCCCTGTTGTGGCGGATGCTGGGCGTCGCGCGGGCGGCGGGCGCGGGCACGTACGACCTGCGGGCCGTCAGTCCGCTCCTCACCGAGGACAACCGGCTGCTCGGCCGGCTCCGGTTCAAGACCGGGGCCGGCGGGCGGGCCGTGGAGTACCTCGGCGAGTGGGAGCTGCCGGTCGGGCCCCAAGGACGCGTGCTGCAACGGGCGTTGGGGTTCTACCTCGGGCACCGCTGAGCCCGCCGCGAGCGCCGGTCAGGCCGCGCGGACCCCGGCCCGCCAGACCTCCGACACCAGCGGCACGCCCGGCCGGTACGCGAGGTGTACGTGGCTGGGGGCGTCCAGGAACACCAGGTCGGCCCGCGCCCCGGGGGCCAGGTGGCCGATGTCCGTGCGGCGCAGCGCCTTGGCGCCGCCCGCCGTCGCCGACCAGAGCGCCTCGTCCGGGGTCATGCCCATGTCCCGTACCGCGAGGGCGATGCAGAACGGCACCGAGGACGTGAAGGACGAGCCCGGGTTGCAGTCCGTGGAGAGGGCCACCGTGACGCCCGCGTCCAGGATGCGGCGGGCGTCCGGCCACTCGGCGCGGGTGGAGAACTCGGCGCCGGGGAGCAGGGTCGCCACCGTGTCGCTGTTCGCGAGGGCGTCGACGTCGGCGTCCGTGAGGTGGGTGCAGTGGTCGGCCGACGCGGCGTCGAGTTCCACGGCGAGCTGGACGCCGGGGCCGTAGGAGAGCTGGTTGGCGTGGATGCGCGGGAGGAGGCCCTTGGCCTTGCCGGCGGTGAGGATCGCGCGGGCCTGGTCGCCGTCGAAGGCGCCCTTCTCGCAGAAGACGTCGATCCAGCGGGCGTGCGGGGCGCAGGCGTCCAGCATCTCGCCGGTCACGAGGTCGACGTAGGCCGCCGGGTCGTCGGCGTAGTCGGGAGACACGATGTGGGCGCCCAGGTACGTGACCTCGTCGGTGTGGGCCGCGGCGATGCGCAGGGCGCGTTCCTCGTCGGCCGTGGTGAGGCCGTAGCCGGACTTCGTCTCGAAAGTGGTCGTGCCCTGGCGGAGCGCTTCCGCGAGGTGGTGGGTGAGGTTCGCTTCGAGGTCGGCGTCGGTGGCGGCGCGGGTGGCGGCGACCGTGGTGCGGATGCCTCCGGCGCGGTAGCTCTGGCCCGACATGCGGGCGTTGAACTCTTCGGTGCGGTCGCCGGCGAAGACCAGGTGGGAGTGGGAGTCCACGAAGCCGGGGATGACGGCTCGGCCGTGCGCGTCGTGGGTCGCGTCCGTCGCCGGGACCTCGGCCGTCGGGCCCGCCCAGACGATGCGGTCGCCCTCGATGACGAGCGCGGCGTCCTTGATCTGGCCCAGGGGGCCGGTGCCGAGGTCCGGGTTGTTGGTGACCAGGGTGCCGATGTGGGTGATGGCCGTCGCTGTCATGGTTCCTCTCCGGGGTGGGTGGGGCGGTTGTGTCGAGAGTGCGGGTGCGTGGGGGCTGGTCGCGCAGTTCCCCGCGCCCCTGGGTCGGCCTTCGTCTGCGGGCCGGTGGCCGCTTCTCGCGCAGTTCCCCCCGCCCCCGAGGCAGGCGCTACGCGCCGCCTCCCCTTGAGGCTGCGCTTCGCGCGCCTCTGATGGAGATAGCGCACGAAGTGCGCATCTCCAGGGGCGCGGGGAACTGCGCGAGAAGCCCCACCGGGCCGCGGACGAACGCGAACCCGGGCCCGCACACGAACGGGACGGTCAGCGCAGGGCCGCGATGGCTGTCGACAGGGCCGATGCCACGTCGCCGACCCCGAGATGGCGCCCGTCGCGGACCACCTCCCGGCCCCCCGCGACCACGTCGGTGACATCTGCGCCGCCCGCCGAGAACACGGCCGTCTCCGCGCCGAGCCGCGGCACCGCCCCGGCGGTCCGGACCGAGTCGAGCGTCACGGTGACGAGGTCGGCGAGCGCCCCGGGCTCGATGGTGCCCGCGTCGGACCAGCCCAGCGCGGCGTGCCCGTCGGCAGAGGCGGCACGGAGCAGCGCGTTCGCCGTCCAGTGGCCCCGAGTGCGCGAGCGAAGGCGCTCGTTCAGTTCCATCGCGCGCGCCTCCTCGAAGAGGTCGATCACGGCGTGGCTGTCCGAGCCGAGGGAGAGCGGCGAACCCGCCTGCTGGAGCTGGACGGCGGGGCCGATGCCGTCGGCCAGGTCGCGTTCGGTGGTCGGGCACATGCAGGTGCCGGTGGACGATCCGCCGATGAGCTTGATGTCGGCGTCCGTGAGATGGGTGTTGTGGACGCCGGTGGTGCGGGCGCCCAGCACCCCGTGATCGGCGAGGAGTTGGGTCGGCGTACAGCCGTGGGCGGCCTGGCACGCGTCGTTCTCGGCGGTCTGCTCGGAGAGGTGGACGTGGAGCGGGGCGCCCCGGTCGGCGGCCCACTCGGCGACCGTCGCCAGCTGGTCCGCAGGAACGGCCCGCACGGAGTGCACGGCCGCGCCGATCCGGGCGTGCGGCCGATCGGTCAGCAGGGACGCGCGCTCGGCCCAGCCTGCCGTGGTGCCGTCGGAGAAGCGCAGCTGGTGCCGGTCGGGCTCCTTGCCGAAGCCGGAGGAGACGTACGCCGTGTCGAGGAGCGTGATCCGGATGCCGGCGTCGGCCGCGGCGGCGATCAGCGCCTCGCCCATCGCGTTCGGGTCGGCGTAGCGGGTGCCGCCGGGGGCGTGGTGCACGTAGTGGAACTCGCCGACGGCCGTGATGCCGGTCAGCGCCATCTCCGCGTACACGGCGCGGGCGAGGTCGAAGTACGTCTCCGGCGTCAGACGGTCCGCGACGCCGTACATCACCTCACGCCAGGTCCAGAACGTGCCCGAGCCGACCTGCACCGTCGCGCGCAGCGCCCGGTGGAAGGCGTGGCTGTGGGCGTTGGCGAGGCCCGGGAGGGTCAGGCCGCGCAGGACGGTCGCGCCGGGCGGCGGGGTGGTGACCTCGGTGCGGACCGCCGTGATGCGGCCGACGCCGTCCGTCACCGCCACGTCCACGGCCACGTTCGGCTCGACGTGGGTGCCCAGCCAGGCGTGTTCGAGCCAGTACGTCGTCGTCACTTGCAGGCCAGCCCTTCCAGTACGTCGGCCAGTGCGCGCACCCCGGCGAGGCAGTCGTCCTCGGCGGCGGTCTCGGCCGGGGAGTGCGAGACGCCCGTCGGGTTGCGTACGAACAGCATGGCGGTGGGGACCGACGAGGCGAGGATTCCGGCGTCGTGTCCCGCGCCCGTGCCGAGGACGGGCACGTCAAGGCCCGCTTCGAGGCCGAGGATGCGGGAGATCTCGTCGCGCAGCGCGTGGTCGAACTCGACGACCGGTGTGAACGACTCGCGGGTGAGCGTGACGTCGATGCCGTGCGCGTCTCCGTACTCGCGGGCGGCCTTCTCGATCGCGGTGACCGTCGTGTCGAGGGCGTCCTGTCCGGCGGCACGGGAGTCGAGCCAGCCGCGGACCATCGAGGGGATGGCGTTGACGCCGTTCGGCTCGACGGAGATCTTGCCGAAGGTGGCCACCGCGTTCGCGAGCCGGGCCTCACGGCGGGCCGCAAGGACCGTCTCCGCGTAGGGCAGCATCGGGTCGCGGCGGTCGACGAGCCGGGTGGTGCCCGCGTGGTTGGCCTCGCCCGCGAAGTCGAAGCGCCAGCGGCCGTGCGGCCAGATGGAGCTGGCGATGCCGACCGCGTCGCCGGACAGGTCCAGGGCGCGGCCCTGCTCGACGTGGAGTTCGATGAACGCGCCGATCCGGGCGAGGCGCTCGGGGTCGGGGCCGATCGCCTCGGGGTCGTACCCGGCCCGCTCCATCGCCTGCGGGAGGGTGACGCCGTCGGCGTCGGTGAGCCGGTACGCGGCCTCGCGGGTGAGGTGGCCGCCGGTGAGGCGGGAGCCGACGCAGGCCAGACCGAAGCGGGCGCCCTCCTCGTCGCCGAAGTTGGTGATGGCGAACGGCCTGGTGAACTGCGCTCCCCTGTCGCGCAGTTCGTCCAGGGCCGCGAAGGACGAGACCACGCCGAGGGGGCCGTCGAAGGCACCGCCGTCGGGGACCGAGTCCAGGTGGGAGCCGGTGACGACGGCGTCGCCGGCCTCCGGGTCGCCGAGCCAGGCCCACTGGTTTCCGTTGCGGTCCAGTTCGTAGGTCAGGCCGCGGGACTCCGCCTGGTCCTTGAACCAGGCGCGGCAGTCGGCGTCGGCGCCGGTCCAGGCGTGCCGGCGGTAGCCGCGGGTGTCCTTGTCCCGGCCGACGGGGAGCAGGTCCCGCCACATCTCCAGGAAGCCCGGGGCACCGTCCCGCGCCCCCGACGGGGCTTGAGTACTCACTGACTGCCGTCCTCTCCCATGGCTCCCGCTCCCATGGCTCCCTGATGAATTCGCTATTCACATCCTGGTCATTTGAATAGACCTAGTCAACACCTCACCCCGGCGCCGCCCCGGTGATTGCCTGGGCGCATGGCATCCACGGACGACCCCACCCTTCCCCTGCCCGGACTCCCCGACCGCCGCGCACGCGATCGCGACCTGGCCGTACGCGCGGCCGTCGAGCGGGGCCTCGTCGGGCCCGCCGCCCCGGTGGCCGGGCTGCTCGACGTGACCGGCATCCGCGCCTCCGCGGCCGCCCTGCGCGCCGCCTTCGACGCGGTCGCCGCGCCCGGCACCGAGATCCTGCACGCCTTCGCGGTGAAGGCCACCCCGCTCGTGCCGGTGCTGCGGCTGCTGCACCGGGCCGGGCTCGGCGCCGAGGTCGCGAGCCCCGGCGAGCTGGCCCTGGCCCGCGCCGCCGGGGTGCCGCCCGCCCGCACCGTCCTCGACTCCCCCGCCAAGACCGGCGCCGAGCTGAGAGAGGCCCTCGCCCTCGGCATCGCCGTGAACGCCGACAATCCGCAGGAGCTGACCCGCCTCGACACCCTCGTCGCCTCCGCGCCCACCCGCTCCCCGCTCGGCCTGCGGGTGAACCCGCAGACCGGCGCCGGGTCCATCGGCGCCACGTCCACCGCGACCGCCACCTCGAAGTTCGGGGTCGCGCTGCGCGACGAGGGGGCCCGCGACTGGGTCGTGCGGGCGTACCTGGACCGGCCCTGGCTGACCCGCCTGCACACGCACTCCGGATCCCAGGGGGTGCCGCTGGAGCTGCTCGCCGAGGGGGTGCGCACGGCGTACGACCTGGCCGAGGAGATCAACGAGGCGGCCGGGCGGCGCCAGATCGACACCCTCGACATCGGCGGCGGCCTCCCGGTGAACTTCGGCTCCGACGAGGACACCCCGGACCACGCCGGGTACGCGAAGCTGCTCGCCGAGCGGGTGCCGGGGCTCTTCGACGGGCGCTACGGCCTGGTGACCGAGTTCGGCCGCTCCCTGCTCGCCAAGCACGGCACGACGCTCGCGCGCGTGGAGTACGCGAAGGAGAGCGGCGGGCGCCCGATCGCCGTGACCCACGCGGGAGTCCAGGTGGCGACCCGGACCGTGTACCTGCCCGAGGCGTGGCCGCTGCGGATCGCCGCGTACGACGCCCAGGGCCGGCCCGCGAGCGGTCCCGAGGTTGCGCAGGACATCGCGGGGCCCGCCTGCTTCGCGGGCGACCTGCTCGCCGCCGACCGCGCCCTGCCGCTCCTGGCGGCGGGCGACCACGTGGCCGCGCTCGACACCGGCGCCTACGGATTCGCGCACCACTACGCGTACAACTCGCTCGCCCGGCCCGGGGTCTACGGATTCACCGCGGACCCCGACGGCGACGTCCGGTTCGCGACCGTACGGGAGCCGCAGACGACCGAGGAGATCGTCGCCGAGTCCGGCGGCGCCCTGCGCGGCACACTGCTCGGCCTCTGACCGGCCGCACCACCCGTCCCGCCCGCCCCACCGCACGGCACGAACACCGATGGGATCAGGGCGGGTTGGCGGATTCTAGACCGTCTTCGAATGTTCCACCGGAAAATGCCAGAACGCTCACCAGGCCGCCGTACCGTGCGTAGCGTCTCCGTCACACGCGCACCAGCGGTTCACGAACGCGGTCGCGGCGACCAGGTGGGGGGTTTCAGGCGTGCCCGGAATCGACGAGTGTCTGCTGGAGGCCATGCGACTGCCGGGGGCACGCGGTGCCTCCGTCGTCGACTGGACCAGCGGGCTCGCGCTGGGCACCATCGGGGACTCGCCCAACGGCGACCACGAGGCCACCGCCACCGAGGCCGCGGAACTGGCCCGGCTCGCCGCCGAGCACCGGGCCTTCGCCCCCGCCGACGGCAACGACTGGACCGAGGGCGCGGGCGGGGCCAAATCGCCGCCCGTCGAGGACGTCATCGTCACCAGCCGCGACGGCTACCACCTGCTGCGCTTCGTGCCGACCACCTTCGACAGCAGCGTCTTCCTGCACCTGTGGCTCGATCGCGACGAGGGCAATCTCGCGCTGTCCCGCATACGTCTCGCCGACCTCGCCGACCGGCTGGTCCTGGGATGACCACCGCCTCCGCGCCCGCAGGCGTCTCCCCGATGCTCAGCAGACTGGCCGCGGAGCAGGCCACCGGCGCACTGATACGTGAGCACGGCACCCTCTATCTCGCCGACGGCCGGATCGTGCACGCGGAGTCCCCCGCGACCCCCGGCATGGACGTCCTGCTCACCGCGGGCGGCGCCGTGCGCGCCGACGGCTGGTGGGAGGCCGTCGACCGGGCCGGTGCCCGGCGCTCCGTCGGCCGCTATCTCGTCGAGCACGGCGGGCTGAGCGACGGCGCGCTCGAACTGTGCCATCTGGGCGCCCTGTTCGACGCCGCGTACTTCACCCTCGCGCCGAGCAGCGGCCCGACCCGGTTCCGCTACGGGGTCTCGCACTGGTTCGGGGCGGTGCGCCCGGTGCCGGTGGCGTCCGTCGAGCGGGAGACCCTGCGCCGCCGCGATCTGCTCCAGCGAATCTGGCCCGAGCCGGACACCGACACCGCGCCGCTCACCCGGGCCGGCGCCGACGACTTCCGGGTGCCGCCGCGCCGGCGCCGCGTCCTCGATCTGGTGGACGGCGAGCGCACCGCGTCCCAGATCGCGCTGACCCTGGGCCGGCCCGCCTTCCACACCCTGGTCGACCTGCGGCGGCTCGCCGCGGGCGGCCTGGTCACCACCGCACCCCCGGCACCCGCCGCCACCGTCGCACCGCCCGAGTGGCTGGCGCGGGCCGCCGTCGACGACCCCGACGTGGCCCTGCTGCGCCGCCTTCGCAACGCCCTGGAGGCTCTGTGATCCGCCTCCGCCGCGGCGCCCGGGGTCCCGTCGCATCCTCCGAACTCTCCGAAGGGAGACCGCCGATGGCGGACGAGGCCGAAGTCCTCGGCGAACTACAGCGGTTGAGAGTGCGGGTGCCCCAGGTCACGGGGGCGCTCGCGGCCAGCGTCGACGGGCTGGTGCTCGCCCAGGACACCTCCGGCGTCGAGCCGGAGGGGCTCGCCGCGCTGACCGCGGCCGCCCTCGGGGTCGCCCAGCGGCTCTCCGATGCCACTGGGCAGGGCGCCTTCCGCGAACTGCTGGTGCGCGGCACGAGCGGCTACGTCGCGACGTACGCCGCCGGGGACACCGCCGTCCTCACGCTCCTCGCCGAGAACCGGGTCAATGTCGGGCGGCTGCATCTGGAGGGCCGCAGAGCGGGCTCCCGGGTCGGTGAACTCGTCGCCGAGGCGGCCGAGTTGCCCGAACCCGTGATGCGGACGAGGGGCCGGTCCCGGGCCCGCACCGCGGCGTCCGACCCGGTCCCGACCACCGACAGCGGGCTCCCGGTCCGCACCGCGAAGCCGTCCGACCTCGCCAAGCACACCGAGTCCAAGCTCCAGCCCAGAACAGCCCGTTAAGACGCTGAGACGCCGTCGACACACACCGAACGCGACACCGAGAAGCCGTACACGAAAGGAACCACCATCATGACCAACGCCGAGACCGCTCTCAAGGACGCCGTCGCCTCCATCGAGGGCGCCAGCGCCGCCGCCCTGGTCGACTACACCAGCGGCATGGCCCTCGGGACGATCGGCGGCTCCAAGTCGTTCGACCTGGAGGTGGCGGCGGCCGGGAACACCGACGTCGTCCGCGCCAAGCTCCGCACCATGGAACACCTCGGCATCAAGGACGAGATCGAGGACATTCTGATCACCCTGAACACCCAGTACCACCTGATCCGCCTGATCAAAGGCCGCGGGGGCAACGGGCTGTTCCTCTACCTGGTGCTCGACTCCTCGCGCGCCAACCTGGCGATGGCCCGCCACCAGCTCAAAAAGATCGAGGCCGAACTGGAGGTCTGAGTCCGTGCGGGGCAGACCGCAGGACAGACCTTAAGGACGCCGCGCCCCACCACCGGGCGCGGCGTCTCCTGCTGCCGTGCCGGTCGCCCGGTACCCCTTGACCTGCTTGCCGACGGGGCCGCCCGCCCGTGCGCCGAGCCAGTCGACGCGCAGCCACACCAGCGCGTCCCCGCCGCTCTCCCGGCGCCCCAGCCAGGCCGCCTTCAGCCACAGCCCGGCGCCCGCACCGGCCAGAACCATGCCGCCGACGGCGGGCACGGCGAGGGAGCTGCCGACGGCCGCGAGGAACGCGAGCAGCAGCCACCAGCGGTGCCCGCGACGCCAGTTGCGCACGGTCACCGCCCGGTCCTGCAGCACGTCGTGCCGGCCGGCACGGGTGGCCTCCCGGGTCAGTTTCAGGTACCGCTTGCGCCTGCTGTACGCGACCCAGAGCGCGGCCACGACGAAGAGCACGGCGCCCGCCATGACCCCGATCCGGCGCCCGGTGAAGCCGCCGGGCAGCACCCCGATCCCGGCCGCGAGCACTCCGGACCACCACAGCGGGGCGGCGCCCGCCCGCACCACGACGGCCGTCCTGACCAGCCCTTGCGCTCCGCGTCCCACCGTCTGCTCCCTCCGCCACCGCTGTCCGGACGCGGGGAGCGTAATGCCCGTGTCTGAGTTCTTCCTGAGAGCCCCGGGGCGCTCAGGCCACTTCGGCGGGCGCCCGCGCGGCCAGTGTCCGCAGCCGGTCCGCCGTGACGGAGCCGGGCTCCGGCGTGTACACCACGAGCGCCTGCTCGGGGTCGCCGGAGACCGTCAACGTCTCGTAGGGCATGACCAGTTCACCGACGACGGGATGCAGCATCCGCTTCGCACCGGCCGTCTTCCGCTTCACCTCGTGGTCGGCCCAGAGGCGCCGGAAGTCGTCGCTGGCCAGTGACAGTTCGCCGACCAGACGGGCCAGGTGCGGGTCACTCGGATGCAGGCCCGCGTCGAGGCGCAGGTACGCGACCGTCTCCGCGGCGACAGCGGCCCACTGCGGGTACAGCTCGCGCGCGGCCGGTTCGAGGAAGACCTGCCGCGGCATGTTCCGGTCCTTCGGCGCCATCGCCGAGAACCCGAGCACGGCGTCGCCCAGCGCGTTCCAGGCCAGGACGTCCATGCGCCGGCCGAGCACGAACGCGGGCGCCTTGTCGATCGTGTCCAGGAGCAGCCGCAGCCCGGCCCGCACCCGCTGCCCGCTCTCCCCGCGGCCGGCCCGCGCGGGCCGCGCCACCGACCGCAGATAGGCCTGCTCGGTCGCATCCAGCCGCAGCACCCGGGCGACGGCGTCCAGGACGGCGTCGGAGACGGACGCCCCGCGCCCCTGCTCCAGCCGGATGTAGTAGTCGACGCTGACCCCCGCGAGTTGCGCGACCTCCTCGCGCCGCAGCCCCGGCACCCGCCGCCGCCCGTACTCCGGCAGCCCGACCTCCTCGGGCCGGATGCGGGCCCGCCGCGACCGCAGGAAGTCCCCTATGCCGCCCAACTCCGTTTCCATGCGCCGATCCTAGAGTCGGCCCGCGCCGCCATCCTGGTACTGGTGGACCCAGGAAAAGCTCTGCGCTGGGTACGCGAACGGCCGCGCGCCAGAGTCCTGTCCATGACGACGACACCGCACACGCAGAGCATCCGAAGCCCGTACGCCGCGCTCTCCGGCCGCACCGCCCTGATCACCGGCGCCGCCAGCGGGATGGGTGAGGCGACCGCCCGGCTGCTGGCCGCGCACGGGGCACGGGTCGCGCTGCTGGCCCGCCGCGAGGAGCGGCTCACCGGTCTGGCCGAGCGGATCGGCGCGGACGGCGGCACCGCGCTGGTCGTGCCCACGGACCTCACCGACCAGGCGTCCGTCGACGCGGCCGCCGACCGGGTGCACGCCGCGTACGGACCGGTGGACCTCGTGGTGAACGCGGCGGGCGTGATGCTGCCCAATCCGATCGCCGACGGCCGCGCCGACGAATGGCGGCGCATGCTCGACACGAACGTCACCGGCGCGCTGCGGGTGATCCGCGCCTTCGTCCCCGACCTGGTCGAGGCGGCCGGGGCGGGCGGCACCGCGGACCTGGTGAACATCTCCTCGATCGGCGCGCACGTCCCGTTCCCGAACTACGCGGTGTACGGGGCGACCAAGGCGGCCCTGACGTATCTCTCGCAGTCGCTGCGCACGGAACTCGGCCCGCAGGACGTCCGTGTCACCAACATCGAGCCGGGCCTGACCGACACCGAGCTGGCAGGTCACGTCGACAACGCGGACCTCTCCGCCGAGCTGGACGGCATGTTCGAGGCGCTGGCCGGGCTCACCTCCGACGACATCGCCGACCTGATCGCGTACACGACGAGCCGGCCCCGCCGGGTGAACCTGCGCCAGGTGATCGCGCTGCCCACGCGCCAGGCGTGAGCAGGAGCCCGCTACCCCTCCCAGTCGGAGCCGGAGCCGGAGCGCTGCTCCTCCCGCGGCCGCCGCCCGCCGCGCGGTCGGCCCGGCCAGGCCCCGCTGTGCAGCGCGTTCACCGCGACGATGCCGCCCCAGGCGATCAGCAGCCCGGGCAGATCGGCGTTGACCACGGCGATCGCGGACAGCGGGATAGCGAGGACGAGGGAGACGACGGCGAAGCCGAAGCGCTCGCCCCAGCTGTCGCCGCGGGGGTGGCCGCGGCGGGTGTCGCGGGCCACGGTCATCTGCTGCTCGGCGAGCTGACGCCGCACCCGGCGGTCGACCACGGAGTCGAGCCGCTGGTCGACCTTGTCGAGGAAGGAGTCGACGAGCGCCGACTCGTACTCCTCACCCAGCTCTCTGCGAGCCTGAAGGGTCGCGTCGAGCTCTTTCTTCAGTTCGGCATCGCGTGCGCGTTCGCGGGCTTCCATACCCTCGTACGGTACGGATCCGGGAGCCCGGAGGCAGTGGGGCTAACCCCCCGAAACGACCGGCTCGCGCTCGTGGGGCAGGCCCAGGATCGTCTCGTCGGGCACGTGCGAGACGTCGCGGCGGGCCAGCAGCCAGTACAGGACGGCCGGGACGGCGAGGCCCACGATCCAGGAGACGTCGGCGCCGCCGAGCGGCTCGACGAACGGGCCGGTGTAGAACGACGTGGCCAGGAACGGCAGCTGCGCCAGGACGCCGACCGCGTACACGGCGAGCGCGTCCCACCGCCAGGCGCCGTAGCGGCCGTTCGGGTCGGCGAGGGCCGGGATGTCGTAGCGCTCGTGCGAGATCAGGTAGTAGTCGACGAGGTTGATCGCGGACCACGGCGTGAAGAACGTCAGCAGGAACAGCAGGAAGTCCTTGAAGGAGTCCAGGAAGCTGTCCTTGCCGAGCAGCGCGACCGCCGTCCCGGCGACCATGATGACCGCGATGTACGCGGACCGGCCGCGCGCGCCGAGGGTGCGCTGGCCGCGGAAGCCGCTGATGCCGGTCACCATCGACATGAAGCCGCCGTACGTGTTGAGCACGTTGATGGTGAGCTTGCCGAGCGCGATCACGAAGTAGAGGACGGAGGCGACGAGACCGGCGCCGCCGAGCGAGACGACGTAGCCGACCTGGTCGTCGAGGAACTTCTCCCCGGCGCTCGCGGCGACCAGCACACCGAACGTCATCGACCACTGCGAGCCGAGCGCCGAGCCCGACAGCGTCCACCAGAACGTCGCCTTGCCGCTCGTCGAGCGCGGCAGATAGCGCGAGTAGTCGGCGACGTACGGGCCGAACGCGAGCTGCCACGACGCCGAGAGGGAGACGGCGAGCAGGAACATCGGGAAGGAGAAGTGCGCGTCGCCGAGGAGCGCGCCGAGGTCGACGCGGTCCAGGAGCCGGATGCCGAGATAGACGAAGGCGAGCGCGCAGATCACGCTGGCGACCCGGCCGAGGACGTGGATGACGCGGTAGCCGACGGCCGCCATGACGGCCGTGACCAGCGCGAAGACGATGATGCCGGTGACGTCGTTGGTGTGCGTCAGCTGGGCGGTCGCCTGGCCGGCCAGCACGCTGCCGCTGGCGAAGAAGCCGACGTACATGAGGATCACGAGGAGCAGCGGTACGACGGCGCCCTTCACCCCGAACTGCGCCCGGGACTGGATCATCTGGGGCAGTCCGAGCTTGGGGCCCTGCGCCGAGTGCAGGGCCATGACGGTGCCGCCGAGCAGATTGCCCACGACGAGCCCGATCAGCGACCAGACGACGTCGCCGCCGAAGACGACCGCGAGGGCGCCCGTGACGACGGCCGTGATCTGGAGGTTGGCACCGAGCCAGAGCGTGAACTGGCTGAAGGGCCGTCCGTGCCGTTCGCTGTCGGGTACGACGTCGATGGAGTGCTGCTCCACTACCGCTGCCATTCGATGGCTCCTTACTCTTGCGCTTACTTCTTCTGCGCTTACTTCTTCTGCGTCAGGCCGTGCCGGCGCGCGTAGTCGTTCGCCACGTCCTCCGGGTCCTTCTTGTCCTTGTCGACGAGCCGGTTCAGCTCGGTCAGGTCCTCGGTGGTCAGTACGTTGCCGAGGCGGGCCAGCGCCTTGCGGACGGTCGAGTCGGCCTTGCGGTCGGCGATCAGCGGGACGACGTGCTGGCCGGGGACGAGGTTCTTGGGGTCGCTGAGCACGACCCAGTGGTTGGCGGCGATGTCGGTGTCGGTGGTGAACAGGTTCGCCACGTCGACGTCGCCCTTCTTCAGGGCGCCCTTGACCAGCGGTCCGGAGGAGTCGAGGGACTTGAACTCCTTGAACTCGACGCCGTACACGTCCTTCAGGCCGACGGCCCCGACCTGCCGCTTCTTCACTTCCGGGGCAGCGCCGATGACGAGCTTGCCGTTGTGCTTCGCCAGGTCGGCGAGGGACTTGAGCTTGTACTTCGCGGCGGTCTCCCGGGTGACGACGAACGCGTCGGAGTCCTCGGCCATCCCGTAGGGCAGGATCTGCAGGCCGTTCGGGAGGACCATCGCGAGCGCGTTCTGCATCTCGCCCTCCTCTGCGGCCTTCGACTTGGTGTCGAGGTAGTGCAGGAGGGCGCCCTGGTACTCGGGCAGCAGGTCGATGTCGCCGCCCTTGAGCGCGGGGATGAGGATCTCGCGCGTGCCCAGGTTGGGCCGCACATTGGTCTTCACGCCTGCGGCGTCGAGTGCGGCCGCGTACAGGTAGCCGAGGACCTGGTTCTCGGTGAAGTTGGCGGTGCCGATGGTGACGCCGCCCTTGCTGGACCCGGAGCCCGAGCCCGCACCGCCCCCGCCGTCCAGGGAGGTGATGCCGCCGGAACAGGCGGCGAGTGCGGGCACGGAGGCCGCGGCGGCGAGTCCGCCGAGCAGCGTGCGTCGGTTCATGATGCTCATCTGGCGTGCTCCTAGGCGGACTTGGGGGAGGCGGCGGGGCGGTGGCGGAACAGCAGGCGCTGGAGGCCGGACAGGGCGAGGTCGAGGACGACGGCGACGACCGCGACGAGCACGGCGCCGCCGAGCACCTGGACGAGGTCGCGCTGGGCGAGCCCGTCGAAGACGTAGCGGCCGAGCCCGCCGAAGGACACGTACGCGGCGATGGTGGCGGTGGCCACGACCTGGATCAGCGCGAGCCGGAGCCCGGTCATGATCAGCGGCAGCGCGAGCGGCAACTCGACCTGGAACAGCACCTGGTGGGCGCGCATGCCCTGGCCGCGCGCGGCGTCGCGCACCTCGGGGTCGACGGCGGTCATGCCCGCGTACGTGTTCGTCACGATGGACGGCACGGCGAGCGCGACGAGCGCGATGTAGACGGGCCACATCGACAGCCCGCTGGCGAGGAAGACGAGCACGACGAGACCGACGGTCGGCAGCGCCCGCCCGAAGGACGACAGGTTGATGGCGACGAACGCGCCGCGTCCGGTGTGCCCGATCAGCAGCCCGACGGGCAGCGCGATCGCGGCGGCGACGAGCGTGGCGATCAGCGAGTACTGGAGGTGCTCGGCGAGCCGGTGCCCGATGCCGTCGGGGCCGGTCCACTGCTCGCCGCTGACGAGCCAGGACCCGAGGTTCTTGAACAGTTCGTACATGGCGGTCAGCCCTTCCGGGTCCGGGTCCAGGGCGTCAGCAGCCGCTGCACGGCGACCAGGATCGCGTCGGCGACGAGCGCGAGCAGCAGCGTGAGCACGACGCCGACGATCACCGGGGTCGGGAAGTTGCGCTGGAACCCGTCGGTGAAGAGCTGGCCGAGGCCGCCGTCACCGATGTACGTCGCCACGGAGACGAGCGAGATGGACATGACGGTGGCGATGCGGACGCCCGCCATGATCACGGGCAGCGCGAGCGGGAACTCGACCGTGAGCAGGGTCCGCATCGGCCGCGTCCCCATGGCCTTGGCGGCTTCCTTCGTCTTCTGCGGCACGGAGTCGAGTCCCTCGACGGTGTTCCGCAGCAGCACGACCAGGGTGTAGATCGTCAGGCCGATGACGGTGGTGGTGCGGGTCAGCCCGGAGACCGGGAGCAGCAGCACGAACACCGCGATCGACGGAATCGTGAACAGCACGTTCGACAGCCCGAGCAGGAACCCGCGCAGCTGCCGCACCCGGTGGGCGACGACGGCGAGCGGCAACGAGATCAGCAGCCCGAGCCCGACGGCGCTGAGGGCCGCCTGGAGGTGGGACAGGGTGAGGCTGGTGAGGTCCGAGCCGTGCTCGGATATCCAGGTCCAGTCGATGGTCATGCGCTACCGGCCTCCTTGGGAGCGGCCTCGGCACCCTCAAGCCCCTCAGACGCCTGAGAAGCGGCCTCCGCACCATCAAGCCCCTCTGACGCCTGAGAAGCGGCCTCCGCACCATCAAGCCCCTCCGGCGATTGAGGAGCGGGGTCCGGGGCGGAGCCCCGAGTCGGTGCGCCCGTCAGGGCCTGCGCGTGCGCGGCCCCGGCCCGCCCATGGATGTCGTCCCGGGACGAGACCCCGGTCAGCACCCCATCGGCATCCACCCGGACCACCAGCCCGGAGGGAGCGGCAACGGACTCGTTCAGCGCCGAAAGCAGCGAGTCCGAGTCGCGCAACGCCCGCACAGGCGACTCGGCACCGGAAGACCGCTCGCGCCAGACCACCGGCTTGCGAGCGGCGTCGAGGACCAGCTCCCAGGAGCCGCCCTCGGGTGCCGCTCCCTGCGGTACGCCGCTCAAGTCGCTCAGCGACAGCAGCTTCAACCCGCGCTCGGCCCCGAGAAAGTCCGCGACGAACTCATCGGCAGGCCGCGCAAGAAGCTCAGACGGCGCCGCACACTGCACCAGATGCCCGCCCTCGCGGAACACGGCTATCCGGTCACCGAGCCGCACGGCCTCGTCGATGTCGTGGGTGACGAACACGATGGTCTTGTTCAGCTCCTGCTGGAGCCGCAGCAGCTCGTCCTGGAGCTGGGTGCGCACGACAGGGTCGACGGCGCCGAACGGCTCGTCCATGAGCAGCACCGGCGGATCGGCGGCGAGCGCCCGGGCCACCCCGACGCGCTGCTGCTGACCGCCGGAGAGCTGGTGCGGGTAGCGCTTGCCCATCTCGGCGGCGAGCCCGACCCGCTCGAGGAGTTCCGCGGCGACCGTCCGGGCCTTCTTGCGGCCCCAGCCGAGCAGCAGCGGCACGGTGGCGACGTTGTCGAGGACGGTGCGGTGCGGGAAGAGGCCGGACTGCTGGATGACGTACCCGATGGAGCGCCGCAGCTCGGCGGCGTCCTGGTCGAGGACGTCGCGCCCGCCGACCCGGATCGTGCCGGAGGTGGGCTCGACCATCCGGTTGATCATCCGGAGGCTGGTGGTCTTGCCGCACCCGGAGGACCCGACGAAGACGGTCACGCCTCCCTCCGGCATGTCGAGGGAGAGGTCGTGCACCGCGGTCGTGCCGTTCGGGAACCTCTTGTGGACCGCTTCGAACTGAATCATGGAGCGCCTCTGGAGTCCTCTTGCCCGTCCTGCATATCGTCATGCAGAGTTCTCGGTGGATGAATAAGTTGTCAATGGCCTGGTGTAAATCGCTGGTAAATCGCCGCCGGATCATCCCAGATCGACCGAACTGTGAGACGCGCACGCCTACTTGAGGAGGAAAAGCCCGTTATGCCCCCTAAGTCGCCTCCGGTGATCCCCGCGACGCCCGAGCCCCCGGCGGTCCCCCGCCCGGTCGTCGTCCTCGACGGCCACGGCCTGCCCGTCGCCGACGTGGTCCGCCTCGCGCACTCCGAGGCCCGGCCGGTCCCCGGCACCGACGCCATGAAGCGGGTCGAGGAGTCCTGGAACGCGGCCCGCGAGATCGCCGCGTGGGGCCGCGTCTACGGCCGCTCGACCGGCGTCGGCGCCAACCGCAGCGAGGACGTGCCCACCGAGGCCGCCGCCGACCACGGCCTGCGCCTGCTGCGCAGCCACGCGGGCGCGATCGGCGCCGAGCTGCCCGAGCGCGAGGTCCGGGCGATGCTCGCGGTCCGCGCCAACCAGCTGCTCGCGGGCGGCGCCGGCCTGCGCCCCACCGTCGTCACGGCGCTGTGCGAGGCCCTGACGAACGGCGCGCACCCCTCGGTCAACGAACACGGCTCGGTCGGCACCGGCGACATCGCGCCGCTCGCCCAGATGGGCCTGGCGCTCGCGGGAGAGCACCCCTGGCGCGGCAAGGGCACCCCGCCCGAGGCGCAGCCCCTCGACAACAACGACGCCCTGGCGCTGATCTCCTCCAACGCCCTCACCCTCGGCCAGGCCGCCCTCGCCCTGCACGAACTGCGCGACCTGCTGACCGCGACCCAGCTGGTGGCGGCGATGAGCCTGATGGCGGTCGACGGCTCCTACGAGGCGTACGCGCTGCCGGTGCACGAGGCCCGCCACCACAAGGGCAGCTACGGCGTCGCGGCGAGCATGCGCGCGATCCTCGGCGCCGACGAGCGCCCCACCCCGCCGCTCGGCCGCATCCAGGACCCGTACGGCTTCCGCTGCGTGCCGCAGATCCACGGCCCGGCGCACGACGCGGCCGACGCCCTCGAAGACGTCCTCATGGTCGAGATCAACGCGGCCGCGGAGAACCCCTTGATCTCCCCCGAGGACATGGCCGCGTACCACCACGGCGGCTTCTACATGGCCCAACTCGCGCTCGCCCTGGACCACTTCAGGCTGGCGATGACCCAGGTCGCCCGCCTCTCCACCTCCCGCCTCTCCACCCTGAACGAGCCGAACTTCACCCGCCTGCGACCCTTCCTCGCGGACGGCGAGGCGGCGGCGTCCGGCGTGATGATCCTGGAATACGCGGCCGGCGGCGCCCTCGCCGACCTGCGCGCCTTCGCCGCCCCCGCCTCACTCGGCCACGCGGTCCTCTCCCGAGGCGTCGAGGAACAGGCCAGCTTCGCCTCCCTGGCGGCCCGCCAGACACTGCGCCTGTGCGCGGCCTACCGCCAGGTCGTCGGCTGCGAACTCGTCGCGACGGTACGGGCGTTGCGCCTGCGCGACCTCCGCCTGGACCCGGAACTGCCGGTGGGCCGCGCGTTCGCCCTCGCGGACGCGGAGCTGGACCCGGAGATGGCCGATCGTCCCTTGACGCTGGATGTGGAGCGGGCGGCTGAGTTGCTCGGGCAGTTCGAGGTGTAGGGGTCGCACGTCGGCTGCGGCTCTCGTCGTGGCTGGTCGCGCAGTTCCCCGCGCCCCTGGAGATGCGCACTTCGTGCGCCATCTCCATCAAGGGCGCGCCGTTTGCCCCGGCTGGAGGCGCGCGGAGCGCAGCCTCAAGACGAGGCGTCGCGCAGCGCAGCCTCAAGGGGAGGCGGCGCGCAGCGCCTGCCTCAGGGGCGCGGGGAACTGCGCGAGAAGCGGCCACCGGGCCGCGGACGACGAACAACCCAGGGGCGCGGGGAACTGCGCGACCAGCCCCCACCGGCCCGCACACGAAAACGCACCCTGGCGCCGCCCCACCCCCTTGAATAAGCTCATGCACGACTCAATCCCCGTGAATGGAGCAACGGGGACCGGACGGGGAGCCATGACCGAGTACACCGAGCAGAGCGAACAGACCGGCGCCGTCACGGGCGGGCACAGCCCAGCCGCCCGGCTCCAGCACCTCTTCGAGGGGCACCGGCTCACACCCACCCAGCGCCGCATCGCGCACTGCATGGTGCGCCGCGCGGCCGACGTACCGTTCCTGTCGTCCGTCGAGCTCGCCGAGCTGGCGGGGGTCAGCCAGCCCTCCGTGACCCGCTTCGCCGTCGCCCTCGGCTTCGACGGGTACCCGGCACTGCGCAAACACCTGCGCGAGGTGGCCCCGGCGGCCCCGGCCACGGCCGCGCGGACCAACGAGTACCAGCAGGCGGTGGAGGCCGAGATCGCCAATCTCCGCCACCTCGCGGACCTGCTCGCCGACCCGGCCCCCGTCGAACGGGCCGGCCGGCTGCTCGCCGCCTCCCGCCCGCTGCCCGTCCTCGGGCTGCGCGCGGCGGCCTCGCAGGCCTACGGGTTCTCGTACTTCGCGGCCAAGGTCCACCCGGACGTCCGGCTGCTCGACGAGGGCGGCACGATGCTCGCCGACCGGATCGACGCGGCGGTCAGGGCAGGCGCCACGGCACTGCTCTGCTTCGCGCTCCCCCGCCATCCCCGCGAGGTCGTCGACGCACTCGCGTACGCGCAGTCGGCGGGCCTGACCGTGGTCACCGTCGCCGACTCGGCGTTCGCCCCGGTCGCCCGGCACAGCGACCTCCTGCTGCCGGCCGCGGTCGGCACCGGCCTCGCCTTCGACACGGCGTGCGCGCCGATGCTGCTCGGCCGGGTCCTGCTGGAGGCCATGTGCGACGGACTGCCGCAGGCACAGGCGAGGCTGGAGGCCTTCGACGTACGGGCGCAGGAGCGGGGCTTGTTCGTCGAGTAGGGGGCGCGGGGAACTGCGCGGGAAGCGCCACCGACCCGCACCCGACAACGAACCGAAAAGAGTTGCGCGGGGACCGCCGCACCCCCGTGTGACGGGGGGCGGGACGACGGCGGTCCCCGCGAGGGACGCGCACAGCCCGGTCAGGCCGGGCTGCCACGTCCTGGGCGTCCATGGAGGTCCGGGAGCCGCTCCGGAGGTCCTGACGCCGCTACGGTGCCGGCAGAGGCGGGGAGCCGCTCCCGCCCCTTCCGACATCCCCTAATCTGCCGGACGCGTGTTAAGCGGGTGCTGCGTGCACGTGACGCGCTCGTACCAGTTCGGCGAAGCCCGGCGCCTTCACCTCATCGCCCATGGTCACTCGATCGCGTGAACCAGTCGGCCATCCATCTACACGCATAGCGTCACTGCGGCCAGAGTCGGCTCCGTCATTTCCGACGTCGGCCCCGAGGAGACCGCTGTGCCCGGCTGGTCACGAAGCTTCCTGAATCCGTCGCTCGTCACTGCCCTTGAAGAAGGGCTCACCTTCGATCAGTGGCTCGACGGCAGAACTCCCGGCATCGACTACGCGCGGATCACAGCCGACCAGAGCACGCGATCCGCAGTCCTCGCCCGCGGCAGGGAACCGGGAACCGGCGTCCGCCATCAGCACGAGGACAACCGCGAGACGGCCGCAAGGTTCGGCATCGCCCTCGTCAAGTTCCATGAGGACAACGGAGTCGGCGCCACGCATCCGGATGTCCCCCGCCCCTCGTTCGATCAGACCATCCACGCCCTGCACTGCCGAAGGACGCCCGAAGGCTTCCCCGTCAGCGCGCTCATCGCCACGGAACAGGAGCGGGTCTGGCGCCTCCCCTCGGACTTCGACCGGCTGCGCCGTGCGGTGTCGGTCACCGACGACGGCCTGTTCATCGCAGGCCGCGAGATCTTCGACCTGGGCTCGGTGGACCGCCCGAAGAACGTTGATGCGGGAATCGACGAAGTACGGCGCACCAGCGAACGCATCGGGCGACACGTCCGCCGACGTGCCCTGGACGGAGGGCCCCCTGGCGGGCGCCGTCGCTTCGGCTGGCTGCCGCCCGACCCGCGGTCCGGCCGGAGGATGAACATGCGCAAGGACCCCGACGAGTGGCCGGTCCTGCTCGAAATGATCGAGGCGGCTCTGCGAGGACAGGGCTGGAACGCCATCGCTCGCGACCTGAACAGCCGCGGGGTGTTCACGGCATCCGGAAACCGGTGGAGCGGAGCGACGGTACGCCAGGCGCTCACGAACCCGGTGATGTGCGGATTCCGTTCGCTGCACGGCGAGTTGGCCACGGATCCGGCGACAGGCCTCCCGGTGCGCGGGACCTGGGACATCCCCGCCACCCCGGACGAGTGGCGCGCCCTCGTGGAGACGTCCCGGCAGAACGGTGCACGGAGCGGCACTCGGCTCACCAACGGCAGTCCTCCGGACGGCACACCACCGACTCCGCTGCGCAAATACCTCTTCAGCGGATTCCTGCGATGCGGCGCGACCAGGAACGGGACTCCCTGCCATTCCAGAATGGGCGGCTGCACGCGACCGACGGCCAGGGATCCCCGGAACGCGGTGTACGTCTGCTCCGCGATGGACTGCGGCGGTACCGCGCGCAGCGCTGCCGCCGTGGACGCCCATCTCCGCGAAGTCGTGACGGCCCTGCTCGCCGAACGTGCCGCACACCACCGCCCCGCCACACCCGCCGAGTGGGCAGGAGAAGCCCTGCTCGGGAAGTTGAGGCAGGAGCACGGCGCCCTCGTCCGGCGTGAAGCGACACCGGAGTCCTCCGCCGCGGTCGCCGACCTGTCGGCACGGATCTCCAGCCTCGAAGCGGCGCGCACGGATCATCTGGCGGCGTTCGAGAAGCGGCACCGCGTCCGGGAACCCGCCCGGTGGCACGCCCTGTGCCTCGGGGAACGACGCGCGGCGATCGCCGAAGTGCTCGAGGCGGTGATCGTCATGCCCCTGCCTCCGGGCACCTCCCGCCGTGCCGCGTTCGACCCGGGTCTGCTCCAGGTGATCCCGAAGCAACGGCCGGGCGACTAGGGCCTCGGTGTGGTTCCTCGCCGGCTCAGCAAGGCGAGGAACCACACGGTGGCTCACTTGGCTTCGCGCGCCATGTACGTCAGGAGGTCCTGGCGGCTGACCACGCCGGTGGGCTTGCCCTCGACCAGTACGATCGCCGCGTCCGCGGAACCGAGCACGTTCATCAGGTCCGCGACGGGCTCGCCGGAGCCGACCTGCGGGAGCGGCGCCGACATGTGCTTCTCCAGCCGGTCGCCCAACGACGCGCGCTGGGCGAAGAGCGCGTCGAGCAGTTCCCGCTCCACGACGGAGCCGACAACCTCGGCGGCCATCACGTCCGGATGCCCAGCCCCGCGCTTCACCACGGGCATCTGTGACACCCCGTACTCACGCAGGACCTCGATGGCC
This sequence comes from Streptomyces sp. NPDC057694, assembly GCF_042799415.1. Classification (NCBI taxonomy): domain Bacteria; kingdom Bacillati; phylum Actinomycetota; class Actinomycetes; order Kitasatosporales; family Streptomycetaceae; genus Streptomyces; species Streptomyces sp. NPDC057694. The sequence continues at coordinate 84,148 of NZ_JBHVIX010000024.1, forward strand.
TCTCCGACCGTCTCCTCCGGGTGCATGTGGACAAGCCCGGGGATGGATCCCTCCTTGTGGTTCAGCACGTCCAGAACCCGGCCGGCCTCGGCCGGTTCGTCCAGGAACCCGTAGGACGACAGCCACTCGTCGTTGAAGATCTTGCTGAGGTAGCCGCGCCCGCTGTCCGGCAGCAGCACCACCACGATGTCGTCGGGCCCGAGCCGCTCCGCGACGCGCAGCGCGGCCACGACCGCCATGCCGCAGGAGCCGCCGACGAGCAGGCCCTCCTCCTTGGCGAGGCGGCGCGTCATCTGGAAGGAGTCCTTGTCGGACACCGGCACGATCTCGTCGGCGACGTCACGGTCGTACGCCGTCGGCCAGAAGTCCTCGCCGACGCCCTCGACCAGATACGGGCGCCCGGAGCCGCCGGAGTAGACCGAGCCCTCGGGGTCCGCGCCGACGACCTGGACCCGGCCCTCGCTCGCGTCCTTCAGGTAGCGGCCCGTCCCGGAGATGGTGCCGCCGGTGCCGACGCCCGCCACGAAATGGGTGATCCGGCCGTCCGTCTGCTCCCACAGCTCGGGGCCGGTCGAGTGGTAGTGGGAGAGCGGGTTGTTCGGGTTGGAGTACTGGTCGGGCTTCCAGGCGCCGGGCGTCTCGCGCACGAGGCGGTCGGAGACGTTGTAGTACGAGTCCGGGTGCTCGGGGTCCACCGCCGTGGGGCAGACCACGACCTCGGCGCCGTACGCGCGCAGCACATTGATCTTGTCGGTGCTCACCTTGTCGGGGCACACGAAGATGCACTTGTACCCCTTCTGCTGGGCCACGATGGCCAGCCCGACGCCGGTGTTTCCGCTGGTCGGTTCGACGATCGTGCCGCCCGGCTTCAGCTCACCGCTCTGCTCGGCCGCCTCGATCATGCGCAGCGCGATGCGGTCCTTCACGGAACCGCCGGGGTTGAAGTACTCGACCTTGGCCAGGACGGTCGCCTGGAGGCCTTCGGTCACCTTGTTGAGCCTCAGCAGCGGGGTGTTGCCGACGAGACTGATCATCGAGTCGTGGATCTGCACGTTCTACTCCGGGTCTCCGGTGGATGTCCTGCGGGATGTCCGTTGCGGGATGCGGCCAGAGTATTGCGCGCACCGGGCCTTCATCTCCCCTTGCGATTGACCGACGGTGATTACGGGGCAAGGAGTTCATGTAGCCGTAAGAAGTCGCAGCACAGACACATCACAGGCGGATCGCAAAGGCAGGTGGCCGCGGAACATGTCGAGCAGGGCGAGGGTGGCACGGCGGATCGCCGCGGGAGCGGCGTACGGGGGCGGCGGCATCGGGCTTCTCGGGGCCGCCGCGGTCGGGGTGGTGGTCGCGGAGGTGCAGATGGCCCGGCGCCAGGTCGGCAACCACGGCCCCGAACCGGTCCATGTGCCGTCCGCCGACGGGCTGTACGGCAGGGTGTACGACACCGCGGGCGGCGGTCCGCTGCGGTTCGCGGTGCTCGGCGACTCCACGGCCGCCGGGCAGGGCGTGCACCGGGCCCGGCAGACGCCGGGGGCGCTGCTCGCCTCGGGGCTCGCGGCGGTGGCGGAGCGTGCGGTGGAGCTGCGCAACGTGGCGCAGCCCGGCGCCCAGTCCGACGACCTCGACCGGCAGGTCGCGCTGGTCCTCGCCGATCCGGAGTGGCTGCCCGACGTCTGCGTGATCATGATCGGCGCGAACGACGTCACCCACCGGATTCCGGCGACCAAGTCCGTACGCCATCTGTCGGCCGCCGTACGACGGCTGCGCACGGCCGGGGCCGAGGTCGTGGTCGGCACCTGTCCCGATCTGGGGTCGGTGGAGCCGGTGCAGCAGCCGCTGCGCTGGATCGCCCGGCGGGCCTCGCGGCAGCTCGCCGCCGCGCAGACCATCGGGACCGTGGAGCAGGGCGGGCGCACGGTGTCGCTGGGGGATCTGCTCGGGCCGGAGTTCTCGGCCAATCCGCGCGAGCTGTTCGGGCCGGACAATTTTCATCCGTCGGCCGAGGGGTATGCCACGGCGGCCATGGCGATGCTGCCCACGTTGTGCGCCGCGCTGGGGTTGTGGCCCGAGGAGGAGCGGCCCGATGTGGCGCGCGAGGAGGGGTTCTTGCCGGTGGCGCGGGCCGCGGTGCGGGCTGCCGCCGAGGGCGGTACCGAGGTCACGGGTGCCATGCCCACCGGGCCCCGGGGGCCCTGGGCCCTCCTCAAGCGCCGTCGCCGCCGCCGCGTCCCCACCCAGGACCCGACCCCGGTCACGTCCTAGGCCCGGGGCCGTCGTTCACAGGTGTTCGCCCGGTGGGGCTTCTCGCGCAGTTCCCCGCGCCCCCTGACGGGGCTGCCGGCAGCCCCGTCGCCGTCTCGGGCGGCCTGTCGGCCGGCTCCCGCCGCCTTGGGCAATCTGCCATCCCCCAGACTCCGTCCGGGGGGACCCCCAGGGCGGCAGGGTGGGCAAGGCGGCACCCCGGCGCGGGGTGAGCGCCTAATGGGCGGCCAGTTCAGCGCCGTTCGCGGGTGCGGGCCCGGTGGGGGCTGGTCGCGCAGTTCCCCGCGCCCCTATCGGGGCTGGTAGTAGCCCGCGCCCACAGTGACCGGCCGGGGCCGAGGCAGCAGCCCGTGACCACAGCATCCCCCGGCAGGGCTGAGCAAGCGCTTAGAAAAATGCGGTCGGAGTCACATGCCCGGGCCAGTGACCCGCGCCATACGTACGGGTAACTTCCCAAACGGTCCCACCTGAAAAGGTCAACGAACTCCTGGAGCCGTGATGCCCGAAGCAGTGATCGTCTCAGCCGCCCGTTCCCCGATCGGCCGTGCCTTCAAGGGCTCGCTCAAGGATCTGCGCGCGGACGACCTGACCGCCACGATCATCCAGGCGGCCCTCGCCAAGGTCCCCGAACTCGACCCGCACGACATCGACGACCTGATGCTCGGCTGCGGCCTCCCCGGCGGCGAGCAGGGCAACAACCTCGGCCGGATCGTCGCCGTACAGATGGGCATGGACCACCTGCCGGGCTGCACCGTCACCCGCTACTGCTCCAGCTCCCTGCAGACGACCCGCATGGCGCTGCACGCGATCAAGGCGGGCGAGGGCGACGTCTTCATCTCGGCCGGCGTGGAGATGGTGTCGCGGTTCGCGAAGGGCAACTCCGACTCGCTCCCCGACACCCGCAACCCCTTCTTCGCCGAGGCGGAGGCCCGCACCGCGGCCGTCGCCCAGCAGGAGGGCGCCTCGTGGCACGACCCGCGCGAGGACGGCCTGGTGCCGGACGCGTACATCTCGATGGGTCAGACCGCCGAGAACCTGGCGCGCCTGAAGGGTGTCACCCGCGAGGACATGGACGTCTTCGGCGTCCGCTCGCAGAACCGCGCCGAGGAAGCCATCAAGAACGGCTTCTGGGAGCGCGAGATCACCCCCGTCACGACCCCCGACGGCACGGTCGTCAGCAAGGACGACGGGCCGCGCGCGGGCGTCACCCTGGAGGGCGTCTCGGGCCTGAAGCCCGTCTTCCGCCCGGACGGACTGGTCACGGCCGGCAACTGCTGCCCGCTCAACGACGGCGCCGCCGCCCTCGTGATCATGTCCGACACCAAGGCCCGCGAGCTCGGCCTGACCCCGCTCGCCCGCGTGGTGTCGACCGGCGTCTCCGGCCTGTCCCCCGAGATCATGGGCCTCGGCCCGGTGGAGGCCAGCAAGCAGGCGCTGAAGCGCGCCGGGCTCGGCGTCTCCGACATCGACCTGTTCGAGATCAACGAGGCGTTCGCCGCCCAGGTCATCCCGTCCGCCCGCGACCTCGGCATCGACGAGGACAAGCTGAACGTCAACGGCGGCGCCATCGCGGTGGGCCACCCCTTCGGCATGACCGGCGCCCGCATCACCGGCACGCTGATCAACAGCCTCCAGTTCCACGACAAGCAGTTCGGCCTGGAGACCATGTGCGTCGGCGGCGGCCAGGGCATGGCGATGGTCATCGAGCGCCTGAGCTGACCCCGGAACGGTCGGGCGCGGACCCGTTTCGGGCCGAACCTGACCGGAATCCGTCTATCCAATCGTGATCCAAATTCCCCCATGATGTGATGTGCATCATGGGGGAAACCCGTTTTCGCAGGTCAGGCCGGTACCCAGGCCATATGGGGGCTAAACGCCCGGCCAAAAGACCTGTCCAATTCGTGACGTAATGCACTGACAGCTGGTTCGTCCAGGCTTCAAGCTGATGTAGGAAGTCGGGGGTCGACTTGAAACCGGGAGTACGTCAGTGAGCGCCATGCCTGCCACCCTCAGTGTCCTGCTGCTCGCCTCGGCCGCTGCCACGGCCGTCGGCGCCGTCTCTCTGCACCATGTGCGGGGGATGCGCCGACAGCTCGCGGATCTGCGCGACGAGCTGGCCCGGGGCCGCGCCACCGCCGCGCACACGGCCACCGTTCCGGCGGCCCGCACCGCCACCGACACCGACGCGATACGCGCCGCGGTCGCCGACGCGCTCGCCGAGGAGCGGGAGCGGGAGCTGGCCGAGGCCCGGGCGTTCTGGGCGGCGCAGGAGGCGCGGGACACCTCCGACCTGCCGCCGTTCCTCGCGGGCGGGACGCTCGGTGAGGAGTTCTTCATGCCCCGGCAGGCGGACTTCGCCGGGCTCGAGCCCATGGCCGAGCCGGTTCTGGAGCCGCTGCTGGAGACCGAGGACGAGTTCGCCGGGGAGGTCGGGGGCGAGTCCCCCGAGCTGGCCGCGGCCCGTCGCCGGCACCCCTCGCACCCCGACTTCGTGCCGGTGCAGTCGCCGGTCGTCAGCGATCACGAGCGCACGGTGGCGTGCCTGGAGGAGCTGGCGCAGGCGCGCACGGCTCTCGCCGATGTGCGGCCCGGGCCGCTCGGCACGCTCGACGTCTATGTCTTCACCGACGGTACGACGCTGTGCATGACGCCCGGTCACCGTGAGACGGCCGAGCGGCTCGCCGAGGCCCTGCGGTCCGGGGACACCCCGGTGCTGCTCGGCGGTTCCGGCGTCTCGGGCGCCTACGCCCTGACCTTCGAATGCGGCCCCGACTCCGTCTACATCCTGGCCGACCGAGTCATAGCCTCCGCCTGACCACCCGGCACCGCGCAGTTCCCCGCGCCCCTGAGTAGTCCTTCATCCGCGGCCCGGTGGGGGCTGGTCGCGCAGTTCCCCGCGCCCCTGAGTAGTCCTTCATCCGCGGCCCGGTGGGGGCTGGTCGCGCAGTTCCCCGCGCCCCTGAGATGCGCACTTCGTGCGCCATCTCATCAAAGGCGCGCCCCGTCCGTCGTCAGAGGCGCGCGCAGCGCAGCCTCAAGGGGAGGCGGCGCGCAGCGCCTGCCTCAGGGGCGCGGGGAACTGCGCGAGAAGCGGCCACCGGCGGGCACCCGGCAACGGACCCCTAGACCCCGGCCCGCTTCATCGCCGACTCCACCATTTCGACAGCCCGCACAAGATCCCCGGGATCGCGCAGAGCCACCCCGAGATCCCGCCCCGCAACGGTGAGTTGATCAGCGGCGGCGAACATCCCGGCATCCGGCATCTCCCGCACCGCCACCCCGGGCTCCTCCAGCCGCTGGGCCCACCCGGACATCTCCCTGGCCACCTCGAGAGCCGCCGCGGCAGCCCCCCGCTGCAACCGGCTCTGCGGCGCGGCCCGCAGCCGGTCCGCGAACTGATCCACCGCGGCTGTCAAAGGCGAAGTATCAAGCACTCGGCGACTGTAGCTGTTTACAAGGCCCCGATGCTCAGGCACGGTGACGTGAAGACCCGGCCACATCGAAGCGTTCCGGAGGCGCCGATGTCCCAAGTCTTCTCCGAGGAGACCCACCGCAATCTGCTCGCCCGTATCCCCCATTGCACCGGTCGTGAAGTCGCCGACTGGCTGCGCACCGTAGAAGAAGGCCCGTGCTTCCTGCGCTTCGAAGAGAAGGTCAGCTGGCTGCGCGGTGAGCACGATCTCGCGTACGGCCACGCCAAGGCGATCGTCCATGAGTACGACCTGAGGCGCGCGGCCCGGCGGTTCGGATAGCCGCCACGACTCCCCCGTACACAAACGGCAAAGGGCCCGCGCACCCAGAGGTGCGCGGGCCCGGAACTGCCGGTGGAGCCGTCAGTCGTTGCCCTGCAGGATCGCGATGAGGCGCAGGAACTCCATGTAGATCCAGACCAGGGTCATGGTCAGACCGAACGCGGCGAGCCACGCCTCTTCCTTCGGGGCGCCGTACGCGATGCCGTCCTCGACCTGCTTGAAGTCCAGGGCCAGGAAGCACGCGCCGAGCAGAATGCCGATGATGCCGAACAGGATGCCGAGGCCACCGCTGCGGAAGCCGAGGCCGTCACCGCCGCCGATGAGCGCGAACAGCAGGTTCACGGCCATGAGCAGGACGAAGCCCATCGCCGCGGCCATCACGAAGCCGTAGAAGCGGCGGTTGACGCGGATCCAGCCCGCCTTGTAGGCGACGAGGACCGCGACGAACACGGCCATCGTGCCGAGCACGGCCTGCATGGCCGCGCCGCTGGCGATGTAGTTGTCGACGACGCTGGAGACGACGCCGAGGAAGACACCCTCAAGGGCGGCGTACGCCAGGATGATCGGCGGGGACGCCTTGCGCTTGAAGGCCTGGACGAAGCCGAGCACCATCGCGATCAGTCCGGAGACGATCGCGATGCCGTACGACTTGCCGAGGTTCGCCTCGTCGACCGGCAGCAGCGCCCACGCGAGCGCCGCGGTGACGAGCAGGGTGCCGAGCGTGGTCGCCGTGCGCATGACGACGTCGTCCATCGTCATGCGGCCGGTGGTGGCCGGCGCCTGCGGGGCGCCGTACTGGACGTCCTGCTGCGCGTAGGGGTTCTGCGCGTACGGGTTGCCCGCGGGGGCCTGCGCGTACGGGTTTCCCTCGGCCGTGCCGACAGCGGGGCCCCCGGCCTGCGGCTGCGCGTTGAACTGCGCGTAGCCGTTGTCGCGGCTGAACCCCCGTCGCGAGAAGACCGGGTTGCTGCTCCTCATTTCACTCCTCCGTGGCCACCGTGTATGGCCTTGCCATCAAGAGTAATGGTCTGGCAAAGATACGACTCTAGTGCTCAAGGAGGATCTTTCCCATCCCGTGATGGATGAACGTCGAAGTAACCCAGGGTGTTCCCCCTCACAGAGGGAAGCCCGTGTACGCCTCCGCGAGGTCCGTCTCGGCGGACCGTGCGCTGGTCACGCGGTCGAGCGCGGCCAGCTGGATCCTGTCGTCGAAGGGCGTCGCGTCGGGTGCGCGGTGCAGCATCGTCGTCATCGCGTAGCTGAACCGCTCGGCCTGCCAGATCCGGCGCAGGCAGGTCTCGGAGTAGGTGTCGAGGAGTGTGGTGTCCCCCTTGTCGCGCCGGGCGATCAGGGCGCGGGCGAAGGTCACGACGTCGCCGACCGCGAGATTGAGGCCCTTGGCGCCGGTCGGCGGGACGATGTGGGCGGCGTCCCCGGCGAGGAAGAGCCGGCCGTGCCGCATCGGTTCGTGCACGTACGACCGCATGGGTGTCACGGACTTCGAGGTGACGGGTCCGCGGGCGAGGCGCCAGTGCGGGTCGTCGACCTCCAGGCGGCGGTCGAGCTCGTCCCAGATCTCGCCGTCGGACCAGTCGGCGGCGTCGGTGTCGGCGGGGACCTGGAGGTAGGCGCGGGTCACCGACGGGGAGCGCATGCTCAGCAGGGCGAAGCCGCGCTCGCCGCGGGCGTAGACCAGTTCGTTGTGGGACGGGGCGACGTCGGCGAGGATGCCGAGCCAGCCGAAGGGGTACGTGCGTTCGTACGTGGCCGAGAGCGCGGCCGGGACCGCCTTCCTGGCCACTCCCCAGAAGCCGTCGCAGCCCACGACGTAGTCGCAGTCGAGGACGTCCTCACGGCCCTCGTGGCGGAACCGGACGCGCGGGGTGTCCGTCTCGGCGCCCTCCACCGCCAGCGCCTCCGCCTCGAAGAGCAGGGGCCCGCCGTCGGCCAGCTGGGCGGCTATCAGGTCCTTGCAGACCTCGGTCTGGGCGTAGACCATCACCTGCCGGCCGCCGGTCAGGGCCGGGAAGTCGACGCGGTGGCGGCGGCGGTCGAAGCGCAGCTCGATGCCGTCGTGCGGCAGGCCCTCGCGGTCCATCCGGGCGCCGACACCGGCCTCGCGCAGCACGTCGACGGTGCCCTGCTCCAGGATTCCGGCGCGCTGGCGCTGTTCCACGTAACGGCGGTCACGGCTCTCCAGGACGACGGATTCGATCCCGGCGTTGTGCAGCAGCCTGGCCAGGAGCAGTCCTGCCGGGCCTGCTCCGACGATGCCGACGGTGGTGCGCATACGGATCCCTCTCGCCTCGCCTCATTGCGTGCAACCGCGTGCCCGTCCGCCACTCTCGTTCGCGTAGCGAACTTTCGTTCATCACCGGCACGTGCGGATCCTCCGCCCGCGCGCGTGCGGGTGTCAATGGTTTCGGGGCGGCGCACGACAGGAAGCGGTGCGGACCGCCGGGATCGCCGGAGTCGCGAGAGGGGCGGCGAGGATCGCGTCGACCGGGCGGGCGACGGCTGCTGACGAGGCGTCAGACGATCTTTCGGAGGGGCGCCGCATATGCGCCGGAGGTGCCCGGAACCGGACTTGAACCGGTACGCCCGCGAAGGGCAGCGAGGTTTAAGCTCGCCGTGTCTGCATTCCACCATCCGGGCAGGCTGAGCGGCTCCGCGTCGACCTTCCGAGACTATCCGGCGGCATCCCCCGAACAGCGGAACAACAGCCCGATGTTGTCTTATTTTATTGACGTCTGAGGGTGCATCAGCCCATGACAGGGGCTATCCGCACATGCCGGAGGCCCTTCCACGGATGTGCGCCCCCGATCGGGGATTGACGGGATTTCACCTCCGCCCCACGTGCGGTACAGCAGGTTCCGCTTCACGGGGCGTCCCGGGCAGCGCTCTCAGGGTCCCGTGTCATACCTGGGGATGACTCCGGCTCTCCCGGTCCGCCGGAAGTCGCCCCCCGGAACGGGAACTGCGTCTGACTTCAGCGCCGCGATCGGCACGGACGATGGAACCAGTCCCCGATCACCTCTCCCCCGACGGACAGGAGCACCACCCGTGACCACCACCTCTCTCGCAGGCCGGACCACTACGGCGGCCGCCCGCGCCACGGATCTCTCCAAGATCTACGGACAGGGCGAGACCCAGGTGGTCGCGCTCGACCGGGTCTCCGTCGAGTTCCGGCAGGCCGAGTTCACCGCGATCATGGGCCCGTCCGGCTCCGGCAAGTCGACGCTGATGCACTGCGTCGCGGGCCTGGACACCTTCTCCTCCGGCTCCGTGCGCATCGGCGAGACCGAACTCGGCTCGCTCAAGGACAAGCAGCTCACCAAGCTCCGCCGGGACAAGATCGGCTTCATCTTCCAGGCGTTCAACCTGCTGCCGACGCTGACCGCCCTGGAGAACATCACGCTCCCCATGGACATCGCGGGCCGCAAGCCCGACAAGCAGTGGCTGGAGAACGTGATCCAGATGATCGGCCTCTCCGGCCGCCTCGGCCACCGCCCCTCGCAGCTCTCCGGCGGTCAGCAGCAGCGCGTCGCGGTCGCCCGCGCGCTCGCGTCCCAGCCCGACATCATCTTCGGCGACGAGCCGACCGGAAACCTGGACTCGCGCTCCGGCGCGGAGGTCCTCGGCTTCCTGCGCAACTCCGTGCGCGAGCTGGGGCAGACGGTCGTCATGGTCACCCACGACCCCGTCGCGGCGGCCTACGCGGACCGCGTGATCTTCCTCGCCGACGGCCGGATCGTCGACGAGATGTACCAGCCGACGGCGGACACGGTTCTGGACCGCATGAAGCGCTTCGACGCCAAGGGCCGCACCAGCTAGCCGGCCCGGCCCGCGCCACTGCGCCCCGTCAGGGGCGCGGGGAACTGCGCGGCCAGCCACGACGCACTCGCACCGGCCCACGAACCCTCAGCCCCTATGGCGCGCACGCCACGGGGCTCCGCCCCGGACCCCGCTCCTCAAACGCCGGAGGGGCTGGATTTAGGACTGAGCTGACCCATGTTCAAAACCGCCCTGCGCAACGTGTTCGCGCACAAGGCCCGCCTCATGATGACGGTCCTCGCCGTCATGCTCGGCGTCGCCTTCGTCAGCGGCACTCTCGTCTTCACCAACACCATCTCCTCCGCACTGGAGAAGTCCTCCGCCAAGGGCTTCGACCATGTCGACGTGGCGCTCACGCCCGGCGCCACCAAGGCCGAGGGCGACAAGGTCAGCAAGGAGGTGAAGCTGACCGACGCCACCCTGAAGAAGGCGCGGAGCGTGCCCGGCGCCGCCTCGGCCACCGGCATCGTCAGCGGCTACGCGGCCGTCGCCGACCAGGACGGCAAGCTCGTCGGCAACGGCTTCTCGACCAAGGGCGGCAACTACTCGGGCACCAAGGACGACCGCTACCCGCTGGCCCAGGGCACCGCCCCGCACGGCGCGAACCAGGTCGCCCTCGACGCCGAGACCGCCAAGCGCGCCGGCTACAAGGTCGGCGACCAGGTCCGGATGTCCGTCGACGGCCCGGTCCTCACCCCGACCCTGACGGGCGTCTTCACCACCGACGACGGAAACGTCGCGGCGGGCGGCTCCCTCGCCCTGTTCGACACGGCGACGGCGCAGCAGCTCTTCCACAAGCCGGGCGCGTACGACGAGATCGACGTGAAGGCCGCGGCCGGCACCGGCCAGGACCAGCTGAAGACGCAGCTCGACAAGGCGCTCGACGGCGCCGCGGTCCACACCGAGACCGGTCAGCAGCTCGCCGACGACCAGGCGGAGACGATCGCCACGTCGATGAGCTCCATGAAGACGATGCTGCTGGTCTTCGCCGGGATCGCGCTCTTCGTCGGCATCTTCATCATCGCCAACACCTTCACGATGCTGGTCGCCCAGCGCACCAAGGAACTGGCCCTGATGCGCGCGGTCGGTGCCTCGCGCCGCCAGGTCACCCGGTCCGTGCTCCTGGAGGCGTTCGTCGTGGGCGCCGTCGCCGCCGTCACCGGCCTCGCGGTCGGCATCGGCATCGGCGCCGGGATGCGCGCGCTGATGAACGGCACCGGAGCGGTCATCCCGGACGGCCCGCTGGTGATCTCGCCCAGCACCGTGGTCTCGGCACTGGTCGTCGGCGTCCTCGTCACGATGCTCGCCGCCTGGCTGCCGGGCCGCCGCGCCGCGAAGATCCCGCCGGTCGCCGCGATGAACGCGGTGCACGCCGCCCCGACCGCCAAGTCGCTGGTGCTGCGCAACACGCTCGGCGCGCTGGTCTCCGCCGCCGGTGTCGTGGCCGTGCTCGCCGCGACGACCATGGACGGCAGCTCCGGCCAGGCCCCCATGGGCCTCGGCGCGGGTCTGCTCGTCATCGGCGTCTTCATCCTGACGCCGCTGCTGTCCCGCCCGCTGATCGCCGCCGCGTCCCCGCTGCTGCGCGTCTTCGGCATCTCCGGCAAGCTGGCCCGGCTGAACTCGGTCCGCAACCCGCGCCGCACCGCCGCGACCGCCTCGGCCCTGATGATCGGCCTGACCCTGATCACCGGCCTGACGGTCATCGCGGGCAGCGTCCAGGGCGCGATCAACAAGATGGCCGCCGACTCGATCAAGGCCGACTACGTCGTCTCCATGGCGAACGGGAACGCGCTCTCGCCCGACGTCCTGAAGACCCTGGACAAGACGGACGGCGTCACCGCGACCACCGGTCTGACCAACTCCCCCTCCCGCGTCGGCGGCGAGACCGAGTACCTGACGGGCGTCAACGGCCGCACGATCGACCGGCTCGCCGCGCTCACCATGGACAGCGGGAAGTTCACCGTCCGCGGCGCCGACGTGGTCGTCGACGACAAGACGGCGAAGGACCACGGCTGGAAGGCCGGCTCCACCTTCACGACCACCTACGAGGACGGCAGGAAGCAGGAGCTGACCGTCGCGGGCGTCTACGAGGGCAACGAGATGATGCAGGGCGTCCTGCTCGACTCCGCGACCCTGAACCCGCACCTCACCGACGCCGCCACCGACATGCAGGTCATGGTGAAGATGTCCGGCGGTGCCACCGAGGCCAACCAGGACAAGCTCACCAAGGCCCTCGGCGAGAACCCGGCGATCCAGGTCCAGGACAAGCAGGACATCTCCAACCAGATCGCGCAGATCTTCACGCTGATGCTGAACATGCTCTACGGTCTGCTCGCCATGGCGGTCATCGTCGCCGTGCTCGGTGTCATCAACACCCTGGCGATGTCGGTCTTCGAGCGTCAGCAGGAGATCGGCATGCTCCGCGCGATCGGCATCGACCGCAAGGGCATCAAGCGCATGGTCCGCCTGGAGTCCCTGGTGATCTCCCTGTTCGGCGGCGTGCTCGGCATCGGCCTCGGCGTGTTCTTCGGCTGGGCGGCCGGGCAGCTGATCGGCAACTCGATGGCGACGTACGAACTGATCCTGCCGTGGGGCCGGATGGGCATCTTCCTGGCGCTGGCCGCGGTGGTCGGCATCCTGGCGGCCCTGTGGCCGGCCCGCCGCGCGGCCCGGCTGAACATGCTCGCCGCGATCAAGTCCGAGTAGCGGACACGGCGGACAGACGGAAGGGGCGCCCGGTGCATCACCGGGCGCCCCTCGCGCGTACGGACACGTGCAAGCGCGCAGCGGACGTACCTGGGCCGTACTAGTTCCAGCTCCGCGCCCGCAGCGGCATCCCCGACGCCCCGTCCGGCGGGGTCTTCACGGCGAGGATCTGGTTGACGCCGATCTTGTTGCGCTCGAAGCTCAGCGCCGAGGCGGCCATGTACAGCCGCCAGATCCTGGCCCGGCCGGGGCTGACCAGCTTCAGCGCCTCGGCCCAGCGGGCCTCCAGGTTCCGCACCCACTGGCGCAGGGTGAGGGCGTAGTGCTCCCGGATCGCCTCGATGTCGCGTACCTCGAACCCGGCCCGCTCCAGGAGCCCGGCCGTGGTGCCGACGGGCGCCAGCTCCCCGTCGGGGAAGACGTACGCGTCGATGAACTCGTCGACCTCGTACGCCGACTCGTCGCGCTGCGGGCGCCGCGCGATCTGGTGGTTGAGCAGCCGCCCGCCGGGCGCGAGGAGGGCGTACAGATCGTGCGCGTACTCCAGGTACCGGTCGGAGCCGACGTGCTCGGCCATGCCGATGGAGGAGATCGCGTCGTACGGGCCGTCGCGCACGTCGCGGTAGTCCTGGACGCGGATCTCGATCCGGTCGGTCAGTCCCTCGTCGGCGACGCGCTTGCGGGCGAACGCGGCCTGTTCCTGCGAGAGGGTGACGCCGACGACGCGCACCCCGTGCTCACGGGCGGCATGGATGGCCATGGAGCCCCAGCCGCAGCCGACGTCGAGCAGGCGCATGCCGGGCTTCAGGGCGAGCTTGCGGGAGATCAGCTCCAGCTTGTCGCGCTGGGCCGATTCGAGCGTCGCGTCGGGCGACTCCCAATAGGCGCAGGAGTAGACCATCGAGGGGCCGAGGACCAGCTCGTAGAAGTCGTTGCCGACGTCGTAGTGGTGGCTGATGGCCTGCCGGTCGCTGCCCTTGGTGTGCAGGTGGAGGCGGCCCCTGCGGCGCATCTCCTCGGCGGGCGGCGCGGGCGGCGGGAACGGCCCCGCCATCTTCACCAGCTCGCGCACCCCGGCCCGTACGCCCGGGTCCTTGAGCGACTCGGCGAGGCTCTTGCCGGGAGCATCGTCGTCGTGCTCCCAGATGAGGCCCGCCATCGCGTCCAGGGCCTCGTACAGATCGCCCTCCACGTCCAGGTCACCGGCCACCCAGGCGCGGGCCAGGCCCAGTTCGCCCGGCTTCCACAGCAGGCGGCGCAGGGCGCGCCGGTGGCGGACGACGAGGACGGGGGCGTCCGGGGGTCCGGCCTCCGAGCCGTCCCAGGCCCGCAGGCGCACGGGAAGTTCAGTGCCGAGCAATTGGTCGGCGAGGTTCTTCAGCCGCTGTGCGGCGTCCTGCATGGCGCACACCTCCGTGTCGTCGGAGATACCGGAGCGCCCCGAAAAAGCGGTCCGGTCCAACAAGAGGTAAACACCAACCGCCCGGCTCCGCAGTCCCGTTACCGGGTTACGGATGGGCAAAATGCATGTAGCCACCATGTAATTTGTCCGGTTGCGTCACCGCCACGGAGCCCGGCAACGCCGAAGGGACCGCCTGCACCACGGATGGCAGGCGGCCCCTTCGGGTTACGGACGATGTGCTACTTCGACGACGCCTTGGCCTTGGCCTCGGCCTTCTTCTCCTCGGCCTTCGGCGCCTCGGCCGCGGCGGGCTTGGGAGCCGGCTTGGCGGCCTCGTAGAACTCCTCGCGCGGAGTCTCCAGGGCGCCGAGCGCGGTGATGTCGCGCTTCTGGAACATGTTGATCGTCCACTCGGCGATCACACGGACCTTGCGGTTGTACGTCGGCATCGCCATGCCGTGGTAGCCACGGTGCATGTACCAGGCGAGACGGCCCTTGAGCTTGATCTTCATCTTGCCCATGACGATCATCGCGACGCCCTTGTGCAGGCCCAGACCGGCGACCGCACCCTTGTTGGCGTGCTTGTAGTCGGCCTGCGGGAAGCCGCGCATGCCCGAGACCACGTTGTCCGCGAGGACCTTGGCCTGGCGCATGGCGTGCTGCGCGTTCGGCGGGCACCAGGCGTTCTCGTTGCCGTTGGCACGGCCGACGAGGTCCGGGACCTGGGCGTTGTCGCCCGCGGCCCAGATGTAGTCGGTGCCCTGCACCTGGAGGGTGGCGGCGGTGTCCACGTGGCCGCGCGGGCCGAGCGGGAGACCGAAGCGGGCGAGCGCCGGGTTCGGCTTCACACCGGCGGTCCACACGATGGTGTTGGCGTCGACCTCAAGGCCGTTGCTCAGCACCACGTGACCGTCGACGCAGGACGGCATCGTCGTCTTCAGGTAGACCTCGATACCGCGCGACTCCAGGTGCTTGCGGCCGTACGTGCCCAGGTCCGGGCCGACCTCCGGCAGCACCTTGTCGGCGGCGTCGACGAGCACGAAGCGCATGTCCTCGCGCTTCACGTTCTTGTAGAACTTGGCCGCGTCGCGCGCCAGGTCCTCCACCTCACCGATGGTCTCGGCGCCCGCGAAGCCACCGCCGACGAAGACGAAGGTGAGCGCCTTGCGGCGGATCTCCTCGTCCGTGGTCGACTCGGCCTTGTCGAGCTGCTCAAGCACGTGGTTGCGCAGGCCGATGGCCTCCTCGACACCCTTCATACCGATGCCCACCTCGGCCAGGCCGGGGGTCGGGAAGGTGCGGGAGACGGCGCCGAGCGCGATCACCAGGTAGTCGAAGGGCACCTCGTACGCCTCGCCGACGAGCGGGGCGACCGTGGCGACCTTGCGGTCCTGGTCGATGGTGGTGACGCGGCCGGTGAGAATCTCGGCTCCCGGCACAGCGCGTCGCAGCGGGACGACGACGTTGCGCGGCGAGATGCTGCCGGCGGCGGTCTCGGGGAGGAAGGGCTGGTACGTCATGTACGAGCGCGGGTCCACGACCGTGACGGTCGCTTCCGCGTATCGCATCTTCTTGAGGATGCGACGCGCTGCGTACAGACCTACGTACCCACCCCCGACAACGAGGATCCTGGGACGCTCCGTGGTGCTCATGCCATCGAGTATCCACCCGAGTGGAGGGGGGTGCTCGTGCGCCCCTTCACAAGGTTCCCCTACCCCTCTGCTACACTTCGCCGCCCACGTGACCCATGTCATGACGCACCAGGGGAACCGGACGGCCGCGCCAGTCGTTGCACACCCCCTTTGAGCAGCGACAGTGGGCATTCGGCGGCACTGGACCACTCCCGGATTTCATCCGCGCGTAACACCCGTGGAACCCCGCGGACGACCTCCGGTGGACCCCTTCAGGGGCCCCGGACGGACCCGAGCGCCCGTAACGGCGTCCAACAGGGCCGAATTCCTTGTGAAGAACTTCACGAAGTTTCCCGACGGAGTGTCGCCGGGGGGTGTCGCGACCCCCTCCGCAGGTGCTCAGACGCTGTGCGGCGTGCTCAGAAGTGGCTCTTTCGCGGCCCTGCGCTCCTGCCGCCACCGCCACAGGGCGAGGGCGAATCCGACGCCCGCGAGCAGCGCGGGAACGGCCAGCTCGACGGTGAGGGTCGCCATCCAGTCGGGGATCATCTGCTTCGTGATGCCGCTGGTGTAGCGGCACGTCGCCCGGGGCGGGAAAAGGCTCGGATCCAGGGTCTGCGGCGTCTCGGAACCCCAGTCCGCCCCTCTTGCGCAGGCCGACGAGGGTCCGGCCAGGAGCCGCCACCCCACCAGCAGGTAGAACCCGGCGAAGACCGAGCCCGTCACGAAGAACGCCGTGCCGGTGCGGCTCAGCTTGCCCGCCCTGGACATCGGCATCACGTGATCGCGGCCCGGCGCCGGTTCGAAGCACTCGGCGACCAGCGCCACCAGCAGACAGCCCACGAACCCCGCCATGGCCAGCCACAGCAGCGCCGCGAGCGGCCACCGTCCCCCGATGGACGTGACGTCCCCGCCGGCGAACTCGCAGACGGTGGCGGGCGGGAAGGCCTGCTGCCGTACGTCACCGAGGGCGCCGGGCCCCTTGATGAGCCCCTGCATGCACCGCTCGTCGAACTCCAGCATCCCGAAGAGCGCGAGCCCCGAGCAGACCACCAGGGCACTGAGGCAGATGCCTGCCACGACCCACAGCGGATTGGTCCGATAGGCGCCGTACCGCGCCGTCGTCTCCCCCATGCGCGGCACCTTATAGGGGCGCCGCGCCGACGGGACCGGGGTCAGGCCACGGACCAGGCGATCCCGTCCAGGATGTCGTGCTCGCTGACCACGACCTCCGTCGCGCCGGTCCACTCCATGATCAGGCGCAGCACCAGCGCGCCGGAGGCGATCACGTCGACGCGGCCGGGGTGGATGACCGGCTTCAGGGCGCGCTGGTCGTGGGTGGAGGTCAGCAGCCAGTCGGTCAGCTCGGCGACCTTGTCGTACGGAATCCGGCAGTGGTGGATCGCCGTCGAGTCGTACGCGTCCAGGCCGAGGGCCAGGGCGGCCACCGTCGTCACCGAACCGGCCAGGCCGACCAGGGTGCGGGCCGAGCGGATCGGGACGGTCTGGGTGACCCTGTCGAGGGCCTCGGCGATGTCCTCGCGGATCGCCTCGATCTGGGCGGCGGTGGGCGGGTCGGTGACCTGTCCGTCCTCGCCCACCAGATGACGCTCGGTCATCCGGACGCAGCCGACGTCCACGGAGAGGGCCGCGTCCACGGTGTCGTCGCCGACGACGAACTCGGTCGACCCGCCGCCGATGTCGACGACCAGGTACGGCTTGTCCAGGTCGGCGCGGCCGGTCAGCTCCTTCGTCGCACCTGTGAAGGAGAACTGGGCCTCCTGGTCGCCCGTGATCACCTCGGGCTCGACGCCCAGGATGTCCAGGACGCCCTGGACGAACTCGTCGCGGTTCTCGGCGTCGCGGGACGCCGACGTCGCGACGAAGCGGACCTTCTCGGCCCCGAGTTCCTTGATCACGGCGGCGTACTCGCGGCAGGCGGCGAAGGTGCGCTCCAGCGCCTCCGGGGCGAGCCGGCCCGTGCGGTCGACGCCCTGGCCGAGCCGGACGATCGTCATCCGTCGGTCCAGGTCGACCAGCTCGCCCGTCCGCGGGTTCGCGTCCGCGACGAGGAGCCGGATCGAGTTCGTACCGCAGTCGATGGCCGCGACCCGGGTCATTCGCTCTCCTCCACGGCGCAGGGAGCCACGCACGGGCCCTTCTTCCACCACTCGGGCAGCATGGCGATCGCCTCGTCGCCGAGCGGGTTCACGCCCGGGCCCGCCGCCAGGGAGTGGCCGACCAGCACGTGCAGGCACTTCACGCGGTCCGGCATGCCGCCCGCGCTGGGGAAGCCCTCCAGGACCTCGATGGCGTCGCGGCGCGCGAGGTAGTCCTCGTGGGCGGCGCGGTACTGACGGGCCAGCTCCGGGTCCGTGCCCAGCCGCTCCGTCATCTCCTTCATGACGCCGTTGGCCTCAAGGGTGCCGATGGCGGAGGCCGCGCGGGGGCACGTCAGGTAGTACGTCGTCGGGAACGGCGTGCCGTCCTCCAGGCGCGGGGCGGTCTCGACCACGTCCGGGTTGCCGCAGGGGCAGCGGTGGGCGATGGCGCGCAGGCCGCGCGGCGGGCGGCCGAGCTGCTCCTTGAACGCGTGGATGTCGGCGTCCGTGGGCTCGGTGCGCTCGGTCTGGGGCGGGGGCGTGTCCATGACTGTTCTCGGGTGTCTTTCGTGTGTCAGTTGGCTGCCTGGTCGGCCTTGTCGACGCCGTCCCAGACGTTCGAGTACCAGGCGCGTTCGGCCGGGCTCTGGTCGGTGCGGCCGGTGCTGGTGGCCCGCGAGTCGGGCACCACGAAGCCGGTCTCGCCCGGCATCACCATGTGCAGGCGCTCCCGGATCCGCTGCTCGGCGTACGCGTCGTCCTGCCAGCGGGCCTTCTCGTCGCGGAGCCGGTCGACCCGCTCCTTCGCCTGCTGCTGCTGGCGCTGGAGGTCCGCGATCTCGCCGCGCTGGGAGACGTACTGCCTTATGGGGTAGGCGAGCGCGACGACGAGGGTGCAGACGACGAGGGCGAGGAGCGCCGCACGGCCCGTGAGCCGGGAGCGGCGCGCCTGGCGCTTGGTCTGCGAGCGGTAGACCCGCTCGGCGGTCTGCTCGCCGATCAGGCGCAGGCGGGTCGCCGTGGAGAAGCGCGCCGAGTCGTCACGGCCCCTGTCTCGGAGCTTTCCCGGCATGGCTTCTCCGCCTCCCCGTCTGCCTGGCTGGCTGTCTGCCCTTGTACGTGCGTACGTCCCCGCACACGGTACGGGACCGAGTGCGGGGACGTACGGAACTACTGCCTCAAGCGGCCGTCAGGCCAGGTCAGCAGGGAAAGGCCAGCAGGTCAGCCCTTGAAGCGCGGGAAGGCCGAACGGCCGGCGTAGACCGCCGCGTCGTCCAGGATCTCCTCGATGCGCAGGAGCTGGTTGTACTTGGCGACGCGCTCGGAGCGGGCCGGGGCGCCGGTCTTGATCTGGCCGCAGTTGGTGGCGACGGCGAGGTCGGCGATGGTGACGTCCTCGGTCTCGCCGGAGCGGTGGGACATCATGCACTTGAAGCCGTTGCGCTGGGCCAGCTCGACGGCGTCCAGGGTCTCGGTGAGCGAGCCGATCTGGTTGACCTTCACCAGGAGGGCGTTCGCCGAGTTCTCCTCGATGCCGCGGGCCAGGCGCTCGGGGTTGGTGACGAACAGGTCGTCGCCGACGAGCTGCACCTTGTCACCGAGCTTCTCGGTGATGACGTGCCAGCCGGCCCAGTCGTCCTCGTACAGCGGGTCCTCGATGGAGACGAGCGGGTACGCGGAGACGAGCTCCTCGTAGTACTCCGTCATCTCGGCGGCGGAGCGCTCCTTGCCCTCGAACTGGTACTTGCCGTCCTTGTAGAACTCGGAGGCGGCGACGTCCAGCGCGAGCGCGATCTGCTGGCCGGGGATGTAACCGGCCTCCTTGATCGCTTCGAGGATGAGGTCGAGCGCGGCGCGGTTCGACTCCAGGTTCGGGGCGAAGCCGCCCTCGTCGCCGAGGCCGGTGGACAGGCCCTTGGTCTTCAGCACCTTCTTGAGGGTGTGGTAGACCTCGGCGCCCCAGCGAAGGGCCTCGGAGAAGGACTCCGCGCCGATCGGGGCGATCATGAACTCCTGGATGTCGACGTTGGAGTCGGCGTGCGACCCACCGTTCAGGATGTTCATCATCGGGACGGGCAGCAGGTGCGCGTTCGGACCGCCGAGGTAGCGGAACAGCGGCAGGTCGCTGGCCTCGGAGGCGGCGTGCGCGACGGCGAGCGAGACGCCGAGGATGGCGTTGGCGCCGAGCGAGCCCTTGTTGTCCGTGGCGTCCAGGTCGAACATCGCCTGGTCGATCAGACGCTGCTCGGTGGCGTCGTAGCCGACGAGCTCCGGGCCGATCTGCTCGATGACGGCGAGGACGGCCTTCTCGACGCCCTTGCCGAGGTAACGGTTGGGGTCACCGTCACGGAGTTCGATGGCCTCGAAGGCTCCGGTGGAGGCACCGGACGGAACAGCAGCACGACCCGTGCTGCCGTCGTCGAGGCCGACCTCGACCTCGACCGTGGGGTTGCCTCGGGAGTCCAGGATTTCCCGGGCTACGACGACGTCGATGGACGGCACGAGCATCTCCTTCTGGGATGTGACGCGGACTGTGCGGGGCCATGTTGTCCGGTCCCGCGCCCTCTGAGCCTAACCGGCTCCGGGGCATCGGCCATCCGACCGCCCGGCTCGTGGACAACGCCCGTAGCGAAATGTTTCTTAACGGAACAAAGACAGCAGCCCCCGCCCGCTGCATGGGGCGGGGGCTGCTCAGGTGAGCGGCCCACTGAAGGTGGGGACGGGATGCGGCCGGGGGCTCGGCGTCCGCCGATGCCGGGCCCGCGGCACTCCCGCCGGTTCCTGCTTACTTCAGGTGGAGCTGCTGACCCGGGAAGATCAGGTCGGCGTCCTTGACGATGTCCTTGTTGAGCTTGAACACCTTCTGCCAGTTCGTGCCGTGCGCCTCGGCGATCTTGCTGAGGGTGTCGCCGGTCTTCACCTTGTACTCGCCGTCGCCCTTCTCGACCTTCTGGCCGGTGGGGGTGGTGACGGTGTCACGCGACTGCGAGCGCGAGGCGGCCGAGGAGTCGGTGTGCTGCTCGGTCGACTTCTGCTCCTGCTGCTGCGGCTGGCTCTGCTGCTGCGGCTGCGACTGCTGGGTGTCCTGCTCGGGAGCCGGAGCGGAGTTGCTCGTGGAGGCGCCGGACAGGCCCACACCACAGCTCGGCCAGGCGCCCTTGCCCTGCGAGGCGAGGACCTTCTCGGCGACCGAGATCTGCTGGGCCTTGGAGGCGCCGGCGGCGGAGGACGCGTACTGCGTGCCGCCGTAGGCCGCCCAGGTGGACGGCGAGAACTGGAGGCCACCGGAGTAGCCGTTGCCCGTGTTGATCGACCAGTTGCCACCGGACTCGCACTGCGCGACCTGGTCCCACTCGGAGGTGGAGGCGGCGGAGGCGGACGTGGCGCCCATCAGCGGGACGGCGACAGCGGCACCGGCGACACCCGCGAGGGTGGCGACACGGACGGCCTTGGACGGGCGGCGGTGCTTGCCCTTGCTGGAAAGCAGCATGGAGAGATCCCCTCACCGACGCCTACGAGGTGAGCTGTCGGGTTCGGGCCAGTGAGTGCCCGGCCGCGCATCTTGTGCGCGGCTTAACCCCAAGCCCCTCCGGTCTCCCGGGAGGGCGGCTTACCTGGGTCCCCCGCTCCTGCCTACGGCGCTGACGCGTCGACTGTTCCCGTACGGACGTTGGCAGGATTCGGCGTGACGTCCATCGGGGCCCGCTGTGGCGAGCGGTGACGACCGTAAGCAGTCGATCCGTCCGATTTCAAAGACGATCAGGGTCTTTGAGACTCATGTCTCACTCGATCAAAAGCGGACATACACGCCTCAAAGACCCCGTAACTCCCGCTACTTTTCGACCGATTCGAGCCCAAGATCCAGACTCTGACCAGGAAGGATGAGGTCGGGGTCGGTGCCGACCGTCTTCTTGTTGGCGTCGTAGAGCGCGGCCCACCCGCCCTGTACGTCATGGGCGTCGGCGATGTCCCAGAGGTTGTCACCCGAGCGGACCACATAGGCCTCGTCGTCGCGCTCGTCGCCGCGCGAGGCGTGACGGCCGTCCCCCGTACGCGAGTCGGCGCCGTCGTCGGTGGCCCGGTCCCCCCGGTGCCGGCCGACGGACGACGCGCCGTCGGAGGTGTCGGAGCCGGTGGCCGAGGCGTCGGGCGACGCGGTGCCGGACGGAGTCGACGTGGCGTCATCCGCCCCGCCGGCCTTGCTGTTACCCGAGGTATCGGCGGAGCTGTCGGCTGACGGCCCGTCGGACGCCTCGTCCGACGCGTCGCTCGACGAACCGTCCGTCGCGTCGTCCGACGCCGCACCCGACGCCTTGTCCGATGTGCCGGACTCGTCGTGATTCTTGCCTCCCGCATCCGAACCCGAGTCCGAATTCGAGTCGGAGTTCGAGGCCGAACTCGAGTCGGAGTCCGCGTCCGACCCGGCCTTCGAGTCGGCCGTGCCGGACGGCTGCGGGGAGGCGCTGGCGCCCGGGTCGACGTCCGCCGAACCGTCACCCTTGGCGAGGCCCGCGGTGATCGAGCAGCTCGGCCAGGCGCTCGGCCCCTTGTCGTCGAGGACCTTCTCGGCGACGGCGATCTGCTGCGAGCGGCTGGCCTGGTCGGCCCGCGGGGCGTAGTCGAGCCCGCCGTACTGCTCCCACATGTCCTGCGAGAACTGCAGGCCTCCGTAGTAGCCGTCGCCCGCGTCCAGGCTCCACTGCCCGCCGCTCTCGCACTCGGCGACCTTGTCCCACGTGGAGGCCGTCGCCGCGCCCGCGCTCGTCGCAGCGAGCAGCGGGATCGCGAGGGCGCTGCCGGTGACTCCGGCGGCGACAACGAGAGCAGGGGCCTGGCGGGGGCGACGGTGTCGGCCGTTCCCGGAGAGCATGCGGTTGCCTTTCGCGAGACTGATGCTGCTGCACGCGACAAGGTGGATGTGTGGTGCCTGTTGTGCATGTGCCGCGATGACTGGTGAACGTAGCGGGACTCGAACGCTTGTCACAAGTCGATGCAGCGCAGATCACGTCACCATCACAGATTTGACACAACGTCAGTTTTCAACCACCTGTGAGGGGTCGCGAACTGTGCGGCGAATGAGCCCAGTTCGCGGCATTCCAAGATCGGAACAAACCGCCCCACCGCGCCGGATCGCGGATTCCGAGTGGCGCCGGTCACACACGCTCCATCCGTCCCGGGCGCCCCCGGGTACGGTCGTGGCGTGAACACCGCGCCCGTCCCCGAACTCTTCACCTGGGAGTTCGCCACCGATCCGTATCCCGCCTACGCCTGGCTGCGCGAGCACTCCCCCGTGCACCGCACCACGCTGCCCAGCGGCGTCGAGGCGTGGCTGGTGACCCGGTACGCGGACGCGCGCCAGGCGCTGGCGGACCCGCGCCTGTCCAAGAACCCGGTGCATCACGCGGACGACGCGCAGGGCAAGAGCAAGACCGGCATCCCGGGCGAGCGCAGCGCGGGTCTGATGACCCATCTGCTGAACATCGACCCGCCGGACCACACCCGGCTGCGCCGCCTGGTCTCCAAGGCGTTCACCCCGCGCCGGGTGGCCGAATTCGCCCCCCGCGTGCAGGAACTGACGGACGGCCTCATCGACGGCTTCGCGGCACGCGGCAGCGCCGACCTCATCCACGAGTTCGCCTTCCCCCTCCCCATCTACGCGATCTGCGACCTGCTCGGCGTGCCGCGCGAGGACCAGGACGACCTGCGGGACTGGGCGGGCATGATGATCCGCCACGGCAAGGGGCCGCGCGGCGGGGTCGCCCGGGCGGTGAAGAAGATCCGCCGCTATCTCGCCGACCTCATCCACCGCAAGCGGCTCGGCGACGGCGACGACCTGATCTCCGGCCTCATCCGCGCCTCCGACCACGGCGAGCACCTCACCGAGGACGAGGTCGTGGCGATGTGTTTCGTACTGCTCTTCGCTGGTTTCGAGACCACCATCAACCTGATCGGCAACGGCACCCACGCCCTGCTGCGCCACCCCGAGCAGCGGGCCGTCCTCCAGTCCGCCCTCACCCGGGGCGAGCGCGGACTGCTGGAGACCGGGGTCGAGGAACTCCTGCGCTTCGACGGCCCCGTGGAGATGGCGACCTGGCGCTACGCGACCGAGGCCCTGGAGATCGGCGGCGTCCCGATCGCCGAGGGCGACCCGGTCCTCGTGGTGCTCGCCGCGGCGGACCGCGACCCCGCACGCTTCGACAGCCCCTACACCCTCGACCTGGCCCGCAGCGACAACAAGCACCTGGGGTACGGGCACGGCATCCACTACTGCATCGGTGCCCCGCTGGCCCGCCTGGAGGGGCACACGGCGCTGGCGACGCTGCTGACCCGGCTGCCGGACCTGCGGCTCGGCGAGGACCCCGCCGAACTGCGCTGGCGGGGCGGGCTCATCATGCGGGGGCTGCGGACGCTGCCCGTGGAGTTCACCCCGCGCTGAGCGGTTACAGGGTTACAGGGTCTACAGCCCCTCGGCGCCCCGCACCGCGTCGCGATAGGCCCGCGCGGCTTCCCTGAGCGCCGCCTCCGGGTCGACGCCGGACGCCTCGGCGCGCAGCGCCAGCGCCAGCAGTTCGTGGCCGACGCCGTCCCCCGCCGGTACGGGGACGTCCAGGCCCGCCGTGCGCACGCGCGAGCCGAGCTTGGCCGCGAGGGCCAGGCCCGGCTGGCCGACCGGCACGCCGTCCGTCACCGAGGCGCGCCGCTTCGACTCGTCCTTCTTGCGCAGCCAGATCTCCCGGACCTCCTCCGGGGTGGCCGCGCTCTCCTCGCCGAAGACGTGCGGGTGGCGGTGGATGAGCTTGTCGACGATGGCGCCCGCGACGTCGTCGACGGAGAACGGCTCCTCGGTGTCCTCCTCGGCGATCCGGGCGTGGAAGACGACCTGGAGCAGCACGTCGCCCAGTTCCTCGCGCAGCTCTTCCCGGTCACCGGTCTCGATCGCCTCGACCAGCTCGTACGCCTCCTCGATGACGTACTTCGCCAGGTCCTCGTGGGTGCGCAGGGACGACCAGGGGCAGTCGCGGCGGATCCGGTCCATGACCTGGACGAGGTCGAGGAGACGGGCGCCGGGCAGGTCGTAGGAGCCCGGGAGGAGTTCGAGGGACGGCATCGCGACGCGGCCGGAGCCGGCCAGCGTCGCCAGGCCGTCGGTGAGGCGGCGGTCGCCCTCCGCCGTGGTCAGCACCACGACGGTGCGGCCGCCGTCGGCGCAGCTCTCGACGAGGTCGCGGGCGGCCGGCGACCCGGGGGTGACCTCGACGCCCGCTTCCTTCAGGTACGGCAGCTGCGGGTGCGCGGGGTCGGCGCACAGCACGTCGTCGGCGGCGTGCAGGACCTGCCAGGCCTGCCAGGACAGCAGCCCCGGGGCGACCCGGTGGCTGGTGGTGAGCAGGACGATGCGGCCCGCGCCGGGAGTGGTGTCGTCGTTCACGCCTCGAACGTAACGCAGGCCACCGACAACGAGCTCCCTAGGCCGTCTGCTGCTGGTCCGCGGAGGCCTGCTGGGTGACCTGGGTGAGCCAGGGGGTCTTGGCGTCGACCCGGCCGACGGTGCCGGACTTGGTGACGCCCCAGCTGCCGTAGCGGGGGTTCAGGTCGATGTTCAGTTCCTTGGAGGCCTGGGAGAGCGCCTTCCAGAAGGCGGCCTGGCCCGTGGGCGTCTGGGTGTCGACGCCGAGCGACGACGCCAGCTTCTGCGCCTCGATCTCGGTGCGCAGCGATTCGGTGAGCCGCTTGGGCGCGACGTTGTACTGCTGGAGCCAGGCCGTCTCCAACTGCTTCGAGCCGCCCGCCTGTTGTTCCAGTCCCGCCCGCATCTCCTGCATCTCCTTGCGGGAGACGGAGACGGAGACGCCGGCGTCGGTGGCGGCGCGGTGCAGCACCCGGTCCAGGACCATGGTGTGCAGGGTGTTGCGGGTGAGGCCGCCGGACTTGGCGACGGCCTGCTCGTACTGCGCGCTGCCGTCGGTGGCGTCCTGCTGCGCCTGGCGCACCTCGCTCACCCGGCTCTCCAGCTGGGAGACGGTGATGCGCTGGCCGCCGACGACGGCCGCGGCACCGGGATGGGCCTCGCTTCCGCAGGCGGTGAGCGCGGGGATCGCGGCGATGGCGGCGGTGGTCAGGACGAGCGCGGTGCGGCGGCTGTTGCGGCGGTGCAAGGTGGGCCTCCCTGCGAGCAGTTTGTGCGTCGGTGCACAAAGTCCGGCGGTGATCGATGTTAGGAGGTGACCGCGGGCTCGGCCACCTATTCGACAACGATTCGTCGGGAGATGAGGTATTGCCCCCGGCCGCCGGACCCCGATGTCCCGGCCGATGTCTCAGCCGATGTCTCAGCCGACGATGGCGACGGGCGCGTCCCAGGCGTTGCGGTCCACCGTGATGGTGTAACTGCCGCGCTTCTCCTTGCTGTTGACCATGTACTGGTGCGCGCGGCTGTGGTTCGTGTAGAGCGACTTCGACCACGGCCAGTCGGAGGTGGTGGTGTTCACCTTGTCCCACTTGGCGTACCAGAGGTTGCCCGGCAGGTCGGTCCGGTCGGTGGCGGTGGCGATCGCGGCGGCGCTGGAGCTGGAGAAGCCGTAGTAGCCGGCCCGGTAGATCTTGCCACGCAGCACCTTGTCGAAGGCGCGGACGTAGTTCAGGACCGCCTTGTTGCAGGAGCTGTTCGCGGTGTCGTACGGCTCCATGTCCAGGTAGAGCGCGCTGCCCGCCTTCATGCCGAGCGCGGCCGCCTTCGCCACGGCGTCCTTGCCGTCGGCGGTGCCGAGCGTGGCCGCGTTGGACATGGTCATCTTCTCGTTGCGGGTGCCGGTCTGGCACGGCGGCTGGGCGCCCACGTAGAGCGGGATCAGCTTCCAGCCCTGCGCGCTGACCGTCTTGACCCAGGAGGCGGTGAGGTTGGCCTGGGTGCAGCCGCGGTTCTTGCCGCCGATGTAGACCGCCGCGGCGCCGTAGAACCCGGTGTTCCAGGCCTTCATCGCTGCGGCCGACGGTGCGGTGCAGGCGTCGAAGGCGCGTCCGGTGAACGTCTTCTGCGCGGGCCAGGTGGTGGCCGCGGACGCGGTGGTCGCGGCGAAGGCACCGCCCGCGACGACGACGGCTCCGGCCGCGCTCCAGGCGAGGTAACGATTCCTCTTGGACAGTCTGTGGCTGCCCGGCTTCTTGGACGTGCGCGTGCTCATGTGGTTCCCACCCCTTGTTGTCTCAGCTTCGGGTACGGCGGCCCTACAGGCTGCCGGTCACGCGCTTCGCGAGCTTCTCGGCCGTGGCCGCGCCGTTGTCGTGGCCGTCCGTGGACATGACCGTGACGACGGCGGTGCCCTTGCGGACCGCGATCAGGGTCGTGCCGTTCGTCCAGACCGGGTCGGTGAGCGTGATCGTGTACGCGCTGTCGCCGAGGCCGGCGGTGGCCGCCCCGGCCACCTTGACCTGGGACTTGGTGTCCGCGTCCTTGTAGGTGGAGCAGGCGGTAACGGCCTTCTTCAGGTGCTCCATGACCGTGCCGGCCGTCGCTCCACGGAACGCGTCGACTTCCTGGGCGATGTCGACGGAGGAGTCGGCGTTCACGTAGTCGTTCTGCGCGAAGGAGACGCCCTCGTCGCCGGTGAGGGCGATCCAGCTGGTGCCGCCGAGCTTGGTGCAGTCCGGGTGGGCCAGGGCCGCGGGATGGCCGGCCTGCTTCTGGTACGTGCCGCCGGTGTCGCGGGCCGCGGACTTGTCGAGGGAGTAGCCGGAGCCGAAGAACGACGCGGGCGCGAGCGCCTTCTTCAGGCGGGCGCCGGTGGCGAGACCCGCGTCGGGGTCCTTGGCCGGGGCGGCGCCGGTCGCGGCCGCCTTGCCGTCGGCGGAGTCGTCCGAACCGCAGGCGGTCAGGGCGAACGGGAGGGCGGCGGTCACGCAGAGCAGGACGGCGGCACGGGACATGGAGCGCATCGGGGGTTCTCGGTGTTTCTCGGTAGGCAGACGTACGAAGGTGCTCCAGCAGGCCCTGGTTGGGGGACAGGGCTGGGCACGCCCGGGAACGGGCAGCGCACTGCGAGCCAGCTGATCATGCCGGGGCGCACAGCGGGTTGCCAGCGAACCGACAGTTTTTGACCGGAGGTTGTCCGGTTCTTTGCCGCTCAGCCCCTGACCTGCCCCAGCCACTGCAGGGTGCGGCGGACCTCGGAGGGGAACGGGTGGGCCGGGCCGTGCACCCGCTCCGCGTCGTGCAGCAGCCGCACCAGGGTCTCCTGGGCGGCGCCCCGGTCGCCGACGGCGAGCAGCAACTGGCCGATGCGGCGCCGCACTTCGAGGGCGAGCCGCAGATCCGTGGTCGCGTACTGGTTCTCGTAGTACGGCAGCAGGGAGCGGTACTCGGCGAGCGCCGCGGCCGGTTCGCCGAGGGCTTCGAGGCACTGGGCGACCTCGTAGCGGAACTGGAGCGACTGCGGGTCGGCGTGGCCCGCCTCGGCGGCGCGCTCGTCGGCGAGGCGGCGCAGCTCGGGCAGGGCGCGGCGGTACTGGCCGTCGTCCATGAGCGTGGCCGCGTACTGCTTGCGCAGCGTGCGTACGACGGGTGAGTGCTCGCCGTGCTGGGCGGCCGCGGCGGGCAGGATCGCGCCGAGGATGTCGACGGCCTGGGTGATGCGGCCCTCGCCGAGGAGGCGCTTGACCTCGTCGACGGCGCGGGCCACGTCGGGCCGGTCGCCCTGCACGTCGGACCCGGCGGGCTGCGGCGCGGGCGTCACGGCCCGGTCGGGCCAGGGGGCGTGCGGGCGCAGGAACGGGCGGGTGGGGTCGAGCGGCCGGCCGGTGGGCACGCCCCGCGCGGGCAGCAGCGGGAGCAGTTCCTCGTACGTCTGCTGGGCGGAGGCCGGCCGGTGCTGGGGGTCCTTGGCGAGCAGCCGCAGGACGAGCTGCTCCAGCGCCTCGGGGACCTCCGGGCGCAGCTGGCGGACCGGGACCGGGGACTCGTAGAGGTGGCGGTGGAGGATGCCGAGCGCGGTGGTGCCGGCGAACGGGACGTCGCCGCTGAGGAGTTCGTGCAGCAGCACCCCGAGCGCGTACAGGTCGGTGTACGGGCCGACGGCGCCGCCCATCGCCTGCTCGGGCGCCATGTAGGCGGGCGTGCCGATGGGTGAGCCGGTGTGGGTGAGGCGGGTGGTGTCGGTGTCGAGGACGGAGGCGACGCCGAGGTCGAGGACGGTGACCGTGCCGTCCTTCTTCACCATCACGTTGCGCGGCTTGAGGTCGCGGTGGACGATCGGCACCGCGTGCACGGCGGAGAGCACGGCGCACAGCTGGGCGGCGATCGAGACGGCCCACGGCCACGGGTAGGGGTCGTGCTCGGCGAGGTGGTCGGCGAGGTCGGAGCCGTCGACGTACTGCATGACGAGGTACAGGAAAGAGGGCTGCGCGGCGTTCGTCCCGCCGCCCTCCGTGCCCGCGTCGTGGACGGTGACGAGGCCGGGGTGGTCGACCTGGGCGGTGACGCGGCACTCGCGCAGGAAGCGGCGGCGCAGTTCCTCGGCCTCGGCGCCCGCGACCCGGTCGGGGCGGACCAGCTTCACCGCGACGCGGCGGTCCAGGCGCTGGTCGTACGCCGTCCAGACCTGGCCCATGCCGCCCTGGCCGATGAGCGAGGAGAGTTCGTAGCGGCCCGCGATGAGGTGGCCGCCGGTGGTGGGAAGCCCCGACGAAGCAGACAAGGAAGTCACCGACCGCCGTCCTGCTTGCGCAGGTAGTCGCTCAGCTCGTCCAGCTCGGCACGGACCTGGTCGATGCGCTGCGGGGGCTGGCCCTGGTTACCGCTCTGGGGCGCGGGTGCTGGTGTGGGCGTGGCACCGCCCGTCTGCGTGGTCATCCCGTGCATCGGCGGCGTGGCGGGGGCCTGCGGGTACTGCTGGGGCTGCGGTTGCGGCTGGGGCTGGGGCTGCGGGTAGCCGTACATGGGCGGCGGCTGCATGCCGTACGGAGCCTGGCCCACGGCGAACGGGGGACGACGGTTGAAGCGGATGTCGCAGATCAGGTAGTACGCGACCGACACGATCATGTTCACGAGCATGAGCCCCATCGCGGTGTTGCCCCACCACGTGGTGAACTCGTCGGCGCCCGGGTCGCCCATCACCCCCGCCCAGCAGATGAGCTGGACGGCGCCGACACCGGTGAAGACGCCCCAGTCGACCTTCCTGCGGGTGGTCACGGCGAGCCGGAGCATCGGCGCGAACGCGAGGAAGCCGCACGACAGGACGGCGAGGGCCACGAAGAGCACGCGCAACCCCGCCTGCGCTCCGGACGAGGGGAGCCTGGGCGGAGGCGCGTAGCCGTGGCCGTGCATGGATGCTCCTGCTGGTGTGTGGCTGGGTGTTCGAACCGCGTGCTCCTTCGAGCGTATAGGCCGACTAGGACAACCGGCCCAGGGTTGTACCGAACCGTTGTGGACCTGCCCGGTCCGTACTGCTCACTCCGGTGCGAGCGTGCCGTCCGTCAGCCCGTCGGTGAGGCCCTGGACGAGCTGTTCGCCGAGCCTGGACGCGAGCCGCAGCGCGTCCTCGAAGGCGGCCAGCGCCCTGAACCGCTCGCCGTATCCGGCCTGTTCGGGCAGGGGCAGGCGGGGCAGTTGCAGCCGGCGCACGTCGAGCCGGGTCGCCGTGGACGCGTAGCTGCTGGCCTGCCGGTTGTTGGCGGTGGAGCGCAGGAACCCGGCGAGGAACCAGGGGTCGAGCGCGGCCGGGTCGGGGCGCAGCAGGGCGAGACCGCGGCCGAGGGCGGCGCCCTCGGTGGCCCCGTCGACGACCCGAGCGGTGGCGCCGCCGCCGACGACGGGCACGACGACGTCCCCGGCCCGCAGCAGGAACGGCTCGTCGTCGCCGCTGAACGTGCCGGAGGGGGCGGCGCCGGTGAGGACGTCGTGGTCGGTGAGGACCGGGACCGCCGCGCGCGCGGGGCCGCCCGCGCGGGAGTCGGCGCCGGAGGCGGCCGGGGTGCGCATGAACAGGGCTCCCGCGCGCGCGAGTTCACCGATCGTGGTCAGCGGCCAGCGCGCGGGGTCGGCGGCGGGGACGGCGGACTTCGGGGTGAGCTTCGTGGTCAGGCGCAGGGTGTCGGCGAGCTGCTCGCGCACGGCGGTCAGCTCGGCGGCGCCGCTGCCGCCCGCGGCCGGCGGGGGCAGCCGGCGGGCGGGCGCGAGGTCGACCTCGTCGTCGAGGAGTTCGATGACGGGCACCGAGCGGGCCACCCCGGGGCGCTCCTTCAGCGTTCCGGCGCGGTCGAAGGTGTGCCAGGCGTCGAGCACGGCGTCCTGCACGGCGGCCCACGCCTGCTTCTCGCGTACGTCACCGGGGGCGGCCAGCGAGGTGGTGTCGACGAGCAGCAGTTCGGGGGCCGGTCCCGGCGTGCCCGCGCCGGCGGGCCTGCGCAGCACCCACAGGTGCAGCGGGATGTTGTTCGGCGGGACCGCGCCCGCGGGCAGCGCGATCACGGCGCGCAGGGCGCCGCGGCGCAGCAGGTCGGCGCGGATGCGGCGGCCCGAGCGGCGGGAGGCGACGGTGGGCGGCATCAGCAGGACCGCGGTGCCGCCGTCCCTGAGCCGGGCCAACGCGTGCTGCACCCAGGCCAGTTCGGACTCGGTGCGGGCCGGGAAGCCGTACTCCCAGCGCGGGTCGTAGGCCAGTTCGTCGTGGCCCCAGCCGCGCTCGTTGAACGGCGGGTGGGCGAGGACCACGTCCGCGCTCACGTCGCTGAGCGCGTCGGCGAGCAGGGTGTCGGCGGCGGCGGTGCGCACGACGGGTCCTTCGCCCTCTCCGGCGGGCCCGTCGAGGGCGAGGCGCAGGGCGGTCAGCGCGGCCAGCTCGGGGGCCGAGTCCTGGCCGTAGAGGCGCTGTTCGGAGCGGGCGCCGTGGGTGCGCACGGCGTGCAGCAGGGCGCCGGTGCCGCAGGCCGGGTCCAGGGCGGTGGCGGCGGGTCCGGCGAGGGCGGCCATCAGGGCGGCGGGCCCCGGCGGGGTCAGTGTGTACTGCCGCGGGTTCGCGTCCAGGTGGCGGCCGAGCAGGAACGCGAAGGCGCGGCGGGCGCCGGTGTCCGCGGCGAGTTCGGCGGCGCCGCGCAGCAGCGGCACGGACGGGACGAGGGCGGCGGGCGCCGGGGTCGTGAGGGCGCGCTCGGCGGGTGCCCCGAAGCGGGGGGTGAGGACGCCTTCGAGGGCGGCCGACAGGCGCTCGGCGAGGCCGCGGTCGTCGGCCGTGGCGCTCAGGGCGAGCCATTCGGTGGGCCGGTCGTGCACGAGCAGCAGGACGCTTCCGGCGTGCAGCAGGGCGGTGACCGGGCCCGCCGGGTGTCCGGCGAGCTGCTGCCAGACGCGCTCGCGCAGCGGGACCTCGGCGAGCTTGCCCTGGGCGCGCAGCCACTCCTCGACCTCGGCGAGTGCGAAGGAGGGGCTGGTGTCGGTGCCGCCCACGGGCTTGGGGAAGTCGGCGTGCCGGCGCCGCCAGTTGGAGACCGCGGCCCGGCCGACCCCGGCGAGCCGGGCGATCCCGGCGGCCGTCACCTCTGTCGCGTTGTCCTGCACCGCATGGGCTCCCCTCGTGACATGGCGCGTACGCCGTGGCCCGGCGTGTACACCCGACCCTACCGACCTCCACCTAAGAACCGCATTCACAGGCGTTCACGACGCAATTCTTGTGTACGCGGTTGACTCGGTTCACAGATGATGGTGTTCTTGACCCAGCCAACCGCCGGATACACGGAAAGCCGGGGGGAGGTTGGCGTCTCTCATCACGGAGGAACAGTCATGTCTCAGACCCAGCCCCAGCAGCACCCGCAGTACCCGCCGTTCCAGCAGCCGCAGCATCAGCCCCAGCAGGCCGCGCGGAACGGGCTGGGGACGGCGGCGCTGATCCTGGGCATCATCGGCGCCCTGTCCGGAGTGATCCCGCTCCTGTTCTGGCTGGCCGGTGTCCTCGGTGTGATCGCCCTGATCCTGGGCCTCACGGGCCGGGCCCGCGCCAAGCGGGGCGAGGCCACGAACAAGGGCGTGGCGCTGGCCGGCGCGATCCTCGGCCTGGTCGCGATGGGCCT
The DNA here is from genome assembly GCF_042799415.1 of Streptomyces sp. NPDC057694. Classification (NCBI taxonomy): domain Bacteria; kingdom Bacillati; phylum Actinomycetota; class Actinomycetes; order Kitasatosporales; family Streptomycetaceae; genus Streptomyces; species Streptomyces sp. NPDC057694. The sequence goes on from NZ_JBHVIX010000024.1 coordinate 116,897, forward strand.
CGCGGTCTTCGGCGCGTACACGACGTTCAAGGCGGTCGGCGACGCGGTCGACGAGATCAACAAGTCGGTGTCGGACACGAAGGCCAAGGACACCAAGGGCGCCGACAAGGGCGACGGCAAGGCGGGCGCGGGCGAGGGCGACGCGAAGGGCGACGACGCCAAGGACAAGAGCAAGGACGAGAAGCCGGTCGCGGGCAAGACGCTCGACGCGGGCGACTCCGTGATCTACGACGACGATCTGACGGTGACGGTGTCGAACGCGGTGACGTTCAACCCGAACGCGTACGCCGTGGGCCACACCAAGGGCAACAAGGCGTACAAGGTCACCGTCACGGTCACCAACGACAGCAAGGCGAAGTTCGACGCGACGCTGCTGACCGCCGACGCCCGCGCCGGCAAGGACGGCGTGACCGCCGAGGGGATCTTCGACGACAAGGTCGGCGCGGGCTTCAACGGCACGATCCTGCCCGGCAAGAAGGCGACGGTCGTGTACGCCTTCGACGCCCCGGCGGACGCCAAGAACCTCACGGTCGAGGTCACGCCGAGCTTCGAGTACGACGGCACGCAGTGGGACCTGAAGCTGTAACCCTCAGGACCGCCCGAGGGGGGTCGGGCGAGCGGTGGGGGGGGGGGGGCGGGGCAGGGGGAGGTTAAAACCGAATGGTTTCCGGGGGGCGGGGGTTGATGTTCTGTGCGTCGTTGTGGTTTGCTTACGCACTATCCTCGGGGT
>NZ_JBHVIX010000024.1:117636-134548 GCF_042799415.1 Streptomyces sp. NPDC057694
TTGCAATATGTGGTTGGGGGAAAAGTGACGGGGGGGGGCACCGAGGCTTCACCCCCTACGCCCCCTGGGGGGGGCGCGGGGGGGGCGGTCCGCGCCCCCCCCCCCCCCCCCCCCGCACCCACACGTTCGGCTCGACGTAGACGGCGTTGTCGCGCTCCGGCGCGCAGTGCACCGGGACCAGCGCACCGGGGACCTCGACGGGGCCGGCGGTGTCGAAGGGCAGCCCCGTCCACTGCCGCCACTCGTCCAGCGACCCCGACACGGTCATCGAGGCGGGCGCCACCTTGTCGATGACGCCGCCCGCCCGCACGTGCACCCGCAGCCAGGGGTCCTCCGGAAGACCGTCCGCCGCCCGCTTCCGGTACGCGTACTCGCTCATCAGGGCGGCGGGCTCCCGGTGCTTGGCGCTGGGCCGCACCGGCGCGACGACCTCGCCGAAGCCGCGCGACCGCGCGTTCTCCCGCATCGCCGCGAGCATCCGTCCGGACAGGCCGCGGCCCAGCATGCGCGGCACGATGGTGATCTCGACGGCGCTGACCGTGTCGGCCTCGACGCCGCGCCGCAGGTCCGAGAACGCCCACTGGACCACCCGGTCCCAGCCTCGGTCCGGCAGCACTCCCCCGCGCCCCTCGACATGCTGCGCGAACGGCACGCTGACGCCCTTCGCGACCACATCACCGGTCTCGTCCGTGGCGACGAGGACGTACTCGGGGAAGTCGACGGCGATCCGGCCCATGAAGGACCAGCCGACCGCGTCGTGCTGGACGAACACCGGCCAGGTGTCCTCCATCGTCCACATCGCCTGGCGCAGTCCGGGCCGCTCGGCAAGCGTCGTGATGGTCGGGTCCGGGTCGGGGCTCATGTCGTACGTCTTTCGGGAACGGCTCAGCGGGCGTGGAAGCGGGCGGGAGCCTCGGTCGGATTGCCGCCCGAAGGTAGCTTCTGGTCCGGGCACCCGGTCAACACCTTTTTCATGGCGTCGCGCTCGGCGCCGGTCACCCACAGGCCGTACTTCTTCTTCACGGCGACCTGCGCGGCGACATAGGTGCACCGGTAGCCCTTGTTGGGCGGGAGCCAGGTCGCCGTGTCGCCGTCGCCCTTGCTGCGGTTGGGGGTCGCGTCGACGGCGAGCAGGTTCAGCGGGTCGTTGGCGAGCGCGATGCGCTTGCTCGGGTCCCACTTGAAGGCGCCCTTCTGCCAGGCGTCGGAGAGCGCGACCAGGTGGTCGATGTCGACCTTGCTGGCGCCGCGGGTGAAGGTGATGTCCTTGCCGCCGTAGGGGTCGGGGGAGAGCGAGCCGCCCGCGACCTTGCACTTGCCGTCGGTGTACCGGACGTCCTTCAGGTCCCGCTTGAGGATGTCGTCGCGGGTGTCGCAGCTGTTGGAGTCGGTGTCGGCCCAGGCCGTGCCGAATCGTTCCCGCGCATAACCGGTCTTGGGCGCCCGCCCCTTGACGGTGAGCGAGTCGACGGCGGCCAGCGCACTGCCCGCCTTGCCCTGCGCCCCGGCCCCCGGGTTCCCGCTCCCGTTGCCTTTCCCGCCCGAGTCCAGATCGGCCTTGCAGCCGGTGACCGCCACCCCGGCCAGCACGACGGCCACCACACCCCGCCCCACGCCTCGCATCACGACGCCCCTCCCACATGTTCACATCTGCTACCTGTCGTACCGGTTACGCCGGCTCAAGGTATCGAATGCCCCGCGCGGCCCGGGGGATGCGGGGGTGCCCCGGGCGCGCTGGTGTTCGGGCGGCGGATTCGGCGCGCGGGCGTCACGACCCCAGGATCGTCGCCAGGAACTCGCCCACCCACGCCAGCAGTTGGCGGCCGACGAGCGGCTTGCCGCCGACCTTGGCCGTCTTCGGGCGGGGGACGAGGAGCTGGTGGGTGGTCGGCTTGATGACCGTGCCGGGGTAGAGGCGCTTGAGGCGCAGTTCCTGCGACTCCCTCAACTCCACCGGTGCGAAGCGGATGTTGTTGCCCTGGAGGACGATCTCGCCGACGCCGCAGGCGCGGGCCAGCATGCGCAGGCCCGCGACGAGCAGCAGGTTCTCCACCGGTTCGGGCAGCTTGCCGTAGCGGTCGGTGAGTTCCTCGCGGACGTGGGTGACGTCCTCCTCGGAGTTCGCGGAGGCGATGGAGCGGTAGGCCTGGAGGCGCAGCCGCTCCCCCGGCGCGTAGTCGTGCGGGACGTGCGCGTCGACCGGCAGCTCGATCTTGACCTCCAGCGGCGGCTCCTCCTCCACACCGCCCTCCAGGGAGGCCCGGTAGTCGGCCACGGCCTCGCCGACCATGCGCACGTACAGGTCGAAGCCGACGCCCGCGATGTGGCCCGACTGCTCGCCGCCGAGGAGGTTGCCCGCGCCGCGGATCTCCAGGTCCTTCATCGCGACGTACATGCCCGCGCCCATCTCCGTGTGCTGGGCGATGGTCGCGAGCCGCTCGTGCGCGGTCTCCGTCAGCGGCTTCTCCGGCGGGTACAGGAAGTACGCGTAACCGCGGTCGCGGCCACGGCCGACGCGGCCGCGCAGCTGGTGCAGCTGGGACAGGCCGAAGTTGTCGCCGCGCTCGACGATGAGCGTGTTGGCGTTCGAGATGTCGATGCCGGACTCGACGATCGTCGTCGAGACGAGGACGTCGAACTTCTTCTCCCAGAAGTCCACGACCACCTGCTCCAGGGCCTGTTCGGACATCTGGCCGTGGGCCGTCGCGATGCGCGCCTCGGGGACGATCTCGCGCAGCCGGGCGGCCGCGCGGTCGATGGACTCGACGCGGTTGTGGATGTAGAAGACCTGGCCCTCGCGGAGCAGCTCACGGCGGACGGCCGCGCCGATCTGCTTCTCCTCGTACGGGCCGACGAAGGTGAGGACCGGGTGGCGCTCCTCGGGCGGCGTCGTGATCGTCGACATCTCGCGGATGCCGGTGACGGCCATTTCGAGCGTACGGGGGATGGGGGTCGCGGACATCGTCAGCACGTCGACGTTGGCCCGCAGCTTCTTCAGCTGCTCCTTGTGCTCGACACCGAACCGCTGCTCCTCGTCGACGATGACCAGGCCCAGGTCCTTGAACTTGGTCTCGGAGGAGAACAGCCGGTGGGTGCCGATCACGATGTCGACCGAGCCGTCGCGCAGCCCCTCCAGGGTCGCCTTGGACTCGGTCTCCGTCTGGAAGCGGCTCAGCGCCTTCACCCGGACCGGGAACTGGGCGTAGCGCTCGGAGAACGTGCCGAAGTGCTGCTGCACGAGGAGGGTCGTGGGCACGAGGACGGCGACCTGCTTGCCGTCCTGGACCGCCTTGAACGCCGCGCGAACAGCGATCTCCGTCTTGCCGTAGCCGACGTCGCCGCAGATCAGGCGGTCCATCGGGACCGTCTTCTCCATGTCGTCCTTGACCTCGGCGATCGTGGTCAGCTGGTCGGGCGTCTCCACGTACGGGAACGCGTCCTCCAGCTCGCGCTGCCACGGCGTGTCCGCGCCGAAGGCGTGCCCGGGGGCCGCCATGCGCGCCGAGTACAGCTTGATGAGGTCGGCGGCGATCTCCTTGACGGCCTTCTTCGCGCGCGCCTTCGTCTTCGTCCAGTCGGCGCCGCCGAGCCGGTGCAGCGTCGGGGCCTCGCCGCCGACGTACTTGGTGATCTGCTCCAGCTGGTCGGTGGGGATGTAGAGGCGGTCGCCGGGCTGGCCGCGCTTGGCGGGCGCGTACTCGACGACGAGGTACTCGCGGGTGGCGCCCTGCACGGTGCGCTGCACCATCTCGATGTAGCGGCCGACACCGTGCTGCTCGTGCACGATGTAGTCGCCGGATTCGAGGGTGAGCGGGTCGATGGTCTTGCGGCGCCGGGCAGGCATCCGCTGCCCGTCCTTGCCGGCCGTCTTCTGCCCGGTGAGGTCGGTCTCGGTGAGGACGGCGACCTTCAACTCCGGGTGCACGAAGCCGAATTCGAGGCTGCCGCAGGACACCTGGACGACGGACGGCGCCAGTTCGCCGAGGTCCTTCTCCAGGCGGGCGGCGATGCCCTCGCCGCCGAGCACCTCGACGGTGCGGGACGCGGGGCCGTGCCCCTCGGTGACGTAGACCGCGCGCCAGCCGTCGGCGAGCCAGCCCTTGGTGTCGGCGAGGGCGCGGGCCGTGTCGCCCCGGTACGTCTCGGGCGCGTGCATGCCGAGCTGGAGCGTGTCCGCGTCGAGTCCGGCGGCGTCCGCGGCGAACGGCGACACCGACCACCACATCATGCCCAGCTCGCGGGCCCGCTCCCGGACGTCGGCGATGGCGCGCAGCGAGGCGGCGCCCACGTCGATGGGGGCCTCGCCGCCGGTCGCGGACGCCGCCCAGGAGGCCTGCAGGAACTCCTGGGAGGTCGCGACGAGGTCGGCGGCGCGGGTGCGCACGCGCTCGGGGTCGCAGACGACGGCCATGGCGCCCTCGGGGAGCACGTCGAGCAGCAGCTCCATGTCGTCGACGAGGACGGGCGCGAGGGACTCCATGCCCTCGACGGCGATCCCCTCGGCGATCTTGCCGAGCAGTTCGCCCAGCTCAGGATGTTGTTCGGCCAGCTCGGCCGCTCTGGCGCGGACGTCGGCGGTGAGCAGCAGCTCGCGGCAGGGCGGCGCCCACAGGCCGTGCTCGGCGACCTCCAGGGAGCGCTGGTCGGCGACCTTGAAGTAGCGGATCTCCTCGACGTCGTCGCCCCAGAACTCCACGCGCAGCGGGTGTTCCTCGGTCGGCGGGAACACGTCGAGGATGCCGCCGCGCACGGCGAACTCGCCGCGCTTCTCGACCAGCTCGACGCGGGCGTACGCGGCCGCGGCGAGCGCTTCCACCGTCTCGTTCAGGTCGGCGGACTCGCCCGTGCGCAGCGCCACCGGCTCCAGGTCGCCGAGGCCCTTGACCTGCGGCTGGAGCACGGAGCGGATCGGGGCGACGACCACTGAGACCGGGCCGGTCTCCGGGTCGTCGGCGCGGGGGTGGCGCAGGCGGCGCAGCACGGCGAGGCGGCGGCCGACCGTGTCCGAGCGCGGGGAGAGCCGCTCGTGCGGCAGCGTCTCCCAGGACGGGTACTCCACGACGCCGTCGGCGGGCAGCAGCGAGCGCAGCGCCGCCGCCAGGTCCTCGGCCTCCCGGCCGGTCGCGGTGACGGCGAGCACGGGCCGCTTCGCCTCGCGGGCGAGCGCGGCCACCGTGAAGGGGCGCGACGCGGGCGGGCCCACCAGGTCGATGTGCATGCGGTTGCCGTCACCGGCGGCCTTCACCGCTTCGGTGAGGGCCGCGTCCTTGACGACGGCGTCGAGCAGTCCGTGCAGGCTCATGGGGGCCTAGGCCTTTCCCGTCCGGGGTGGGCAACGCAAAGGGCCCGACACGTCTCACGGGCCGGGGTTCTCCAGAGTACGTCGCCGCACGGACAGCCGCCGGACAGGGCGGGCGGGGCCCGGGGCCCCGAAGGGCCGGGGACTAGGTGAGACCGGGCGGCGGGCCGATGGGGTGGTGGGCGACGGTGAACGCGGTGAAGTCCGCGTACTGGGTGCGCGGGGTGGCCCAGCTGGGGTCGCCGCCGCCGAAGAACGTCGAGAAGAAGACCCCCGCGATGCGCAGGTCGTCGGTGGTACGGAACTCCAGGCCGTCGCGGTCGAACACCCGGCGCCCGTCGAGGTCCACGGTCACCGAGCCGTCGCGGCGCCCGGGGCGGTTGAGGACCACGGACTGTTCGACACAGGTCCAGCGGCCGACCGGCCAGGACCAGGAGCCGCGACCCAGCGACGTGCCGTGCACCTTCGAGGTCGGCAGGTACGCGTACACCTCGCCGCGGCCGCCGGAACGCCACATGTAGCGGGTGGACAGGCCGTCGGTGCCGTCGGGGATACGCCCGCCGCTGGTGTCCGTCCCGCCGTACAGGCCGGGCAGCTTGCCTCCCTTGACGAAGTCGAAGCCGGACGGGAAACGCAGGCAGTACCGCAGGTGCAGCCGGTCGACCGGCCCGGAGCGCAGCGGCAGGTAGAGCTGGGCGCCGCCCTCGGGCCGGTCGTAGGTGCGGGCCACCGTGGGGCTGGCCGAGCGGGCCGGGTAGCGCACCCGCAGGACCGGGCCCGGCACCGGGCCGCCGCCGAGCAGCAGCGCGGCCCGGTCGAGGCCGAACGACCCCGCGTGCCGGGCGCTGACCTGCGCCCCGAAGAGCCCGGCGACGGTGTCCGCGCCCACGGTGGGCAGCGGGCCCGACGGCGTACCCGGGGACGGCGTACCCGGCGACGGCGTGCTGTGGTCGTCGTCCTTCGAGCCGGACGAGCACCCGACCAGCACCGTCCCGGCCGCGGCGGCGCCCGCCAGCATGAACTGCCGCCTGCGCATGGGTGCCTCCTTCTCTCGCCCCGTTCCCCCTGTGTTCCTCCTCCTTCTCCGCCTCGGTCAAGCTCTGCCTCGGTCAAGCCGTGTTGCGGACATGGGCCGCGACCCGCGGCGACGCGGTGCGGCGGTGCCGGACCTGGTGGACGGTCTGGAGCAGTACCGCGAGGCCGAGCGCGACCAGTGCGGCGAGGCCCAGCCAGGGGAAGGGCGGCAGGCTGATCTCGGTGGCGCCGTGCCGGCGCACCGAACCGTCCCCGGAGAGCGCGACGGCCGCCCGCACCCGGGAGTCGGTCAGGTCGAGCCGGGCGCCCTCGTCGGCGTCGACGCCCTTGCGGCGGGCCAGCACGTCCAGGCCGACGGCGCTGACCCGGGCCCCGGGCGCGAGGTGCATCCCGCGCCCGGCCCCGCTGACCGCGAGCCGGTCCAGGCGGGCCGAGCCCCTCAGGTCGACGGCCGTGAGGGCGCCGGTGACCGAGCCGCCGCTGACCCGCAGGCCGGGTGACGCGGAGGACAGTCCCTTGACGGTGGTGCCGCCGATCCGCACTCCGGACAGGGACACGCCCCGGGTCGTCCCGGACGCGGTGATCCCGAACCGGCGCGCCCGCACGTCCAGGCCGCGCAGCGCGACCGGTCCGGCCCGGCCGCGCACGGCGACGCCGGTGGCGCAGTCGCTGAGCGTGGTGCCGTCGACGACGACCCGTGCTCCGGCGACCTCGACGGCCCGCGCGAAACCGGCCGCCCGGCCGCCGTGGACGGTCGCGCCGCCGATGCCGGCGGCCAGCGAGATCCCCGTGCCGCTGCCGTCGCCGGTCAGGTCGGGCTCGCTCACCGTCACCCGGGAGTCCGCCCCGAGCACGGTGAGCGCGGCCGGGGTCGCGCGCACCACGGGCCCGCGGACGGTGCAGGAGGCGCACGACATCAGCCGGATGCCGCCGCTCCCGTCGCCGTCCGAGACCGGGGCGGTCAGGGTGAGGCGCCGCTGGGGCGTGATCTTGATGCCCGTGCCGCGGTTGGCGCGAGTGGCGACGCCGGTCAGGACCCGGCCGTCGGTGCCGCCCACGACGACGCCGTGCCGCCCGCCGGCCACGGCGGACAGGGCGCGCACGGTGGTGCCCCGGTCCCCGTTCAGGACGACGCCGTCCTCGGCCGACCCGGTCACGGTGACCCGGTCGAGCCGGACCCCGTGGGCGCCGGTGAGGCGCAGGCCGGTGCGGTTGCCGTGGAACACCGACAGGACGGCGCTGCCCGTGCTGCCCCGGCCCCAGGTGACCCCCGACTGCGCGGCGGGTCCCGCGCGGCCGAGCCCGGTGACGCTCGACCGCACGATGTCCATCCGGCCGCCCGCGCCCATCGCCAGGTACGGCCGCGCCGGGCCCCGGCCCGCCGAGCGGAGGGTGGCGCCGGCCAGGTCGAGGACGGCGCGGGAGCCCTTGATCCAGGTGCCGGACGCGGCGGTCCGTCCCGTGGCCATCAGGACGGTGCCGTCGGCGGGCCGGATCTGGAGCGCGCTGCCCGGCGTGAGCAGGATCGCGGCGCGCACCCGCATCGTGGGCTGCGTTCCCGGCGTGTACGTGATCCAGCCCTTCCCCGCGTTGGCGGACAGCCAGCCCGGGGTGACGGCGCCCGGACCCGGGTACAGCCGGCGCACCACGACCCCGCGACGCACGAGGGCGACGGTGCCGGGCCGCAGCACGACGAGCCGCTCGGGCCTGCCGTTGCGCGCCCAGGCCGCGACATCCGGATCCCGCCCGGCACGGGCGGCCTCGGCCCGCCCCGGCACCTCGGGGGCCCGGGTCGGCACCACCGGCACCGGAGTCGGCGCGATCGGAGCCGCCGTGGGCCGCACGGGATCCCGCGTCGGGGCCCGCGTCGGCTTCGCCGGGGCCGAGGTGGACGGGCGCCGCGTGGGCGACGGGGCCGGAGCCCGCGTGGGCAGTGCCGGGGCCGACGAGGTCGGACCCGGCGTCGGTTCCACCGGCGCCGAGGTGGGAGCCTGCGTGGGCTCCGCCGGGGCCGAGGTCGGAGCCTGCGTAGGCTCCACCGGCGCCGAGGTCGGAGCCCCCGGATCCCCGGTCGGTTCTCCCGGACCCGAAGTGGGAGCCGGGTCCCTGGTCGGCTCCACCGGGTCCGAGGTCGGAGCCCCCGGATCACTCGTCGGTTCCACCGGCCCCGAAGTCGGCACCCCCGGATCCGAAGTCGGAGCCCCCGGATCACCCGTCGGCTCCACCGGCCCCGAAGTCGGCCCCCCAGGCTCCCCCGTCTGTTCCGGGGGAACCGGAATCGGCTCCCCCGGGTCACCCGGGTCGCCCGAGGCACTCGGATCCCCCGCCGTCCCGGCGAACGCCACCACCCCCGGCGACACGACCCCCGGCACAACCACAGGCGCAACCAACAGCGCGGCACCCACGACCCCGAGCACAGCGTTCCGCAGGCCGGCACCCAGCGAAGCGCCCCGTAAGGGGCGCGGGGAACGGCGCGAGAACCCCCACCGACCGTCAGCAGACCGACAACCCGAAAGGGGCGCGGGGAACTGCGCACCCGGCCGCGACCACGCCGGCCCCCTCACGCCGCCGCCCCCGCCCCGGAGGACGGCGCGGCCGCCTCGGCGGCCGGCGCCGTACGGACCACGACGCCGTTCTCGACCGAGACCTGCCGGGTGAGCCACCGCTGGCGGCGCACGGTGAGCAGGGCGCAGATCTTGATGACGGCCATCAGGAACGACATCACCACGAAGCCCGGCACCAGGAAGAACGACGTGGGCCGGCGTACGAGGTGCGGCAGCATCTTCATCGACCGGCTGACCCACCACCAGGCGCCCAGGCAGGCGACGAAGAACCAGTCCTGGCGGACGATCGCGTACGTCATGAAGAACGGCGACAGCAGCAGGGTGAAGCTGCTGACGCTCTTGTCGATCATGCTGTAGGCGAGAAACGGGTGCCGCCAGACCCAGCGCCGGGACAGGGCTCTGAGATCGGAGCGCCAGGTGTTGCGGGCCCAGCGCAGCCGCTGCTTGCAGAAGACGCGCAGGGTGCCGGGGAACGTCGACCAGACCCGTGCGGAGCGCTGCATGTAGGTGCGGTGCCCGCGCTCCAGGACCAGCGTGGTCAGCCTCTTGTCGTCGCCGGACATGCACGGCACCCCCATGAAGGTCTCGCTCATGAAGTCGCCGGACACCTCAAGGAGCAGGGCGCGCCGGTAGACGGCGGTGCGCCCCGACAGGCAGGAGACGGCGCGGCCGAGGACGGTCTGCGCGGCGTTCTCGTCGAAGTACCGGTAGTCGAGGAACATGTCGTTGACCCGCTGGAGGAACCCGCGCGGGTTGTAGACGTTCTGCCGGGTGCCGACGCCGCCGACGCCCGGGTCGGCGAACGGTTTGCGGACCTCGGCCGCGACGTCCTCGGCCCAGATCGTGTCGGAGTCGACCAGCGCGACCAGTTCCGAGCGGCAGGCCTCCCAGCCCCGCCGCAGGGCGTCGCGCTTGCCGGGCACGTCGGTGACGAGGACGGTGACCGGGTAGCCCTCCGCGACCCGGCGGCAGACGTCGTCGGTGACGTCGACGACCAGGACCACTTCGTCGACGTCGTTGGACAGCCAGGACTCGATGGCGAGGCGGAGGATCTCCGGGTCCTCCTGGTAGACGGGGACGACGACGCCGAGCGAGGCCCGGACGTCGTCGCCCTGCGCCGGCCGGTACAGCGCCGCCGGCACCCGCCGCAGCAGCCAGGAGGCCCAGCGGACCAGGCCGATGAGCCCCAGCGGCAGGTAGACGAGGTAGTACCGGAGGTCGACGAGTGCGCTGTCGAAGAAGCCGGCCAGGCCGGTGAGGTCGATGGAGCCGAAGAAGTCGAAGAATCTGCTCATGATCCGTCCTCGTGGTCGCGCCTGCGCGCCGGGCCCGTCAGGGCCGGCCGTTGCCGCCGGAGGCCAGTACCTCGTTGACCTTGACGACCGCCGTGAGCAGCGGCATGTCCACCCCGAGGGCGTCGGCGAGAGCGAGGAACCCGCGGGTGTCCTTGGGCAGGCAGACACCGCCGTACGGGCTGCCGCCGCGGATGCCGTAGTACGGGTTGTACGAGGCTTCGGCGGAGCGGGCGACGGTCTGCGCGATCGGGTCCAGATCGAGACCGAGCGTGCGGCTGACCAGCCACATCTCGTTCCAGAAGCTGATCTTCGTAGCGTTGTAGATGTTGTGGGCGCACTTCACGAACTCGGCCTCGGCCGGGTCGGTGAAGAGACGGAGCTCGCCGCCGAACGGGGTCAGGAGCTCGGCGAGCCGCTCCCGGGTGCGCGCGCTGCGGGAGGCGACGACCGTCATCCACGGGTGGCGGAAGTCCTCGACGGCGGAGGCGGCGCGCAGGAACTCCGGGTTGCTGGCGAGGGTGAAGTCCTCGCCGAGGCTGCGGCCGGAGTACTTCTCCAGGATCGGTTTGACCACGCCCTCGGCGGTGCCGGGCGGCACGGTCGAGCGGACCACGACGACGTGCGGGGCGGTGGCGTCGGCCAGGGCGCGGCCGACCGAGGTGGTGCCGTCCTGGAAGGCGCTGAGGTCGTAGCCGTGGCCGGTGCTCGGCGTCGGCAGGGTGAGGAAGATGAACGCGTCGGGCGCCCCCTTCAGGTCGAGTGATTCGTGTGCGTCGAGTCCCTGGGAACGCAGGTGGTCCAGGCGCTGCGGCGCCACGTCGACGAAGGTGACCTCGTGCTCGGCACGAAGCAGGCCCTTGCCGGTGGCGGTACCGACGACGCCGGAACCGACGATGAAGATCCTTGACATGGTGAGCTCGTCTCCCGGTCGGATGCGCGACCCTCTGGCGCGCGCAGGCGGAAACGTCACAGGAATGCGCCCGCGGCCGGCCTGGAAAGGCCCCCGAAAGGGCCCGGAAGGACCGGTGAACACCGGGAAGTTCAAGAGAGAACCGGCATGCGAGCGCGGAACACAGAAATGCTGATGCGGACGCCGGAGCGACGGCTCAACGCCGGTTCACTCTCGGGCCGTCCGCCGACCGCGCTCTCGGTCCCCCGGGTTCCCGCAGCTCATGGCCGATTGGCTCGGCGGCGCGGGTGACCACGGTCGAAGACGAGAGCACTCCCCCTCAACCCCCCTGAATTGCATGAATGTTGAACGCCTCCCGGCGTTCGCCCCTCCGCGACAGACATTAGGGCCTGAACACCCCGTGGGGCCAGAAGAATTGAAATATGGCTTCTAATTGCGCATGTCTGAAAAAGGGGAGGTTTCCCGTCAGCAGGGGTTTTCTCCCCCAAGGACGTACCTTCCGGGACAAGAGAACGGCCCCCGGGAAAGGAACGCGTCAAAACGCGTCAATCTGTCGCGATCGCGTTCAGTACGTTCATCCGGCCCGCCCGGAACGCCGGGATCAGCGCCGCGAACAGTCCGACGAAGGCCGAGCCGACGAAGACGGAGAGGATCGTCGGCCACGGGATCTCCAGGACACCCAGGCCCTCCAGGGCGAGGAGCTTCTGGGCGGTCGCGCCCCAGCCCATGCCGAGGCCGAGACCGAGCAGGGCGCCGAAGAGGGCGATGACCACGGACTCCAGGCGGATCATGCGGCGCAGCTGGCGGCGGGAGAGGCCGATGGCCCGCATCAGGCCGATCTCCCTGGTCCGCTCCACCACCGACAGGGCCAGGGTGTTCACGACGCCGAGCACCGCGACGATGATCGCGAGGGCGAGCAGCCCGTAGATCATGTTGAGGAGCTGGCCGATCTGGTCCTTGAGGGTCTGCTTGTAGTCGGTCTGGTCCTTGACCTTGACGGTCGGGTCGGCGGCGACGGACTTCTTGAGCGCCGCGTACGCCTGGTCGGCCTTGCCGTCGGCGGCCTTGGCGAACATCATCCCGTTCAGCGGGACGCGGTCCTTCGGCAGGTAGCGGACGGCGGTCGCCATGTTCGTGTACATGGCGCCCTTGTCGAAGACCGTGTCGTCGGAGGTGATCGCCGCGACCTTCAGCTTCGTGGTCCGGCCGTGGTCGAAGGCGACGGTCATCTCGTCGCCGACCTTCACGTGGTTCTTCTCGGCGAACTCGGAGCCGACCGACATGGCGTTCTTCCCGTAGGCCGCCGTCAGTTCACCGGAGGTGGTCTCGCGGCGCAGGTCCTGGGCGTAGGACGGGCTGGCCGCGACCAGCTCTTCGTCCTCCTTCACCCCGCCGGGCGTGGTCAGCGTCGTCTTGACGTACTTGACCTCGGTGACGTGGCTGACGTCGCCGGACGCCGTGACCTTCTTCAGGGCGGCGGCGGCCTGCGGCGTGATGACGCCGTTGCTGGGTTCGACGATGAAGTCCGCGCCGACCGACTTGTCGAGCTGGTCGGTGGCCGAGGCGACCATCGAGGAGCCGACGACGGAGAGGCAGGCGACCAGCGCGAGGCCGATCATCAGGGCCGCGCCGGTGGCGCCGGTGCGGCGCGGGTTGCGCAGCGCGTTGCGCTCGGCCATCCGTCCGACGGGGCCGAAGAAGCGGAGCAGTACGGCGCTGATCACGCGGACGACGAGGCCGGCGAGGAGCGGTCCCACGACGACGAAGCCGATGAGGGAGGCGACGATGCCGGCGCCGAGCCACAGCGAGCCCTGACTGGCCTTGTCGGCCTGGGTGGCGAGGTAGAGCGCGTATCCGCCGCCGCCCGTGAGGAGGATGCCGAGGACGGCGCGGACGACTCCGGCCTTGGTGTCGGCCGGGGTGCCCGCGTCGCGCAGGGCGGCCATCGGGGAGACCTTGCCGGCCCGGCGTGCGGGCAGGTAGGCGGCGAGGACGGTGACGACGATGCCGAGCAGCAGGCCGATCGCCGGGGTCGTCCACTTCACGGTGAGGTCGTTCGTGGACAGGTCCATCCCGGCGGCGGACATCAGCTTCATCAGGCCGACGGCCAGGCCCACTCCGGCGCCGACACCGACGACGGAGCCGACGACGCCGAGCAGCAGCGCCTCGACGAGGACGGACCGGTTGACCTGCTTGCGGCTGGAGCCGATGGCGCGCATCAGGCCGATCTCGCGGGTGCGCTGGGCGACCAGCATCGAGAACGTGTTGATGATCAGGAAGATGCCGACGAGGAACGCGATCCCGGCGAAGCCGAGCAGGGCGTACTTGATGACGTCCATGAAGGAGGAGACGTCGGAGGCGTTGGCGTCCGCGGCCTCCTTCTGCGTCTGGATCTTGTACGGGGTCGAGAGCGCGTCCTGGACGTTGGCCTTGACCTGCGCGTCGGTGTAGCCGGTCGCGGCGGCGACGTTGATCTGGGTGAACTGCCCGGTCTTGCCGAGGAGTTCGCGCTGGGCGGTGGTGGTGTCGAAGTAGACGACGGCCGCGCCCGGGTTGGTGACGGTGAAGGAGGCGATGCCGACGATCTTCGCCTTGATGTCGCCGGTGGCGGCGATGGTGCGCAGCTCGTCGCCCGGCTTCAGGTGGTGCTTCTTCGCGGTGTCGGCGTCGACCATGACCTCGGTCGGGCCGCGCGGGGCGTGGCCGGTGGTGATCTCCATGGAGCGGAGGTCGTTCTTGGTCCAGTTGCCCGCGATGGTCGGGGCGCCGTTCTCGGACCCCATGTTCTTGTTCTTCGCGTCGACGACGGTCACGTTCATCGAACTGACCGCGCCCTCGGCCGACTTGACGCCCTTCGCCTTCGCCACGGTGGCGACGGTGGAGGCGGGCAGCGACTCGGGGCGGCCGGTCGCGCTGCCCTCGGACTTGGAGTCCTTCGGGCTGACGGTGACGTCGGAGGACGTGGCCGTGAACAGCTTGTCGAAGGTCTTGTCCATCGTGTCCGTGAACACGAGGGTGCCGGTGACGAAGGCGACGGACAGCAGCACGGCGATCGCCGAGAGGGCCATCCGGCCCTTGTGCGCGAGGAAGTTGCGCAGCGAGGTCTTCATGACGGTGTTGGCACTCATGACGTACGGCCCCGGGAGTCGAAGTCCTTCATGCGGTCCAGGACGGCGTCGGCGGTCGGCCGGAGCATCTCGTCGACGATGCGGCCGTCGGCCAGGTACAGGACACGGTCCGCGTACGCGGCGGCCACGGGATCGTGGGTGACCATCACGATGGTCTGGCCGAGTTCGTCGACGGAGCGGCGCAGGAAGCCGAGGACCTCGGCGCCGGCCCGCGAGTCGAGGTTTCCGGTCGGCTCGTCGCCGAAGATGATCTCGGGCCGGGCGGCGAGCGCACGGGCCACGGCGACGCGCTGCTGCTGGCCGCCGGAGAGCTGGGTGGGCCGGTGCTTGAGCCGGTCGGCGAGCCCGACGGTCTCGACGACCTGGTTCAGCCAGGCCCGGTCCGGCTTGCGGCCCGCGATGTCCATCGGGAGCGTGATGTTCTCCAGCGCGTTCAGCGTCGGGAGCAGGTTGAACGCCTGGAAGATGAAGCCGATCCGGTCCCGGCGCAGCTGCGTGAGCTTCTTGTCCTTGAGGCCGGTGATCTCGGTCTCGTCGAGGTGGATCTGGCCGGAGGTCACGGTGTCGAGCCCGGCGAGGCAGTGCATGAGCGTGGACTTGCCGGAGCCCGACGGGCCCATGATCGCGGTGAACTGTCCCCGCGCGATGTCCACGTCCACGTGGTCGAGCGCGACGACGCGGGTCTCCCCCGACCCGTACGCCTTCACGACCTGCCGCGCCCGCGCGGCAACGGCCGTACGCTCTCCAGTGCCCCCGGTCCTGGGAATGGTCACAGCCGATGTCACGGTAATTCTCCTATGTCGGTCACGCGGATCCACATGTGTCCGCGCTGCGCCTTCAAGTCTGGTGATGCGGGGCCCCGGGCGCCCTGGTGGAAGGCACCGTCTTTCCCGGGGGAAAACCCCACCCCTAGACGGTAGGAAGAACCCCCCGCCCCCCTCGTCCTCCAGGGGGACGAACCGTCCCCGGTCCGATCTACGGAGGTACCCCTAGGGGGAGTCCACCCCTCGGTGGAGCCCTACTCAGGGTCGACTCCACCCGCATAAGCTCCTGACCGGAGATACGTGCAGGGGGAACATATGCAGGGCAAGAAGACGGCGGTGGTCGCCGCGCTAATGCTGTCCATGGCGCTGGCCGCGCTCGACTCGACCATCGTCTCGACGGCGGTCCCGCAGATCGTCGGGGACCTCGGCGGCTTCTCGGTCTTCTCCTGGCTGTTCTCGGGCTACCTCCTCGCGGTGACCGTCACGCTCCCCGTGTACGGGAAGCTGTCGGACACCCTGGGCCGCAAGCCCGTCCTGATCGCGGGCAGCGTGCTGTTCATGGCGGGCTCGCTGCTGTGCGCGAGCGCCTGGAACATGGGCGCGCTCATCGCGTTCCGTGTCATCCAGGGGCTGGGCGGCGGCGCGATCCAGGGCACGGTGCAGACGCTGGCCGCCGACCTCTACCCGCTCGAACAACGCCCCAAGATCCAGGCCAAGTTGTCCACGGTGTGGGCGACGTCGTCCGTCCTCGGCCCGGCGCTCGGCGGGCTGCTCGCCTCGACGGCGGGCTGGCGCTGGATCTTCCTGATCAACCTGCCGGTCGGCGCGGTCGCGCTGTTCCTCGTCGTACGGCACCTGCACGAACCGGCCCGTGAGGCCGCGCCGCGCCCCCGGATCGACTGGGCGGGCGCCCTCGCGGTGTTCGCGGCGGGCGGTGTGCTGCTGATGTGGCTGGTGCAGGGCGGGGTGGCCTGGGCGTGGGGTTCGGGGATGTCGATCGCCCTGCTCTGTACGGGACTTGCGCTGGTCGGCGCGGTCGTCCTGATCGAGCGGCGCGCGGCGGAGCCGATCCTGCCCGGCTGGGTGTGGCGGCGGCGCACCATCGCCGCGGTCAATCTGGCGCTGTGCGCGATGGGCCTGCTGATGGTGGCGCCGACGGCGTTCCTGCCCACGTACGCGCAGTCGGTGCTCGGCCTGTCCCCCACGGCCGCCGGGTTCGTGCTCTCGGTGATGACGCTGAGCTGGCCGGTCTCTGCGGCGCTCAGCCAGCACGTGTACCGCAGGATCGGCTTCCGGGACACCGCGCTGATCGGCATGACGGCGGCGCTCGGCCTCCTGATCGCGTTCCCGCTCCTCCCCTTCCCCGGCGCGGTCTGGCAGCCCACGCTGCTGAGCCTGCTGCTCGGGGCGGCGCTCGGCCTGTTCCAGCTGCCGCTCATCATCGGCGTGCAGTCCACGGTCGGCTGGGCGGAGCGCGGCACGGCCACCGCGTCGATCCTCTTCTACCGGCAGATCGGGCAGACGGTCGGCGCGGCCGTCTTCGGCGCGGTCGCCAACGCGGTGATCTCGGGCCGGCTCGGCGCGGAAGCCGATCTCGACTCGGTGGTGCGGGACGTCGACGCCGACGGGGTGCGGCGGGCTGTCGACGCGGCTGTCGATGCCGTGTACGTGGGTGCGGCGTGCGCGGCCGCGGTGGCCCTGGCCGTGCTCATCGCCCTCGCGCCACGCCGCTTCCCGGTCCTAACGGCGCAGCCCACCCCACAGCCGGTGCCTCCGTCCACGGCGCCCGCGCCCCAGAAACCCCCGCCAAACTAACGGCCGGTGGGGGCTGGTCGCGCAGTTCCCCGCGCCCCTGAGGCAGGCGCTACGCGCCGCCTCCCCTGGACGAGCGGAGCTCGTTTCAGGGGCGCGGGGAAC
>NZ_JBHVIX010000025.1:0-90400 GCF_042799415.1 Streptomyces sp. NPDC057694
GCGGTGATCACCGCCCACGGGCAGTCAGCCGCCGATGGCGGGGAGCTCCACTGGAAGACCGTTGGCCGACAACGGATTCGCACGGGTGGCTGCGGGTGGGTGCAGATCCCCGCGCAGGCCGAAGGCCGCGCCGAACACCCGCACCAAAAAAGGCCGCGGCCCGCCGACGGGGGAAGATCGGCGGGCCGCGTTGGTGCCGCGATGGATCAAGGGGTGGACCCGCTACGGGTCAGTGGACGGAGTGTTCCTCCTGAGGGAACGTTCCGCCGACGACATCCTCCGCAAACGCCTTCACCGCGTCGGACATCACAGAACGCAGATTCGCGTACGTCTTCACGAAGCGCGGCATCTTCCCCCCGGTGAGCCCGAGCGCGTCCGTCCAGACCAGAACCTGCGCGTCCGTCTCGGGCCCGGCGCCGATGCCGACCGTCGGGATGTGCAGGATCCGCGTCACCTCGGCCGCCAGCTCCGCCGGAACCAGCTCCAGGACGACCGCGAACGCGCCCGCGTCCTGCACCGCCTTCGCGTCCCGCAGCAACTGCTGCGCCGCCTCCTCGCCACGGCCCTGCACGCGGTACCCCTGCGTGTTGACCGACTGCGGGGTCAGCCCGATGTGCGCCATGACCGGGATCCCGGCCTCGGTGAGGAGCTTGATCTGGCTGTGCGAGCGCTCGCCGCCCTCCAGCTTCACGGCCCCGACCCCGGCCTCCTTCACCAGCCGCATCGCCGAGCGCAGCGCCTGCGTGGGGCTCTCCTGGTACGAGCCGAAGGGCAGGTCGCCCACGATCATCGCGCGCGAGGTGCCGCGTACGACCGCCGCCGAGAGCATGATCATCTGGTCCAGGGTGACCGGGACCGTCGTGTCGTAGCCGAGGTGACAGTTGCCCGCCGAGTCGCCGACCAGCATCACCGGGATGCCGGACTCGTCGAAGACCGAGGCCGTCATCGCGTCGTACGCGGTCAGCATCGGCCACTTCTCGCCCCGCTCCTTGGCGAGCGAGATGTCGCGCACCGTGATGCGCCGGCTGCTGGTGCCTCCGTACAGCGCCTTCGGATTGCTGCTGTCGGCGGACTGCGTCTGGGCAGCCTGGAGTGGCGTGTGTTGCGTCATCGCAACCGCTCCTTCAATTCCGTCGTCTCGAGGCACCCTGACGGCGTCCCCGGATCCCCTCCATGGTGGCACCCGGTGCCGGTCGGGCGCCAGAGGCCACCTCCGCGTAAAGGCCGGGTAAGGGATTTGCCCGGATGTTCTCAATACTTTCAATACGAGACGGGTCCGTATCGAAATGAGTCTAGGGTCGTACACATGACCACTCCTGCCGTTCCCGCGGCTCCCCGGATACCGGAGGCCGTGCATCGCCGTCGCTGGGCGATCCTCGGCGTGCTCATGCTGAGCCTGTTGATCGTCGTCCTCGACAACTCCATCCTGAACGTCGCGATCAAGACGATCTCGACCCCCGCGCCCACGGGCCTCGGTGCCACGCAGAGCGAGCTCGAGTGGGCGATCAACGCGTACACCCTCGTCTTCGCGGGGCTGCTGTTCACCGCCGGACTCCTCGGTGACCGCCTCGGGTGCAAGAAGGTCCTCATCGGGGGACTCCTGGTGTTCGGCATCGGCTCCGCGCTCGCCGCCGAGTCCGGCTCGTCGGTGCAGCTCATCGCGTTCCGCGCGGTGATGGGCCTCGGCGCCGCCTTCGTCATGCCGGCCACGCTCGCCGTGCTGATGAACGTCTTCGAGCGCGACGAGCAGCCGAAGGCCATCGGCATCTGGGCCGGCGGCGTCGGCCTCGCCATCGCCATCGGGCCGATCACCGGCGGACTGCTGCTCGACCACTTCTGGTGGGGCTCGGTCTTCCTGGTGAACGTGCCGATCGTGATCATCGCCGTGGTGCTGATGTTCGCGCTCGTGCCCGACTCCAAGGACCCGAAGCCGGGCCGGATCGACCTGATCGGCGTCGTCCTGTCCATCGTCGGTCTCGTGCTGCTGGTCTACGGGATCATCAAGGGCGGCGACGAGGGCGACTTCACCGGGCCCAAGGTCCTCGCCACGATCGTCGCGGGCATCGTCGTCCTCGCTGCCTTCGTCCTCTACGAGAAGCGCAGCGACCACCCGTCGATCGACATCGACTACTTCAAGAACAAGGTCTTCTCGGCCGCCATCGCCGCGATCGCGCTGGTCTTCTTCGCGCTGATGGGCGTCACGTTCTTCTCCGTCTTCTACACGCAGAGCGTGCGCGGCTACTCGCCGCTGCAGACCGGCGCCCTGATGCTGCCGCTCGCCGTGGCCCAGCTGATCTTCGCGCCGCGGGCCCGGCTCGTCGTGGAGAAGATCGGCGTGAAGGCCACCACCACGGGCGGCCTCGTGCTGCTCGCCGGAATGCTTGCCGCGTTCACGGTCCTCGACGCAGGCACCCCGATCTGGCTCCTGGAAGTCATCTTCTTCCTCATGGGCACGGGCATGGCGCACGTGATGACGCCGACCAGCGTCGTCATCATGCAGGCGCTGCCGCGCGAGAAGGCGGGCTCCGCGTCCGCGCTGAGCAACACCTTCCGCCAGGTCGGCGGCGCGCTCGGCATCGCCGTGCTCGGCTCGGTGCTCTCGACCACGTACCGCAGTGGCATCGAGGACAAGCTCGGTCTGCTGCCCGCCGGGGTGCGCGACACCGCGGGCGCGTCCATCGAGGCCACCCTCGGCGTCGCCGAGAAGATCGGGCCGCGCGCCCAGGGCCTGGTCGGCGCGGCCAACGACTCGTTCCTGCACGCCATGCACGTCACCGCCCTGTGGGGAGCGGCCATCGCGCTGCTGAGCGCCGTCGTCACCGGGCTGTTCCTGCCGGGCAGGACACCGGCCGCGCCCACCGCGCAGAGCGACGAACCGGAGAAGGTCGGCGCGGGCGGCTGAGCCGGGCGCACGCAACCGGGCGGCGCTGGGACAATCGCCCCGGAGCCCGGTCGGAGGACTGGATTCCGGTCGCAGGGCCGAGTTCGGGTCACCGGCCGGGATCCGGGGCCGAGGCGGAAGATGCGCGAGGTGGAAAGCCGTGGGAAGCATGGAGGGCGTCGACACCGGTCAGGGCGCGCGACGAGAGGGGCGGCACCAACTGCCCGCCTCCCGGGGCCCGGCCCCGGACGCCGCGGCGCCCGCCCGGGGCCGTCCGCGCAGCGAGGCCGCCGAACTGGCCATCGTCGAGGGCGTCATCCGGCTCTTGGAGGAGGGGGCGCCGCTCGCCGGGCTGTCCATCGAGCGCATCGCCCGCACCGCGGGTGTGGGAAAGGCCACGATCTACCGGCGCTGGTCCGGCAAGGAAGAACTCTTCGTCGACGTGGTCGCCTCCATCGAGGAGCCGGATCCCGACCTGCCCGGCACCTCGCTCCGCGACGACCTGGTCCGGCTCCTGGAGCACATGCGCCGGCGCGGCCTCAACCTGCGCACCTCGGCCCTGCTGCACAACGTCTTCGCGCAGATGAAAACCCTGCCCAAGCTCTGGGACGCGTACCACTCGGTCGTCGTGGAACCCCGGCGCCGCCTGCTCTACGACGTGCTGCGGCGCGGGGTCGCCGACGGCGAACTGCCGGCCGGGATCGACGTCGAACTGTCCGGCGACCTGTTCACCGGACCTATGCTGCTGCGCACCATGATGCGGTCCGACGCACCGCTGGCGGACGACCTCTCCGAGCGGATCGTCGACACCGTGCTCGCGGGACTGAAGGCGCAGGGCGCGCGCACCGAGTGACCGCCGGGCGAATGTGCAGGTTTCGTCACAGAGAGGCCCAGAAACCTCCACGTCCGGAACTCCGCACGCCGCCTCGCTCGTCCTCGTGGCAGTACGGACGAGACCGAACCGCCCCCTGGAGGGTGTGACGGGACCGAAAGCCGCTGAGCATCGCCTAGGGTCGGACGGGCGAGAACGGCGGGCACGGCAGGCAGTGAGGCGACGAGGGCATGGCGCAGGCGTACGACGGCGGGGACGCCGAGGGTTCCGGGCGGCAGAAGCCGGGTGCCCGGCTGCGGCTCTTCGGGGAGCGGCTGCGACGCGATCGCGGGTACTGGCGGCGCGGCATCGTGCTGGCGGTCCTCGCGGTGCTGGTCGCTCTGGTCATGCTCTTCCACGCCCAGATCCCCAACACCATCGGCAACCTCGGTTCGCTGACCGAGACGTTCCTGCCGTGGCTGGGCGTGTTCGTCCCGGTGCTGCTGGTCCTGGCCCTTCTGCGGAAGTCGGCGACCGCGGTGATCGCGGTGCTGATCCCGGTGATCGTGTGGTTCAGCGTCTTCGGCGGGCTGCTCACCGACAAGCAGAAGAGCGGCGGTGACCTCACGGTCGCCACCCACAACGTGAACGCGGACAACCCCGACCCCACCGGCACGGCCAAGGACGTCGCCGCGTCGGGCGCCGAGGTCGTCGCGCTGGAGGAACTGGCGAGCGACGCGCTGCCGACGTACAAGAAGGCGCTCGCGTCGACGTACCGGTACCACGCGGTCGAGGGCACCGTCGGGCTGTGGAGCAAGTACCCGCTCTCCGCCACGAAGCCCGTCGACATCAAGCTGGGCTGGACGCGCGCGCTGCGCACCACGGTCGCGACGCCCGAGGGCAAGGTGGCCGTGTACGTGGCCCACATGCCGTCGGTACGGGTCAAGGTCGACTCCGGGTTCACCGCCAGCGAGCGCGACGAGAGCGCGGACGCGCTCGGGGCGGCCATCGCCGCCGAGCCCCTCGGGAAGGTCATCCTGCTCGGTGACCTCAACGGCACGATGAACGACCGCGCCCTGACCGCCGTGACCTCCCAGATGCGCTCCACGCAGGGCGCGGCGGGCAGTGGCTTCGGCTTCAGCTGGCCGGCCGCGTTCCCGATGGCGCGGATCGACCAGATCATGGTCAAGGGCGTCGAGCCGGTGTCGTCGTGGACGCTGCCGAGGACGGGCAGCGACCATCTGCCGATCGCCGCGCGGGTACAGGTGTGACGCACGTCGCCCCGAGTCCCTTCGTCCGCACCGTCGCGTACACACGGCTTTAACCTGCCGGAATACTGGATGCGGCAGGCTTTGTTCCGCGAGTAAACTTATGAGTTCCGTTCGCGGGGCTCCGCGCGCACTCAGCCCTCTTTGCCCCCTCCAGTACTCCGGGAAGATCTTTCATGCCCCTCGCCCTGCTCGCGCTCGCCGTGGGCGCCTTCGGCATCGGCACGACCGAGTTCGTGATGATGGGCCTGCTGCCCAACGTCGCCGACGACCTGCACCTCTCCATCCCCACCGCCGGTCACCTCGTCTCCGCGTACGCGCTCGGTGTCGTCATCGGCGCCCCGCTGCTCGCCGCCCTCACCGCGCGGATGCCGCGCCGCCGGGTCCTGATCGGCCTGATGGTGCTGTTCGTCGTGGGCAACGCCGTGTCGGCCGCCGCCCCCGACTACCACTGGCTGATGGCGGCCCGCTTCGTCAGCGGCCTCCCGCACGGCGCGTTCTTCGGCGTCGGCGCGGTCGTCGCCACCTCGCTGGTGGCCCCCGAACGCAAGGCCCGCTCGGTCTCCCTGATGTTCCTCGGCCTGACCGTCGCCAACATCATCGGCGTCCCCGTCGCCACGGCCATGGGGCAGCAGCTCGGCTGGCGCGCCACGTTCCTCGCGGTCAGCGCGATCGGCCTGGCCGCCATCGCGGCGCTGGCCGCGCTCGTCCCCGCCGACCACGGGCACGGCGCGAGCGTCGGCATCCGCGGCGAACTGCGCGCCCTGAAGTCGCTGCCGGTCTGGCTGGCGCTCGGCACCACGGTCGCCGGATTCGGCGCGCTCTTCTCCGCGTACAGCTACATCACACCGATGCTCACGGACGCCGCCGGGTTCGCGGAGTCCAGCGTGACGCTGCTCCTCGCCCTGTTCGGCGTCGGCGCCACCATCGGCAACCTGCTGGGCGGCCGCCTCGCCGACCACTCGCTGCGCGCCACGCTCTTCGGCGGGCTGACGTCGCTGGGCGTGGTCCTCGCGTTCTTCCCGCTGCTGATGCGCACGGAGTGGAGCGCCCCGCTGGGCGTGCTGCTCCTCGGCCTCACCGCGTTCGTGACCGGCTCCCCGCTCCAGCTGATGGTCATGGAGAAGGCCGCCTCCGCCCCCTCCCTGGCCTCCTCCGCCAACCAGGGCGCCTTCAACCTGGCCAACGCGGGCGGCGCCTGGATCGGCGGCCTCGCCCTGGCCGCGGGCTTCGGCGTGACCTCCCCGGCACTGGCGGGCGCAGCACTGGCCGTGCTGGGCCTCGCCGTGGCCGGGATCGCCTTCACGGTCGACCGTCGGCGGGAGCCGGTCCACGCCGGACGGCTGGTGGCGGGCAGCGCCGCGGTGGCGGTCGAGGCGGAGTCCGTACGCGGTTGATCGCGCGGTCGATCGTGCGGTCGATCGCGTGGTGATGGGGACCCCGCCCCGGCCTCGCGGGGGTCAGCCCCGGTAGCCCAGCACCGTCATCATCCCGGCCTCCGAGTGGTAGACGTTGTGGCAGTGGAGCATCCACAGCCCCGGGTTGTCGGCGTCGAAGTCCACCGTCAGCGTCCCGTTCGGCAGCACGACCGCCGTGTCCTTGCGCGGGCCGCCCGCCACGTTCGCCAGCGAGAACGTGTGGCCGTGCAGATGGATCGGGTGCCACATCGCGGTGGAGTTGGCGACGACCAGACGCACCCGCTCGCCCGCGCGCACCGGGTGCCGCTGGTCCGCCGAGTACGGCTTCTTGTCGAACGCCCAGTCGTACGCGGCCATCCCGCCCGTCAGCTGCAACTCGACCGTGCGGTCCGGCTCGCGGGCGGGAAGGGCCACCTCGTCGGCCGCCTTCAGCTTGTCGGCCGTCAGCAGGCGACCGTCCAGCTCCTTCGGCCGGACCGACGCGGCGGGGGCCGCGCCGGCGCCCGTGCGCAGCACCGCGAGCGCCGACGCCTTCTTGCCCTCGGCCAGCGCCGTCAGCGGGAAGACACCGTCGCCCGCCGTGACCAGCACGTCGTAGCGCTCACCCATGCCGAGCAGCAGCGCGTCCGTCGTCGCGTGCCGGACCGGGTAGCCGTCCGTGTGCGTCACCGTCATCGCGTGGCCGCCGAGCGCGACCCGGAAGGCCGTGTCGCCGCCCGCGTTGATGAAACGGATCCTGATGCGGTCGCCCGGGCGGGCCCGGAAGGACGAAGGGGCCTTCGGGGTACGGCCGTTGACGACGTAGTACGGATAGGCCACGTCGCCCGCGTCACCGCCGAGCAGATCGCTGGCGGCGCCCATCATCATGCGGGACGGGCCGGAGGAGTCCGAGGAGCCCGAGGAGTCGGGGGAGGCCGTCCCGGAGGTCATCGACATGCCGCTCATCCCCGGCATGTCGTGGCCGGAGTGACCCCCCGAGCCGCCGCCCGAGCCCATGCCCGCGCGCAGCTCCTTCAGGACCGCGTCCGGCGTCGAGCCGTCCACCCCGTCGACCCAGTCGTCGAGGACGACGACCCACTCCTTGTCGTACGAGAGGGGCTCCCTGGGGTCGTCGACGATGAGCGGGGCGTACAGGCCGCGGTCCTGCTGGGTGCCCGAGTGCGGATGGAACCAGTACGTGCCCGGGTGCGCGACCTTGAAGCGGTACGTGAAGTCGGCGCCCGGGGCGATCGGCTGCTGGGTGACGCCGGGGACGCCGTCCATGTCGTTGCGCAGGGCCAGGCCGTGCCAGTGCAGGGACGTGGGCTCGGGGAGATGGTTGGCGAGGGTGAGGGCGAGGGTGTCGCCCGCGGTCACCCGCACCTCCTTGCCGGGCAGTTCGCCCCCGTACGACCAGGACCTGACGGTGCGCCCGCCGAGGTCGAGCCGGGTCGCGGCGGCCGTGAGGGAGACCTTGCGGAGCTGCCCGCCCGAGCCGCGCCGCCGTTCCGCCGCAGCGACCTCCGGGCCCGCCGGATCGACGTAGCCCTGGGGCGGCGCGCCGTGGTTTCCGTGCCCTGAGTCCGGGCCGGATCCGGAGCAGGCGGCCAGAACTCCCGTACCGGCCAGGGCGATCGACGCGCCGAGGAGAGTACGGCGGCCGACCTGAGAAGGCTGAGAGGCCTGAGAGGCCTGAGAGGCCTGAGAAGGCTGGGATGACTGCGGATTGTTGCGCATGACTGAGTCGCACCTCGATGTCGGTGTCGTGCTGCGTGCTGTGCCGGACGCGTCCGCTGCTTCGGGCATACCGGATCCGGGCATGCGGGAGCAGCGGCTGCGCGGGCCTATATGCGCAGTACCGACAGGAGCGACAACGTCGTGCGGGGTGGGGGAGGGTGCGGGCGGTGCGCGTGGCTCAGGCCGCGCCGGGCGGCCGAGAGCACGACCGTGGCCGCGGGGCGCAGCGGCGCCGTCGCGAGCAACAGCAGCAGCGTGAACGAGCCGAGCACCGCGAGGCACACGCTCAGCGGGTCCATCCCGCCGTCACCCGGCCTCTCGTGCCCGCGCGCGGTGACCGGGGCGGCGTGCGCGACGGCCGGTGCCTCCATGCTGTGCCGCGCCGTCGTCACGTGCGCGATGCCGTGCTCCATGCCGTGCCCCGTCGGATGCCCCAGCGTGTGCATCCCGACGATCCCGAAGAGCAGGGCCACGAACAGCAGCAGCCGGCCGCCGGGACGCACGCCCGGGCGGCCTCGCGACGGTGGGGTCGGCTGCGACGGCACAGCCCGCACCTTACCCCCACCCGGTATACGCGCGGGTACGGGCCCTACGGCCGCACCCGCGCCACGCTGTCCCGGACCACGATGTGCGTGCCCAGCAGATGGCGCTGCTGCGTGGTGCGCCCCGTGCCGTCGAGGGCGAGGCGGACCGCCGTGCGGCCCAACTCCTCGCCGGGGATGTGGACCGTGGTCAGGGCCGGGGTGATGTCGGCGGCGACCGGGTCGTCGTTGTAGCCGACCACCGAGATGTCCTCGGGGACCCGCAGGCCGTACTCCGCGAGGACCCTGATCGCGGCGGCGGCCACCCGGTCGTCGCCGGCGAAGACCGCGGTGAAGTCGGGCTTCCCGTCGCACTTGCGGAGCAGGTCGCGGATCGCCTCGTCGCCGTTGAACTGGCCGAAGCCCACGCCGTGCAGCAGCGCGTCCGGGCGCGGCACGCCGTGGTCCTCCAGGGCGCGCAGATAGCCGCGGACGCGGTCCTCGCCGGTGGTGTTGCCCGGCTGGTAGCCGATCAGGGCGATCCTGCGGTGCCCGGCGCCCAGGAGATGGCTGGTGATGGCGTGGGCGCCCGCCTCGTTGTCGTACTCGACGACCAGCGCGGGCACGTCGGGCGCGGGCGCCGGGCGGCCGCACAGCACGAGCCGCGAGCCCGCGGCGGCCAGCGACTGCGCGTACCGGGCCATCCGCTCCCGGTACTCGTCGTCCTCCACGACCCCGCCGACCAGCACGACCGCCTCGGCAGCCTGCTCGCGCATCATCTGCACCAGGGCCAGTTCGCGGGCCGGGTCCGCGCCCGTGGACGCGACGAGGGTGAGCCGGTCGTGCCGGGCCGCCTCCATCTCCACGCCCTGCGCCACGGCCGCGTAGAACGAACTCACCACGTCGAGCATCAGCACCGCGATGGTCTTGCGGCCCGCGCCCGCGAGCGCCCGCGCGTGCGCGTTCGCCACGTAGTCCAGGTCCTTCGCCGCGCGCAGCACCTTGGCGCGGGAGGCGGCCGAGGTCGGATAGGTGCCCGCGAGCACCCGCGACACCGTCGCCACCGAGACGCCCGCCCGCGCCGCCACGTCCCGGATGGTGACCTTCTCGCCCACTGGTCTGTCCCCTCAGTTCCGCGGTGCGGGGCCTGTCCGCCCCGCACCATCATCGCCTGCGCCCGTCCGGCCGGTCCGGCCGGATCAGTGCGCCGCCGCGTACTCCTCGCCGAACTCCTCAAGGACCTTCTTTCCGCCCTGCGCCTGCCACTTGGCGTAGACGGCGTCCCAGTCGGAGGGCTTCTTGCGGCCGCTGACGATCGCGGTGACCCCGTCGTCGATGAGTTGCTGGAGCGCGGTGCCCTGCTTGTTGTACGTGTCCGACTGGAGGCCGAAGCGGATGTCGGGCTGCATCAGCGGCACCACCTTCTCCTGCCAGGCGTGCAGCCGCTTCACGACGTCCGGGTAGCCGGGCGCGTACAGCACCTGCGGGGCGTCGCAGAGGTACATGAACGGGACGTTGGTCTTCGACTCGACGAGGCCCAGCTCGTTGGCGATCGGGTTGTTGTCCTTGTCGCGCTTGAAGTGCGTGCCCTCCAGGCCGAAGTGGGTGAGCTCGTACTCCTCGGTGCCGAACGGCGCGGCCAGGTAGTCGAGGACGCGCAGGATCAGCTCGACGCGGTCCTTGGACGCCTTCTTGATCACGGTGGTGCCGAAGCAGCCCTGGCTCTGCTGGTAGTGGGTGGTCGCGCCGTCGACCGTGTACGGCACGAGCGCGTCGAGCTCGAAGGTGTCCTTGATGCCCTGCGCGGCGGTCGGGTAGGCGAGGAAGCCGTCGGTCATGGAGAGCACCGAGCCGTTCCAGAACTGCGTCTTCAGGTCGACCTGGGAGACCGAGGTGGCCTCCGGGTAGTACACGCCCTGCGCGCGCAGCTTCGCCAGGTATTCGAGGGTCGCCCGGAACTCGTCGGTGGCGCCCCAGTGCACCGCCTTGCCGTCCTTGACGGCGAACTCGTTGGGCGCGCCGAACCAGTTGGCGTGCGTCTTGTAGCCGAAGAACGCGGTCGCCGACGAGCCCAGCGCCCACTTCTTGGAGCCGGTGGCCTCCTTGGCCATCGCCGCGAAGTCGTCCGCGGACATGCCCGGCTTGTAGCCGGCCTTCGTGAACGCCCCGCGGTTGAAGTACAGGGTGTCCTGCGGCTTCGGCCGCTCGACGGGGATGCCGTAGATGCGGCCGGAGACGCGGCCCATGCCCTCCCAGGCGTAGGTGGGGATGCCCGCGAGGTTCGGGTACTTCTTGACGGCGTCGCCCGACAGGTACTCGGTGAGGTCGGCGCAGCGGGTCTTCATGAACTGGGCCTGGCGGGGCAGCACATAGCCGCCGCCGAGGTTGATGACGTCGGGGATGTCGTCCCCGGCGAACACGGTCGCCATCTTGGCGCGGTAGTCGGCGTCGGCGACCACCGTGAACTCGACGTCGACGCCCAGCGCCTCGTTGACCGCCGCCCAGTACTTGTTCTGCGCCGCGGGCTTGGGCGGAGTCCCGTACGTGATCGTCATGACTCTGATCTTCTGCTTGCCGGTGCCCGGCTTCTCGGCGACCGCCTTCACCAGGTCCGACGGATAGCGGGTGAAGCCGGCCTGCACGCCCTCGGCGGTCGCGGCCAGGTCCGGCGTCGCGCCCTTCGACGGGGTGTACGTGGGCCAGGCCGCCGCCTTCTTGCCCGCGTTGGAGACGTCGCCGCCCCCGGCGGTCTCGGTGGAGCAGGCGGTGAGCACGGACGGGGCGGCCAGCGCGGCGCCGCCGACGGCGATCGAGCGCAGCAGGGTGCGGCGCGACAGGTTCGCGGACATGGTGAAGAGCCCTTCGGATCAGAGGAGTTGGGAGAGACGCGCGAAGCGGCGGGGTGACTCAGCTCTTGATGGCGCCGGTGAGCACGCCCTTGGTGAAGTACTTCTGGAGGAAGGGGTAGACGATCAGGATCGGCACGGTGGCGATCACGAGCACGGCCATCTGCGTCGTCTGCGGCGCGGAGACCATGCCCGCCTCGCTCAGGCCCGTGTCGGCGATCTGCGCGCCCCCGACCACGTACATGCGCAGCACCTGCGACAGCGGCCAGTGGTCGGACTCCAGATAGATGGAGGCGGTGAACCACGAGTTCCAGTAGCTGACCGCGTAGAACAGGCCGACGACCGCGAGCGCGGCCTTCGACAGCGGCAGCGCGATCCGCCAGAACGTGGCCCAGTCACCGGCCCCGTCCAGCCGGGCCGCCTCGTACAGCTCCTCGGGGATGCCCTGGAAGAAGCCGCGCAGGACGACCAGGTTGAAGACGTTGATGAGGACCGGCGCGACGACGGCCGCGTACATGTTCTCCAGGCCGAGCCCCTTGACCAGCAGGAACGCCGGGATCATGCCGGGCGGGAAGAGGAACGTGAACAGCACGAGCATGAGCACCGGCTTGCCGCCGAAGACGCCGGGGCGGCTGAGCGCGTAGGCGAGGAACGCGGTGCACGCCAGCGACAGGAACGTGCCGATGACGGTGATGCCGACGCTCACGCCCAGCGCGTGCGTCACGATGCCGCCGGACAGGATGTTCCGGTACGCGCGCAGGCTCGGCTCGGTGGGCCACAGCACCCAGCCGCCGTTGGCCACGACCTCCTCGTTGGAGGCGAGCGACGTGGAGACGATCACCAGGAACGGTACGAGGACCAGGGCGAGCAGGGCGATCACCGCCAGGCCCTTGGCGGCCTGGGTGACGGGCTTCGGCTTCTCCATCCACGCGGGACGGGCCGGACGGACTGAGGTGCTCACTTGTAGACCCCCTGCTCGCCGAGCTTGTGCGCGATCCGGTTGGCGACGAAGACGAGCAGCGCGCCCACCAGGCCCTTGAAGAGGCCGGCCGCGGCGGCGTAGCCGGTGTCGCCGCCGACGATGCCCTGCCAGTAGACGAAGGTGTCGAGGACCTCGCCGGCCTCCGGGCCCACCGACTGCCGTTGCAGCAGCATCTGTTCGAAGCCGACGGAGAGGATGTCGCCGAGCCGCATGATGAGGAGCAGCACGACGATGGGCCGGATCGAGGGCAGCGTGACGTGCCAGAAGCGGCGCCAGGGGCCCGCCCCGTCGATGGCCGCGGCCTCGTAACTCTGCTCGTCGACCTGCATCAGGGCGGCCAGGAAGATGATGGTGCCCCAGCCGGCGTCCTTCCAGATCACCTGGGCGACGACCAGCGGCCGGTAGGCGTCCGGGTTGCCGATGATGTCGACGGTGTGCAGGCCCGAGCCGCTCAGGAAGCTGTTCAACAGGCCGGTGTCGGAAAGGACTTGCTGGAAGAGGGCGACCACGATCACCCACGACAGGAAGTGCGGCAGATAGACGACGGACTGCACGAAGCGGCGCAGGACCCCCGACGTCAGGCTGTGCAGCAGCAGCGCGATCCCCAGCGGAACCGGGAAGTAGAAGGCCAGTTGGAGCACGGCGATGGAGAGGGTGTTCCACGTCGCGTGCCAGAAGTCCGGGTCGGTGAACATCCGGCTGAAGTTGCCGAAGCCGGCCCAGGGGCTGGCCCACAGCCCGGCGAACGGGTCGTACTCCTTGAACGCCACGACGTTGCCGACGAAGGCGCCGTAGTGGAAGAGCAGGAAGTACGCGAGGCCCGGGACCATGAGCAGCAGCAGGGTACGGCTGCTCCGAAACCGTTTCCACGCCGAATCTTGCGCTGTTATAGGGGTGGTTGACCCTTTTCGTGGCCCCGCCGGGGGCTCCACCACCCCGGCCTCGGGCCTGTTCTTCGCCACCGTGGGCACGGGAACCCCTCTGTCGTTGGAACAAGGTGAGCGGGAATCTAAAACGGTTACAGAGGCCGGTCAACCCCCTTGACCCCAAGAACTATTGGTTCGTTGAAGGACTGGCGCTCCGGCGCGTGAGGCGCTTTAGTAACCGGTTACATAGATGTATGAGGGCACGAAAGAAGACAAGGGGTGGGACCGAGTGACGACGGCATACCGACCGACCGCGGCGCTGGCCATGGGCGCCGAGGTGGTGGAGCGGGTCTTCCCGCCCGGGCTGCGCGCACGGCTCGGGCGGAGCGTACGGCTCGCGCCGCACCCGCTGACCGGACCGCTCGACGGGCCCGCCGCGGCCGAGGCGCTCGCCGCCGCCGAGGTCCTGGTCACCGGCTGGTCCTGCCCGCCGCTCACGCCCCAAGTGCTGGCTCGCGCACCGCGGTTGAAGGCCGTGGTGCACGCGGCGGGCTCGGTGCGGCCGCTGGTCACGGACGCGGTGTGGGAGCGCGGCCTGCTCGTCTCGTCGGCTGCCGACGCCAACGCCGGGCCCGTCGTCGCCTTCACCCTCGCCGCGGTCGCCTTCGCGGCGAAGGGGGCGCTCTCCGTGGCGGCCCGCTATGCCGATGCCTGGCCGCGCTTCGACGAGCGGCGGGGGACCGACGGCTGCACGGTCGGCGTCATCGGGGCGTCCCGGATCGGACGCCGGGTGATCGAGGGGCTGCGCGCGGATCCTGCGGGGTACCGGGTGCTGCTGTACGACCCGTACGTCGACGAGGCCGGGGCCGCGCGGCTCGGCGCGGAGCTGACGGATCTGGCCGGGCTGTGCCGGCGCAGCGACGTCGTGAGTGTGCACGCGCCCGAACTGCCCGAGACGCGGGGTATGTTGAGCGCTGAGATGCTGGGGCTCGTCCGCGACGGGGGCACGCTGATCAACACCGCGCGCGGGTCACTGGTCGACACCGAGGCGCTGGCCGCCGAGTGCGCGGGGGGCCGTCTGTCGGCCTTCCTCGACGTCACCGAGCCCGAACCGCTGCCCGCCGGGCATCCGCTGCTCACGCTGCCGAACGTGCTGGTCACTCCGCACATCGCCGGGGCGCAGGGGGCCGAGGTGGAGCGGCTCGGCCGGTTCGCCGTGGAGGAGGTCGAGCGGTATGTCGCGGGGCGGGAGCTGGTCGGGCGGATGTCGCGGGGCGACTTGCTCCGCGTGGCCTGACCACCGATTTCGGCCGCGGTCCGGTGGGGCTTCTCGCGCAGTTCCCCGCGCCCCTCGGGGTCGCGGCTTCGCCGCTCGTCAGACGGGTGCGGGCCGGTGGGGCTTCTCGCGCCGTTCCCCCGCGCCCCTGGAGGTGCGCACTGCGTGCGCCACCTCCATCGATGAAGGCTTGCGGCGAAGCCGCAGTCTTCAGGGGCGCGGGGAACTGCGCGACCAGCCCCCACCGGCCCGCACCCGTCCGTACTCGCTACATCAGCGGCGGCGGAACGACGAGACGTAGCCCGGTGCCGGCGAGCCGACCCCGGTGACGTCGTCGTAGCCGCGGACCGCCTTCAGCGAGGCGTCCTTGCCCAGGCTGCGCACAGAGGTGAGCACCCCGTCGGCGGCGTCGTACCCGTTGGCGTAGTCGACCCGCGCCACGGCAAGGTCCTTGCCGGTCGGCTTGTCCGTCACGTCGTGGTAGACCGACGAACCGTAGTGGTCGTAGATCGCCGGGTTGGCGAACCCGATGGCACGCCCCCCGCGCGTCTGCTGCGCCAGCGCCTGCACACCCGCGATCACCGGAGCCGCCAGCGACGTACCGCCGATGCGGTACTCGTCATAGCCGAGCGAGCCGTCGGGCAGCGTCTGCGTCTGGCCCACCAGGAAACCGGTGTTCGGGTCCGCGACGGCCGAGATGTCCGGGACGACGCGGTTGCTGCCGCCGTTGGCCGACGACAGGGACTTCGGCACGACACCCTTCTGGTAGAAGGGCTGCGCGACGGTCTTGCTGGTGCCGCCGCCCGCGCCGGAGGTGTAGGCGCCCGGGAAGTCGGTCCAGGACTTGCCGTCGGCCGACAGGTTGGCCTTCTCGGTGCCCCAGCCGGTCTCGAACTGGTACTTGTCCTTCTTGCCGACGGCCAGCGACGTACCGCCGACCGCGGTCACCCACGCCGAGTTGGCGGGCGTGTCGACCTGCTTCACGCCGGTGTTGGCGACCTCGTCGCCGTTGTCGCCGGAGGAGAAGTAGAAGCCGATGCCCTCGATCGCGCCGAGCTGGAACACCTGGTCGTAGGCGGTGGCCAGTTCGGGCGTCTGGTTGGCCTCGATGTCGCCCCAGGAGTTGGAGACGATGTCGGCCAGGTGCTTGTCGACGACCTTCTGGAGGGAGTCCAGCAGATCGTCGTCGTAGCAGGACGAGGCGCCGACGTAGGTGATGTCGGCCTGCGGGGCGACCGCGTGCACGGCCTCGACGTCGAGGGTCTCCTCGCCGTACCAGCCGGAGGCGCCGCACTCCTCGGTCTTGGTGTAGTTCTTCGGCAGGACCTGCTTCAACTGGCCCTTCGAGTAGGCCGCGTCACCGTTCTTGGCGGCGTAACTCTTGGCGTCCTTCTCGATGTACGGCGAGGCGTACGCGTCGGTGATGGCGACCCGCACCCCCTTGCCGGTGGCCTTGCCCGCGCCGTAGGCGGCGCGCAGCTGCTTGCCGGTGTACCCCTTGACCGCGTACGGGATCTTCTGACCGTAGGCGCTGGGCAGCGTCGAGGCGGTCTTCGAGCCGTAGTACGAGGAGAACGGGCCGGCGTTGCGGAACACCGCGTCCGGCGGCGGCAGTTCGTCCTGCTTGGTCGCCTTGTGCGGGGCGCTGTCCAGGCCGGTCACGGTGAGCACGGCGCCGTCCAGCGAGACCGGCACCGAGGCCGTGCCGGACGGGGCGCGGTACGTGTGCTTGCCCTTGGCGTAGTTGTGCAGCTGGGTGCCGAAGGCGCGCTCGGTGGCGGCCACGTCACCCGAGACGGATATGTAGTGCGCGGTGGTGCCGGTGACCGTCAGACCGGAGTCCTTCAGCCACTGGGTGACCTCGGAGACCTGCTCCTTGGTCGCACCGAAACGGGCCTGCGCCTGGGCGGCGGTCAGATACTTGCCGTAACTCGCGGACGACGGGTCGGAGACGGCCTTCGCGTACGCGGCCAGCCCCTTGGCGTCCCGGCCGGCCAGGTACACGCGGGCGGTGACCTTGTTGCCGTTCGCGGTGGCGCCCTGGTCCGCGGCGTTCGTCGCCCACGTCGGCTTGGTGCCGGTGAGGTGGTCGCGGGCGGTCGCGGCGTCGGCCGGAGTGGCGATCGCGAGAGCGCCGGCGACCAGTGGCAGTGTCGCTGCGACGGCGAGGCCGGTGCGGCTGCGGCGTATGCCGCTGTTGGATCTCATAGCGGGAACCCCCTGGGTGAGGTGCACGTGTAATGCACACGCAGAGGGGTCCCACTCTCACCATGAACCGTTCACGCGGGGGGAATGGATCGATCAAGAAGCCGTCAAGTCAGTGCAACTGAGGCCGACATCAACCGATTTGGGGTCACGGCTTGGCGCCGCGCTCCTTCAGCATCCCCGTCATCAGATCGATCTCGGACTGCTGCGCGGCCACCATCCCGCGAGCGAGCCGCCGTTCGGCCCCGACCTGACACCGCTCGACGCATCCCTGGGCCATGTGCACCCCGCCCCTGTGGTGGGCGATCATCAGCCGCAGGAACATCACCTCGGCCGACTTCCCCCGGGCCTTGCGGAGTTGACCGAGCTGGGTGTCGGTCGCCATGCCCGGCATCAGCGCACCGTCCTCACCGGCCGGCATGTCGCCCATGCCCATCCACGCCATCGGCGGCTTCTCCGACACCTTCGGCAGCTCCCACAGGTCGAGCCAGCCGAGCATCATGCCCCGCTGATTGGCCTGCGTCTGCGCGATGTCGTAGGCGAGCCGGCGCACGTCCTCGTCGTCGGTCGCGTCCCGCACGCTGAACGCCATCTCGACCGCCTGCTGATGGTGCACCGACATGTCGCGGGCGAACCCGGCGTCCGCCGACTCGGCCGCGGGCACCGTCAGGTCCTTCGGCCCGCCGTCCCCGTCGGCCACCGCGTAGGTGACGGCGCCCGCCGTGACGGCCAGCGCCGCCACGGCCGACACCAGCCACCCGGTGCGGCGCCTCACTGACCCAGTCCGCCGGTGCAGGGCGCGCCCTGCTCGGGCGTCTGCTCACCCTGCACGAACGTGGCGAAGAACTTCGCCGCCGCCGGGTCGCTCGCCGACTTCACCGTGCGCTGGTGGCCCCAGGCGCTGAGCATGATCGGGTCCTTCTGGTCGGCGATCGGGCTCATCAGCGTGTAAGGCGTCTGCTTGACCTTCGCGGCCAGCGCCTTGACGTCCGCGTCCGACGCCTTGTCGTTGTACGTCACCCAGACGGAGCCGTGCTCCAGGGAGTGCACCGCGTGCTCGTTCGCGAGGGGCTTTTCGTATACGTCGCCGTTGCAGTTCATCCACACCTGGTTGTGATCCCCGCCGACCGGCGGGTTCATCG
Source organism: Streptomyces sp. NPDC057694 (assembly GCF_042799415.1). NCBI lineage: Bacteria > Bacillati > Actinomycetota > Actinomycetes > Kitasatosporales > Streptomycetaceae > Streptomyces > Streptomyces sp. NPDC057694. The sequence continues at coordinate 17,933 of NZ_JBHVIX010000025.1, forward strand.
GATAGGTGGGTTTGCCCCCGACGTGATTACGGGTGAGCTTGCCGCTCCAGGTGCCCACACCGTCCTTGGCGTACGTGAAATGCCCCGCGGACTTGGCGGGCGCCTTGGCGTCGTCCTTGTCGTCTCCACCCTTGGTCACCGCCCACGCGCCTACTCCTATCAGCGCGGCCACGACGACCGTGCTCACCGAGATGACGGCGATCCGGCCGCGCCGGGCGCGGGAGCGCTCGGCACGGCGCATCTCCTCTATGCGCGCCTTGCGGTCCGTGGCGGGCGTGGCGGAGGAGGGGGAGGTGTTCTTGGCGGATCCCATGGCAAGTCCTTATGAGAAAAGGATGAGACGGGGCTGGCCCGCTGATCGTAGTGGGGAACGAGGGGCCGCGGGAGCACGCGGTACGGGCCCGCTGTCGAGCTGTGGGCGAACGGCAGGCACTATGGCCGAGGGGGGTCCAGCAGGCACTATGAGTTCCACACCGGCCGGTCAATGACGATCATGGTCGGCAACGCGCTCGAAACGGGCGTGTGGTGGGATGTGACCAGGCCCTTTTACGGTTTCTTTTCGAGGTCCCCCGATGGCGCCCGTGGGCGTGGGAGCAGGCGGCCTGACCAGCAAGGATGGGTGGAAGCGGAAGATGGACAAGCAGCAGGAATTCGTGCTCCGTACGTTGGAGGAGCGCGACATCCGGTTCGTACGCCTGTGGTTCACGGACGTTCTCGGCTTCCTGAAGTCGGTGGCCGTGGCCCCGGCCGAGCTGGAGCAGGCCTTCGACGAGGGCATCGGCTTCGACGGTTCGGCGATCGAGGGCTTCGCGCGTGTCTACGAGTCCGACATGATCGCCAAGCCGGATCCGGGCACCTTCCAGGTCCTGCCGTGGCGCGCCGAGGCACCCGGCACCGCCCGCATGTTCTGCGACATCCTGATGCCCGACGGCTCGCCGTCCTTCGCGGACCCGCGCTACGTGCTCAAGCGCGCCCTCGCCAAGACCTCCGACCTCGGCTTCACCTTCTACACCCACCCCGAGATCGAGTTCTTCCTGCTCAAGAACAAGCCGCTGGACGGTTCGCGCCCCACCCCGGCCGACAACTCCGGCTACTTCGACCACACCCCGCAGAACGTCGGCATGGACTTCCGCCGCCAGGCGATCACCATGCTCGAATCCATGGGCATCTCGGTCGAGTTCAGCCACCACGAGGGCGCCCCCGGCCAGCAGGAGATCGACCTCCGCTACGCCGACGCGCTCTCCACGGCCGACAACATCATGACGTTCCGCCTGGTCATGAAGCAGGTGGCGCTGGAGCAGGGGGTCAACGCGACCTTCATGCCGAAGCCGTTCTCGGAGTACCCCGGCTCGGGCATGCACACGCACCTCTCCCTCTTCGAGGGCGACCGGAACGCGTTCTACGAGTCCGGCGCCGAGTACCAGCTCTCCAAGGTCGGCCGCTCCTTCATCGCGGGCCTGCTGAAGCACGCCGCCGAGATCTCCGCGGTGACGAACCAGTGGGTCAACTCCTACAAGCGCATCTGGGGCGGCTCCGAGCGCACCGCGGGCGCCGGCGGCGAGGCCCCCTCGTACATCTGCTGGGGCCACAACAACCGCTCGGCCCTCATCCGGGTCCCGATGTACAAGCCCGGCAAGACCGGCTCGGCCCGCGTCGAGGTCCGCTCGATCGACTCCGGCGCCAACCCCTACCTCACCTACGCCGTCCTCCTGGCCGCCGGCCTCAAGGGCATCGAGGAGGGCTACGAACTCCCGCCGGGCGCCGACGACGACGTCTGGGCCCTCTCCGACGCCGAACGCCGAGCGATGGGCATCGAGCCCCTCCCGCAGAACCTCGGCGAGGCCATCGCCCTGATGGAACGCTCGGAACTGGTCGCCGAGACGCTGGGCGAGCACGTCTACGACTTCTTCCTGCGGAACAAGAAGCAGGAGTGGGAGGAGTACCGCTCGGAGGTCACGGCGTTCGAGCTGCGGAAGAACCTGCCGGTGCTGTAAGAGGAGGCCAGGGCACTTCTCGTACGCTTCCTGATGAGGGCCCACGGTCGCCGACCGTGGGCCCTCTCGGCTGCCTGAGTGCGCCTGGGCCGTCTGTGGGCCGTGTGGCGCCGGATCGGGCCGTTGATCCGGGCCCTCCGTTACTCCAGCGGCGCGGGCGCGTTCGGGAGCGATTCGCTGTGCGGCCACGACGGCTGTGGCCTGCGGTCGTCCACGCGATCAGCGTCCTGGCCTGATGCTGAGCTGTCGATAGTTGTCAGCATTTGGTTTGCTCGACACCGAGCGCCCTTCAACGGCCCCTGGACGGTCCGGAAGTTCGATCGTGCGTGTGAGACAGCATCGGGAGTTCGGGATCCACTCGATCAGGGCCAGCCCTGTATGGGCTCGCTGTAGAGATGCCAGTTCGAGCGCACAGCGACGGAGCGACTGTTTGGTCCAGGTACTCAGTCGGCCTCGGCGGGCCCGTGATCCTTCGACTGACTCGCAGAGTCCTTTCCACCGACGGCATTCGAAGGGGTCGGGGGATCGAGCTTTACCCGTCCCAGCCCAACTTGCATCGCCATCAGGTCAAGAGCTTGCCTCAAATACGGGAATACATCCCGAACCCCAACATCATCACCGAACTGCGTCGCTTCTGATGCCGAGATATCTGGATGATCTTCACCGATCTGATAATTACCGACCACTTCGGCTTCAATCGTGCCCAGGGGTTTCTCTGATTTATTCTCGGCTGTGGCCTTGCAGGACAGGATGATGTGGATGTGGTCGTTACTGAAGCCAAGTGACTTCTTGAGGGAGAAATCCCATTTGACGGCTCGCCCGGGACGTACTTTTTCGGCGCCTAGGCGCTTGGTGGAAACCTGGCATAGGTGAGCGTTGTCCCTTAGCCAGTTATCTGAAGCCGTGGACTTTGAGGCGTGAGTGATTTCTGACATGTTCACTGCACCTGCACCATGCGATATTCAACTACGGAGTCGTCCACGCTGTTCCATGAGAAGGTCTCATCGGAATCCTTTTCCCAGGCCGGCGGGTCCACTGTTCGTGTGACCTTGAGTTCCACAACCTCGGCCCATTCCACGAGATGACTTTCGCCCTCGTCCTCGCACTCTGTGTGAGGACGGTTAGCTAGAACTTGCTTTCGTGCTGCGCCCGCTGCAGCCTTGGCAAGGCTCAGCTCGAAGCCCAAAGCGTGCAAGTATTCGGCTAGAGTGGAAACGCGCATGTTGCCGTCGCCGTGCACGACTTGATTAACGGCTGACTTTCGAATTCCGAGACGCCGTGCAAGTTCCGTCTGGGTGGCTCCGGAATCTTCGAGGCTCTCGTGAATGACAGCCAGTGCCTCGTACCGTAGGCGGGCGGAGGCCAGTGCTCGCGCTCCGTCTTCCGTGGCGGCGAGTCGCTCATACAGGTTTTTCATGGCGCTTCGCTATCCTTCCTCATGACCCAAAATGCTTTGTCGATGTGCTTCCTGGGTGTCTTTTCTGACTTTTTCAGAAAGCCGTGAGTCAAGCGCACTGTCTTACCAGTGAAATGGGTACAATAGAAGAAGGGCAGTCTTACGTCCCCCGCCTTGACCTCGTATACCTCGTCGCGGAGATGATTCAACTGTAGTGGCACTCGAAGAGTGCCACTCTCTGCAAACTCCTCCAGGCGGATGGCAATATCTGCGAGCCTTTGGAGGTTTCCTCGCCGTTTAAAATTCTTTTCTAAGTCGGCGATGAACTCGTCTGCTTCGAACCTCTCTTCCATTGTCCGCGCAGCTTCGATCATGAGTGCCGTCCCCTGCTCGTAACTGATCCTGCTGCAGTCGGTGCACGTCGTCCGCTGTACAGTTTCCACTGTACCGCCCTCCCCAAACCTGCGACACGAGTGAGCGGGATGGTATCCCAGCCATACCTGTGTTGACTCCGGTTCTGAACGGATCACTCAGGTTGGTCACCTGCGACTCTGCCTAGTTGACGAGGGCTAGCGGGGCAACGGAGCGGCTTTGGGCTGGAACTGCTCTGGGGCGAGTGATCATGGCCCGTTCAGCTCACGCGACTCGGGCAGTCTGTGGATCTGCGCGCTAATGCACGACGTTGGGTCATGATCTGAGGTGGGTGCGGGCGGACACTGCCCAGCAATCTCCGCGGTCTTCTCCGCGCCGTGTCGCTCGTTCTTCCAGTTCCTGCGCGGTCTGGAGCAGCCCCGGAAGGGCCGCGATGACGCTGCCGAGCCGCCCGCCCTGGTAGTCATTCCACGACTGCTCCACGCGTACAGCCACCGGCGCGGGGGTCGGGAACTGCGTCTCGTCCTCGGGGCCGAAGAGCAGGCGGGACAGTCGGCGCGGGCTCATGAGGGCGTCGCGCACCGCAGGGACGTCGTCCTTTTGCCGTTCGTCTTCCATGAGTACGGTCTGTCCGAGCAGGTCCCCGAGCGGAACGCGCAGGATGCGCGCCAGCTCGGCGAGCATGTCGACGCGGGGAGGCTTTCGGTCCCCTCGTTCGATCTTCGCCAACCAGTCGGTGCTCCGGCCGACAAGTCCAGCCAAGACCTCCTGCGTGTGGCCGCGACGCCTGCGGTAGAACGCGATCCGCTCGCCGATGCTGAGGTGATCTCCGAGACCGCGCATTGCGTCTTGCCTCCAACTGGTGGTGAGGGGCCAGTTTCACGGTACAGAGCCACTGATGAGGCTGGTAGCGAGCATTGACCTCTGCCCGCCCCGATACCAGAGTGAGGGACCTACAACGGAGGGACCCTGACACTTTGTCCGGGTCCCTGGGCTCGCGCCTTCCGGGGCATGGCCGGGTCGTCCGTGGGCCCTCCGATGGCAATCACTAACAACAGCAAACGACCGCCGCGCTGCCGCAGATCAGAGGCCGCGTGCCAAAGAGGCATCCAAGTGCTCAGTCCTGAACGTGAGTTGAGGGGCCAGTGCGTTAACTCGGGGGGAAAGTGTCTGTAGTTGAGGAGTACTGGAACGGGGTGCTACGGCGCCTGCAAGCTGAAGTTGATGTTTTCAATAGGCTGATCAAACACTGGGGGGAGCGGGGAAAAGAGAACGAACTCTCCCTGGCCCGCTTGCTGGAGAATCTAATACCCAAAAGGTATGGAGTGGGCTCCGGCATGGTGATAGATCGAGCTGACAGTTACTCCCAACAAACAGACATCATTGTCTATGACCAGGCCAACGAACCCGGGATTCTCGCACAGAGTACACAAGTCCTGTTTCCGGTCGAAAATGTTCGTGCTTGCATAGAAGTCAAGACAAGCGTCAATAAGGCGGAAATTCAAGAATCTGGGAAGAAGCGGGCCAGTCTACGGGCTCTCTCCTCCATGGCCCCTATCCTGCCGCTTTTTCACCTGGTGGGGTACAAGCCATCGCAGGAGCCTGAAACGATCGCCAGGCATCTCGCTGAGCTTAGTGAAGAAGAGAAGCCGGATCTATTCTGCGTTATCGACGCCGGCATGGTGGGTGGGCGCAAAGAGATTCTTGAGCAGGTTTTCGGCGACGTTCTACAGGGAGCTCCCGCCTATGTAATCGGAGTTGCCCACCTGCATTTGCGTGCAAAGGGTCAGCGAGTAGAGGGGCAGTACATGGAGCCTCCAGATGACTTCACTGAACCGAGTCTGTTGATGGACGGCAGTAGTTATCCCATTATAAGAACCGATGGAAAATGGAGAGTGGCCGAGCCTTCTCGTGCGCTTCTAATATTTTGCGCCGCCTTAGTTAACTCTTTAGCAACTCACGATGGTCACGCTCCACCGGCTATCACTCACTATCTATCGCCGGCCACGCTAGATCTGGTGCACTTATCTTAAGATGTCTGACCGCTGGAGAATCTGCTCTATATAACTGTGCATGTTGAGGCGGCCCCATCCAAATTCCTTGCACAGGTCGGCCGCACTTGGTCGCAGAGGGTTTGCCGTGGTGTCGTCGCTGATCAAGGTGAACTCTCTACCCTCAGATTCGCACCTTCTCGCTAAGGCAATAACATCTATCAGGCTGGGATCCCGCCCCTCCATGTCTGATATGCCTTCTTCGAAGCCGAACTTTAGTTGGACGACCCTCATGAACCATGTCTTTTCTTGAAGGTAGGCAGAATCACTCAGCGAAACGCTCAGACCTTGCATCCAATAATGGATGGGTTCGCCGCGGGCCATCATTTCGACGTCTTCAAGTACCGACTTGGCGATCACCAATTCCCCGGAGGACGCCCTCGGAGTCAACTCGTCGAATAGCTCTGGAATCATTGATTCGAGCACGCAATATTTGGAGGCGACAAGCGCAGTCGCGTCAACGATGCAGCGGTTATCCACCCTCGACGCTCGACCGCGCGTTAAATTCGAGCTTAGAAAGCTCGCTTCGAGAGATCTTGAGGAGCTCTAAAACCTGAGTCTCTGGAATCTTGCGAGAAGCCTTGGCCTCGAAGAGGAGATTGAGGTATCCCCTCCCGTAAGTCTGGAGCCGCACGACATCCCTCGTCCGAACGTTCTCGACGCTGGATCCTCCGCCCTTTCTCCTTTCCATGGCCCAATGAACTGATGGGTAGAATCCAGGTTCGGAGAGGTTGAGTTTATGTAGCCGCAGGGCTGCTGCTTGCGTGCTGACTTTGTATCGGTTACGGACAGGGGATACCTGTTCAAGGCTTGAAATCTTGGTGCCCCCGTACCGGGCGCGCACAAAACTCCGGACGTCATGCTCGGGCATCAGGAAGCATGCCGCTACTTCATTGCACCAACGCTCCACACCCTCGTCTGTCTTGACTAGGCACAGCGAGTCATCGCCGAGGGCGAGGTGGGCAAGTTCATGGATATACGAGAATGTACGTGCCCCGTATCGCTCTTTGGTGTTTATTACCACCACGGGTGTAGTGCTGTGCGGTAGAGAGAATCCGCGGACACCCGTCTCGGTGTCGATTGGGATGTGCAGGATGATGAGGCCATGCTCTTCGAGGCGACCGCGGAGAGCTTTAGTTACCTGTGCCTCTGTGCTATTCAGCTGTACGTTGAGGTCCCAATGCAGCCACTGTTGAAGCTCTTTAGCTAAGCTGGCAGCTGCGGCGGATGTGCTCGATTTAGGAATTTTTGGGCCGTGGCTGTCGAGTTGATTATGCAGCCAGCTGGCTACCCTCTGAACCCGCTGGGCTAAGCGAAGCTCTTTGCCGACCTCTATCGTGGATGCCGGTGACCCTAGCTTTTCTATAGTTGTTCTAAAAGAGACCGCCGCGTCACCTATTTGCGGGGGTCTGGCAAGGAAGAAGAAGCTCTCAGGACGTCCCAGCCTCTTAGCCAGTTCCTTGAACTGGCCTGTGCTGGGCTTGCGCCTGTCGGACTCCCAGGCGATTACTTCTTCTGTGCTTGCCCCGACGGCATCTGCCAGGGCTGCGGGAGACATGCCGGCCTCGGCTCGTGTCCAAGCCAGGACAGAACCTGTAATAGGTACCGGCTTCAACGCCATATCCATAGTGAACCAGCCCATTGCGTACGGCGGAAGAGCGCGTAACCCAACTCTCTGCCTCGCCACCCTAGGGCTAAGCCGAGTGCTGACGCGCCCAAAGATGTATCTGTTCCGAAGGTTGTTCCCTCGGTCTGTGCGGTCCTGGGGCAAGCGCGGGCCCGTTGGATCGTTCGGCGCCAGCGTCTGTCCGCGCTGTACGTGGTGGAGTGCAGCGCGGACAGGAGCGGAGCGCTTCTGCCGCAGCAAGATCCGCTAAGCGGACCGACAGGTGTTCACGAGGATCTACCTGCCGGGCGACAGGAAACTAGCAGGCCAAGCAGGGCTTCGGCGTAGTCGCGTGACGCCCTGTTTGTGATGATCTGTCAATTCGAAGGCGCCTGGAACGTGACAGGCACGACTTCCAAGATCATGGAGTTCCCTACGCCCCGTGATCCGAGTGGACGACCTTGCCTGCCGACGCATCATCGCTGATCCCGCCTGCCCTTGACCAACTCCGCGAGCACAGCGGGCTCGCATCTGAGGAGCTGCCCGGCCTACTGGAGCGGCTGTCCGGGATACCCGATCCCCGTGACCCGCGCGGCGTGCGCCACGCGCTGGCCGCGGTGCTCGCTCTAGTCGCATGCGCGGTTTTGACCGGCGCGACCTCGCTGCTGGCGGTGGGCGAGTGGATCGCCGATGCCCCGCCGCACGTCCTGGAACGCATGGGAGTGCGGCTGGACCCACTGCACGTCCAGCGGTCCCGGCCTTCGGAGACCACAGTGCGCCGACTTCTCGCCCGCATCGACGGCGACGCACTCGACCTGGAGGTGGGCCGTTGGCTCGCCGACCGTCGCACCCCGGCTACGGGCAGGTTCCAGGCGCTGGCGGTCGACGGCAAGAGCCTGCGCGGAGCCGCCAGAGCCGGCGGCCGCAGGATCCACCTGCTCGCCGCCCAGGACCACACCACCGGTCTGGTTCTGGCCCAACTCGACGTCGGCGACAAGACGAACGAGATCACCCGCTTCCAGCCCCTCCTGGACACTGTCGCCGACCTGGCCGGCGTGGTGGTCACCAGCGACGCCATGCACACCCAGTGCGAGCACGCCGACTACCTCCTGGGGCGCGGGGCCCACTACATCGTGATCGCCAAGGGCAACCAGAAACTTCTCCGCAAGCAGCTCAAGACCCTTCCGTGGAAGGAGATCCCGCTCCAGGGCCGCACCCGCAACAGCGGCCACGGGCGGTCCGAGATCCGACGAATCAAGGCGGCCACCGTGAGCAACCTGCACTTCCCCGGAGCCCGGCAGGCCATCCAGGTCAAGCGCCGCCGCACCGACCGCAAGACCGGCACCACGACGATCAAGACCGTATATGCCGTCACCAGCCTGGCCGCCGAACACACCACACCCACCTACCTAGCACAGCTCATACGTGGCCACTGGCAAGTCGAGGCCCTGCACCATGTCAGGGACACCACCTTCGCCGAGGACGCCTCGCAACTGCGCACCGGCAACGCGCCCCGGGCCATGGCTACCTGCCGCAATCTCGCCATCGGAGCCCTGAGGCTGGCCGGGGTGAATGACATCGCCACTGCCCTGCGTCACAACGCCCGCAACCCCAAGCGCCCGCTCGGACTGCTCGGACTCGCCTGAGCAGGAATCGCCTCGCCGCGCTCAAGAGAAGCGACATAGGGTGGCAAGGGTGAACAGCATCCCGACCCGTGCATACCTGGAAGTGGTCCGCGATGGGGACGGACGCTGGGACACGCGGTCGATCGACCTGGAACTCGGAAGGCGTGGCGCCCACATCGAGACCGGCATCCTCATCGACTTGCGCTATCTCGCACATCAGCACCTGATTCAGGAAGACGACACCGAGCCGCGCGGGACCGGCCCGCGATGGCGCCTGACCGATCTCGGCGCGGCCTGGCTCGATCGCGTTGCATCACCCGAAAGCTAGCCGCTCCCGGGCACCCCGCCAGCTGGCCGCATGATCACAAACTGGGCATAACGCAACTTTGCCGAAGCCCTGGCAGGCCAAGTGCCTCCTTCTGGAGTCAAATCGACCACCACGCCCGCGTCTGAAGGGAGGTGGGTGAGAGCGTCTAGCTCGCCGGGTGCCCTTCCGACGATGAGCACTGGGCAGTTCAAGCGAAGGGACTGCAGGGCCTCAACAGTCACCGCGTCAGCTTCGTCAACGATGAGCAGGTCGAGTTCTTGCGATGCGTGGACCAGCCGGTCCCGCATCTGGGAGCTGACGTGGATTGGGCGGCTTGCAACTGTCCACGCGGGGGCACTGACGTATGTGACCTTCTTCCCGGCTTGGTCGAGGCACTTGTACACCCAATGCGTGGCTGTCGTCTTTCCGCAGCCCGGGGGGCCGATGAGGAAGTGTGAGCGGTTCCGTACCCTCGGTTCCTCGTTGAGGATGCCTGACATCAGTTCGGAGCATGCCCTCGCTTGCCCCGCCCAGCGAAACGTCGCGGCGTCGCGGTTCCAGTAGCGAGGCCGCCCGGTTGGCAGCAGGTCATCAAGGCTTGGCCTTGCCCGGGTTGTGTTTCGGACTGCTCGCAGTGACCAGCGGATGCGCGGTAGAGCCGCCAGGTAGCTCAGGGCGGTCAGGAGGTGTGACATCTTCCCTGGGAGGTGTTCAAGCTCCGCGGTCCACTCTTCCGTGTACCGATCTGATGCAGCGCTATCGCCAAGCCTCCGTGCAGTCCACCGGGCTAGTCGTCTGGCGAGTGCGGGGGACCAGTCGCCGAGTTCGGTCAGCAACAGTGGCAAAACCACCGCGGTGCCCAGAAAGAGCAGGGCCTCTTGGGTACTCACTGGGCGCCCCCCAAGCCAGGGCGCAGGATGCTCGACAGGCGCTTGCGTGAACTCTTGCCCCTCTCGTTCACCAACTGCCTGGCGTCGCCGATGCGGTCGGCGTGGAGGCGGTAGAAGCGACGGCGGGGGCCCCGGGCGGCTGAATCCTGCTCCCACTCGCTGAGGACCCATCCACAGCCTTCGAGCCGCATGAGGATGGGGACTACGCTGCCGCTGGCGCGGCCGGTCAATTTGGCGATCTTCAAGCCGTAGAGCTCTTCGTCGCCGGAGAGAAGGGTTTCGACAACGTCGACCGTCGCGTCGGTAACCCTGAACGGGTAGCTCATGTGAAAACTCTAGCTAACTAGAGATAGTTGCGCCAGGGTCCAGCCATGCCGCCCAGTGGACGAGCTGTGGACGGTGGGCTGAGCCTGGGCATGGAGCGCCGAGGTTTCCGCAGGTCGAGTCCCGTGCTGTTGTCCGATCTGGGGGTGAGTGTAAATCTGCCGGTGTTGTTGGGGTGGGGCTCCGCTGGGCCGTCGCTGGGCCGTCTAAGGGCGGCTCGGAGCGACCAACAACGACCACTAACGGCTGTCGCTCAGCAGGTCAGAAGGGTTCCGCAGCGGATCGCCGCAGGCCGCCGGCAGCGCTGATCAATTCCTGCGGAACAAGAAGCAGGAGTGGGAGGAGTACCGCAGCGAGGTCACTGCGTTCGAGCTGCGGAAGAATCTGCCGGTGCTTTAGCGCCCAGTAAGGGGCGCGGGACCGGTAGAAGGCTGGCTTGTACGCGCCTGTGCCGGGGCCGCGTCCCGATGAGGCCCCCGGCACAGGCGCATGGAGAGGATCAGCCGACTCCGAATTCGTCCGCCTGGACGCTGCCGGTGCTGCGCAAGGAGTTGTCCCGCATCTTCCACATGCCCACCAGCGGCGGGGTCGGCGTCCGGTGGTAGTCGGGGGCGACGAAGTGCATCGCCCCATCGGCCCAGAGCGCGAGGTAGGCCGTGCCCTGGGCGGTGCGGGCGGCGACGACCTGTTCGGGGGCCGGGTCCGGTCCTGTCCACCGCGCCGGGGTCACTACCGGCTCCGATCCCATCTGCTGACTCAGTGCGGTGCGGAAGTTGGTCAGCGACGATTCGACGCCCGCGTCGGAGTGGAACTTGCGCCCGATGTATTCGGGCGGCCGTGCAGGTTGCCGCTGCTGGCGCCGTCCGAAGAATCCCATGGTGCCTCCAGTGTTGTGACGGGGATGTGCTCAGGTCTCTGGACCGGGTGGTGCGGGCTCGAGACCCAGGCGCGCGAGGTAGGCACGGCAGCGGGTCTTCCAGTCCGATTCGGATGTCTGGGAGAGGCATCTCTCCAGTAGTGCCGTGACCGCGGCCTGAAGCCCCTGGCGGGCAACGGCGTCCTCATGTGCCTCGAGAGCCGCGGCCAGCCTGCGCTTACTGCCGACGTCCTCGAGTTCGAGCAAGGTCATGGCCTCGATCCCACTCGGCAGGTCCATGGCCAGCAGGACGGGGATGAGGCGTCGGTGGACACCCACATCGTCGGAGGAATTGGCCACGGCCACGACGTGCTCCAGCAGATCCGGGTCGGGCGGCCGGACGGGATGCAGATCGGCCAGCAACTCCACCGTCATCCGCCGGACGCCTTGCTCGCTGCTGGCCAGCAGTGAGTGCAGTGCCTCCGCATCCAGTGCCCGACGGGCGGCCAGTGCGCGCAGCGCCACCTTGCGGACCTGCTTGTCCTCCCACTCGTCGACGGCGATGGCCTGGGCCGCCCTCAGATCGGTCACGGTGAGCCGCGCAGGATCGTTCAGCAACGGCCGGATCGACTTCCTCCGGTTACGTTCCTCCATCTGCCCCAGGGCGATGTCGAAGAGCTTGGAGAGTTCCCGCCGCAGGATCTCCCCGAACCTTCCGTGGTCGAAGGGGACGGCGGTCAGTCGCCTCTCCTGCTCGATCTCACGCAGGGTCCTGACCAGATCCCTTTCGTTCTCCGGGAGGAGGTCGAGTGCTGCGGGCGGGCGGAACGCGGCGTTCAGAACGAGGTACCGCTGGTATGTCGCGTGCAGACAGAGCACCAGGAACGGCTTGCCGGCCAGCAGCGCCGCGGTCACCTCGGTCTCCCAGGTGATGCGTCCGATCTCCTCCACGATGACGAACACGCACACGTCTGCCTCTTGGACCGTGGCCCGGGAGTTCTCCTCCCAGTCGGACGAGGCGGAGTTGATGTAGTTCACCGTGCCGTCGAGGAAGTGCCAGGAAACGCCACCGAAGTCTGTGACGGTCCGGACGAACTCGTCCTGCACCCGACTCGTGTCCGCGGCGCCGCACAGCATGACTCGGATCATGGCGCATCCTGACATGCGCCGGTATGCCGGATGAGGGGGCGGGAGGCCGGACGGTCCATATCCGTGCACGGCCGTCCAGGCGCGATCCGCAGCTTGGCGTATTCCCTCTCCTCAGCCTCGTCGTGACCGGCCGCCGGACCACAATGGACCGGTGACGGGTACCGGAGACGACCTGTGGAACACCGCCATCACCCCCTCCACGTACGACGCCGAGGGGCAGCACTACCGAGCGGCGGTGCTGGAGCAGTACAAGCTGTGCGTCGAGATGTCGGACCGGGTCAGTGCCCGGCGCAATGCTGCGAACACCTTCTTCCTGACTGTGAACAGCGGACTGATTGCCGCGTTCGCCGTGTCCGGAGGGGGCCGCCTGTCCGCAGCACCCCGCTGGTCCGTGACGGCGGGGCTGCTCGTGGTGCTGGCCCAGTGCGCCGCTTGGTGGATCACGGTCCGGTCGTACCGCCAACTGAACAGCGCCAAGTACCGAGTCATCGCTTCCCTGGAGGAGCGGCTGCCCGCCATGGCCCTCTCCAGGGCGGAGTGGCGGTCGCTCGGTGAGGGCGCGGACTGGCGGCTCTACGTGCCGCTGAGCCTGGTGGAGATGTGGGTGCCGCTGATCTTCGGCTCGGCCTATCTCCTCGGCTTCGGAGCGCTGTTGTGGCCCTAGCCGCGCTACCGAGTCCGGTGCCGACGGTGTGGCTCACGGGGCTTTTGCGGGCTGTAGGCACGGGGCCTTGTCGATTCGTCCACGCACGGGCCGCCGAGTGCCTCCGCGTGGTGCCGCCGCAGAAGCCGACGGTCCGTTCACCAATGGACCGTAGGCCTCCATTCGTTCGGCTCTCGGATCCGATCAGGATTCGAGAAGCGATGCCCCGGCGCCGCCGCTAACTTGAGGTTCATGGACCTCACCATTCATACGACCGCCCTCCCGCACGACGACCCCGACGCCTCCCTCGTCTTCTACCGGGACGTGCTCGGGTTCGAGGTGCGCAGTGATGTCGGGCAGGGGGCGATGCGGTGGATCACCGTCGGGCCGCCGAATCAGCCGGAGACCTGCATCCTGCTGGCGCCGCCCGCCGCCGATCCCGGCGTCACCGATGACGAGCGGCGGGTCATCACCGAGATGATGGCCAAGGGGACGTACGGGTGGATCATGCTGGCCACCCGGGACCTCGACGGGGTCTTCGACAAGGTGCAGGCCGCCGATGCCGAGGTGGTGCAGGAGCCGACCCGGCAGCCCTACGGGGTGCGGGACTGCGCCTTCCGTGATCCCGCCGGGAACATGGTGCGTATCCAGGAGACCGACGGCTCCGCCGGCAAGGGCTGAGGCCGCGATGTGCCCGCCCGGCTGGCGGCAGGCCCTCATCACCGCGCAGCACCTGCGTGACCTGGCCCGGCTGCGGCGGGTCCGCGACCGGATCGACCGGGAGTGCGCCCGGCCGCTGGACGTCGAGGCGCTGGCCCGCGCCGTCGGCCTGCCCGGACGGCAGCTCGGCCGGGAGTTCACCGCGGCCTACGGCAGGTCCCCGTACGCGTACGTCACCGCGCGCCGCGCCCAGCGCGCCGCGATTCTGCGACACCACACGACCCTGGAGGGGCAGAGATCATGAGCGCGAGCACGAGCACCGGACAGCAGGGCGCCTTCTCGGCCGAGGAGCGGGCCGCGATGAAGGAGCGCGCCAAGGAGGCCAAGGGCGGCCGGGGCAAGGCCAAGGCCGACCCCGAGGCCGACTGCCTCGCGAAGATCGCCGAGATGGAGGGCACCGACCGGGTCCTCGCCGAGGGCATTCACGCCCTGGTCAAGGCGAACGCGCCGCACCTGATCGCCAAGACCTGGTACGGCATGCCCGCCTACGCCCAGCCTGGCAAGAGCGGCAAGCTGATCTGCTTCTTCCAGCCCGCCGCGAAGTTCAAGGCGCGCTACGCCACCCTCGGCTTCGACGGCGCGGCGGCCCTGGACGACGGGACGATGTGGCCGACCGCGTTCGCCCTCACGGAACTGACGCCCGACACCGAGGCCCGGATCGCCGCGCTCGTCAAGCAGGCGGCCGGCTGACCGCGACCGTCAGGGCGCGGGGGTGATCGCGTCCCGCAGCGGCACGGTGGCCCGCCTGCGGTACTCCTGCACCGACCACCCGTTCCCGTCCGGGTCGGAGAAGTACATGAACGTACCGCCGTCGTCCGTCCCGAACTGCACCGGCTCCGACACCTCGACGCCCCGGCCGGTCAGCTCCTCCCGGGCCGCCTTGATGTCGCTGACCACGAGTTGCAGGCCGTGGTACGTGCCGGGGGTCGGGGTGCCGGTCGGGATCGGGACGCCCGCCGCCAGCACCACCGAACACCCGGAGCCGGGCGGGGTGAGCTGCACGATCCGGGAGCCCGGCATCACCTCCCGGTCCACGTCGCAGTGGAAGCCGACCTTGTCGACGTAGAAGGACTTCGCCCGGTCGATGTCCGAGACGGGCAGGGGGATCACTTCGAGTGTCATCTCCATCGGTCAAAGGTATGCGGGGGAGACGCCCGCCGTAAGGAGCCTGCGCGGTGCGCCCGTGCCGTCCGCCGGGACGCTGTAGAGATCGGCTCCGTAGTCGCCGGGCAGCGCGTACGTCACGTGCGCGTCGTCGCTCCAGACCGCCTGGTCGTCGACGCTGCGGGACTCCGCCAGTGAGGTCTCGCGCATCGTGGCCAGGTCGAGCACGTAGAGGTGCCAGGGGGCGTCGGCGGGCAGTCCGTCGACGCGTTTCTTGTACGCGATCCGGGTGCCGTCGGGGGAGAGGGACGGGCACTCGACGTTGCCGTGCAGGGTGGTGACGGTCCGCGTGCGCAGGTCGCCGCGGACCAGGTACGTCTTTCCGTGCGTGGCGAGCGTCGCGTAGAAGTGACGGTCGTCGGCGGCGAAGGTGACGCCCCAGAAGTTCGCGTCGGCGGCCCGGTAGGGGTGGCCGTCCTTGACGATGCGGTACGTCTCAAGTGTCGGCGTCAGCTTGCCCGTTGAGGTGTCGAGGATCGCCGCGCGGGTGGAGAAGTTCGTGCCCGCGTAGCTGTCGCCGCCGACGAACGCCGTCCATGCCGCGTACCGTCCGCTCGGCGATACCCGGGCCCGGGAGGGGATGCCGGGGACGGGGTAGTGGGCCTTCTCGTGCAGGCCGGCGTCCAGGAGGGTGGCGCGGTAGGTGTCGGAGAGGGCGCCGTGGACGGCCTGGAGGCAGATGCCGGTGCCCGAAGCGGCGTAGAAGCGCAGGCACTTGAGGCCGGTGGCGGTCGCCCGGCGTGGCCCCGAGGGCGCGTTCGCCGGGGTGGTCGCCAGTTCGTCGCGGTGCGGGCCCCAGGCCATGTTCCGGAACACCAGCCGGTGCCCGCCGGTGCCGAGCCGGACCTCGCCCGTGGTCACGGCCGGTCCGCCGGGATGGGCCCGGTCGAGGCGGACGGCGCGGGCCTGCGCGTGCAGGACGGCGCCGGTGGCCACCGCGGCCAGGGCGAGGACCGCCGCGATCAGGACCATGAGCTTGTTGCGGGTCGTCATGTGCTCGCTTTCGTACGGACCGGTCGGAGAACACAGGCCGCCGCCACACAGACGGCCAGCAGGACCGCCGCGGCGGACAGCGCCGTCCGGTCGCCCCACGCCGTCCAGGCCGCGCCGAACCCGAGGGAGCAGCCGAACCGGGCCGCGGCCTGCCCGGTCTGGACGACCGCGAGGCCGGAACCCCGGCGCTCCTGCGGGATGCCTGCCGATGCGGCGGCCATCAGGACGCCGTCCGTCGCCGCGTAGAACGTGCCGTGCAGTAGGAGGACGAGGTAGGGGAGGGCCGGTGTGTGCGCGTGGGTGAGCAGCAGTGCGTACACCGTGAGCAGGGCGACGTGGCCGCCCACGAACACCGGCCAGGGGCCGATCCGGTCCGAGAGGCGGCCCAGCGGTGCTGCGAGGAGCAGGAACGCGGCGGCCGTGCCCAGGGGGAGCAGGGCGAACCAGCTTTCCGGTACGCCCAGTTGGCGCTGGAGGACCAGGTAGACGAAGGCGTCGCTGACCGTTGCGAGGCCTAGGAGGGTTGCGCACAAGGTAATGCGGACGAGAGCTCGGGAGGGTCTCGTTCGTTGCCGGGTGCGGGTGGTGGGTGGCTGGTCGCGCAGTTCCCCGCGCCCCTCACGGGGCGCCTGCCGATTGGCTCGGGGGACGAAGAGGAGCAGGACCACGACGCCGAGCAGCGCCACACAGAAGCTCACCGTGAACACGGCGTCGTACCCGTTCACCGTCCACCGCAGGATCAGGAAGGCCACCAGGGGACCGAGCAGCGCCCCCGCCGTATCCATCGCCCGGTGCACACCGAAGGCGCGGCCCCGCCCCTCCGGCGTACTCGACAGGGAGATCAGCGCGTCACGGGGCGCCGTGCGCAGCCCCTTCCCCGTGCGGTCGGCGGCGAGCACCGCGCCGATCAGCGGCAGCGTCCCGGCGACGAGGAGCAGCGGCTTGCAGAGGGCGGACAGGCCGTAGCCGATGACCGCCACCGTCTTGTGCCGCCCGCCGCCGCTGTCCGCGAACCGCCCGCCGACCAGCCGCACCAGCGCCGAGAACCCGTTGTAGACGCCGTCGAGGAGCCCGAAGCCGAGCGGGCTCAGGCCGAGCCCCGCGACGAGGTACAGCGGCAGCACCGCCGTGACCATCTCCGACGACACGTCCGTGATGAGACTGACCGTGCCGAGCGCGAACACGGTGGAACCCACGGCGCGCCGCCGCCCGGCCGGGGGCCGGACGGCGGGCTCCGCGGACACCGGCGCCGTACCGCTCGCGCGAGAGTCCGCTACGTACATGTCAGGACGTCCAGATGCCGGTGATGTCCTTGGCCGACGCCGCGTTGCCCGCGTGCGAGGTCAGGCCGTGCATGTCCTCCAGGGTGCGCAGCAGGTCGTAGTGGTTGTACGTCGTCGAGGACGTGGCACCCGGGGTGACCTGCTGCCCGTAGAACACGGTCGGGATCTTGTTGCCGCTGAGCCGGTTGTCCTCGTCGAAGGTGACGACGAGGAGGCTGTTGTGGGTCTTGGCCCAGGTCGCGTACGCGCCCAGCTTGTTCTTCAGCCAGGTGTCGCCCGTGGCCACCGAGCAGTCGTGCATGTCGCTGCACAGGTTCGGCACGACGTAACTGACCTGGGGCAGCGTCGAGTAGTCCGACGGGAACTGCGCGAAGGTCTTCGCCGACGACGTCGGTACGTTGCTGAACCCGAACCACGGGTTGTGCTTACGGGCGTAGTCGCCCGAGGAACAGGTCGTCGAACCCTGGCTCGGCAGCGTCTCGTTGTAGCTACCCCATGTCTTGCCCGCGGCGATCAGCTCGGAGGCGAGGTTCGGGGCGGAGGAGAAGCCGGGTGTGTAGCAGCTGTCGTCCGTGATGCCCTGGGTGGAGCCGGAGAACATCGCGAAGTAGTTGGGCTGGCTGGGGTGCGTCTCGGCGTACGAGGCCGTCAGGTTGGCGCCGCCCGACTTCAGGCTGTTGATGTACGGCGCGCTGGAGGAGCCGATGACCTGGCTGTACGCGTGGTTCTCGAAGACCACGACGATCGTGTGGTCGGGGGTGGGTACGGTCGCCGCGGCGTGGGCGGGCGAACCGCCGCCGAGCGCGAGCCAGCTGCCCGCGGCGGCGGCCGTCAGCGCGAGCGCCGAGAGGAACGCCTTGCCGCGGGTGCGGACGGGACCGTGGGTGCGGACGGGAACAGTGCTGGTACTGCCGGGCACGTGGGACCTCCGGTGTGGGGGAGGGAGCGGATGCTGGCGGTGCGAGCAGAGCATGCACACGCCAAGTCGCCGCGGTGTCACGTGTTCCGGTCCGGCCGGGTGAACCGTCGGTGAATCCTCAGCGCTCGGAAAGAGGCGCCGGCGCCTCCTGCACCGTCCACCCGTTCCCGTCAGGGTCGGAGAAGAACAGGAAGGAGTTCCACTCCCCGCCGGGCCCGTCCTCCCAGCCGCCCGGGCCCGCGTGCCGCACCGGCGACACGTCCACGCCGCGCGCCACCAGCTGCTCGTGCGCGGCCGCGATGTCGGTGACGCACAGCTGGAGTCCGCTCATCGACCCCGGCGCCATGCCCTGCTGCCCCGGGGCGCCGGGCAGCCCCTGGGTCAGCGAGACGGAACAGCGCGAACCCGGAGGGGTCAACTGCACGACACGGATCCCGGGCGCCACCTCACGGTCGAGGTCCACCTCGAATCCCACCTGGTCCGCGTAGAACTCCTTGGCGCGGTCCACGTCCGAGACGGGGAGCACCACGACCTCCAGGGTCCATTCCATGGCCGGTCCTTCCTGAGACGCGTACGTGCCTTCCGAGGGATCGTCCCTCGGAAGGGAAGACCGCGCGCCCGTCCACGACTCATCGGTCCACCACGTTGAGCAGTAGGCTCAGCCCCAGCGAGTGATCGAACAGGAGGCCGGGCGATGTCGGTGCCGCAGGGGAGAAGGAGCAGCACGTTCACGCGGCTGCTGCGGCACGGATTCACCGATCCGTCCGGCGCCGAGCGGCTGCTCGACGCCGAAGCCCTGTCGTCGGTGCGCTCCGACCCGCTGCTCCTGGACGCGCTCGGCGCCACCGCCGACCCCGATCTCGCCCTGCTGGGCCTGGTCCGGCTCGTCGAGGGGCAGCCCGACCCCACCGCGCGCCGGGAACTCCTCGACACCCTGATCACCGCGAAGCCGCTGCGCGACCGGCTGCTCGGCGTGCTCGGCGCCTCCGAGGCGCTCGCCGACCACCTCGCCCGGCACAGCGGCGACTGGCGGGCCCTGGTCACCTACGAGCCGAGCGACCTGCATCCCGGGGTGGAGGAGTTCGAGCGGGGCCTCGCCGAGGCCACCGACCCGGTGTCGCTGCGCGTCGCCTACCGGCGGTGCCTGCTGTCGCTGGCCGCCCGTGACGTGTGCGGCACCACCGACATCGTCGAGACCGCCGCCGAACTGGCCGACCTGGCCACCGCGACCCTGCGCGCGGCGCTCGCCATGGCGCGGGCCGCCGCGCCCGCCGACGCCGCGCTGTGCCGGCTCGCCGTGATCGCGATGGGCAAGTGCGGCGGCCACGAGCTGAACTACGTGTCCGACGTCGACGTCATCTTCGTCGGCGAGGCCGTCGAGGGCGCCGACGAGGGCAAGGCCGTCCAGGCCGCCACCCGGCTCGCCTCCCACATGATGCGGATCTGCTCCGACATGACGGTCGAGGGCACGATCTGGCCGGTCGACGCCAACCTGCGCCCCGAGGGCCGCAACGGCCCGCTCGTGCGCACCCTCTCCTCGCATGTCGCCTACTACCAGCGCTGGGCCAAGACCTGGGAGTTCCAGGCGCTGCTCAAGGCCCGCCCGGTCGCCGGCGACCCCGAACTGGGGCAGGCGTACGTCGACGCGGTGTCCCCGATGGTGTGGCAGGTCGCCGAGCGCGAGAACTTCGTGTCCGACGCGCAGAAGATGCGCAAGCGCGTCGTCGACAACATCCCGGTGGGCGAGGTCGAGCGCGAGCTGAAGCTGGGCCCGGGCGGACTGCGTGACGTCGAATTCGCCGTCCAGCTCCTGCAATTGGTGCACGGCAGGTCCGACGCCTCGCTGCGCAGCGGTACCACGCTCGACGCGCTGGCCGCGCTCGCCGACGGCGGCTACGTGGGCCGGGTCGACGCCGTCCAGCTCGACGACGCCTACCGCTTCCTGCGTACGCTCGAACACCGCATCCAGCTCTACAAGCTGCGCCGCACCCACCTGCTGCCCGAGGACGAGGCCGACCTGCGCCGCATCGGCCGCTCGATGGGCATGCGCACCGAACCCATCACCGACCTCAACCGGGCCTGGAAGCGCCACACTTCGGTCGTCCGGCGGCTCCACGAGAAGCTCTTCTACCGTCCGCTGCTCGACGCGGTCGCCCAACTCGCCCCGGGAGAGATCCGGTTGAGCACCGAGGCGGCCCGCGAGCGGCTCGTCGCCCTCGGCTACGCGGACCCCGGCTCGGCCCTGCGCCACCTGGAGGCCCTCTCCTCGGGCGTCTCCCGCAAGGCGGCCATCCAGCGCACGCTGCTGCCGGTGCTCCTCGGCTGGTTCGCGGACTCCGCGGACCCGGACGCCGGACTGCTCAACTTCCGCAAGGTCTCGGACGCGCTGGGCAAGACCCCCTGGTACCTGCGGCTGCTGCGCGACGAGGGCGCCGCCGCGGAGAACCTGGCCCGCGTCCTGTCCGCCGGCCGCCTCGCCCCCGACCTGCTGATGCGCGCCCCCGAGGCCGTCGCGCTGCTCGGCGACGCCCAGGGGCTCCAGCCGCGCCCGCACGCCCAGTTGGAGCAGGAGGTGCTCGCCGCGGTGGGCCGGGCGGACGGCGGCGAACAGGCCGTGGTCGCCGCGCGCGGGGTGCGCCGCCGCGAGCTGTTCCGCACCTGCGCCGCCGACATCATCGCCTCGTACGGCACCGAGGACACCCCCGCCGTCGCCGACCAGGGCGCCTTGGTCGACCAAGTCGGCGGCGCCGTATCGGACTTGACCGCGGCCACGCTCGCCGCGACGCTCCGCGCGGTCGTCCGTGACGGCTGGGGCGACACCCTGCCGACCCGGTTCGCCGTCATCGCCATGGGCCGCTTCGGCGGACACGAACTGGGTTACGGCTCCGACGCCGACGTCCTCTTCGTGCACGAGCCGCGCGAGGGCGTGGGCGACCAGGAGGCCGCCCAGGCCGCGAACAAGGTCGTCTCCGAGATGCGCCGCCTGCTCGCCCTGCCGAGCGCCGACCCGCCCCTGCTCATCGACGCCGACCTGCGCCCGGAGGGCAAGTCAGGGCCCCTGGTCCGCACCCTCAAGTCCTACGAGGCGTACTACCGCCGGTGGTCACTGGTCTGGGAGTCGCAGGCGCTGCTGCGCGCCCAGTACGTCGCCGGTGACGAGGAGCTGGGCCGCTCCTTCATCGAGCTGATCGACCCGCTGCGCTATCCGGCCGAGGGGCTCGGTGACGACGCCGTGCGCGAGATCCGCCGCCTCAAGGCCCGGATGGAGTCCGAACGCCTGCCGCGCGGCGCCGATCCCACGCTCCACACGAAGCTGGGCCGTGGCGGCCTGTCCGACGTGGAGTGGACGGTGCAGCTCCTCCAGCTCCAGCACGGCTGGGTGGAACCCGGGCTGCGCACGACCCGTACCCGGGAGGCGCTGGCCGCGGCCAGCGCCGCCGGTCTGCTCGACACCGAGGACGCGGCGACGCTCGACGAGGCGTGGGTGCTTGCGACCCGGGTGCGCAATGCCGTGATGCTTGTGCGCGGGCGGGCCGGTGACACGTTCCCCTCCGACGGGCGTGAACTCGGCGCCGTCGGCCGTTACCTGGGCTACGACCCCGGGCACGTCGGCGACATGCTGGACGACTACCGCCGCACCACGCGCCGGGCGCGCGCCGTGGTGGAGGAACGCTTCTACCAGTAGGGCTGCGCCTCGCGACCGACTCAGGCGCCGTCGTGGCTGATGGGTTGCAGGTCGGGTGCGGCCCGGTGGCCCCTTCTCGCGCAGTTCCCCGCGCCCCTTATCGGGTTGTTGTTCGTGTGCGGGCCGGTGGGGGCTGGTCGCGCAGTTCCCCGCGCCCCTGGAGATGCGCACTTCGTGCGCTATCTCCATCACGGGTGCGCCCCCTGTCCAAGGAGGAGGTGCGCCCCTGCGCCGGGTGGAGGTGCGGGCCCTGCCCAGGGCGGAGGTGCGCCCCGCCCCTCAGGAGAGGCGCGCGGAGCGCAGCCTCTGAGGGGAGGCGGCGCGCAGCGCCTGCCTCAGGGGCGCGGGGAACGGCGCGAGAAGCGGCCACCGGCCGTCAGCCGACAACGCTCCCAGGGGCGCGGGGAACTGCGCGAGAAGCCCCACCGGGTCGCGGATGAACGACAACCCGACAAGGGGCGCGGGGAACTGCGCGATCAGGCCACCACTGGCGCACTAGGCCCCGAGCAACCCCCGAACACCCCCCACAAACGCCCCGAGCGCCAACTCGAACGCAGCGTCCGACCGACTCCCGGTCACCGCCCCGAGCGCCCGCTCCAGCAACGGCATAGAGGCCCCGCCCGGCACCTCCCACATCTCCTCCGGCGCCGCCATGTCCAGCGCCGACCCGAGCACCACGTTGTCGAGCCCGATGATCACCGTCATGACATCGCCGAGCGCGAACCCGGCATCGAGCAACAGCCCCACCGCCAGCTCGTACTGCGCGAGAACCCGAGGCGCCCGCACCGGATGGGTGGTCAGCAACGGGATCGCCCTCGGATGCGCGGCGAACGCGGCCCGATAGGCGCGGGCCCACTGAGTCAACGCCTCGTCCCACGGCAACCCCGAGCGGAGCGACGCCGCGTCGATGCCGCCCGCCACCCGGTCCCGCAGCAGCTCGACGATCCCGTCCCGGCCGTCAACATGGTGATACACCGACCCGGTCTGGACTCCGAGCCGCCGCGCGATCTGCGGCACGCTGAAGTCGCCCTGCTCGTCGACGAGCGCCAGCGCCGTCGCGCCGATGCGCTCCCGGTCGAGAAGTGGCTTGCTCGGCCGCCCCATCCGATGTGCTCCTCCGTCAGATCCCCGTCCCGTCCGTGAAGACGGGTCTTCCCGTATCCCCAACCGGAGGTTACATTGCGGAAACCGAAAGGCTTTAGGTTTACCCGCTCACGCCGTTTCCCGTCCTCTGCTGCCTGCCACCAGAAGGGCCTCCTTCCGCATGTCCGCACCCTCTTCGACGACCCGCACGGCGCCCGCCCCCGCGCCGCCCGAGCCCGGTCTGCGCACGGGTTCCCTCGGCACCTCCGACATCGCGTTCTTCGTGGTCTCGGCCGCCGCCCCGCTCACCGTCATGGCGGGTGTCGCGCCCCTCGCCATCGCCCTCGGCGGCATCGGCGCCCCGGCCGGTTACCTCCTGGCCGGCCTCACCCTCGCCGTCTTCGCCGTCGGCTTCACCACGATGAGCCGTCATGTCACCGGCGGCGGCGCCTTCTACGCGTACATCACCCAGGGGCTCGGCCGCCCGGCCGGCATCGGCGCCGCGCTGCTCGCCATGGTCGGCTACAACGGCATGGGCATCGGCGTCTACGGCCTGCTCGGCTCCGCGACCCAGGACACCGTCCACGCCCTGTTCGGCACGGACATCCCCTGGCTGCCGGTCTCCCTGATCGGCCTCGTCGTCATCTGGTACGGCGGCTTCCGCTCGATCGACTTCGGCGCGAAGCTGCTCGGCGTCCTGCTCGTCGCCGAGACCGGCATCCTCGTACTCCTCGCGGCCGGAGTCCTCCTCAAGGGCGGCGCCCACGGTCTCTCCCTGGCCTCCTTCGCCCCCGGCAACGTCTTCGTGCCCGGCACCGCCGCCGTACTGGCCTTCGCCTTCGCCGCGTTCACCGGTTTCGAGTCGACCGTCATCTACCGCCGTGAAGCCCGCGACCCGGACCGCACGGTGCCCCGCGCCACGTACATCGCGGTCGCGTTCCTCGGGCTCTTCTACGCGTTCACGGTCTGGATCGCCATCCAGTCCTTCGGCGACGCGCGCGTGGTGAAAGAGGCGGGCAGCAACCCGGCGGACCTCTTCTTCACCGCGATCAGCACCTTCGTCGGCGGCTGGGCGGCCGACGTCATGCACGTCCTCATCGTCACCAGCCTCATCGCCTCCCTCCTCGCCTTCCACAACGCGATCAACCGTTACGGGCTCGCTCTCGCCGACGAGGGCGTCCTGCCGCGCTCGTTCGGCCGGATCCATCCCCGGCACGGGTCGCCGTACATGGCGGGGCTCGCGCAGACCGTCCTCGGCGCCGTCGTCGTCCTCGTCTTCTGGGCGGCCGGACTCGACCCGTACGCCCAACTCCTTTTGTGGGTGAACACCCCGGGAATGCTGGGCCTGATGGCCCTGCAACTCCTCGCGGCGATCGCCGTCCCGTTCTTCTTCCGCCGGATCACGCACCAGGAGGGTGTTCTGCGTACGGTCGTGGCTCCTGTGGCGGCGACGCTGCTGCTCGGCGTGGCCATAGCTCTGGTGATCACCCACATAGACCTCTTCACCGGCGCCTCCCCGCTGGCGAACGCCGTGATGGTGGCCGTGGCCCCGGTCGTCTTCGTCCTGGGCTTCCCCCTGGCCCACCGCCTGAAGCGAACCCGTCCGGATGTCTATGAGCGGTTCGGCCAGTCGTAGCCGAGCCCCGGGGCTCCGCCCCGGCCCCCGCTCCTCAATCGCCGGAGGGGCTTGATCTGTGCCCCGTCAGGGGCGCGGGGAACTGCGCGAGAAGCGGCCACGGCCCGCAGACGGCGAACTACCCAGGGGCGCGGGGAACTGCGCGCCCAGCCACGACGCACCCGCACCCGCACCCGCACCCGAAACGGAGCCCCCATGACACCCCCGGCCGACCTCCTCCTCACCGACGCCCGCCTCCGCACCCTGACCCCCACCCCGCCGAAGGCCACCGCGCTCGCGATCACCGACGGCCGCATCACGGCCATCGGCGACACCGACACCCTGGTCCAGGACTTCACCGGCCCCCGCACAGAGCGCATCGACCTCGCGGGGGCGACCGTCACCCCGGGCCTCGTCGACTCCCACAGTCACCCCGTGTGGGGGCTGCGGATGGCGACCGGCGCCGACCTCAGCGGCGTACAGGACCTGGACGGGCTGCGGGACGCCCTGCGCCGGGCGGAGCGGATCGACGGCTGGGTCGTCGGCTGGGGCCTCGACCACAACGCGTTCGGCGGCCGCCCCCTGCACCGCGACCTGATCGAGGACGTGCTCGACGGCGCCCCGGCGTTCCTGCGCCTGTACGACGGCCACTCCGCGCTCGTCAGCGCCGCCGCCCTGACCGCCGCCGGGGTCACCGGGCCGCGCTCCTTCGCCCAGCGCTCCGAGATCGTCTGCGACGCCGACGGCCGGCCCACCGGGTATCTGATCGAGCACGCCGCCATGGACCTGGTCGACGCGGTCGTGCCCGCGCTGTCGTACGAGGAACGCCGCAAGGGACTCGTCGACCTGCTCACCGCCATGGCCGCCACCGGCCTCACCGGCGCCCATGTCATGGACGGCTCCGACCTCGACCTGCTCGCCGCGGTCGAGGCGGAGAGCGACCTTCCGCTGCGCCTGACGATCGCGCCCTGGTGCATGCCGGGCGTGGACACGGCGGGCCTCGACGAACTGGTCGCGCTCCAGCGCAGGCACGGCCGGAACTGGCGGGTCGGCGGCGTCAAGTTCTTCATGGACGGCACCGTCGAGGGCGGCACCGCCTGGCTGGAGCACCCCGACTGCCACGGGCAGGGCACCGAGGCGTTCTGGCCGGACACGGCCGCGTACAGCGCCGCCGTGCGGCACCTGCACGCCGCCGGGGTGCGCAC
The DNA here is from genome assembly GCF_042799415.1 of Streptomyces sp. NPDC057694. NCBI lineage: Bacteria > Bacillati > Actinomycetota > Actinomycetes > Kitasatosporales > Streptomycetaceae > Streptomyces > Streptomyces sp. NPDC057694. The sequence goes on from NZ_JBHVIX010000025.1 coordinate 43,813, forward strand.
CGCGACCCACGCGATCGGGGACGCCGCCGTGCGGCACGTCCTGGACACCATCGAGGCGCTCGGCGCGAGCGGCCGCGGCGCCCACCGCGTCGAGCACATCGAGTCCGTGCCCGACGACACCCTCCCGCGGTTCGCCGCACTCGGCGTCACCGCCTCGATGCAGCCGCCGCACACCGCGTACACGAAGGGTGACCACAGCGACGAGTGGTCCAAGCGGCTCGGCGACGAGCGCGCGGCCCGCGCCTGGCGCACCCGCGACCTGCGCGACGCGGGCGCCACCCTCGCCCTCGGCTCGGACTGGCCGATCGCCCCCTACGACGTACGGCGGGTCCTGGCCATGGCCCGGGTCCCCGAGGGCGCGGCCGGACCGGGGCAGGGCCTCACCGGACTCGAAGCACTCGAAGGAGTGACATCGCACGCCGCGGTCGCGGCCGGGGAGTCGGCCGTGACGGGCCGGATCGAGGTCGGCCTGCGCGCCGACCTCACCGTCCTCGGCCTCGATCCGGTGACGGCACCGGCCGGCGAACTGGCCGAGACACCCGTGCTGCTGACCACCGTGGGCGGCAGGATCACGCACCGCACCCGGTGACACCCGGTGAAGGGAACGCGCTTTCTATAGGATCTGCGGAGAAATCGCCCTAGGCCTTGATCGGGAAACCGGGGCGCTGCGCCGCCACCAGGCGCGGCAGTGCGTACGGCAGCGCCCCGTACCACAGCCGCGCCACCAGGAATCCGAACGCCAGACAGAGCATCCCGCCCACCGCGTCCAGCCAGAAGTGGTTGGCGGTCGACACGATGACCGTCAGGGTCGCCGCGGGGTAGAGCAGGCCGAGGATCCGCGCCCACGGCGCCGAGGCGAGCGCGAAGATCGTCAGGCCGCACCAGAGCGACCAGCCGATGTGCATCGAGGGCATCGCCGCGTACTGGTTCGACATGTTCTTCAGGTTCCCGGAGGCCATCGATCCCCAGGTCTGGTGCACCGCGACCGTGTCGACGAAGTGGCCGCCGGTCATCAGGCGCGGCGGCGCCAGCGGAAAGAAGTAGTAGCCGACCAGGGCGACCGCCGTCGTCGCGAACAGCACGAGCCGGGCCGCCGCGTACCGGCCCGGATGGCGGCGGAACAGCCACACCAGCACCCCGAGCGTGATCACGAAGTGCAGGGTCGCGTAGTAGTAGTTCATCCCGATGATGAGCCAAGTCACCGCGTTCACCGTGTGGTTGACGCTCTGCTCCACGGCGATGCCGAGATGCTGCTCCAGGGACCAGATCCAGTCCGCGTTCCGCAGCGCCTTCGCTCTCTGCTCCGGTACCGCGTTGCGGATCATGGAGTACGTCCAGTAGCTCACCGCGATCAGCAGGATCTCGAACCAGAGCCGGGGACGCCGCGGCATACGCAGACGGCGCAGGAATCCGCCGGCGCCCTGCGTCGCACGGGATCTCTCCGCGGCGAGCGAGGCGGCGGGTCCTGGTCGGCCGTCCAGAGTTGTCACGGTCGTTTCACCCATAGTCACCGAGTCTGCCAGATTTCCCACCCCAGCCAGATCATCCCTCGGTCGGGTCACGCCCGCACCTGCTACGCCCTACGGACGAGAGCGGACCCCAGGGGACGAGGCCGTCGACCCACGGACCACCAGCTCCGGCATGAACACGAATTCACTCCTGGGCGCGGGTGTCCCGGCCACCTCTTCGAGCAGCGTGTTGACGGCGGCCTGGCCCATGGCCTGCACCGGCTTGCGGATCGTGGTCAGCGGCGGGTCGGTGAACGCGATGAGCGGAGAGTCGTCGAAACCGACCACGGAGACGTCCCCCGGCACGTCGAGACCGCGCCCGCGCACCGCCCGGACCGCTCCGAGCGCCATCATGTCGCTCGCGCACACCACGGCCGTGCAGCCCCGGTCCAGGAGGGCCGAGGCCGCCGCCTGGCCGCCCTCCACCGTGTACAGAGAGTGCTGGACGAGATCCCGCTCCACGTCCTTCGGCGGCAGCGCCAGGAGCTGCGCCATCGCCGCCACGAACCCCTCGACCTTGCGCAGTACCGGCACGAAACGGCGCGGGCCGAGCGCCAGACCGATCCGGGTGTGGCCGAGCGAGACGAGATGGGTCACCGCGAGACGGGCCGCCGCCCGGTCGTCGGGGGAGATGAAGGGCGCCGCGATCGCCGGTGAGAAACCGTCCACGAGCACGAACGGGACGCCCCGGTCGTGCAGCCGCTCGTAGCGCAGCGTGTCCGCCGTGGTGTCCGCGTGCAGCCCGGAGACGTAGATGATGCCGCCGACGCCGCGGTCCACCAGCATCTCGGTCAGCTCGTCCTCGGTGGAGCCGCCGGGCGTCTGCGTGGCCAGCACCGGTGTGTAGCCCTGGCGGGTCAGCGCCTGCACGACGACCTGGGCGAGCGCGGGGAAGATCGGGTTCTCCAGCTCCGGCGTGATCAGCCCGATCAGGCCCGCGCTGCGCTGCCGCAGCCGGACGGGACGCTCGTAGCCGAGCACGTCCAGTGCGGCGAGCACGGACTGCCGGGTGGCGGCGGCGACCCCGGGCTTGCCGTTGAGCACGCGGCTGGCGGTCGCTTCGCTGACTCCTGCGTGCGCGGCTATGTCGGCCAGGCGTGCGGTCACGGGAGTGGACTGTACCGGTCACCTGCCGTATTGCCCACCGAACGGCCTGTCGCACAACTGCGTTGAGTCCAGCGGCGGTTGGGGGCGGAAACGGGACCATCACCACTCGGAACGGTGAAGGCCCGCGAACGGCCGACACACCCCTTGCGGACGGCGGTAGCGTGGTGATGCGGGCCGACGGAGCCCGCACCGGTCCGCCCGCGAGGGGCTGTTGCACGTGAACGCCACTGCCCTGCATCCCCGCACCGGGGAGAGCAGCACGGTCCTGGTGGTCGACGACACCGCCGCGAACCGCTTCGCGCTGAGCGCCGTCCTCAGCCGCGCCGGGCACGTCGTCGTCCCCGTGGCCTCCGCCGGTGAGGCACTGCTCGAACTCGATGTGCGGCTGCGGGCCGGCTGTCTGCCCGACCTGGCGCTCGTCGACGTGGGGCTGCCGGACCTCAGCGGCTTCGAACTGTGCCGCCGGGTCAAGGCCCTGCCCTCCCTGGCCGGCATCCCCGTCGTCCACTTCTCCGCGCGCCCCTCGGGTTCCGTCGACCGCTGCCAGGCGCTCGACGCGGGCGGCGAGGCGTATCTGACGGTGCCCGCGGAGCCGGAGGAGATCCGCGCCGTGGTGCGGGCCGCGCTGCGCGGCGCCCGCGAACTCACCGCCGCGCAGAACCAGTTCACCCGCCTCACCCTGCTCTCCGAGGCCGTCGTCGAGGTGCAGGGCGCCCGCTGCCTCGCCGAGCTGGCCGCCGCCGCGGCCGACGCCGCCGACCGGCTGACCGGCCAACCGGCCGCCGTGTTCGTCCTCGGCGGCGAGAGCGACGTGCACTGCGGCCTGTCCCGGCACGCCGCACAAACCGGGCTGCCCCGCGGACGCGACGAGGAGCGGGCCGCCGCCCTCATCAGGCGGGTGCTGTGCGCGCCCGGCGGGATCCGCTCCACCGTCCTGCCGGGATCGCTGTGGCCCGCGGCGTACGTCGGACCCGGCGACGTCCGGCTCGTGCTCGCCCGCAGCCGGGACGGGCTGTCGGTGTGCCTGGTCACCCCCGTCCACGCCGACAAGGCCGGGCGGATCGGCCCGCTCGCCACCCAGCTGGCGCGGGCCACCGTGCTCGCCGCCGAACCCCTCCTCCGGTACGAGCAGGAGCGCCACGTGGCCCTCACCCTGCAACGCAGCTTCCTGCCCGCCCAGTTGCCCCGCATGCCGGGCCTCCAGGTCGCCTTCCGCTACGAACCCGCATCCCAGCAGGCCGAGATCGGCGGGGACTTCTACGCCGCGCTGCCCACCCCCGCCGGAGTCCTCGCCGGTATCGGCGACGTCGTCGGGCACTCCCTCGACGCCGCCACCGTGATGGTCGAGATCCGGCACGCGCTGCGCGCCTACAGCATCGAGGACCCGCGGCCCGCACGGCTGGTGGACCGCATCGACCGGATGCTCCAGCACTACCACCCGGACACCACGGCGACCCTCTGCCTGATCCTCGTCGACCCGGACACCGGCCGCGTACAGGTCGCGAACGCGGGGCACATCCCGCCGCTGATCCTCCCCGAGCGCGGCGAGCCCTACTACGCCGCGGCCGCGGGCCCGCTGCTCGGCCTCGGCCTGCCGCACCCCCGGCCGGCGGAGCTGGTCCTCGCGCCCGGCGACCGGCTGCTCATGGTCACCGACGGCCTCATCGAGACCCGCGGCACCGACCTGGCCGTCTCCATGGAGCAACTGCGCGGCGCCGCGGCCGTCGCCCCGGCCGGACCCGGGGCCCTGTGCGACACCCTGATGTCCTGCTTCGGCCAGGACCGCGCGGACGACATCGCCCTCCTCGCCCTGCGCGTCAGCCCAGGGGTTTCTCCCACAGGGTCACCCCGTAACTGCTGCCCCCCGCACCGGCCTTGAAGGGCTGCTCGCCCACGACGGTGTACCCGCGGCCCGCGTAATAGGTGCGCAGTCCGGCGTTGGTCGTCACGCAGTCGAGGCGGCAGAGCGAGCGGCCCGTGTCCGCGATGCGCCGCTCGGCGTGGGCGAGCAGCAGGGCGCCGGTGCCGGCCGGGGCGCCGCGCCGCACCATCAGCCGGTGCACATAACCGGCCACGGGCGGCTGCGCGCCCCACGCCGCCTCGTCCTCCCACCACAGCTCGTACGCGCCCGCGACGGCGCCGTCGACCTCGGCGAGCCACACCTCGCCCGCCTCGATCCGCCGCCGGAAGTGGTCCGCGTCCTTCTGGCCAGGCTTCCACTGGTCGATGCCCCGGGCGATCATCCAGCGGGCCGCGTCGTCGTGGAGCGAGACGAGAACGCCCAGGTCGCCGGTGTCCGCTCTGCGGAACGCGAGTTGTGCCGTCATACCGATCACCGTAAAGGTGAGGGGCACACCGTCCGCACGTGACCCCACGGAGCCCTCATGCCGAACATCACCGTCGACCACTCCGCCGGCCTCGACGACCGGATCGACCGCGCCGGACTGGCCGGCGCCGTGCACCAGGCCTGCGTCGACACCGTCGCCGCGCGCACGGCGGCCTGCAAGACCCGCTTCCGCCGAGCCGACGAGACCGTCGTCGGCGACGGCACCGAGCAGGCCGACCTCGTCCACATCGAGATCGCCCTCCTCGCGGGCCGCACCCAGGAGGCGAAGACGGCCCTGGTGGAGGCGGTGCTCTCCCTCCTCCCGCAGCACATCAAGAGCCCGGAAGGCGCCCACCTCTCGGTGGAGGTACGAGACCTGGAGGCAACCTACAAGTCGGCACGAGGCTGATAAGGCTGCGCGCAGCGCCCCGCCAGGGGCGCGGGGCTGTGTCGATTTGCGGCTCCGCCGCGTGGGCGCGCCCAGCCACGACGAACCCGCAGCCGACCGACAACTCAAACAGGCGCCAGCGCCGACAACCGCCCGATCAACTCGGCGAACGGCCCATCGACCGGCTCCCCGGAAAGCAGCCGCCCCAGCAACGAAGCCATCTCGGAGTCATAGGCAGCGCTCACCGCAGCCAGCGCAGCGAAATCGTGTACCAGCTGAAGCTCCAGCTCCCCGCGAGGAATCCGTCGCCCGTCCAGCCAGATCAGCGCCGTCGACTCGGCGAGCGAGATCCAGGACCGGACGACGAGTTCGAGGCGCGGGGACGGAGCCACGACCCCGAGATGCGCCAGGATCTGCACGTAGGCGGCCTGCCGGACGGAGTCGATCAGCGCGTTCGTCGCGGAGGAGCCGACGGCCGGCCCGCCCCGCATCAGGGCGGAGAAACCCGGCCCGTGCTCGTCCACGAAGTCGAAGAACCGCCCCATGACCCGCAGCAGCCGGGCCCCGAGCGGCCCCTCCCGGGGCTCCTCGAAACGTTCCGCCAGATCCTCGGCGGCCCGCTTCAACGCGGCCTCGTACAGGCTGAGTTTGCCCGGGAAGTAGTGATAGACGAGCGGCCGCGAGATCCCCGCGGCGGCCGCTATCTCGTCGATGGAGACCTCGTCGGGGGAGCGGTGGCTGAACAGTTCGAGGGCGACCCCGATCAACTGCCGTCGCCGCTCCTCGACTCCCATTCTGCGCCGCACCCCGGTAGTCATACCGAACACTCTACCGAGCGGATCACGCCGGTCACCGCGGTGGTCGCTACAGGTCGAGCACGAGACGTTCACCGCGCGCCCGCGAGACGCAGATCAGCATCGAGCCGTCCCGCTCGGCGTCGGTGAGCAGCTCGTCGCGGTGGTCGATCTCGCCTTCCAGGACCCGCTGTTGGCACGTTCCGCAGAAGCCCTGCTCGCAGGAGTACGAGACGTTCGGCAGCTCCGCGCGGACCGCCGCGAGCACCGTGGACGACGCGGGGACGTCCACGACCTTGCCGCTGCGGCGCAGCTCCACCTCGAACGGGGCGTTGCCCTCGACGGTGTTGCGCGGCGCGAACCGCTCCAGGTGCAGGGTCCGGCCCTCGGGCAGCGCCGCCTCCACGGCCGCCATCAGCCCCTCGGGCCCGCAGCAGTACACGGCGGTGCCGGGTGCGGTGGCGGAGAGCGCGGCGGTGAGGTCGGGCAGCCCGGCCTCGTCCTGGGGGACGACGGTGACCCGGTCGCCGCCCAGCTTCGCCACGTCCTCCAGGAACGGCATCGAGGAGCGGCCGCGGCCCCCGTACAGCAGCCGCCACTCGGCGCCGCGCGCCTCCACCTCGCGCAGCATGGGCAGGATCGGCGTGATCCCGATGCCGCCCGCGACGAACAGATAGGCGGGGGCGTCCGCGTCCAGCGCGAAGCGGTTGCGCGGCCCGCGCACCTCGATCTCCGCGCCCTCCCGCACCTGCTCGTGCACCTCGCGCGACCCGCCGCGCCCGCCCTCGGCCTCGGGGATCAGCCGGGTGGCGACGGTGTACGAGGAGGTGTCCTCCGGGTCGCCGCACAGCGAGTACTGCCGGACGAGTCCGGAGGGCAGCACCAGGTCGAGGTGGGCGCCCGGCTTCCACGCGGGCAGTCCTGCGCCCTCCATGCGGAGCTGGACGACTCCGTCGGCCACCTCCTCGTACCGCGTGACGAGCAGCCTCAGCGCCCGGGCCCGCGGCCGCCCCGAGACCGGCTCCTCCAGGGCGGGCAGCGGCCACAGCGGCGAGCGTTGCACCCGGCTGCGCAGCGCGCGCCGGACGACGAGCGCGGCGCCCGCGACGACGGCGGCCCGGGTCAGCGTGCGGGCGTTCATCCGGCGGCTCCGGTCCGGGCGGCGGTACGGGCCTCGGCGGCGGTCGCCGCGGGGGAGGCGGCGAGATAGGCGACGGCCTGCGCGGTGTCGCCCTCCTGCTCCGGGTGGTAACCGCGGCTCAGATAGCGCGGGATGGACCGCATCATCGCCCCGGTCGACGGCAGCACGCCCTGCTTGCCGCCCCGGTAGAAGTCCTTGAAGCTGGCCTTGCCGTCGAGCAGCGTCGGATCGTTCTCCATGAAGAACCGTGCGCCGCGCTGCCACAGGAAGACCAGCGCCGTGAAGGCGGTGGCCCAGGTGCGCACCCGGCGCCGGTAGCTGCCGTCCACGTGCTCGAACAGCTCGAAGGCCACCGAGCGGTGCTCGACCTCCTCGGCGCCGTGCCAGCGCAGCAGGTCGAGCATGGTCGGGTCGGCGCCGCGCCGGTCCAGCTCGTCGGCGTTCAGCACCCAGTCGCCGAGGAACGCCGTGTAGTGCTCGATCGCCGCGATCAGCGCGACCCGCTCCATCAGCCACCACTCGCGCGCCCGGCCCGGGGGCAGCGTCCGGTCGCCGAGCAGCTTCTCGAAGAACCAGTCCACCTGGGCCGTGTACGGCGTCGGATCGAGACCCTGCTCGCGCAGGTGCGGCAGCACCTCGTCGTGGGCCTGCGAGTGCATGGCCTCCTGGCCGATGAACCCGATGACGTCCTCACGCAGCCGGTCGTCCCGTATGTAGGGCAAAACCTGCTTGTACACGTGCACGAACCACCGCTCACCGGCCGGCAGGAGCAGGTGCAGCACGTTGATGGTGTGCGTGGCGAACGGGTCGTCCGGGAGCCAGTGCAGCGGGGTCTTGTCCCAGGCGAAGGACACCTGGCGTGCCTTCAGCGTGACGCGCGTATTAGACATGGCGTCAATGTACTGACGGGTAGACCCGGGGGTACAGCCCCTTGCGGGGACTTTCTTTACTTGATCGTCAGCAACATGATCCAGCCCCTCCGGCGTTCGAGGAGCGGGGCCCGGGGCGGAGCCCCGTGACCGTCACTTCAGCGTCGTCACCTTTGCGCCCCCGGCCGTGCTCCCGGTCAGCGACACCTTCGCGTTCCGCGCCGCCTTCACCGCCAGCAGATTACCGGCGACCGTGGAACCCGCCGCCGTAACGGAGTTGACCCCCTTGCTGCCCGCCGCGACCAGGTACCAGACCCCGGCCCGCGACTTCCAGCGGACCCCGGCCAGGACCAGCGGGTCGCGGGAGCCGCACGCGGGCGAGGTCTGCGACTTCGCGGCGACCACCGAGGCGGTCGCGCCCGGGGTGCGGAACAGGGTGAGGGTGCGCGGGCTGCCGCCCTGCCAGGTCTCGGCGCGGGTGCACACCCACTGGGCGGTGCCGTCGGCCTCGGGCAGTGGCTGCCGCGCGTAGGACCAGGAGTTGACCGAGCGCACCCCGTGCGAGCGCGCCGCGGCCAGCGAGCAGGCGGTGGCCGCCCAGTCGGCGGGCGCCGCGTCGTGCGGCGCGTCCGGGCTGCCCGAGGTGAGCTGCGCGGGGACGAGTTCGCCGAGGTCGGTGGTGAGCCGGGTGCCGGTGGCGGTGGTGAGCGACAGCGCGTTCCACGACGTACAGGACCCGGAGAGGGCCGGGCCCGCGAACGGCGCGGTGGCGCCGTCCGCCGAACGGGACACCTTGCTCGCCGCCGCGTCCGGCTTCAGCAGGTCGTGGACGGAGACGCCCGTCACCCAGGGGGCCGTCAGATAGCGGACGTTGCCGTCGGCACGGTCCAGGACGACGGCGCTCGACTGCCCGGCGTCCGCCCCGTCGACCCGGGCGAAGTCGAGGGCGGCGCCGCTCGTCCCGTTCTTCGGCTCCGCGTAGCGCACGACGCGCAGACCGTCGTAGAGGAGGACGACCCGGGCCTGGTCGATCTCGCCCGCGTACAGCAGCTGGGCGGGTCCGGGCGGGGCGCCCGCCGCCGTGCCGGGCGTCGCCGAGACCTGCACGGACCCGCCGGGCCGCGCCCACACCGCGAGGGCCCGGCGCAGCAGGCCGGAGTCGCCGGTCAGCGACCCGCGCGCGGGCCACACCGAGAAGTCGGTGCGCGCGGAACTCTGCCAGGCCGTCGGCGCCACCCGCGTCAGCTTCGCCGGGTCCAGCGCGGCCTGCCCCGCGGGGTTGCGGGCGTACGGGGGCGCCGCCGCGCCGTCGGGACCCCAGCTCTCGCCGCCGGGCAGACCGAGCAGCGCGCCGCACACCACGAGCGCGACGAGCCCGGCGACGCCCGCCTTCGCATGCTGACGGCGGCGCATCAGATCGGTGGGGCGGGCGTGCAGGGAGCACGGGTCGAACTCGGGGGAGGCCAGCAGCGCGGGCTGCGACTCGACGGCCGCCGCCGTGGTCAGCGCCGTCGCGACGACGTCCGGAGTGCAGCCGGCGGCCAGCAGCGTCGTACGGACCGCGGTGTCGTCGAGCCGCTCCAGACCGCGCAGCACGTAAGCGGCGCGCGCCGGGCCGTCGAGCGCGGAGAGCCGCTGGTCCAGGGCGAGTTCATCGGCGCCGCCGGACTTCGGGAAGAGCCGCAGCCCCCACACCTGCGGCAGCAGCGGCGGCAGCTGGGCCCGCTTGGGCCAGGCCGCGCGGCGCAGCGGGAGCCCCGCCTCCAGGGCGCTGCGCAGCACCCGCAGCCGCACGTAGGCGTAGCCCGGGTCGCCGCCGGCCCTCGGCGCGGGCGCCGTCCGGCCGCGGGGCAGCGCCCGCTGCGCGACGGAGTGGGCGGTGAGCACCCGGCGGTTGCGGCCGAGACCGGGCGGCAGCACCAGATAGGCGAGGCGGACCAGGCGCGGATAGTGCTCGACCAGGGCCGCCTCCGCCTGCTCGACGTCGATCTCGGCGGCCGGACCGGCTGCGGCGGGGGAGGAGGGCTCGGGTTGCTGCACCTTTGACTGCACGTTCAGCTGAACGAGCGAATCGTGCGATGGTCACAGGGCCCCGCGCCCCACCGCCCCCACCCCGGCGGCCGGTCGGCCGCTACGTCAGCCGCCAGCCGCTGAACTCCACCGTGCCGCGCGCCCCGTTCCCCCCGTTCGTCGCGCTCATGAACAGGCCCACGTCCTGGGCCGCGGCCGCCCCCGGCGCGGCCGCCGTGGCCACGGTCCGCCAGGTGTCGCCGCCGTCGGTCGAGCACGCCCCCGTGACGGAGCCCCCGGAGCGGGTCAGCCGGAGCAGCACCGGGGCCTTGATGCCCGTAATGCGCTTGTACGTGTCCAGCGTGCCGTCCCCGTTCGTGTCGTAGGAGAGGACGACACCGTTCGACGGCGTGACCGACAGATTGACGAAGCCCGCCGATCCGGGTGTGGCCAGCGAGTTGCGCACGATGATGCCGGCCCGCGCCCACGCGCCAGTCACGTCCTGGCTGTCGACGCGGAGCACCACCGACGTGCCGTCCACGAAGGCGCCCGGCCGGTACACCGTGCCGAACTCCGTCGTGCCCTTCCACAGGTCGGCGCCGCCGCCGTCGATGGCGAACGCGTCCCCCAACTGCCCGCAGATCGCACCGTTGTTGGAGTACGTCTTCCAGCCCGCGTCGAGCGGCCCCGCCTCGAACAGGGTGCCCTTGTGGACGTACGTGATCCGCGCTTCGCCCGCGGGCCCGTAGGCGACGTCGACCTCGTACGGCAGCGGGCGCAGCGGCTTGTCGAGCGGGGCGGCGGGCGCGGTCGCCTGCCAGGCCACCGTGCCCGTGCCCGCCGGGGCGACGCTCCTGAGGCTGGTCGCGCCCTCCGGGTCGGCGTCGATGCCCTTCAGGGTGAAGTCGACGCGGCCCGTGGCGCGCAGCCCGTTGACGTTGTGGAAGGTGGCGGCCACCCGCGCGTGCCCGTTCGGCGGGAACGCGGGCGGCTCCGCCGTGACCGTCACGGAGCCCTGGTAGGGGGCGGCCGCCAGCACGTCACGGACCCGCGCCGCCGTCCGGTAGGCGTCGCCGTACGGCCGCAGCGGATAGTCCTTCGTCTCGCGCGTCCACGGCTCCTCGAACGCGAACCAGTCCACCGCCACCGGCTCGCGCCCCGCCGCCAGCGCGTCCTGGAGCTCGTCGAGCCACTTCTGCCAGCGCGGCAGGTAGAAGTCGGCCGTCAGGCCGTGCAGTTCGCGGTTCGCGTACTCGTGCAGATTGCCGGGGTCGGAGGTGGCCCGGTCGCCCCACACGGTGATGAGCACCTTGGCGCAGCGCTCGAACTCGGCGCGCTCCGCCGCGTTCGTCGCCAGGGTGCGGGCGTCCTGGATCCACGGGCCGAGCAGGAACGCCGGATGGGTGCCCGTCACGTCGTCGGACAGCCGCATCAGCTTGAGCCACAGCGAGGCGAGCGCCTTGAAGGTCGCCCGGTCCTTCGCCGCGTACGCCGCCTTCAGCTGCGGCAGGAGCTGCCGGCTGCGGTGCGCGAGGGCCTGGCGGGCGATGTCCACGAGGTCGTACTTGTAGGCGGAACTGCGCCGCAGGCCGGGAGCCACGCCCAACAGGCCGGTGAGCGCCGCGTCGAAGCGGGACGGGTCGTAGGTCAGGGCGCGCGGCGCGTAGTAGGCGGCCCGGTCGGCGGACAGGTCGGGACGGGCGGCGAACAGCGAGTCGTGCGGATCGGAGCGCTCCACCGCCTTGTGCTGGTACGCCGTGTCGTGCAGCGCCTGCCAGGCGGCGCGCGCGTCCTTGTCCCGGCCGCCGTACCGGAAGTCGGCGTACCCGGCGAACCAGCGCGCCCGGTCGAGACTGTCCGTCCACGCCAGTTCGGACCACAGCTCGAAGGCGGCCGGATCGCGGTCCGTGCCCTCGGGCATGTACGCCGTGCCCGCGAGCGCGCTGCCGGCCTTGTCGCGCCAGGCGAAGAATTTCTCCTGCCAGATGTGCGCGCGGGCCCCGATCGTGGTGCGGCCGCCGAAGTTCGGGATGGTGCCGAACGCGTACGGGGTGCCCGCCCAGTCCTTCTCGCGGTCGGTGACCGACGTGTACCGGTCCGAGACGCCGTCCACGATCAGCATCTTCTTCTTGTCGACGGCGTCGATCAGCGCGGGCAGCGGGTTCGCCTCCCAGCCGAGGATCACCCAGGTCGCGCCCGGCCGGTGCGCGCGCAGCGCCGTCTCCACCCCGCGCGCCGCGTCCGGCACCGGCACGTCGCCCGCGCTGCCGCCCTCGTGCAGCAGGTCCATCTTGAACGCGTCGATGTCGCCGAACAGGTCCTTCTGGTGCCCGTAGAACGACGCGGCGACCGCTCCGAACGACTCGGTGCGCGGGTCGAGCCAGTCGGGCCGCTGGAAGCCGTGCCAGGTGCCCTGCGGCACGACGTGCGCGTCCCCGCCGTTGCGTTCCACGAAGCCCGCCGGTACGTGCCCGTAGTAGCCGGGCATGACCGGGCTCATGCCCAGCTCACGCAGCCGGTCGACGATCTTCCGGCCCAGCGCGGCCCGCTCGGCGATCAGTTCGGGGGAGAGCGGGCCGCCGTACCCGTACAGGTTCTGGAGCAGCCACCACGGCTGGTGCGAGGGGGCGGGCAGCCAGGCCCGCGACTCCTCGTCGCTGTAGCCGAAGTCCTTCAGGACGCGGTGGTAGACGGCCTCCATGCCGGCGATGACCAGCACCTCGTTGCAGCCGTGCAGCGCGAGGATGTCCAGCTCGCGCTCCCAGTACGACCAGCCGGCGAACGGCGCCGTGTAGCCGTCGTTGGTGTCGTTCAGCGCGAAACGGTGCGGCAGCGACGACGACCGCTCCAGCGGCCGGGACGGTGCGGGCAGCCGGGCGGGCAGGTCCAGCTGGCTGCCGTTCCACGCGATCTGCGCCCCGCACGTGTACTTCAGATACCAGTGGACCCCGGCGAGCAGCACCGCCGGAGTCGTCCCGTACACCTCGATGCGGCCCCGTGTCCCGGACACCCGGAAACGGTCCGCGCCACCCTGCGCGGCGACCAGTGTGAGCCTGAACTGGTCCGCGTGATGCGGCAGTTGCCGTTTGAGCGCGGCGAGCGCCGCAGACGTATCAAGGGCCTGAGCGGCATGTGCGGCCGGTGCGCCCGGACCCACCCCGAGGGCCGAGCCGATACCGATGGCACCTGCCGTGCCGATCACCGTGCGTCTCGTTGGCGCGGACATACCTGGTACCCCCCTGTGCGTCACGGATGGTGCGGCGCACGCTAACCGGGTGCACGTCCGTGCTCAACGGTGCGAACGGAGCTGGCGGGAACACAACGGACCGCCGGTCACGTACCGGACAGGAGAGCGCAATGAGGAAGCTGCTGGTGGCAGGGGTTCTACTGGTCGCGGCCGCGGCCGGATGCACCACGGACGGAGCCCACGGCGACACCCCGAAGATCCCCCGAACGGCCACCGGGACACTGGAACAGATCGCCCACCGGGCGGGCTGCGACCCCCAGGTGCAGACCGACGCCGCCGAACTGCGCCAGGCCACCTGCGGCACCGGCACCGGCCGCTACGTTCTCGCCACCTTCGCCACCGACCGCGGCCAGGCGGAGTGGCTGGATGTGGCCGACGACTACGGCGGCGACTATCTCGTGGGCGCCAAATGGATCGCGGTCGGCCCGGACCCGGTCGTGACGAAGCTGCGCGGCCGGCTCGGCGGGACCGTGGAGCGGAACTCCTCGCACCACTCGGGGAGTAGCGGTGGTGGGGGTCACGAGGAGTCGCCCGATTCCGGGCTCACGGGTCACCACTGAGTCGGCCGCGCAGCAGCCGGGAGGGGCGGCCGGTCAGTTACACCGGTCGCCCCGGTTGATGCAGTTCGTCGCCCGCTGCATCAGCTGGTCGGAGAAGACGTTGATGAAGTCGTCGTGGTCCGTGATCGGCTTGTGCAGCTGCTCGGGGAAGCCGTCGACCGCGAAGGGTTTCGTCACCTGGCCGTTCGCGATCTTCGGCGCCTGCACGTCGTAGACCAGCCGCATGGTCAGCTGCGGGATCGCCTTGAAGCCCGCCGGGCAGTTGCCCTGGGCGTCGGCGAACGCCACATGGGTGCGGTGATTGGCACTGTCGGTGTTCTGGCCGTCCCAGCAGCTCTGGAACTTGAAGCTGCGCACCACCTGGCTGCCACGCGGGCAGATCGGGTACTTGTCCGTCAGCTGCCGGTTCTCGAAGCCGGTGCAGCTCCAGTGGGCGTTGGCGTTCGCGGTGCCGTTGGTGAACGCCTTGGCGTCGCCGGTGATGATGCGCAGGAACTTCGGCATCGCGACCACCTTGGAGCGCGGGCTGCCGACGAACTTGATGCTCGCCGTCCGCGCCTGGAGGATCTTGCCGATGTTGCCCTCCTTGCCGCCGCCGTCCTGGTTCGCGTCGGCCTCCTGCGTGCCGTCCTGCACGCGCAGCACCGGCCAGTAGTACGTCGACTTGTCGCCCTGGTTGCGACAGCTCGTGGCGGCGCCCGCGAAGGTGTCGTTGCTCGCGAAGGCGTTGTTGCTCTGGTTGCCGACGTAGTCGTGCATGTGGTGCGCGCCGTTGGTGACACCCGGGGCGACGATCACGTTGTCGCTGTTGCGCAGCTTGTTGGCGTTGGTGCCGCACGCGGTGGTGAAGGTGCCCGTCGACGCGCCGCGGCCGCCCTGGGCCTGCTGGACGTTCGGCCGGACCTTGGTGATGTCCTGGAAGTCGGCCGCCACCGGGCCGCCGGTGGCGGCGCCCTGCTGCGGCGGCGCCGATGCCGCGGGCGGTGCGGAGGCCGGCGGCGCGGAGGCGGGCGGCGCAGAGGCGGGCGGTGCGGACGGGGCGGGGGAGTCGCCGCCGTTGTCGTCCGTGGCGCGCTGGGTGCACTGCGCCATCCCGCCGAGCCCCTGCGGCGCGCTGCCGCCCGAGCGCCGGATGTCCTGCCCGATGCGGTCGAGGGCGGCGCCGCGCTTGGACTTCAGCGGGCCCAGGACACTGTTCTGCACCCAGCCGGGGTCCTGGGCGGCGGCGTCCCGGTTCTGGGCGAGGCGCTGAAAGGCCTGGGTGATCTGGGTGTCCATGGCGGCCAGTTCACCGTCCACCCGGCCCCGCGCGCTGTCCGGTACGTCGGGCAGCGCGGTGCCGACGTCCGGGCAGTCGATGGTGGTCGTCTTCGCTACGACGCCGCTGCCGCTCTGCTGTCCGGTGTCCGCGGAGTTCTCTTCGTGGGCCTGCGCGTACACATTCACCGCGACCAGCCCACCTCCGCCCAGGAGCAGTGCGGCCGACGCGATGGTCATGCGCGTCGCCAGCGATGAGCGCCTTTTCCGTGAGGTGCGTCCCATGGGGCTACGTACGCAACGGGGTACGGCCGTGTTCAACCCCGCCCCATTTTTTACTCTGGCCCGCCTTGGGCGGCCTATCGGCCGCCGCCCCGCCGCCTTGGGCTGCCGCCCGGCCCCGCCGCCGCTTCGGGCGGCCTGTCGGCCGGCTGCCGCCGCCTTGGGCAATCTGCCGCCTAGGGCGGCAGGGTGGGCAAGGCGGCACCCCGGAGCGGGGCTAGCGCCTAATGGGCGGCCAGTTCAGCGCCGTTCGCGGGTGAACGCCCGGTGGGGCTTCTCGCGCAGTTCCCCGCGCCCCTATCGGGGCTGGTAGTAGCCCGCACTCATAGTGCCCCTGGCGGGGCTGGTAGTAGCCCGTACTCACAGTGCACCTGGCGGGGCCGTTGCTTACGGGGCTCGGTCCAAGTAGGCCAGGACGGCGAGGACCCGGCGGTTGTCGTCGTCCGAGACCGCGAGGCCCAGCTTCGCGAAGATGTTGGAGGTGTGCTTCGCGATCGCCCGCTCGGTGACGACGAGCTGAGCCGCGATCGCCGCGTTCGACCGCCCCTGGGCCATGTGCTCCAGCACCTCAAGCTCCCGCGGAGTGAGCCCACCGAGCGGCTCCTGAACCGCCCGCCGCGCGAGCAACTGCTGAATCACCTGCGGGTCCATCGCGGTACCGCCGGAGGCGACCCGCCGCACCGCGTCGACGAACTGCTCCGCGTCGAACACCCGGTCCTTCAGCAGATACCCCACCCCGCCGTTCCCGTCCGCCAACAGCTCGCGCGCGTACAACTGCTCCACGTGCTGGGACAGCACGAGCACCGGAAGGCCGGGCCGCGCCCGTCGCGCGGCCAGCGCGCACTGCAACCCCTCGTCGGTGTGCGAGGGCGGCAGCCGGACATCGACGACGGCGACGTCCGGCGCCAACTCCGCCAGTGCTCTGGTGAGTTCGGGTCCGCTCTCCACGGCGGCCGCGATCTCGAAGTCGTAGGCCTCAAGCATCCGCACGAGCCCGTCCCGCAGCAGGAACAGGTCTTCGGCTAGGACAACACGCAAGGGATCTCCATGGTCACCATGGTCGGACCGCCCGCGGGAGAGCTGACGGCGAGGACACCGTCGAATGTAGCGAGCCTGCGCTCCACCCCGCCGAGCCCACCGCCTTCCCGGAGCACGGCGCCACCCCTGCCGTTGTCGGTGACGGCGATCCGGAGATGGCCGTCGGCGTGGCTGATGTCGACCCATATGCGGTCCGCGTCCGCATGCTTCACCGCGTTCGTCAGAGCCTCGCTGATCGCGAAGTACGCGGCCGACTCCACCGGCGCCTCGGCCCGCCCGGCCTGATCGGCCTGCTCGATCTCCACCTCCACGGCTATGGGCAGCCGCAGCGCCAACGCCTTCACGGCATCGCCGAGTCCGCGCTCGGCGAGCACCGGCGGATGGATGCCGCGGACCAGGTCGCGCAGCTCACTGAGCGCGTCCGTCGACGACTGCCGGGCCTGCGCGAGCAGCGCCTTCGCCCGCGCCGGATCCTTCTCGATCAGGGCCTCGATCGTGCCCAGATCCATGCCCATGGCGACGAGCCTGGCCTGCGCCCCGTCGTGCAGATCGCGCTCGATGCGGCGCAGCTCGGCCGCCGAGGTGTCCACGGCGTCGCGCCGCGTCTCGGTCAACACCCGGACGCGGTCCGCGAGTTCACCGTCCGCCGGGACCAGCACGGACCGCGTCAGGAGGAAGTGCACCTTCAGCAGGGCGGGAGCGGTGTAGAGCCCGGTGGCGAGGAGCGCCGTCGCCAGCACGGCGGCGAGCAGCGCGGACCCCTCACCGCTGATCGGCACGAACCCGTACCACCAGCCGACCCGCGATCCGTCGGTGAAGACCCGCCACAGGCCGGCCGCGAGCGCGTACCCCTCGACCGGGTAGAGGACCAGCGCCGCGGGCAGCAGCGCCGTGACGAACCCGGCCGTCATGTCGACGGGCAGCCACCGCAGGTCCCGCCAGGTCGCCGGATCGCCGAGCATCAGCCGGCACCGCTCGACCTGGCCGACGGGCCCGCCGCGCAAGTCCTCGGGGAACGGCCGGTACGTCGCCGGAATGCGCACCCCGCACCACTCGGCTGCGACCAGCCTGCGCCAGTTCGCCCAGTGCCGGACGAGGGTCAGTATCCAGGGAGTGGTGAAGGCCCCGATCCCCACCACGATGAGGACGACCGACACGAGGGACAGCACGAACAACACGATCGACCCGGCGAGCCCCACCGCGGCGAGCACCAGCCCCCGCACCCCCGCCGTGGCGGCACTCCGCACCCGCGCACCCATCCCGTACCCCGTCCCGTTCCGCCGTCGCTGTCCTCACAGTGTGGCTGCCACGGCGGTCCGGAACAGTGGTACGGGCACCCGTCCCGAGGTGTAGCCAGCACTACCCCCGGGAGGGTGAGGGCGGTCGGGGGTCAGCGGCCGGCGGGCGGCGCGTACTTGTAGCCGACCCTGCGCACCGTCTGGATCACCTTGCGGTGCTCGGCGCCCAGCTTGCGGCGCAGCCGGGCGACGTGCACGTCCACCGTGCGGCCGTCGCCGACATGCCCGTAGCCCCACACCGTGGTGACCAGCTGGTCGCGCGAGTGCACCCTGTGCGGATGCGCGACGAGATGCGCGAGCAGCTCGAATTCCAGGTAGGTCAGATCGAGTTGACGTCCTTCGACGCTCGCGGTGCGCTCCGCGCCGTCGATGCCGATGAGGCCGTCACCGGCCGCCCGGACCGGCTCCGCGACGGCCGGCTGGGGCGGCAGCAGCGGCTGCTGGTCGGCCGGTACGAGCACCAGGTAGCCGATCATCGGCGGGTTGCCCGGCAGGGTCGGCAGGGTGTGCGGCGGCGCGGGCAGCAGCGTGGCGCCCGGCGGCAGGAAGTCGGAGACGTCGACCAGCCGGTCGACCTCGTCGCTGCCGACGGCGCGCAATCGGGTACGGGCGGGAGAGGGAGCAACGGAGAGAGAGCGGGCGTGAGCCATGAGTGGCCAACCTTCGCGCGAGAAGCCGTCTGGGAGAGGACGTACGTCATGCGCGCGGACCGAAGGCCGTAACTCTCGCAGAGGGAGAGACGGCTTTAGAGGGCCTGCGCGTTCACACGCGGCAACACACCCGGTCGAAGTCGTGGTGCTGGCGGGAAGGCCAGAACGGCTCGAGGTCGTGACGACGACCCCGCGCGCTGAGGTTCTGGAAGCTGGCCATACCCGTATTGAAGCAGATGGAGTACGCAAAGGAGAGGGCGCCCGCACAAGATGCGGACGCCCTCGTCGCCTTCATGGCCGAAATCAGCCGCTGCTCAGACCTGGCCCGCCTTCTCCAGCGCGGAGCAGCAGGTGTCGACGAGCAGCCGCGTCACGACGTAGGGGTCGACGTTGGCGTTCGGACGACGGTCCTCGATGTAGCCCTTGCCGTCCTTCTCCACCTGCCACGGGATACGCACCGAGGCGCCGCGGTTCGAGACGCCGTACGAGTACTCGTTCCACGGAGCGGTCTCGTGCAGGCCGGTCAGCCGGTCGTCGATGCCGGCGCCGTAGTGCTTGACGTGGTCGAGCGGCTTGGAGCCCTCGCCGAGCGACTCGCACGCGGTGATGATCGCGTCGTAACCCTCGCGCATCGCCTTCGTGGAGAAGTTGGTGTGCGCGCCCGCGCCGTTCCAGTCGCCCTTGACCGGCTTCGGGTCGAGGGTCGCGGAGACCTTGAAGTCCTCGGCGGTGCGGTAGAGCAGCCAGCGGGCCACCCACAGCTGGTCGGAGACCTCCAGCGGGGCGAGCGGGCCGACCTGGAACTCCCACTGGCCGGGCATGACCTCGGCGTTGATGCCGGAGATGCCGAGGCCCGCCTTGAGGCAGTTGTCGAGGTGCGCCTCGACGACGTCACGGCCGTGGATCTCGTCGGTGCCGACGCCGCAGTAGTAGCCGCCCTGCGCGGCGGGGAAGCCGCCGACCGGGAAGCCGAGCGGGCGGTCGCCCTCGAAGAAGGTGTACTCCTGCTCGATGCCGAAGATCGGCTCCTGCGCGCCGAACTCCGCCTCGACCTCGGCCAGCGCCGCGCGGGTGTTCGACTCGTGCGGGGTCATGTCGATGTTCAGGACCTCGCACATGACGAGCACGTCGTCGCCGCCGCGGATCGGGTCCGGGTACACGGCGACCGGCTTGAGCACGCGGTCCGAGGCGTGACCCTCGGCCTGGTTCGTGGAGGACCCGTCGAAGCCCCAGATGGGCAGCGCGTCCAGGCTCCCCGCGGATGCCGCCGAGCCGGCGATTATCTTCGTCTTCGAACGAAGCTTGGCCGTCGGCTCGGTGCCGTCGATCCAGATGTACTCAGCCTTGAACGTCACGGGCTACATCCTTAGGAAGCGGGTCTCTTTCTGGCCGGAAGCATGTCAACGGGCGATTTCCCGTCCGTTGCCCGTTCGTGAACCCCGTGTTACTGGGGTCGCGCGGGGCGGCGCATGCCCGGTGATCTCGTATGCGATGACCCGCGACCCGTGAGTTACCTAGCCGCGTCCCAGCGCGTCCCGCACCGCTTCCTCGCTGCGGGCCACCACCGCGGTGCCGTCGTCGGCGGTGATGATCGGGCGCTGGATCAGCTTCGGGTGCGCGGCGAGCGCCTCGATCCAGCGGTCCCGGCCGGCCGCGTCCCGCGTCCAATCCTTGAGGCCCAGCTCCTTCGCGGCGGGCTCCTGGGTGCGGGTGATGTCCCACGGTTCGAGCCCGAGCCGGTCGAGCACGGCGCGGATCTCGTCGGGCGCGGGGACGTCCTCCAGGTACCGGCGCACCGTGTAGTCGGCGCCCTCCGCGTCGAGCAGGGTGAGCGCGCTGCGGCACTTCGAGCAGGCCGGGTTGATCCAGATCTCCATGGGGCCAACGGTACGCGAGGGACACCGTCAACTAGGGCTTGGCCAGCGGCTTTTGTCAGTGGTGGGCAGTAGAATAGAAGCAGTGTTCGAGAGCTTCGGGGGCTCTTGAAAATGCGCGACAGGAGGATGCCTGTGCCCGCTGCCGCACCCATGCTGATCGATCTTCCGTACTCACCGATGGCGAAGAAGGCGCTGCCCGCGGGGCAGCCCCGCGACTGGTACATCACGCACAACCGTCGCCTCAAGGCCATGCGCCTGGCGATCGCCCTGCTCGACTCCGGCGTCTACCTTCCTCAGCAGGCCCACAACCGAAGGATCCGTGCCACGGCCGAGCTTGTCGGCATCCATCCGCCGTCCGACACGACGTGTCACATGGTGCGGGCGCTGATGCGCTACAGCCGCTGACCTTTGCGGGTCCGCCCCGCCGGTTCCGGTGCCCTTTCTCGGGCGCCCGGACCCGGCGGGGCTTCTCGCGCTTGCGCTCCGCGCTCCTGGGTCGTCGTTCGTCCCCGGCCCGGTGGGGGCTGGTCGCGCAGTTCCCCGCGCCCCTGAGATGCGCACTTCGTGCGCCATCTCATCAGAGAGGTGCGCCCCCGCCCTTTAGGAGAGGCGCGTGCCGCCCTCCAGGAGGGGCGCGCCATCCGCCCCCATCGGAGGCGCGCGAAGCGCAGCCTCAAGGGGAGGCGGCGCGGAGCGCCTGCCTCAGGGGCGCGGGGAACTGCGCGAGAAGCGGCCACCGGCCGGTACCTGGCCGACAACCGGGAAGAGCAGCGCGAAGCGCACGCTCCAGGGGCGCGGGGAACTGCGCGAGAAGCGGCCACCGGCCGTCAGTCGGCAACGGACCCAGGGGCGCGGGGAACTGCGCGACCAGCCCCCACCGGAGCCGCGCCCGACCGCCGGACCCCGCAATCACCCCGCGAGCTCCCGCTCCAGAGGTGTCCGGAAACGCGGAGTCACCCGTACTCCGCCCAGCCACGCAGTGAGCCGTGAGGCCTCCGCCGTGATCGCCCGCGCAGCGACAGCGCCACCGGACTCGTCCAGCAACCGCCACACCACCTCACCCCCACCCCGCTGCCCCCAGCCCCCGACGACCCGCCCGTTCCACCACACCGTCGGCCCGATGTTCCCGCTCCCGTCAAAGAGCGCGGAGCGCACCCCGGGCGGGCAGTACCAGTCGCGCTCCTGCCACCCCATGGCCGTCGGATCGAGCCCGGGAAGCAGCGCCGCCCAGGGCTCGGGTGCACCGTCCGGCGCGGCCAGCCGATCGGCGAGGACGTACCCGGTACCGCCGCCGTCCAGGGACACCACCACCGCCCCCACCGCGGCCAGCGCCCTGCGCACATCCGTCACCTTCCACCCCGTCCACCACTTCAGATCCGCCTCGGTGGCGGGCCCGCACACCGCCAGCCAGCGCCGCAGCAGCTCCGACTGGGCCTCGGCGACCGGGAGTTCGGGATGCGGCGGCGCGACCGCCCAGCGGAACTGCGTCGAGGTCCAGGACCCGAGCGGCCGCCCCCGCACCACCCGGCCCTCGACCCCGAGCACCCGCATCAGCCGCGACGAGACGGTGTGCGGCGCCTCGTAACTCTTGCCCCGGCCGTACGTGAAAGCCTCCTTCAACCGCGGCTCGTCGGAGGTGAGTTCGACGGCCGTGGCCTCCCCGCGCCGCTCCAGAGCCGCCAGCGCCGACGCCTCCACCTCCGCCAGCCACTCCGGGGTCAGCCGCCCGTCGCTGCCGCTCACCATGTCCTTGAGCAGCCCGGCCCGGGCCTTCGCCGCGACCGCGAGCCCCGTCGAGGCGTGCACCGTCGCGGCCAGCTCGGCCGGGAACGTGAACACGGTGTGCCGCATCCCGTGCATCCGCACCAGCGACCGCTCCTCGTACAGCGCCGCCTCCACCGCGGCGACCGTCGCGGAGGCGTCGGCGAGCCGCGCCCCGACCGCGAGATACACCGTCGCCGGGTCCGTGCCGTGCAGCGCCACCAGGGACCGCGCCACCTCCAGCGGCGTCGCCGCCCGGGCGTCGGGGGAGAGGCGGTGCGCGCGGGCCAGTCGGACCCGCCGTTCCTCGTCGCCGATGTGCCGGGCCGGCGCAGCCGTCGTAGGACTCATGGCGCACATCCTTCCGCAGCTGCCACCCGTTTGCCGTACTGGGCATGCGGCCCCGCTACAGGCAACCGTTGACTGGGATCGACCAGGAGGAGTAGGGGTCGAGCGGAGGTGTTCGGGATGACGGACAGGCGAAGCGGTATACGGGCCGGGGCACGGAACGGGGTACGGGCGGGCGCACGGGCGGCGGGCGCGGCGGCCGCCGTGCTGGCGCTGACCCTCGCCGCGGCCGGCTGCTCCGACAGCGACACCAGCCCCTCCGACGCGGCGTCGAAGGCCGCGTCCGCGGCCTCCTCGGCCGTCTCCCGGGGCTCCGACGCGGTCGCCTCCGCGACGGCCGAGGCGGGCAAGAAGCTCGACGAGATCAAGGGCGGCGTCGACGCCAAGGGCGACGTGAAGCTCGGCGACGTCTCGACGGACGGCGACCGTGCCACGGTCCCGGTGACCGTCGACAACGGTCAGTCGGACACCAAGTCGTACGCGGTCCAGGTCGCGTTCCGCGACAAGGGCGGCAATCTGCTCGACACCGTCGTGGTCACCGTGAACGACGTCGGGGCCGACGCCTCGAAGAAGGCCACGGCCCGCTCCAACCGCTCCCTCGACGGCGACGTCACCGCCGACGTGACCCGCGCGCTGCGCCACTGAACGGCGGGGCGCGCACGCATGAGCAGCCCCGACGAACGCGCCGCCCACGGCAGAAGCGCCCGCAAACGCGCCCCCCGCTCCTCGCACGGCCCCTGGATCCCGGCCGCCGACCGCCTCGACCCCGTCGTGGTCCTGGAACGCCAGGGCGCCGACCGGCTCGCCGACCTGCTGCCCATCCGGTACGGGCGGATGGCGGCGAGCCCGTTCGCGTTCCTGCGGGGCGCCGCCGCCGTGATGGCCGGCGATCTCGCGGCCGGCGGGCACACCGGCCTCACCGTCCAGCTCTGCGGCGACGCCCACCTGCTGAACTTCGGCCTGTTCGCGTCCCCCGAGCGCGCGCTGCTCTTCGACCTGAACGACTTCGACGAGACCTGCCCCGGTCCCTTCGAGTGGGACGTCAAACGGCTCGCCGCCTCGGTCGCCGTCGCCGCCCGCGAAAACGGCCACGGCGACAAGCAGGCCCACCAGGCCGCCCGGGCGGGCGTGACCGCGTACCGCACCACCATGCGGCGGCTGGCCTCGCTCGGTGAACTGGCCGTCTGGTACGAGCGCATCGACGCCCACGACCTGCTGCCCCTGGTCCGCTCGGCCCGCCAGCGGGCGCGCGCCGAGCACACCCTCGCGCAGGCCACCCGGCGCACCAGCCTGCACGCCCTCGCCAAGCTCACGGAGACCACCCCCGACGGCCGCCGCCGCATCCGCCACGACCCGCCGCTGCTCGAACCGGCGGGCGTCTCCGACGCCGCCGCGATCCGCAAGATGTTCGGCGACTACCGCTCCACGCTCGCCGAGGAGCGCCGCCGCCTCCTCGACCGCTACCGCTTCGTGGACGCCGCCCGCAAAGTCGTCGGCGTCGGCAGCGTCGGCACCCGCTGCTTCGTCGTGCTCCTCGCCGGACGCGACGCCGACGACCCGCTCTTCCTCCAGATCAAGGAGGCGACGCGCTCGGTCATCGAGGAGTACGTGACCCAGCCCGGCGCCACCCTCCACCCCGGCCACCGCGTCGTCTCCGGACAGCGCCTCATCCAGGCCGCCGGCGACATCTTCCTCGGCTGGATGACGGGCCCGCAGGGCCGCGCCTTCTACTGGCGGCAACTGCGCGACATGAAGGGCTCGGCGGACGTCGCCGGCATGCCCCCGGACGAACTCCTCGCCTACGCCCGCCTGTGCGGCACCGCCCTCGGCCGGGCCCACGCCCGCTCCGGCGACCGCATCGCCATCGCCGCCTATCTGGGCGGCGCGGACACCTTCGACCGCGCCGTCGCCTCCTTCGCCCTGCGCTACGCCGATCAGACCGAGCGCGACCACACCGCCCTGCGCCGGGCCATCGCCGACGGCGTCCTGACCGCGAACCCGGGCATGTGACAGCTGCATGGGGCAGGGCTTCGGCGATACTCTCGATGATGTGCCGCAGTCTGACCAACGCACCACCGAAAGCTTCGAGGTCGTCGCCGTCGCCACCTCGGCCGGCGGCATCCACGCCCTGACCGAGCTGCTCGGCGGCCTGGACGCCGACTTCCCGCTCCCCGTCCTCGTCGTCCAGCACCTGGACCCCCGGCACCGCACGGTCCTCGCCGGGATCCTGGACCGCCGCACGACACTCGACGTCAAACTCGCCGAGCAGGACGAGACGGCCCGCCCCGGAACCGTCTACATCGCGCCACCCGACCGCCACCTCCTGGTCGGCGCCGACGGCACCCTCTCCCTCTCCCAGAGCGAACTCGTCCACTTCCTGCGCCCCTCCGCCGACCTGCTCTTCGAGTCCGTCGCCGGGACCTACGGCGCGCGGGCCGTCGCCGTCGTCCTGACCGGCACCGGGAACGACGGCGCGATGGGCGTGGACGCCGTGAAGTCACGGGGCGGTACCGTGATCGCCCAGGACCCGCAGACGGCGGAATTCAGGGGCATGCCGGAGGCGGCAATGGGTACGGGGGCGGTGGACTTCGTGCTACCTCTGGAGGAGATCCCCGCGGTCATCCGCGGACTCGTCGACAGGTGAAGGCAGTAGGTAGAGGACGATGAGCGAGGCGCCGCGCGACGCGGAGACGGACGAGGAGCTCGAGGAGCTGCTCGGCTTCCTGCGGGACGCCCGTGGTTTCGATTTCACCGGATACAAGCGCTCGTCCCTGGGCCGCCGGATCCGCAAGCGGATGGCCGACGTCGGCATCGACTCGTACGCGGACTACCGCGACCAGCTGGAGACGAACGCCGATGAATTCGGCGCCCTGTTCAACACCATCCTCATCAACGTCACGTCGATCTTCCGTGACACCGACGCCTGGACCTTCCTCGAACGCGAGGTGGTGCCCGAGCTGCTCTCCTCGCTCGGCCCCGAGGACGAGATCCGGGTGTGGAGCGCGGGCTGTTCCAGCGGTGAGGAGGCGTACTCGCTGGCGATCATGTTCGCGGAGGCCCTCGGCATCGAGGAGGCCCTCAACCGGGTGAAGATCTACGGCACCGACGTCGACGACGAGGCGCTGCGCGACGCCCGCTCCGGCCTCTACCCCGCCAGGACCCTGGAGCCGCTCGCTTCCGAACTGCGCGAGAAGTACTTCGAGCAGAACGGCTCGCAGTACAGCTTCCGCTCCGACCTGCGCCGCCGGGTCATCTTCGGCCGTCACGACATCACCCGCGACGCCCCGATCTCCCGGCTCGACCTGCTGGTGTGCCGCAACACGCTGATGTACTTCAACGTGGAGGCGCAGACCCAGATCATCGACCGGTTCCACTTCGCGCTGCGCGAGAACGCCTTCCTGTTCCTCGGCAAGGCCGAGATGCTGCTCAACGACGCGGACCGGTTCGACGTCGTCAGCATGCGCCAGCGCATCTTCCGCCGTCACCCCGGTAACGCCACCACGCCCTACCAGCCCGCCCCGCTGAAGCTGCGCGCCGGCAGCTCCGGTGAACTGCAGACCGTGGCGCGCAACCGGCAGCTGCGCGACCTGATCCTCGACGCCTCACCCGGCGCCGCCCTCGCCGTCGACGCCGAGGGCATGGTCGTCCTCATCAACAACCACGCCCGCGTCCAGTTCGGCCTGACCTCCAACGACATCGGCCGGCCCTTCCAAGACCTGGAGATCTCCTACCGCCCGGTCGAACTGCGCTCGCTGATCGACCAGGCCACCCACGAGCGCCGCACCCTGCGGGTCAACGGGGCGGAGCGCAGGGTCGGCGAGGACGTCCAGTACTTCGACATCCTGGTCCAGCCGCTGGTCGGCGGCGGCGGACTGCCCGCCGCCACCAACATCACGTTCACCGACGTCACCGTCGCCACCCAGCTCAAGGCCGAGGTCAAGCGCGTACGCGAGGACCTGGAGACCGCCTACGAGGAACTCCAGTCGACCAACGAGGAGTTGGAGACGACGAACGAGGAACTCCAGTCCTCGATCGAGGAGTTGGAGACGACCAACGAAGAACTCCAGTCGACGAACGAGGAGTTGGAGACCACCAACGAGGAACTCCAGTCCGGGAACGAGGAACTGGAGACCATGAACGAGGAGATGCGGATCCGCAGCGAGGAGCTGGACGAGGCCCGCGCCTTCCTGGAGGGCGTCCTCACCTCCATCGCGGCCGCCGTCGTCGTCCTCGACAAGGACCTCAACGTCAAGAGCTGGAACCGGGGCGCCGCCGACCTGTGGGGCCTGCGCCAGGACGAGGTGCTCGACGAGCCGTTCTTCAGACTGGAGTTCGGGCTCCCCACGCAGGACCTGCGCGCCGTGGTGGAGGAGTGCGTCAAGACCCGCAAGCGCGGCGCTCCCGTGGATGTCGCAGCCGTCAACCGCGTGGGCCGCAGCATGAGTTGCGTCGTCCAGTGCAGTCCGTTCGACGGCCATCGCGGGGGTGTCGTCCTGCTGATGGAAGAGGGCCATAGCCCGAGTACGGACGAGCGCGAAGGCGTACGCTGAGCGGATGGACCTCAAGGGCGACCTGCCCGCGGAGGCCGCACTGGCCTGGAGCCGCGCGATCCGCGCGCGCGAGCGTGCCGAGCGCGCCTTCCGGCTCGCGGAGCGCTACGAGTCCCTGTCGGGGAGCGCCGCCGATCACACGTTCCGGCGGCTCGCCGCGCTCCATCGCGGCACCGCCATCCGCCACCAGGTCGCCGCGGACCTCCTGGAGGCCCACGCCCGCCGGGCCACTCAGTGGGTCCGCGGCGGTGGGCCGCCGCCCCTGTTCATGACCGGGGTCGCCGAGGCGTGCGGCACGCGGAGCGTCGCCGTGACCCTCGTCGACGACGGCCGCAGGCAGGTCGCGACCGCGTCGTCCGACGAACCCTCCAGCAAGGCACAGGACTTGGAGTACGTCCTGGGGGAGGGGCCGGTGCAGGAGGCGGTGCGCCGCCGCGCGCCGGTCGAGGCGTCCGGTTCCGTGCTGAGCGGCCGCTGGCCCGGCTACGGCCCGGCCGTCGCCGCGCTCGGCATCGCGCAGGTGGTGGCCGTGCCGCTGGAGGTGCCCGGTGACTGCATAGGCGCTCTCACGGTCTTCGACCCGCACCCGAGAGTCGCGTCCACGGCTCTTTTCAGCCGGGTCGCCGACGCGCTGACGCGCAGCGTGTTGCTCGGCAAGGATGCGGTACCCGGCCTGTTCGGCGGCATCGACTACCGGGCGGTGGTGCACCAGGCCGCCGGAGTGGTCGCCGTCCAGCTCGACTGCCGTGTCGACGATGCACTGGAACTGGTCAAAGCACGGGCGTTCGCCGATGGCCGCCCCATTGGTGAGGTCGCGACCGATATCGTCAACCGGCAACTCAAACTCGGCTGAGGAGGGTTTGTACCGTGGCGCTGCATGAGCAGGAACTCGCAACGATCTTCGCCCACTTGACGGGCGAGGCGGCCCGCGACCCGCTCGACACGCAGACCCTCCTGACCGCCCTGGTGGAGGGCGGCAGCAGGCTGTTCGGCGCCGGGGGCGCGAGCGTGCACTACCTCGCCGCCACCGGCGGAACCGTACAGACGGAGGGCACCGCCGTCGCGCTGCGCGGTTTGGAGGAAGACGCCACCGGCTGGCAGGAGGGTCCCGGCCACGACGCGCGCACCACCGGCTGCGCCCTCATCGACGTGGACGTGACCACCGCGCCCACACGCGTGCGCTGGCCGCGCTGGACCGCACGCGTCACGGCACTGGGCCACGGGCGGGTCACCGCGCTGCCGCTGCCCGCCAAAGGGGGCCCGACCGGCGCACTCGTGCTGTTCGACGCCCGGGGGCGGCGCCTCGACGAGCGGGCCCTGACGCTGGCCCGGCTCTTCGCCGAGGCCGCCGCGCACACCCTCTCGCTCCAGCGCGAGGTGACCGAAAGCCGTGTGCTGGCGGGCCAGTTGGAGCACGCGCTGTCCAGCAGGGTCGTCGTGGAACAGGCCAAGGGCATCGTCTCGGCCCGCTACGACATCCCGCTGGACGAGGCCTTCGAGCGGTTACGCCGGTACGCGCGCTCCCATCAGCGGAAAGTGGCGGACGTCGCCCGCCAGATCACCGAGGGCCCGAACGAACTGCCCTTCCGGTGACCGCTTTCCGGTGAACTCCTTCAGGTGACCGTCTTCCGGTGGCTGCCTGTCATCGTCAGGGCGCGGCGGTCTGAGCCTGAGCCGTCTCCTGAGCCGTCGTGTGCTGGGCCTTCTGGTGGGCGGCCTGCGCCATCTCGCGCAGCGCCTCTTCTTCCTCGGTGCTCAGCGACGTCTGCACCAACTGCCCGCCGAACACCGCGAGTTCCGGGACGACCTTGTCCCTGGCGGCCTGCTTCACCAGCGCGAACACGGCGGCGGCACCCGGCCGCAGGTTCTCGCCGAGTTCCTTCATGAACCCGTCGTTGATCCCGGTGTCCGTCACGGCCCCACCGGCGGCGCCGGCCGCGGCGCCCACGGCCGCGCCCAGGAACGGCACGAGGAACAGCATCCCGATGACGCCGCCCCACAGCGCGCCGCCCGCGGCCCCGGTCGCCGTGTGGTTCACGGCCTGATGCAGCTTGATCTTCCCGTCGCTCTCCCGCCGCTCGACCACGACGATGTCCTCCAGCTCGACGAGGTGCTCCCGGGTCATCGAAAGCACCTTGTCGCGGACCTGGTTGGCGGTGGCGAGGTCGTTGTACGCGACGACGAACAGATTGCTCATGGGGCACTCCTCCGAGGCTGCTTCAGCGTGTGCGACGTGCCCGAGTTTAGGGCGTTTGTCTACTTTTCGCCTACCGGGATTCGGGGCGGCCGCGCAGGAAGAGGGCCGCGAGGGCGACGCCGAGCAGAACCAGGGCGGCGTTGACGGCGATGGCGACGGTGACGCCGTGGTGGATGGCGGACGCGGTGGCCGCGCCGGCGGTCGACGCGGTGACGACGGCGGACATGACCGGCGTGCCCATGGTGATGCCGACCTGCTGGGACATGGACGCGAGGCCCGTGGCCAGGCCTTGTTCGGCGTCCGGGAGTCCGCTGGTGGCGGTGACCATGAAGCCGACGATGACGAGCATGTTGCCGATGCCGCCGAAGAAGGTGGCGGGCAGCAGCAGGGCGAGGGAGGCCTCCGTCGTCGTACCGAGGAAGAGCAGGGCCGCGGTGAACACCGTCTGGACGACACCGCCGGCGACCAGCGCGGTCAGCGTCGACGTCCGCGCGATCACCCTCGGCGCGGCCAGCCCGCCGACGACGGTGCCGATGCCCAGGACGCCGAAGGAGATCCCGGCCGCGAGCGGGGAGAAGCCGAGGGTCTTCTGGAGGTACAGGGTGAGCAGGTAGACGAGGGAGGTCTCGGTGACGAAGGCGAGCAGCCCCAGTACGTTGCCCCAGGCCACGGTGCGGCGGCCGAGGGTGCGCAGCGGCACGAGCGGCTCGGCGACCTTCCGCTCGACCAGGAAGAACGCGGCCAGGAACACCACGCCGGCGCCGAGCCCCACCAGCGCGCGGGGGTGCGTCCAGCCGTACTCGCCCGCCTGCGTCAGCCCGTAGACGAGACCGAGCAGGCCGAGGGTGACGGTGAGCGCGCCGGGCAGGTCCAGGCCGGGCCGGATGGCGGGCCTGGACTCCTTGATGACGGTCGGGGCGATCAGGACGACGGCGAGCGCGACGGGCACGTTGATGAAGAACGCCCAGCGCCAGGAGAACAGGTCGGTCAGTACGCCGCCGAGGATGGCGCCGGTGGTGAACCCGGCCGACATCAGCGCGCCGTTGATCCCGAGCGCCTTCTGCCGCAGCGGCCCCTCGGCGAACGACGTCGTCAGCAGCGACAGCCCCGCCGGAGTGGCGGCGGCCGTCGCGAGCCCCTGGGCGACGCGGGCGACGAGCAGCACCTCGGGGCTGCCCGCGAGGCCGCCGACCAGCGAGGAGAGCCCGAGCAGGGCCAGGCTCCCGATGAAGATCCTCTTCCGGCCGACCAGGTCGCCGATGCGGCCGAAGAAGAGGGTGAACCCGGCGGCGGAGAGCGCGAACGCCGTGGCGATCCACTGGAGGTTGGCGAGCGAGAACCCGAGCCCGTCGCCGATCGCGGGCAGCGCCACGTTCAGGATCGAGAAGTCGACGGCCAGCATGAACTGCGCGACGAGGAGCACCGCGAGGGTCAACTTCAGGCGGGGGGTGAGGTGTTGGGGTGCGGTGTCGGTCGTGGGTGCGGGTGCGGGTGTGGTCGTGGCGGGGGACGGGGTGGCGGGCGCGGTGGACTGCGCCGCGCTCTTGGTTGCGGACATGTCACTCCCTGATGAGAACCTAATGGGCCTCTGGTTCCGTTACGACCACGAACGTAGCATGGCGATCGCGGTAAGGGAACTGTGGTTCCGATAGGGAGGTCCTGTTGGTTCTGTTCACCGGTGGGCGGCCGCCAGTACCGCCGCGAGGCCCTCGCGCAGATCCCTGACGAAGTACCCGGGAACCTCCAGCGACGGGAAATGCCCTCCGACCTCGGGCGTCTCCCATCGCACGATGTTCCGGTACCGCTCCTGCGCCCAGGGGCGCGGGCACTTCTCGACGTCGCGGGGGTACATGGTGAGTGCTGACGGGACGTCGACCCGGAGTTCGGGGTCCAGCGAGTTGTGGCTCTCGTAGTAGATGCGGGCCGCCGAGGCGCCGGTCCGCGTCAGCCAGTACAGGGTGACGTCGTCGAGGACACGGTCGCGCGAGATCCTCTCGAACGGGCTGTCCTCGGTGTCCGACCACTCGGCGAACTTGTCGAGGATCCAGGCGAGAAGCCCGACCGGTGAGTCGACGAGCGAGTAGCCGATGGTCTGCGGCCGGGTCGCCTGCTGCTTCGCGTACGCCGCGCGGTGGCGCCAGAAATCGCGGGTCTCCTCGGCCCACTCGCGCTCGACCGCCGTCAGCCCGTCCGTCGTCAGTCCGGGCGGCCCCTCCGCGAACGTGGTGTGGATGCCGAGGACGTGCGCCGGGAACCTGCCGCCGAGGACCGTGGTGATGTTGCCGCCCCAGTCGCCGCCGTGGGCAAGGAACTTGTCGTAGTCGAGCCTTCCCATCAGTTCCACCCAGGCGGCCGCGATCTTCTCCGTTCCCCACCCGGTGGTGGCCGGCCGGTTGCTGTAGCCGAAGCCGGGCAGCGACGGGACCACGACATGGAACGCGGGCGCGTCCGCGTCCTCCGGATCCGCCAGCTCGTCCACCACGTCGATGAACCGGGCGACGCTGTCCGGCCAGCCGTGCGTCAGGAGCAGGGGAGTGGCGTCCGCGCGCGGGGACCGGCGGTGCAGGAAGTGGATTCCCAGACCGTCGATGGTCGTACGGAACTGGCCGATCCGATTAAGGCGCTCCTCGAACGACCGCCAGTCGTACCCGGTGCGCCAGTGGTCCACGAGATCGACGAGGTCGGCGAGTGGAACGCCCTGCTGCCAGCGGCCGGGGCCGCGCGCGGCACGGTGCGCTGTCGTCTCGGCCTCCGGCAGCCGTGCCGCGGCCAGCCGCGCGCGCAGATCGTCGAGGTCGGCGTCGCTCGCGTGGGCTTCAAATGCGTGTACGTCGCTGCTCGGACGGGACATGAGACCTCCTGGCCATCGCGGAACCGGCTAAGACGGTTCTAACAGCTCTTGGAGGAGGGCGGCAACCGGCTAAGGTGGTTCCATGCGCTCCGATTTCCCTGAATTCCGCCTCGGCAAGGTGCTGGCGACCAGCTTCACGGGGACCCTGTCGGAGCGTCATGGCGACGCCGTGGAGCGCATCCCCACGCCTCAGCGGCTCGTCGACTGGCTGGCGGTGTACGACCTCGCGGTGGACTCCTGCACCACGGCCCAGCTCGGCCTCGCCCGCGAACTGAGGGAGTCGATCCACGCCGCCGCGACGGCGGCCGCGCTCCAGGAGGCTCTTCCGGCGCCTGCCGTCCAGGTCATCAACGACCGCAGTGCTCAGGGCCGGGCCGCGGCGGCCCTGACCTCCGAGGGCGGCCGGCGCTGGCAGCTCGGCCCGGCCTCCCGTGTGGAGGACGCCCTCAGCGTGATCGCCGCCGACGCGATCAGCGTGATCGCGGGCGAACGCGACGGGAAACTGGCCCTGTGCGCGTCCCCGACCTGCCGGGCCGCCTTCTTCGACACCAGCCAGAGCCGCACCCGCAGATGGTGCGACATGAACACCTGCGGAAACCGCCAGAAGAAGGCCCGCTTCCTGGCGAACCAGCGCAAGAACCCCGGCTCGGCGGAGTGATCGCCGCCCCGCTGTCGTTCAGCTCCTCGGCGCTTCCGGCTCCTGCCCGTCCGTGACCAGCCCGTCGAGCATGCGGTCGTAGACGGCGGCCGCCCGCTCGTCGAGTTCCTCCGGGTCCAGGCCGAGATCGCGGGCGAGCGTCTCGCGGAAGATGCAGTACCCGAGGTACGTCGCCGCGGTCATGGCATGCATGACCAGCCCGTCGGCGTCCTCGGGGAGCGCGCCCTCGCGCCGGTCGCGCTCCAGCGCCTCCTGGGTGCGGGCCAGCTCGGGGAAGAGCGTCAGCTCCGGGTCGCCGTCGAGGGCCAACAGGGCTTCGAGGCGCAGGAGTTGGGGTCGCTCCAGGGCGTACCGCAGCATGGTGCGGCGGCGCTCGGCGAACGGCTTGTCCCAATGGCTCTGCGCGCCGAGCGACGTGGTGTCGAGGATGCGGCCGATCGCCGCGCGCAGCAGCGTCTGGCGGTCGCCGAAGTACTGGTAGAT
Organism: Streptomyces sp. NPDC057694; assembly: GCF_042799415.1. Taxonomy (NCBI): domain Bacteria; kingdom Bacillati; phylum Actinomycetota; class Actinomycetes; order Kitasatosporales; family Streptomycetaceae; genus Streptomyces; species Streptomyces sp. NPDC057694. Next base: position 77,013 of record NZ_JBHVIX010000025.1, read on the forward strand.
CTGGCCGTGATTGACCCCGGCCTCCTTGGCGACCTCGCGCAGCGTGATCCCGGCCAGCGCGCCGTCGCGTTCGAGGAGCCGCAGGGCCGCGTCGAGCAGGTCCGCCTCGGTCTCCTGGCGGGTGCGGCGACGGCGCTTGGCTGGTGCTGCGGCTGGCTGGTCCGGCATGACACTCCCAAAACTACTGGTCAGTAACCCGTTGTCGGGTCCGTGGTCGCGACGTACCGTCCCATCTTAACGTTCCGTTGTTAACGAACCGTTGATTAGGTGGACGCATGACCGACACACAGCCACCCCTGGCTGGAATACGCGTACTCGACGTCTCGACCGTACTGGCCGCCCCGGTCACCGCGACCTTCCTGGGTGACTTCGGAGCCGACGTGGTCAAGGTCGAGGAGCCGGGCCGCGGCGACTTCACCCGCGGCGGCGCGGGCCAGGACGCCCCCGGCAAGCGGTCCCTGCAATGGGTGCAGGAAGGGCGCAACAAGAAGTCGGTCACCCTCGACCTGCGCACCCAGCGCGGGCAGGAACTGCTCCGCGACCTCGTCCCGCACTTCGACGTCGTCGTCACCAACTACCGGCCGCCGACGCTGGAGAAGTGGGGCCTGGGCCCGGACGCGCTGGCCGCCCTCAACCCGCGCGCCGTGCTCGTCTTCCTCACCGGCTACGGCCTGACCGGCCCGTTCCGCGACCGGGGCGCCTTCGACCGGATCGCCAGCGCCTACTCCGGGCTGACCTACGTCAGCGGCGACCCGGACCGCCCGCCGGTGCGCTCGGGCTACTCCGTCATCGACTACATGGCCGCCTACATGGCCGCGTTCGCGACCATGACCGCGCTCTACCACCGCGATCTGCGCGGCGGCGAGGGCCAGATCGTCGACCTCGCCCTGTACGAAGCCGGGTTCCGGGCCTGCGAGAACGCCCTGATCTCCTACAGCGGGACCGGCGCGATCCGCGAACGGCTCGGCAACCGCAATCCGAACATCGCGCCCGCCAGCGACTTCGACACCGCCGACGGCCGCCGGGTGTCCGTGCACGCCGGCACCGATCCCCTCTTCCGCCGCCTCGCCCACGCGATGGGCCGCCCCGAACTGACGCAGGACGAGCGCTTCGCCGAACGCGACGAACGCCTCGTACATCAGGAGGAGTTGTACGAGATCGTCGCCGACTGGGTCGCCACCCTCGAGGCGGACACCGTGGTGACGCTGCTCAACGACGCGGGCATTCCCTCCGCGCCGCTCATGAACGTCGCCGACATCGCCGCCGACCGCCACTACCGCGAGCGCGGCACCCTCGCCGAGGTCCACGACGAGCACCACGGCGACCTGCTGATGGCGGCGCCGCTGCCGCACCTGAGCGCGACGCCGGGATCCATCCGCAGCCTCGGTGCCGCACTCGGCGAACACACCGACGAAGTCCTCGCCCAGTACCTCGGCCTCGACGCCGCCGCGCTGGCCGCGCTCCACGCCGACGGCGTCGTCTGACGCGCCGCGCACCCCTGCACCCCTTGCACGTATCCCGATCTCCGACGACGCAGACAGGCGTGACGACCATGACTCGACAGCAAGGGGCTCGGCCCGAACCGGCGGACCCCGCGGTGGTTCCGCAGCCGCGGCGCGCGTGGCTGATGGCGTTCATGATCTTCGCCCTCGCGATGATCAACTTCGGGGACAAGACGGTGCTCGGGCTCGCGGCCGACCCCCTCTCCGCCGAACTGGGCCTCAGTCACAGCCTGTACGGCCTGGTGGCCAGCAGCTTCTTCGTCCTGTTCAGCATCTCGGCGGTCGTCGTCGGCTTCATCGCCAACCGCGTCGCCACCCGCTGGGTGCTGCTCGCCCTCGCCGTGGTGTGGTCGCTGGCCCAACTGCCGCTGCTCGCCGCGGCATCGGTCGGCACGCTGTTCGCCTCGCGCGTCGTCCTCGGCGCCGGCGAGGGGCCGACCGCGGGCGTCGCCGTGCACGCGCTGTACAAGTGGTTCCCGCCCAGGCGTCGCGCCCTGCCCAGCGCGCTGTACGTCATCGGGTCGGGCATGGGCGTCTTCGTCGCCGCCCCCGTGCTCACGCACCTCATCGACCACCAGGGCTGGCGCGCCGCGTTCTGGGCGCTGGCCGCCACCGGCGCGCTCTGGGCCGTGCTCTGGCTCCTGATCGGCCGTGAGGGCCCCTTCGGGGTGGACGCCGACGGCAACGCGCAGCCCGTCTCGTCGTCCGCGGCCGAGCCCGCCCGCGCGCCCCTCTCGCACCGCCGGTACCTCCGCAGCCGGACCTGGTGGGGCGGTGCGATCGGTGGATTCGGGGCGTACTGGACCGTGGCGTTGGGCTCCGCGTTCCTGCCCTCGTACCTGAAGGACCAGTACGGCTACACGTCGGCGCAGGCCGCACAGGCGGTCGCCCTCTACGCGGCGTTCACCGTCGTCGTCCCGCTGGCCGTCAGCCCGTGGACGGCCAGGATGTTCCGGCGCGGAGTCTCCTCGCGCCGCTCGCGCGGCATCACCCAGGGGACGCTCGTCCTGGCGGCCGGGACCGCGCTCGCGTTCCTGCCGTCCGCCGACGCGAAAGTGGGCCAACTCGCCCTCGTCGCCGTCGCGTTCGGCTTCGGCGTCGGTGCCTTCGGGCTCTCGTACGAGACGACGTCGGAGGTCACCCCCGTGGACCGGCGCGGCGCCTCGCTCGGCCTGCTCGTCGCGATCCAGACCCTGCCGGGACTGATCGCCCCCGCCGTCACCGGCGCGCTCATCGACTCGGCCCCCGACGACGGCTCCGGCTACCTGCGCGCGTTCGTGTTCGGCGGCGTACTCACCGTCGTGTGCGGCGTCGTCGCCGTGCTGACGGTCAATCCGGAGCGCGACGCCCCGAAGACACCGGCGCTGCCCGACGTCCAGCCGCTTCCCGCCTGACCCTCCTCGGCCCTCATCAGACTTCCCGGCACCGCCGCCGGGAGCAGCACGAAAGGTACTTCCCTATGCACAGCCAGCAGACCGCGACCGCCGTGATCGAGATCGTCGACCCGGCCACCGAGAAGGTCGTCGGCGAAGTGGTCAACCACAGTCCGCAGGAGTGCGACAGCGCCGTCGAGGCGTCCGCCGCCGCCCAGCGTCAGTGGGCCGCGCTGCCCGGCGAGGCGCGCAGCCAACTGCTCTGGAAGTGGGGCGAGTTGGTCGAGGCCCACCACCAGGAGATCGCCCGGCTGGATGTGCGGTGCACCGGAAAGAACCTGCCCGACGCCGTCATGGAGAGCCACCGCGGCGCCCGGCACGCCCGCTACTGGGCCGGCCGCGCCGACAAGCTCTTCGGCCAGCAGCTCGCCGACGTGCCCGGCCGCCTCTCGTACAGCGTCCTGGAACCCCTCGGCGTCTACGTCGTGATCCTGCCGTGGAACGCCCCCGCGCACTCCTTCATGGCCCGGGTCACTCCGGCGCTGGCCTGCGGCAACTCCGTCGTCGTCAAGCCGTCCGAGCTGTCCCCGCTGTCCGCCGTGCGCCTCGCCGAACTGGCCGAGGAGGCCGGCATCCCGGCGGGCGTCCTCAAGGTCGTCACCGGTGACGGCGCCACCGGCGCGGCGCTGTGCGCCCACCCCGGCGTCGCGGGTGTCTCCTTCACCGGCTCCGTGCCCACCGGCCGGGCCATCGCGCACGCCGCCGCCGACACGTTCAAGAAGCTCACCCTGGAGATGGGCGGCAAGTCGCCGATCGTCGTCTTCGACGACGCCGACCTGGACTCCGCGGCCCGCGCCGCCGTCCTCGGCATCCTCGTCAACGCGGGCCAGATCTGCGCCGCCTCCAGTCGCCTCATCGTGCACGCCGACATCGCCGAGCAGTTCGTCGAAGAGGTACGCACCCGGATGGGCCGGGTCACCGTCGGCGACCCCACCACCCAGGGCACCATGGTCGGCCCGCTGGTCTCCCGCGGCCAGTACGAGAAGGTCCTCGGCATGCTGGAGGAGGCGCGGGCCGACGGCGCCCGCGTCCTCACCGGCGGCGGCGCCCACGACCCCGGGAGCCCCGGCTTCTACGTCCGGCCGACCCTGCTCGACGGGGTGCGCCCCGACATGCGGATCGCGTCCGAGGAGGTCTTCGGGCCGGTCCTCACCGTGCAGACCTTCACCACCGAGGCCGAGGCGATCGAGCTGGCCAACGCCGGCGAGCTGGGCCTGAGCAGCTATGTGTGGACCCGCGACATGGGCCGCATGATCCGCATGACCCAGGCCATCGAGGCCGGCGTCGTGCACGGCAACACCCCGCTGGTCATGGACTCCGGACTGCCGTTCGGCGGCTTCAAGGACAGCGGCCTGGGCGGTGCCTACGGCGAGGACGCGGTCGCGGGCTGCACCCGCACCAAGCGCGTCACGCTGCGCGTCGCGGACGCCCCGCTGCCCAGCCCCTGGCCCGGCATCTGACCCGGCGCGCCCCCGATGCCGCACGCCTGAACTCCGCACGCCCTGAACCCCGTACGCCCTGAACCCCGTAAGCCCGAATCAGGAGCACCATCATGCCCACGCCCACCCGCATCGTCGTCCAGGACAAGCCCGGACAGCCGCTCGACCTGCGCGAGGTCACGCTGCCCGACCCCGGCCCGCACGACGTCCTCGTCAAGGTCCACGCCAGCGGCGTCTGCCAGAGCCAGCTGTTCTGGATGCACGCCCCGCACCCCGACCCGATGCTCTTCGGCCACGAGGGCTACGGCACCGTCCTCGCCACCGGCAGCGAGGTGACGCACGTGGCCGAGGGCGCGACCGTGATGGTCACGTGGCTGCCGCGCGCCGCCGACCGCACGCCGGGCCGCGCCTCGCTCGACATCCCCGGCCTCGGCACCGCCTACTCTCCCAACGTCTACACCTGGGCCGACCACGCCCTCGTCGACGAGCTGTACGTCGTCCCGCTCGACGAGAAGAGCCATCAGGACGTCGTCTCGGTCGTCGGCTGCGCCGTGCTGACCGGAGCCGGCGCCGTCTCCAATGTCGCCCCGGTCGCCGCCGGCGGCAGCGTCGCCGTCTTCGGCGTCGGCGGCGTGGGCCTCTCCGCCGTCGCCGCGGCGTCCATCCGCGGCGCCGAGCACGTCGTCGCCGTCGACCTGGGCGCCGAAAAGCTGGAGTTCGCGCGGAAGTTCGGCGCCACCCACACGGTCGACGCGAGCCAGGGCGACCCCGTCCGGGCCATCATCGACATCACCGGCGGCGGCGTCGACGTGGCCGTGGACTGTGTCGCCCTGCCCGAGACGGTCACCCAGGCCGTCAACGCCTCCCGCCCCGGCCGCCTCGGCGTGAACATGGGCGGCACCGCCGTCATCGTCGGCCTGCCCAAGAAGCCGCTGGAGCTGAACATCGCCCAGCAGATCAACGGCAACATGCTCACCGGCCAGAAGACCCTCGTCGGCACCACCGCGGGCGGCTGCCGCCAGGACGACATCGCCACGTTCCTCGACTGGCACCACACCGGCAGGTTCGACCTCAACACCTTCGTGACCGACCGCTACCCGCTGACCGACATCAACAGGGCCGTCACCGACCTCGCCCAGGGCAGGATCCTCGGCCGGGCGCTGACCACGATGTGAGGGAGGCGGGCGATCGTGGTGATCGCCCGCCTCACCGTGTGTCAGGGCGCCGCAGGTGCGTGCGCCGCGGTGGATCAGCCCCCGGACCGCACCGGCTCCAGCTTGATGCTGAAGTGGCGGAGAATCGGCGACTGACCCACCACGCGGTATCCGCCCACCGATTCGGGATTCTTGGCTATGTCCGCGAGGGTGGCGGCGACGTGGTCGTAGTGGCTACGCGTGTAAACGCGCCGGGGCAGCGCCAGTCGCACGAGCTCGTAGGGCGCCGTCTTGATGGTGTTGCCGTGCTCGTCCTCCTCGCCGAGGTACAGCGTGCCCAGCTCCGCCGAGCGGATGCCGCCGCGCCGGTAGAGCTCACACACCAGCGCGGTGCCGGGGTACTGGTGCGGGGGGATGTGGGGCAGAAGCCGCCCCGCGTTGACGTACAGGGCGTGCAGGCCCGAGGGCTCCAGAATGTCGACCCCGGCCTCGCGGATGCGTGCGGCGAGGTAGGCGGCGATGTCGGCGCGCTCGGCGAGGTAGGACGGTTCGGTGACTTCGAGGAGTCCGCGGGCCATCATGTCGAGGTCACGGCCGGCCAGGCCGCCGTAGGTGGTGAACCCCTCGGTGGCGATGAGCAGGCCCCCGCACCGTTCGGCGAGCTCCGGGTCCTTCAGACCGATGAAGCCGCCGATGTGGACGATCCCGTCCTTCTTCGCGCTCATGACGCAGCCGTCCGAGAGGCGGAACGCTTCTTCGGCGACCTGACGGGGGGTGCGGTCGGCGTAGCCGGGTTCGCGCTGGGTCACGAGCCAGGCGTTCTCCGCGAACCGGGCCGCGTCCAGGATCATGGGCACGCCGTGGCGGCGGCACAGTTCGGCGGTCCGGCGCAGGTTCTCCATCGAGACCGGCTGACCGCCGCCGCCGTTGTTGGTGATGGTCATCAGGACGGCGCCCACGGGCCGCTGGTCCGCGTTCTCCAGCGCCTGTTCGAGGGCGATCAAGTCGATGTTGCCCTTGAACGGGTAGTCGCTGTCGAGGTCCTTCGCCTCGGCACAGGGCAGGTCGTAGGCCTGGCAGCCGGTCAGTTCGACGTTGGCGCGGGTGGTGTCGAAGTGCGTGTTGGACAGCACGCTCGTGCCCGGCTTGAGCAGCGCGGAGAACAGGATGCGCTCGGCGGCGCGGCCCTGGTGTGCCGGCAGGATGTGGGGGTAGCCGGTCAGTTCGGAGACGACCTCGTGCCACCGGTAGAAGCTGCGGCTGCCGGCGTAGGACTCGTCGCCCTGCATGCCCGCGGCGAGCTGGTCCGCGGAGATGGCGCCGGTCCCCGAGTCGCTCAGCAGGTCGATGGTGACTTCGTCGGCACGCAGATCGAACGGGTTGTAGGCGACCCGCTCCAGCGCGGCCTCGCGCTGCGCCGGGGTGGTGAACGCGATCGGTTCTACGACTTTGATGCGGTACGGCTCCACGTTTCTTCCTTCTGTGCGGTGTACGGGCAGACGTGGCTTGTGGCCTTGTGCCCGGGGTTCAGGACACCCTGAGTGCGTCGTGCAGGCCCAGGTCGAGCCGCGGGTACTGCTCCTGCGGCGGCCGGACGGCATAGGCCTCGGAGGACAGATAGGCGGTGATCCGAGGCGGGCGGTTGCGCTCGTAGACGAGGGCGAGATAGGCGATCAGCCCCGCACCGTCGTCGAGTCGGCGCCGTGTCAGGGCGTGCAGGCTGCGGCGCAGGGCCGTGGGGTCCATGCCGAACCGGGTCAGCACGGCCGTGGCCCGGGCGAGGGCCTCTTCGTCGTCGCGGACGTAGTCGCGTACGGGGATGTGGAGCGTGAAGCCGCTCGGTTCGCTCGCGCCCCCGGTGAAGGAATGACAGGTGAGCGCGGGCCGCCGCAGAAGCCGCGCCGTACCGTCCAGACCCTGGTCGAACGGCGGAAGGGATCCCGCGACCGCGTGGAAGAAGTACCGGATGTCGGCCGCGGACCCGGAGGAACGGCCCAGCGCGCAGGCGTCGTCGGCCGACATGCGCGCGTGTTTCACGTACACCTTGGTGCGTGGTGACGCCCAGGCGCCCAGGTCCAGCGCGAGGAACGGATACCCCGCGGCCGGGGGGAGCTCCGCGAAGGCCTTGCCGTAGCCGAGACGGCGCAGCGCCTCTTCCACGGTGCGTGCCGCGTGCTCGGGTCCGGCGGCGGAGGGGTTCAGATAGACCTTGACCCCGGGGGCCTTTCCCGCGCGCAGGTCGAGCGCGTACCACAGGGCCAGTGGCCCCTCGGCCCCAGCGGGGAAGAACAGGTCTTCCAGGGCGTCGAGTTGGTCGGTGGGGAAGCTCCAGCGGACAGCCATCGCACGGATGGCATCGAGCCCGGCGCGAGCGCTGTCGCCCATGTCACCGTGGGCCCAGCCGGGTTCCACGAGCACGCGCAGCGCCGGGACGGAGTCCGGCGTGCAGGCGAGGGAGAACTCGACGGGGGAGTGGTCGTCGGACAGGAAGCTGGGCGACGCCGGGGGCAGGGACAACGGCCGCCGGGCCGCACCCGCGAGGGAGTCGAGCAGGACCTGTCCGTACAGCGCGGTGTCCGTCTCGCTCAGGCCCACCACGGCGCCGAGGCGCCGCAGTTGGCCGAGGACGTGGCCGCCGAGGGTCGTCTCAGCGGGCCCGGCTGTCGGTATGCCGGGTTCCGGCAGGGCGGTCATCGCGTCGCTCGCGCTTCGTAGCGCTGAGCGCGTCCGCCGGGAGCGGGGGTACGGGGATCGGCTCCGTCGAAGAGAGAGCCGGAGAGAGAGCCGGAGGAAGAGCCGGAGACAGAGGAGGCGAAGGGTGATCCCCCGGGAGGGGCGGATATCCGGCCCGGCGGGTTGTCGGGGGCGCCGCTCCCGCGGGGAGTCCTTCTGCTGGATGGGGTACGCCGTGGGCCCTGCCGGTTGCCTGTGGAACAGAACGCGGAGGTTGCGAGGTGCACTGCCTCTCCTTCATCTCGTGTCACTCCTGACACTCCGCGCTGTCCTACCCGAGCTGTTGATCTTTCATGCAGGCTGCAACGACTCCCCGTGTCGCCTGCGTCACAGGGCGTTCGTCACCTACTGGCCCGTCAGCCACTTCCTGAAGCTGCTCCAGCGCCCCGCCTTGGCACCGGCGGCCTGCGGCGCCGAGGCCTCGGGCGCGGCAGGAGCGTGCGCCGGGTCGTGCGGGGACGCGGCCGTCGCCTGCGGCTGGGCCGCGGGGCGCGGGGAGACCGCGCCGAAGCGAACCGGCAGGGAGGCCAGGGCCCGGTTGAACGGGCCGGGCCGCCAGACGAGACTGTCCGCGGGGACCGCGAGTTCGACGTCGGGCAGCGCGTTGAAGAGCGTTTCCAGACCCGTCAGTGCGATGAGCCGGGCCGGTTCCTTCGACGGGCAGGCGTGCGGGCCCGCGCTCCAGGCGAGGTGCCCGCGCGTGTCGGCCCCCTGGTCCGCCAGCGCCGTGTTCGCGGCACCGAAACTGACCAGCAGCAGCTCACCGGCGAGCACCTTGTCGCCGGCCACGTCGGTGTCGACGACCGGGTAGTGCGGCGCGTAGTTGGACATCGGCGCGTTGCGCCACAGGGTGTCGTCCAGGGCCTTGTCGAACTGCCCGTTGCGCGCGTACTCCTCGCGGGTCAGCATCGTGTAGAAGCTGTTGCCGATGAGGTTGCCCTCCGGCTCACCACCCGCGCCGAGGAGCAGCACCAGCGTGTGCGCCAGCTCCTCGTCGCTCAGCTGCGCCGGGTGCTGCATCAGGTAGGACGTGATGTCCTCGCCCGGCTGGGCGCGCTTCAGCGCCACCAGTTCGCCGACCGCCTGGAGCAGGACCTGGCTGGCCTGTTCGGCGTTGACCCCGTCGAACATGCCGGAGATGCCGAAGAGCACCCGGTCGCCGATGCCCGCCGGGCACCCGAAGAGTTCGTTGAACACGTACAGCGGAAGCTGCTGGGCGTAGTCCCGGAGCAGGTCGGCCGAGCCGCGGGCGCTGAACTGATTGATCAGGAACTGGGCGGCCTGGCTGACGATCCGGTGCAGCCGGCTGTTGCTGACCCGGGCGAAGGACTCGGTGATCGCCTGACGCAGCCGCAGGTGCTCGGCGCCGTCGGTGAACATGCAGTTCGGCCGGTAGGCCAGCAGCGGCAGGACCGGGCTGTCGGGGCTGATCCGGCCCTCGTTCAGCGCACGCCAGCGGCGGGAGTCCTTGCGGAAGGTCGAGGGGTCCTGCAGCAGGTCGAGGGCCGCGCTGTAGTCCGTCACCAGGGTCGCGTCCACACCGGGCGCGATGGTGACGGGCGTCGTCGGACCGGACTGGCGCATGTACCGGTAGTACGCGTGCGGGTCGGCGGCGAACTCCGTGGTGTCGAGGGGTATTCGCTGGCCGCTGCCGTGTGCGGGGCAACCGGGCGGAGGTACGGGGGGCGTTGTCATGCGTGCTCCAGGGCGGCGCGCTTCAGCAGGTATTGGACCATGGTGATCAGGGCGTTCACGGACGACTTCGGGTCGCGCGCGTCGATGGGGACGACCGGGGTGTCGGGGAGCAGGTCGAGAGCCTCCCGGACCGCCTCGGGGGTGTGCTCCACGCCGCCGTCGAACCGGTTGATGGCCACGGCGTAGTCGAGGCCGTAGCTCTCGACCAGGTCCATGACCGTGAAACTGTCCGCCAGCCGCTCGGGATCCACCAGGATCAGGGCCCCGAGCGATCCGCGGGCCGTGTCGTCCCACAGGTCGACGAACCGCTCCTGACCGGGGGAGCCGAACAGGTACAGGACGATGCGCTCGCTGAGGGTCAGGCGACCGAAGTCCAGGGCGACGGTGGTAGTGGTCTTCCCCTGTACTCCCTTGAGGTCGTCCAGATCCTCCGAGAGGCTCGTCATCCGCTCCTCGGTGGACAGCGGATCGATTTCGGACAGCGAGCCGATCAGGGTGGTCTTGCCGACGGCGAAGTGCCCGACGACCAGAATTTTCACCGCTGTCTGCTGTGCACCGCTGCGCACGTACGCGTCCTCAGACAGGGAGGGCCTTGAGGCCATCGAGCACCTCCTGAAGAAGGGATTTGTTGGCGAGCCGAGCCGAGGGCACCGGTGCGCGGGTGACCAGATAGCCCCCCTCGGCGAGGGAACTGAGCAGGACCTTCACGACGCCCAGAGGCTGCTGGGAGTGCGCGGCGATCTCAGCGACCGACAGATAGCCGACGGAGCACATCTCCAGGACCTGCCGCTCCTCGGGCGAGAGCCGTTGGGGGCGCTGCTGCTCGTCGGTGGTCGTCGTGACGAGGGTGATCAGGGAGAACTCGTCCTCGGGGGGCAGGTCACGCCCACGGGTGATGACGTAGGGGCGGACTAATTGGCCCGCCTCGGTCTCGAACTCGGGCTCTGTCTGACCGGGATCCGTCATGAGGTGACCGGGTCGCTGCGGCGGGCTGCCCCCATGGCCTTGCCCAGTCGGTTGACGAGCTGCTGCATCCGGTAGGTGATGTCTTGCATGTCGACCTCGGCGTCGGCGGCCACGGCGAGGTAGGAGCCGCCACCCGCCGCGTTGAGGAAGACCCAGCCGCCGTCGAACTCGATGAGCGTCTGCCGCCAGGTCTCGCGGTCGTCACCGCAGAAGAAGCCGATGGTCCGGCTGAGCGACTGGAGGCCGGCCACTGCCGCGGCCACCTTGTCGGCGTCGTCCCGGCCGATCTCCGCCGTGCGGGACATCTGCAGGCCGTCGGCAGAGATCAGGACCGCGTGGCGGGCGTGGGGAATCTTCAGCGCGTCGTCAAGCATCCAGGACAGGTCGGCGCTCACGGGGCATCGGTTCCTTCGTATGAATCGGTAGGACTGGATTCGCGATCGGCCGGTACCCCCGCACTTCGGCCGCTGGCAGTGCCACGCGCAAAGGCCCCCATCACGGCCCTCCGTTCCTCTGCCGACCTGACAGGCCGCGCAGGGGAGTCGCCGTTCTGGCCGTCGCCCGTCACGAGCGCCATGCCGCGCTTGTTCCGCCGCTGGGGCAGCCCGCCGGACGACGCCGCGGGAGCCGAACCGCTCGCGGCCGAGGACGAGCCGGCCTCTTGCTTCGCACTGGGTTGCCTGGGCTCCGGCATGTCGGTCAACAACTCCTTCGGCACCATCACCACCGCGCGGACGCCCCCGTAGGGAGAGGCGCCGTCGATGGCGACCGTGAACCCGAAGCGCGCGCACAGCGCGCCGATGACCGCGAAGCCGAACTTCGGAGGATTGCCGAGTTCGGAGACGCTCACCGCGGATCCACTGGACAACAGCAGCGAGGCGTTGGTCTTCTCCTCCTCGCTCATTCCGACACCGTCGTCGTCGATCACGATGCAGATGCCCTTGGGCACCGTCCGCACGTTGACCTCGACCACGGAGGTCGGCGCCGAGTAGTAGGTGGCGTTGTCGAGCAGTTCGGCCACCGTCAGCGCGACCGGCTCGACGGCCCGGCTGGTCACCGCGGAGTCCACCTGCGACAGGACTTCGATGCGCTGGTAGTGCCGGATACGGCCCTGCGCTCCGCGGATCACGTCATAGACCGATGCCGCGTCCCGCTGCCGGCCGAGCCAACCGCCGGACAGCACGGCGATGGACTGCGCGCGCCGGTTGAACTGCGCGTTCAGGTGGTCGACATCCAGCATGTCCCGCAGCACCGGCGAGTCGCCGTACTTCTTCTGCAGCCCGGAGATGACCCGCTGCTGCTCCGCGGCGAGGCCCTGGAGCGTCTGCATCGCGGACTTCAGTACGGTGCTGGTGGCGTGCTCCGCCTCTTCCTTCGCCTCCTGGACCAGCCCGGCGTAGCCGTTCCGCAGCTCCGCGAGGGTGGCTTCGAGGCCGGCGTGACTTCCCTGCAGTTGAACCAAGTCGTCCTGCAGGCGCTGTTTCTGACGGCGCAACGCCTTGTTCGTTATTCGCTGGCGAACGACAACCGTGGTGGCGACAGGGACGCCGGCAGCAAGCGCCCAGACTGTCGGATCCTGCCAGAAATTCGTCATGTGACTCTCTTTGAGCGGCTGGAGTCCAGCTCTCGGAATCGGTCGGGGCGGACCCTCGGCTGCGGGCAGTCTTCACCCCGCGGAGAGCCCCCCTGGGTTGTGGTCATGCCGAGAAGTAAGCCCACGTGGCATGTGCCGGAAACCGTATCACCAGACGATCATGATGCTCTGTCAAGTCCGCCACGCCGTGGACTTGTTGGCGAGAAATCTACGTTGGGCGCAGTGGGGATGCTGTGATAAAGGGGTACAGACCCGCAGGGCCGGACCGGGCGCCGACTCGTCCGGCCATGTGCTGCCAGCCCATTCGTGCCCCGACGAACGTTCCTTGTCAGGTGGGCGGCCGAGGCGAATGGAATGCGGAGCGGTACGGCACCGCCCGGACGACACGGTTCCGTGCGGCGCAGATTGGCCAATTCGAGCGGAAGAACTGGTCCCGCAACGGTGCTTTCCGAGACTGGTGGCCGGTTCTGTCCTTGCGAGCACAGGCCCGGGCAAACGCGGACCTGACGACGGGGAACGCGGGCTCTGCCGGAGGGCCGGTGCATGTGCGGTGCACGCCAGGGGGAGAGGCGGTCACCGGAACCCACGCGACGAGACGCGCAGGTCCGGATCGAGACGGACGGTCCGGCCCGGGGCGATCCGGGCCTCGGGCACGCCGCCGTACCGGAGCCGGACGGTCGCCTCTTCGTGGCCCGCCGCAGCGGACGGCGCCGCGCTGAGCAGGGTCGGCGTCACCCGCACTTCGAGGTGGAGCGGAAGGCGTCACCGAACGGCCGTGGGCGGGGGGGGCGGGGTGGCCGTGCGCAAAGCGCGACAGGCCACTCAAGCACCAACCCCCCCACGACACCCAAGCGCCCAATGCTGGCCTCCAC